>JBNKGL010000011.1:0-124127 GCA_050289805.1 Cyclobacteriaceae bacterium
GGCCCAGTTCTTCGGGTTGAATCTCTTCGGGTTCTTTTTCGGGCACAATATTTACTTTCTTAGGTTTTGGAGGACGTACAGGCTCTGGAATTTTTGTAGGCAATATCAAATCGATTTCATCCCCCCTCAAGTTGGAAAAATCAATTTCAGGATCTTCCTGGACGCTGCGCCATTCAAAGGCGCTTACCACCAGGAGCAGGGTGACCAGCAGTCCAATCTGGAAGAACAGGCCGGAGTTACGATAAATGTCCAGTTGCGGATGTTTTCTTGTTTCCATCTTCTTTTTTGTTTAGTGAAAAATCAATATCCGGCCTGGATATAATTTGAGCCGTAACAGGCCTGGTGTCTTCAGTTTCTTTTGATTCCGATACCCTGTGCATAGCGAAGTATATCACAAAGATCAGTGCCAGCAGGGCAATCATATAGAGCAATATTTTAACAATACGCCCGCGCCGGTGCTGCCGGTGTTGCCGGAGGATGTCCTGATAATTCTTATGACGCTCCATGCGTCTGGAAGTCATCCGGTTTCGACGAAGCCTTATTTCATGTCTTCCCATTATTCCTCCCAATTCAGGTTAAAATTCTTTCTCAATTTATCGATTGCGCGGTAGAGACGCATTTTTGCGCCGCTTTCGCCTATATTCAGAATATACGAAATCTCGCGAAAGTTTTTCCCTTCGAAGAACCGCATTTCCAGTACTTCCATCGTCTCCGTGGGCAGTTCATTCAGTGATTTTACCAGCAGGTCTATTTGCGATTGCGTGAACTGATGATCATTTTGCTCAAAGATCTCCATTATCCGTTCTTCCTCCAGGGAAAATACCGGTGTCCTCTTTTTACTGTAATAGTGTTTGTTTACCTCATTCGCCGCGATCCTGTATAACCAGGCGCTAAAGGGCAATCCCTTAAATTCATATTTTCGGATATTCTGCAATGCCTTCAGGAAAGTCTGTGACGTAAGGTCCCCTGCAAGGTCTTCATCATCAGTACGGCGAAAAACGAAGTGGAAAATGCCTTCGAAATATTTATCGTAAAGCTTTCCAAATGCTTCCGGATTCCGCTTGGCTCGTTCAACCAGTGAATTCTCCTCACGGATTTCCTCATCGGTCATATGTCGCGAATTTTGCAAGGGCGATAAGGTAAAGTTGCTGGTCATATAATCTAAGAACCCGAAATGGTCACAATCAAGTTAGGATTTTTAGTGAAATGCTTTCGATCTTTTGATTTATCTTTAGTTTTAGGACCCCATTGAATCCTTTGATATATGCGTTTAACAGTAATTTTTCTCATTATCCTTTCTGCCTGTTCCGCGGCAAAAACCTCAAACTCACAGTCCAGTAAATCCACAACACCTTCGGGGATTGAAGGAAAGGTTGCGGGGATGACTGCTTTTGATGGCTACTTTGATTTTTATCACGATCCGAAGACCGATAAAATTTACCTTGTCATCGATAAGCTTGACCAGGAATTCCTCTATGCTTATTCCCTGGCAGCCGGCCTGGGATCGAATGATATAGGCCTCGACAGAAATCAGCTCGGTGGCGAGAAAGTAGTGAAATTCGAAAGGCATGGTCCCAAAATATTATTGACGGAAGTCAATTACTGGTTTCGCGCAAACAGTGAGAATGCTGCCGAGCGTAAAGCCGTGGAAGATGCATTTGCCAGTTCCGTGATTTGGGGCTTTACCCTGGTAACGGAGGAAGATGATAAAATTCTCGTAGATGCGACTGATTTTTTTATGCAGGATGCACATGGTGTGAGCAATCGTCTCAAACGAGGTGGGGAAGGCAGCTACAGTGTGGATAAAACCCGATCGGCCTTTTACATGGAGCAAACCCGTGCTTTTCCAAAAAATATAGAAATTGAAACGATACTGAGCTTTAAGGGAACTCCTACAGGACGCTATTTACGTTCGGTGGCCCCTGATGCTGAAAATATCACGGTGCGCGAACATCATTCCTTTATCGAACTTCCTGATGATGACTATGAGCCCCGTGAATTTGATCCGCGTGCCGGCTATTTTGGATATGAATATTTTGATTATGCCACACCCATCAGCGAGCCGCTGGCCAAACGATTCCTGGCACGTCACCGTTTGAAGAAAAAAGATCCGACGGCTGACAGGAGCGAGCCCGTCGAACCCATCATTTATTATCTGGACCCCGGTACGCCGGAGCCTATCAGATCAGCTCTTCTGGAAGGCGCCCGCTGGTGGAACCAGGCATTCGAAGCGGCCGGATATATCAATGCCTTCCAGGTCGAGATGCTTCCGGAAGATGCCGATCCGCTGGATGTGCGCTATAATATGATCAACTGGGTGCATCGCAGTACGCGTGGGTGGTCTTATGGCTCATCAATAGCAGACCCGCGAACTGGAGAGATTATTAAAGGCCATGTTTTACTGGGATCACTGCGGGTAAGGCAGGATTTTCTGATTGCCGAAGGGCTGTTGGCGCCCTATGAAAATGGCGATGTCGTGCCTGCCGAAATGCAGGAAATGGCGCTTGCCAGGCTGCGTCAGTTATCGGCTCATGAGGTTGGACATACGCTCGGGCTGGGCCACAGCTATACATCGAGTACAGAAGGACGTGCATCTGTTATGGATTATCCTCACCCACTGGTGAAGATCACCAATGGTGAAATTGATCTCAGTGATGCGTATGACGACAAGATTGGTGCGTGGGATAAGGTATCGATTACCTATGGATACCAGGATTTTCCGGCAGGTGTAGATGAGAAAAAAGCCCTGGATGAGATTATCTCGAAATCACTGGAGGATGGATTAACGTTTTTAACTGACCAGGATGCGCGGCCAATGGATGGTTCACATCCCAGTGCACATTTGTGGGACAATGGATCCAATGTGGTAGACGGGTTGAATGAAATACTCGAAGTGCGCAAACTTGCCCTTTCGAATTTCGGTGAGAACAATATTCGTAATCATCAGCCCTATGCACAGCTTGAGGATGTTCTGGTACCTGTCTATTTTCTCCATCGGTATCAAACAGAGGCTGTGGTAAAACTTATCGGCGGACTGGAATATCGTTATGCTCTTCGGGGTGACGGTCAGTTCCCAACAAAGATGATTGATCCTGCAATGCAAAATGCAGCGCTTACTTCCTTGCTAAAGACTGTGGCACCTGAAACCCTGGTGCTTTCGAAGGAACTGCTCGCTTTGATACCTCCCAGACCAAGTGGTTATGACGGTGGACGAGAACTGGTTGATTCACGAACTGGTCTTACATTTGATCCGGTTGCAGCTGCGGAATCTGCAGCACATATGACATTCTCAATGCTTTTTTATCCCGCAAGAGCTCAACGACTCATCACACATAATGCAATGGATAGTAACCAGCCGTCACTTTCAGCGGTAATAGATGCTGCAGTTTCAGCGACAATCAAGACGCCCGAAACTGATAGTCAGATGGCACAGATTGGCAGAACCGTTGATAATACCCTGGTTGCCTCACTCATCATGCTGGCAAGAAATAAAGATTCATCGGATGATGTGAAATCCGTTGTAATGATGAAACTTGGTGATCTTGCTGGATGGCTGGAGAAAAACCCTGGCAGCGACTTTATGCAAAAAGCACATCATGCGCGGATGGCGAAGGACATCGCAACATTTCTGGATGATCCGGATGAATACGAGATGCCGGATGTTCCGAGGATCCCGGATGGCTCACCAATAGGAATGGAATAAGCAGACTGAAATGATTGACGAAGAAGAAAACGATGAGTTATATGAACATCACCGCATTGTTGTGGATGCCGGGCAAACCGCGTTGCGGATTGATAAATTCTTATTCGATAAGCTTCCGAACGTAACACGCAACAAGATTCAGCAGGGAATAAATGACGGGTTCGTTACTGTAAATGATGCCGGGGTCAAGCCGAATTATAAGGTTCGGTCCGGAGATGTGATTTCGGTGCTATTCCCGGAACCCCCACGGGAAGATGAGGTAATTCCGGAAGATATCCCCTTGAATATTGTATTTGAAGATGAAGACATCCTGGTAGTGAACAAGCCAGCCGGAATGGTCGTACACCCGGCCTATCAAAACTGGACAGGGACACTGGTGAATGCATTGGTTTATCATTTCCAGCAACTGCCGGAAATGGAAGGCAATACAGGTCGGCCGGGATTGGTTCACCGAATTGATAAAGACACGTCAGGACTTCTTGTCATCGCCAAAAGCGAGCGGGCAATGAACAGCCTTGCAAAACAATTTTATGACCACTCCATCGAACGCACCTACCTGGCGTTGGTTTGGGACATTCCGGAACCTGAATCCGGAACGATCGATATCAATCTGGGGCGAAGCCCAAAAGACCGAAGGATTACGATGGCTTTTGATGACGAATCGATTGGAAGAAGAGCAGTAACCCACTATGAAGTTGTGGAAAAACTGCGATATGTATCACTTGTACAATGCAAACTGGAAACGGGACGAACGCATCAAATCAGGGCGCATATGAAACACATTGGCCATCCATTGTTCAATGATCCAACCTATGGAGGTGATAAGATCCTGAAAGGTACAGTGTTTTCTAAATACCGAAGCTTTGTAGAGAATTGCTTTAAATGTCTGAAAGGACAGGCACTTCATGCGGCGACACTGGGGTTTGTGCATCCGCGGACTGGAGAAAAAGTATTCTTTGAAGCCCCCCTGCCGGAAGACTTTGTTGAAGTTCTTGAGCGCTGGAGGAATTACGTTCAGTACACCTAAAACGGTGGTGCTGTACGCAATGCCTGCCTGATCTCTTTCATTCCATGTGCTTTTCTGCACAGATGGCTATAATCATTCGATGGGTTGTAAAGCAACCCGCGAATAAAATTAAGCAACTGTTCTGTTTCAGAAGCTGACATGCTTTCAAGAGACCGGAGAATAGCCTGCTTTTTCGTAGTAGTCATGTATTCAGTGGTTTACATAAATAACGTGAAGAGGCTCAAGAGGTTTCCGGGTGTAGAATAAATTTTTGTTAAATCATCTTAACATTATTCTTTAATTTGGTTCCATGACCATTATTCAACTTGAATATATCATCGCTGTTGATACATACCGGCATTTCGGACGGGCTGCGGAAAGTTGCCATATCACTCAACCAACGTTGAGTATGCAGATCCAGAAACTTGAGGATCAGCTTGGCATACTGATCTTCGACCGGGCGAAGACGCCGGTGGAGCCCACCGAATCAGGAACCAGGATCATCGAACAGGCAAAAGTGGTCATTCATGAGATGCGGAAAATTCAGGAGATGGTTTCTTCGGAGCGAGGGGAGATCCGTGGTGAATTTGTGGTAGGCATTATTCCTACCATTTCTCCTTACCTTCTTCCTCTTTTTATCAACAAATTTCTTGAAAAATACCCCGAAGTAACGCTGCATATCGAGGAAATGATCACAGATGATGTATTGCGGAAGCTGAAATCAGAAAGAATTGATATCGGCCTGATCGTTACTCCGTTCAATGATCCTGATTTTACCGTCAGACCACTGTATTATGAAGATTTCGTAGGCTATGTTTCAGAGGAGAATGAGTATTACCAGGAGAAAGAGCTGGATGCAAAAAACCTCCATACGGAGGAATTGTTGTTGCTGAACGAAGGACATTGCTTTCGTGATCAGGTTTTGAAAATTTGCGGTGATTATAAACGGATGAATCGCAGGTTTACTTATGAAAGCGGATCTCTCGAGGCATTAAAAAAGCTCGTTGACAAGAATGGAGGTATGACGCTATTGCCTTCACTGGCGACCAATGATATGGATTCGGTTTCTGCGTTAAAACTGAGATACTTCAAAGAACCTGTACCTGTGCGGGAGGTTAGCATGGTGACACACAGAAATTTTGTAAAATCCGGTCTTGCCCGGGCATTGTATACTGAAATATTGGAAAGTATTCCACCATTTGTAAATATCAAGAAGCATGGAGAAGTCATTCGATGGAAATAAGAATTGGGGAATCTCTACGGTTTGTATCCATACCGGAGCCGTAAGTGATCCTCAGCACAAGGGTGTTGTTTCACCACTATACCCTGCTACGGCATATAATTATCTGGATGTGGATTTTCATGCCTATCCGCGGTATTTCAATACTCCGAATATGATCGCCGTTGCCACCAAAATTGCCGCGTTGGAAAAGGGCGAGCGGGCTCTTATATATGGGTCGGGAATGGCTGCGATCTACTCGACGTTGTTTTCGTTACTATCTCCCGGAGATCATGCGATTTTTCAAAATGACCTGTATGGCGGAACACATCACGCTGTCACAAGTGAAATGAAAAGGATGGGTATCCGCTATACATTCATCGATACTGTGGATGATGAAAGCCTTAGAGCTGCACTTACCCCGGAGACACGTATGGTGTATGTTGAAACACCATCGAACCCTTTGCTGAATATCATAGATCTTGCGCTTGTCGTACAATTTGCGCAGGCAAATGATCTCATATCTGTGATTGATAACACCTTTTCTTCACCCGTGAATCAAAACCCGATTTCCCTGGGGATTGATGTTGTAATCCATAGCGGGACCAAGTATCTCGGTGGCCATAGTGATATTCTGTGCGGAGCAGTGGTAACCTCAGAAGCTCTGTTCAGCCAGATCAGAGAGCATTCTGTAAATTATGGCGGGAACCTCAATGCTCAGATGTGTCATTTGCTTGAACGGAGCATGCTAACCCTTGCATTAAGGGTTCGGCAAATCAATGAAAACGCCATGAAGGTAAGTGAATATCTTTTTGATCACCCGGATGTCAATGCGGTATATTATCCAGGATTGCAGTCACATCCCGGACATGAAATTGCGAAAAGGCAAATGTCGGGTTTCGGGGGTATGCTGTCGTTCGAGATAACATCAGACCCGGATGCATTTGTGAGAAAATTAACTATTATTCGTCCTGCTATGAGTCTGGGTGGCGTTGAATCAACAATCACCTCACCACGGCTCACCTCCCATGCTAAAATTGGCCCTGAGGGACGTAAGAAGGTAGGCATATCTGACAACCTGCTTCGTTTGTCTGTCGGCATTGAAGATTCAGCCGATTTGATTGCAGATCTGGATGCAGCATTTAAGAAATGAGTCTTCATGCCCTTACGAGAGAGCTGAAGGAATTTTGCGAGTCACATCTGGGTGCGCTGATTTCTTTTTCCCCTGCCTCGGGAGGTTGTATCAATAATGGCGGAAGGGTTGCCGGAACCGGTGGTGAGGCATTCCTTAAGTGGAATAACAGCAGCAGGTTTCCAGGAATGTTCCTTGCCGAAGCGAAGGGACTGGCTGAATTGAAAACGGCGAAAAGCTGCCGCATTCCCGAGGTGCTGGCAACTTTTGAAGGGGATGAACATGATGCACTTCTCCTTGAATATATTGAATCCGGGAATGGAACGGCGAAAGACTGGCGCAGATTTGGAATCGAACTTGCAGAAATACATTCCGTTGGAGCGGAAAAATTCGGTCTTGATCATGACAATTACATGGGCTCATTACAGCAATCAAATCGTACACACGAAACCTTTGCTGAATTTTTCAGGCAGGAACGACTCCTTCCTCAGATAGCCCTGGCAAAAAGTCATCTGAATGCAGCAGATCTGGATCAGTTTCAGCGAGTTATGGACTGGATTGAAAAGGAAATGAAGGATGAGACTCCCTCACTTGTTCACGGAGATCTTTGGAGTGGAAATGTAATGTTCAGCTCAGACGGGGATCCTGTTCTAATTGATCCGGCAGTAAGTTATTCGAGCCGGCATGTGGACCTTGCGATGACAACGTTGTTCGGAGGTTTCCCGGATGCATTTTATGAAGGTTATCAAAGCCATACTCCTCTTGTCTCAGAAGTTCGTGTCTTTTGGGATGTGCTTAATCTCTATCCGCTCCTTATCCATGTGAACCTGTTCGGATCTTCCTATTTAGCTCAGACCCGCCAAATCCTGGGAATGTTTTAGCACGTATTTTCTATTGATTTATGTACTTTTCAACGTACAAATTCGGGAAGAGTGACTACGCCGACTGATAAAATAAAGAAACAGTATTTCATTGCCCTTATTCCTCCGGAAGAACTGGAATCGGAATTATGGAAAATCAAGGAAGAATTTTCCAGAGAGTTTGATAGTCACGCCGCCCTTCGTTCCCCACCACATATTACATTGCATATGCCATTCAGGTTCAGGGCAGACAAGGAATCAAGCCTGATCGAATCACTTTCGGTCTTTGCCCGGAAATATTCAAGCTTTGATGTCGCACTAAACGGATTCGGTGCATTTCCTCCACGTGTGATTTACGCTGATGTTGTACCGAATGAGGCTATGAAAGAATTACAATCAGGGCTTCTGGGTTTCATGAAAAAGGAGCATAACATATTCAATGCCAACTACAGGGATCGTCCATTCAGACCCCATCTCACGGTGGCTTTCAGGGATTTGAAAAAAAGCAGATTTGAGGAGGCGTGGCAATCTGTAAAGGAGCGAAACCTGGAAATGTGCTGGACCGCCGGGAGCATGGTTTTATTGATTCATACGGGGAAGAAATGGGTACGTCTTACAGACTTATTCTTCAAAGGTTTTTGATTGTGTTTCCTCTCCACGAACAAACTTCATGGTACGTATTTCATCATCAATGGTCACATGGACGAGATTAACCTGGTCATCATGGATTCTTACCAGGATGTCATTCTTTACCGAGAGTGATTCAAGTTTTTTCACCTTTCCGATGAGAAGGTAGCAGATGACCGACCCGGAGTCTACTTCATGGCCTAAGTATTCATATTCCTTTTCTTTTCCATTGACGCTGAATTGAAGGTGTTTGTTCAGATAGTCGTTGAACAGTCCGTCTGAAGTATAACCATCGCCAGGCAACAGAATATCGATATTTGGTTTATTGATTTCGGAGCGGATTTCACGCTCCAAGTCATCGGTAAAAATCCGCACAATAATCTGCAGTTCCTGCTTTTCCTGCACAAATTCTACATCTGTAACGCTAACGTGAATGGGGTGGGCCGCCGTAAGCAACAGGGTTATGGCCATTAGTGTAAAATTCAGGAACTTTTTCATCTCTTGATTCTTCCGAACAAAAGTAATAATTAAACTTTGCAATGAACTAATTTTGCACGCATGTCTGATTTTAAGATATTCCTGGAGCTTGGATGGGATCATATTCTTCAACGGGATGGGTTAGACCATAAGCTTTTTATTATTGCGCTGGCCTCCATATACCTGATTTCCGATTGGAGGAAGGTATTGATTCTTGTAACTGCATTCACTATTGGACATTCCATTACGCTGGCACTAGCAACGCTGGGATTAATTCCTTTTAATGATGAGTTAATTGAATTTTTGATTCCGGTAACCATTTTTCTAACAGCACTTTCAAACCTTTTCAGAAAGGAGTCCAGAATAGCAACGAGCAAAGTTCAGACCAATTATATTCTGGCGATAGGCTTCGGACTTATCCATGGATTGGGCTTTTCAAATTACCTGCGGGCTATTATGGGCCGGAACAACGAAATTGCATCACAGTTATTGGCCTTTAATCTTGGTTTAGAGGTTGGTCAAATAATAATCGTTGTCATTTTCCTTCTATTTAGTTTTATATTCGTGGATCTTATCGGAATAGCACGCAGAGACTGGCGTCTGGTCATCTCCTCGGCGGTGGGTGGAGTGGCACTATACTTGATAACAGAAACACCGTATTGGCAACATTTGATAGATTAATTATGAAAAGAGTCTTTTTATTGATTTTAACATTCGGCTTATTCACTGTTGGGTTTGCCCAGGAGGAAGATGGCTGGCAACAGAAATTTGAGCAGCTCGGGCAAATGCTTCCCACGCCTAATGAATACCGTACAGGAAGTGGTGCTCCGGGTGAGGCCTATTGGCAACAACGTGCGGATTATGACATAGCCGTTACGCTGGATGAATCAAATAACCGAATTACCGGAACGGAAACGATCACATATTTTAATAATTCGCCGGATGCCCTTACTTATCTATGGGTGCAGCTGGATCAGAATGTTCGTGAACCGGAAACAAATACACTGAAGGTGAGTACTTCGGGTATTCGTGATAGTATTCCTGCCAAATTCTTTGCGCAGGGAATGGGCGTTAGTGATTATGAAGGAGGGTTCAAAATCACTGACGTATCTGATGCTTCGGGAAAAAAGCTTGATCATGTGATCAACAAGACCATGATGCGTGTAAACCTTCCCGCGCCACTTAAACCGGGCGAGAAGTATTCATTTAATATTGGCTGGCACTATACGGTGAATGACCGCATGGAAGATGGCGGAAGGAGCGGATACGAGTATTTCCCAAAAGATGGAAACTACCTGTACACCATTGCCCAGTTTTATCCGAGAATGGCCGTTTATGATGATTACAATGGATGGCAGAATAAACAATTTTTAGGACGCGGCGAGTTCGCCCTTGAATTTGGAAATTTCAAGGTTAAGATCACAGTTCCCGAAGATCATATTGTAGCCTCAACCGGCTCATTGCAGAATGCTTCTGACGTTCTGTCGAAAGAACACCTCGCACGTTTTGAGCAGGCGAAGAAATCTTTTGATAAGCCTGTGATCATCGTTACTGAAGAAGAAGCCATCGCCAATGAAAAGGATAAGGCGAAAGGCACTAAAACATGGGTCTATCATGCTGATAATGTTCGTGACTTTGCATTTGCAACCTCACGAAAGTTTATCTGGGATGCACAGGCGGTTAAGGTAGGTGACAATACACCCCTGGCAATGTCCTACTATCCTAAAGAGGGCAACCCACTTTGGGAACAGGAATCTACGAAAGCGGTAAAAAATACGCTCGTAACCTATTCCAAATATACTATTGATTATCCCTATCCTGTGGCGATCTCCGTACATGCGGCATCCATTGGAATGGAATACCCGATGATATGCTTTAATTTCGGACGGCCTAATGAGGACGGAAGCTATTCCGACAGGGTTAAATATGGAATGATCGGTGTTGTGATCCATGAAGTGGGCCATAACTTCTTTCCTATGATCATAAATTCTGATGAGCGACAGTGGACATGGATGGATGAAGGACTTAATTCATTTGTTCAGTATCGTACCGAGGTAGAGAATTATGATAATTTCCCTTCACGCCGCGGGCCTGCCCCGAATATTGTGAATTACATGAAAGGGGACAAAAATTCAATGCGGCCTATCATGACCAATTCGGAGCAGATCCTTCAGTTTGGAAACAATGCTTACGGAAAGCCTGCCACAGCACTGAGCATACTTCGTGAGGCGGTAATGGGTCCTGAACTTTTCGATGCAGCCTTCAAGGAATATGCGCAACGTTGGGCTTTTAAAAGACCCATGCCGGGAGATTTCTTCCGATCGATGGAAGATGCTTCTGCATTCGACCTGGACTGGTTCTGGAGAGGATGGTTCTACACAGTCGATAATGTTGATATCAATCTTTCTGATGTGAAGTGGTTCAGAATGCGCCAGGAGAATGAGGATATTGAAAACAAGGGTAAGAACGTGAAACAGGGTGACCTCACTGCAGCTGCTGGAAAAGGCGAAAATATGGATTTCTCCGCAGGCCCCCAGGAATTTTCACTCACCGAAACAGATCCACGTTTCTATGGCGAATTTCAGAACCGGATTGATGACAAGGCGGTGATCGAAAAACTTCGCAACAAGAATTATTACCAGCTGACCTTTAAGAATGAAGGGGGACTGGTAATGCCGATCATCGTGCAGTTTACCTTTACAGATGGAACAACCCAGACGGAAAAAATTCCGGCAGAGATCTGGAGGTATAACGAACAGCAGGTTACAAAGACCTTTATGCTGGACAAGGAAGTTGCCTCGATTGCCATTGATCCGGACAAGCAAACAGCGGATGTGAATACGGAGAATAACGTATTCCCCCGATCGGAAGAAATGAGCAAGTTCGACGAAATGAAAAAAAACAGCGGAAAATAAATGAAATGGGAGGCTAATAGTTTATTAGCCTTCTTATTTTTGATAAAAAACCAATTACTCATATGAAGATTACGAGAATGTTCCTGTTTCTGGCCATGTTAATAGCCGCAGGAAACAGCTGGGCTCAGGAAGACTGGGAGAAGAAGTTTGAGCAACTCGGTCAGGAGCTTCCTACACCGAATACCTACAGAACCGGTTCAGGAGCTCCGGGCGAAGCATATTGGCAGCAACGTGCCGATTATAAAATCGATGTTTCGATCGATGATAAGACCCAGGTCCTGACAGGGTCTGAGACCATTACGTATTACAATAATTCTCCGGATGCACTCACATATCTCTGGGTTCAGCTTGATCAGAACGTGCGGGCGAAGGATAACCTGGCCGATCAGACGAAAGGCTCATCTATCCGGGATAGTACGGCAGCAAAATTCTTCGCATCCAACATGAATGCGCTGGATTATGACGGCGGTTTTAAGATCCGAAGTGTAAAAGATGCATCCGGTAAAGACCTTCCGCATATCATTAACAGGACTATGATGCGTGTTGATCTTGCGACTCCTCTGAAGACGGGTGATACATTTACATTTTCCATTGACTGGTCCTACAATATTTACGACCGTATGCTTATTGGCGGACGTGGAGGATATGAGTATTTTCCATCGGATGACAATTATGCCTATACATGCGCTCAGTGGTATCCAAGAATGGCTGTTTATGATGACTATGAAGGGTGGCAAAACAAACAGTTTATTGGCAGGGGTGAGTTTGCCCTTACCTTCGGAAATTTTGAGGTAAATATTACCGTTCCATCCGATCATATTGTCGCAGCGACCGGAACACTGGAAAATGCGAAGGAAGTACTTACGAAGGATCAATATGATCGGCTTGAGAAGGCGAAGAAAACATATGACGCTCCGGTGTTTATCGTAACTGAGAAGGAAGCCCGCGACAAGGAGAAATCAAAATCCAGCAAGTCTTCAACCTGGAGGTTCAAAGCCGATATGGTTCGGGATTTTGCATTTGCCTCTTCCCGCAAATATATCTGGGATGCACAGGCGGTGAAACTGCCTACGACTACTCCGCTGGCGATGTCTTTTTATCCCAAAGAAGGAAACCCCCTGTGGGAGCGTGAGTCAACATTGGCTATCAAGAACACCCTGGAAGTATATTCGGAGCGTACATTTGATTATCCCTACCCTGTTGCAATCTCTGTGAATGCGGCAAACCAGGGAATGGAATATCCAATGATCTGCTTTAACTATGGCCGCCCGGATGCCAAAGGCAATTATTCAGACCGTGTGCGTGACGGAAACATCAGCGTGATCGTCCATGAGGTTGGTCACAACTACTTCCCGATGATCGTGAACTCTGATGAACGCCAGTGGACATGGATGGATGAAGGATTGAATACGTTTCTTGAAAAAGAAACCAAGCGTGTACGTTATCCTGATCTTGATCTGGTTTGGGGTACGCCCAAAGGAGTTGTTGGATATATGAAAGGGGACAAGAAATATATTCGTCCAATTATGACCAACTCAGAGCAGATCATGCAATTCGGCCCGAATGCATATGGAAAACCTGCGGCAGCGCTTACGGTTCTCCGGGAAGTTGTTATGGGACCTGAATTATTTGATGCTGCATTTAAGGAATATGCGAATCGCTGGAAATTTAAACATCCGAAGCCTGCAGACTTTTTCCGTACAATGGAGGATGCCTCGGCAGTGGATCTTGACTGGTTCTGGAGAGGATGGTTCTATGGTGTTGACCATGTAGACGTTTCAGTCGATGAAGTAAAATGGTATCGTATGCGAAATGAGCAAGGTGATATTGAGAATAAAGGACGCACCGTTCAGGGTGGAAACATGACTGCCGGTGGTTCTGAAGCTACTGGCCTCGATTCTCCTGAGCCATTTTCACTGGTAGATACTGATCCTCGTTTCTATGGTGAATTCATGAATCGTGTGGATGACAAGGCCATTATGGCGAAGCTGGCTGATAAGAACTTCTATCAGATCAAGTTTAGTAATCAGGGCGGTTTGGTTACGCCTCTTTTGATAGAATTTACGTTCACCGATGGCACAACTCAAACGGAGAAGATACCGGCTGAGATCTGGCGCATGAATGAGAAAGAGGTTACGAAAGTATTTTATTTTGACAAGGAAGTTGCCAGTGTTTCCCTGGATCCCCAGGAGCTGACGGGTGATACAAACCTGAAGGATAATACCTTCCCTAGGGATGACATGATGTCTAAATTTGATTCATTCCGGGCGACGGCAGATGCCAATGCAAATGTTGAAATTGCAGGAACCTGGTCATTTGTTGCCGACACTCCCCAGGGAGAAACAAAGGGCGAGCTCATCTTCGATGGTAAGAAAGGTAAATACAAGGGTACGCTTTCCACTGATATGGGAAGTTATGAACTGAGTGATATTTCCCTGGAAGGTAATGTATTGAAATTTACCTTTGCAGTTGATGGTGGCGGCCAGACTATTATGATCAATTCCGAAGCGATCGTTGATGGAGACCGTTACAAAGGGCAAATGAATATTCAATCGATGGGAGCCTATGACATTGTAGGAATGAAGAAGTAGGTTAATCCCGACATATTTCAAAAAGGAGGCCGTCCTCAAGGACGGCCTTTTTTTATGAATAAAACTACTGGTCGTAGATTCCTATCTACGACCTTTTTTAATTAACTACATTCTGGTCGTAGATTCCTATCTACGACCAGAATGAAGAATGTGATCTACGACCAGAAGGAGACCAAAATGAAGAATGTGATCTACGACCAGAATGTGGGAGAACTAGTTTGAAAAAGTGAGCCGGGTGCCGTCCAGTCCGGGCTGAACATCGACATTCCCGCCGCTCAGGATAATCCCGATTTGCTTGCCGGAGAATAATTCACGATTTCTTAGCACAGCAGCCAATGGCACGGCACATGATGGTTCGATGATAATTTTCATGCGCTGCCATATTAATGTCATGGCATCGATGATCTCCTTGTCATTTGCCAGGAGAATATCAGATACATATTCGGAAATAATACTGAAGGTCTTTTCACCGAGCGAGGTACGCAGGCCGTCGGCCACAGTTTGCGGGTTTTTCTGTGGAATCAGACGGCCGGCATTGAAGGATTGGAAGGCATCATCGGCTCCCTCGGGCTCACATCCGTAGACCAATGTTTCATTGGAATAAAAAAATGAAGACAGTGCTGTGCCACTAAGTAAACCTCCACCTCCTACCGGCGTCAGAATTGCGGCAAGCTTCCGGGGGCTTAAATCTTCAATGAGTTCTTTTGCGGACGTCGCCTGGCCGCTGATGATCCGTTCATCATTGTAGGGATGAATGAATGTAGCGTTCTTTTCACGAATCACGTCTTCCACGGTTGTTTCCCTCGCCTCTAATGTGGGCGCACAAAATATTACTTCTGCACCATAGCCTTTTACAGCGTCAATTTTCACCCTGGGCGCATTTTCCGGCATGACTATGTAGGCGGGTGTCCCTGCAATTTTTGCTGCCAGCGCAATTGCCTGCGCATGATTACCGGAACTATGGGTTGTAACTCCCTGACTCAATTCTTCCTGAGAGAGGCTTAGCACCGCATTCAAGCCACCCCTGGCTTTGAATGCTCCAACTTTTTGGAAGTTTTCGCATTTGAAATAGATCTCACAACCGGCTATATCATCAATTTGCTCACATGTTAGAATCGGCGTACGGTGAATATATTTCCGGATTCTTTCATGCGCCAGTTGTATGTCGCCCCGGGTTATGGAATTGTTCATTGCGCTAGTGAGCTTTTAACCAGTTTTCACCTGTGCCTGCTTCTACTTTCATGGGAACAGACAATTCAACTACATTTTCCATCATATCAACCACAGTCTTCTCGACCAGTTCCAATTCATCCTTATAGACATCAAACACAAGTTCATCATGTACCTGCATGATCATTCGGGTACGTAGTTTTTCCTTCTTCAGCCAGTTGTGAATTTTGATCATGGCAAGCTTAATAATGTCGGCGGCACTCCCCTGAATGGGTGCATTGATGGCGTTCCTTTCGGCAAAACCGCGCATGGTAGCATTTCGGGAGTTGATATCCCGAAGGTATCTCCTTCTTCCCATTATCGTTTCCACATATTCCTTTTCACGTGCCTTTTCGATACAGGCATCCATATATTTTTTAATTCCGGGAAATTCCTTGAAATAAGCTTTGATGATATCCCCGGCCTCAGTTCTGGAGATATTCAGATTTTGTGACAGTCCGAATGCCGAGATGCCATAAATAATTCCAAAGTTAACTTCCTTGGCTTTCCGCCTCATATTTGGATCCACCTCCTCCAGTGCCACATCAAATACGCGACTTGCGGTAGTCGTGTGGATATCCCTTCCTTCGCGGAATGCGCGAATCATCTCCTTGTCTTCGGCAAATGCGGCTACAATACGTAATTCAATTTGAGAATAATCCGCTGAAAGAAGAATGTGATCATCATCGCGGGCTACAAATGCCTTTCTGATTTCCCTTCCTTTTTCCGTACGGATCGGAATGTTTTGAAGATTTGGATTATTTGAACTCAATCGGCCCGTTGCAGCAACAGCCTGGTTGTAATCCGTATGAATGCGCCCGTCAGTTTTGCTAATCATTTTTGGCAATGCATCCACATAGGTGGATTTCAGCTTTTGGTATTCCCGGAATTCCAGAATTTTAGCTGCGATATCGTGCTGGTTCGCAAGCTTGCTCAGGATCTCCTCACCAGTGGCATATTGGCCGGATTTGGTCTTTTTCGGTTTATCCACAAGCTTCATCCGGTCGAACAAAACTTCTCCGAGTTGTTTTGGGGATGCAATATTGAATTCACACCCTGCGAGTTGATAAACTTCCTGTTGTGCTTTAAGGCTTGCTTCCTGCAATTC
Organism: Cyclobacteriaceae bacterium; assembly: GCA_050289805.1. Taxonomy (GTDB): domain Bacteria; phylum Bacteroidota; class Bacteroidia; order Cytophagales; family Cyclobacteriaceae; genus JAUILA01. Next base: position 16,848 of record JBNKGL010000011.1, read on the forward strand.
TCCGGACATTGCGGATAAAACATGCTCATCAACCCGCACGCCTTCGAATTCCATATCTGCAAGAACATTCACCAGCGGAAGCTCAACCTTACGAAGAAGATTCCCAAGACCTGTCGATTCAATTTCTTTGTTCAGCACATCCCTGAGCTGCAGGGTAATATCGGCATCTTCGGCTGCATACTCTACTATGTCCTCTGGTTTGAGATCCTGCATGTTCTTCTGATTCTTGCCTTTTGCACCAAGCAACTCAGTAATGGGTACAGGCTTGTAATTGAGATATTGCTCCGCCAGGGCATCCATGCCATGACGTGTTTCGGGTTCGATAAGATAGTGAGCGAGCATCGTATCATAAACGGGGCCGTCTACTTCAATTCCATATTTTTTTAGGGCAAGAATATCATATTTGATATTATGACCTACCTTTTCAATTTTGGGATTTTCAAGTACGGCCTTGAAGTGCCCGAGTGTTTCTGCCGCCTTCTTTTTGTCAATCGATACAGGTACATAAAATGCTTCACCCGGTACATATGAAAATGCAATACCTACCAGAAGTGCCTCGACCGCATCGATATTATTGGTTTCCACGTCAAAGCAAAACGAAGATTGCTTTTCCAGAAAGCCTGCAAGTTCCTTCATGGTTTTTTCATCTGAAACCATGTGATAATCATGATCTGTGGTTTCAATGGTTTCTTTTTCCACTGCCAGACTTTCCTCGTCGATATCAAGGATGTTTTGTGTAGCACTGCTGAACATATCGAGCTGGCCCGACCCGTTGGAAGTCTGGCTGATTTGTGCAGCGGTCTCGCCAAACACACGTTTTGCAAGTGTTCGGAATTCAAGCTCTTCGAAAAGCGGTTTTAGAATTTCCTCCTTCGGTCCGTCATACACCAGGGCATCCTCATCAAATTCAATTGGGACGTCCGTTTTGATGGTGGCCAGATGCTTTGAGAGAATTCCCTGCTCACCGAATTTTTCAACATTTTCTTTTTGCTTGCCTTTGAGTTTATCTGCATTGGCGACAAGCTCTTCGACAGATCCAAATTCATGTAATAATTTGGATGCTGTTTTCGGACCGATTCCGGGAATTCCAGGGATATTATCGACGCTGTCGCCCATGAGTCCCAGCATATCTGTTACCTGGTCTACGCGCTCTACATCCCATTTTTCCTTTACTTCTTTCACGCCGAGGACATCTACTGCATTGCCCATAAATGCAGGCTTATAGAGATATACATGTTCATCCACACATTGTCCGAAATCCTTGTCCGGCGTCATCATAAAAACTTCAAATCCTTCACTCGCGGCCTTTTTCGCCAGCGTTCCAATCACGTCGTCTGCTTCGAACCCGTCTTTTTCCAAAATCGGGATGTTAAACCCCCTGATAATATCTTTTACCACGGGCACCCCTACCCGGATGTCCTCAGGAGTTTCTTCCCGATTGGCTTTATATTCTTCATATTCTATGTGTCTGAAAGTAGGTGCCGAGGTATCAAAGGCAACCGCAATATGTGTTGGCTTTTGTTTTTGAAGAACTTCCAGCAGGGTATTTGTGAAACCCAGCATTACCCCGGTGTTTAAGCCCTTGGAGTTTATCCTCGGGTTCTTGCTGAAAGCAAAATGAGCACGATAGATCAGGGCATATGCGTCAAGAAGGAAAAGTTTTTTGGCAGGTTTACTCATACTACTAAAGTACTAAAAATAGGTGTAATGACGGCCGGCTGTTGGGAACAAACATCAACAAAAAAAGGAGGCGTTTGCCTCCTTTCAATGAATAGGTTGAGAAGGGTGTTATTTTAAATTTGCTTTCAGAAACGCAATTGTTTTAGCATGAGCATCTGCCGTTGCTTCCTCATTGAATTCAGGGTTGCTTGGATTCGCAAATGCGTGATTGGCATCATACATTTCAACAGTGAGTGTTTCTCCGGCCTCTTTCATATTTTTTTTAAATGTTTCCACAACGTCCGGATTGATCCACTGGTCTTTGCTGCCAAAGATACCAAGGACAGGCGCGTTCAATGTTTTCAGTCGTGACACATCCTGTACCGGCATACCGTAATACATGACACATGCTTCTGCTGCACTGCCTGCGATGAGGGTTGATTCCAGAGACCATCCACCTCCGAAGCACCAGCCAATGGTTGCGAATTTTGCGTCGTTTCCTGCAAAAGACAATGCACCTTCAACAATACTTTTGCCACGTTCGGTGTTCATCCCGCCCATGTATTTCTGGGCTTCAGCAGGTGTACTGGCCACCTTGCCGTCATACATATCAAGTGCCAGCACATTCACATCCCCAAGATCATTGAAAAGATTTTCTGCTTCCCGTTTAATATGTTCATTGAGTCCCCACCATTCGTGGATCACCAGCAGGTACTTATTACTTTTTACGGGCGCTTCGAGGTAAAAGGCATTTGCCTGTTTTCCATCAGGAGTGCTGAAAGTAATCATTTTCCCAGCTTCACTTTCATGGATATAAACCAATGGTGCAGGGTGATCTGTATTGAAGTCCTTATTAGATGCGAATAGCGCAAATTTTTCTGTCGCAGGTGTATGGCATACCGTTATTCCCTCCTGGGCGACTACGGGCAGGATCATTAACGAAAGGAGTAGTGTGATCAGTGTTTTCATCTTCATTTTGTTAGATCTTAAACAATCAGTTTTCGGATATGTTCAGTGAATTCTCCGATATGCAATGTAATCTGTCGGCGGGGGCTGTACTCCGATTTCCTTTAATCGTATTGCCATTTGTCCGCGATGATAGGTGCTGTGATTGATCACCTGTGTAATAATCTCACGGATCGTATTTTCATATTTCTTACCTTCGGAATTCTTATAAAAGATCATTTCCTCAAATGTTTCCATTTTGTGGTGATTCAGGTAATAAATCCAGTTGGCCGTGCTTTCTTCCGTCATACTCCAGAGTTCCCGAAGCTTATATTCCTGCCATAGCGGGAATGGGCTGGTAGGCAAATCCTTGATTCGGTTAAGCCAGACAATTTGTGCTGATATGATGTGGCCGTATCTTAAAATAAGGTCCTGGTCGGTAATCTCATTCTTTTCAAGTGTTATGAGCATCCGTTGATTTGCCCAGTCATTGTATTCAAACAGATCGACAAAATGTTTCTTCATAATTTGAGTATTTCTTGCTTTCGCACCGGAAAGTAACAAAAATTCATGCAAAATGTTAACTTAAGCTGCTAAGACAATTTTACCAATGAAACATAATCAATTCTTCCTGATTGCCCTTTTGCTCACGGTTTCATTTCTTACAAATGCACAGAAATTTGACTCTGTACGCTATTTGGAGCCGTTTCTTGACCTTTCCCTTACAGAAGCCCAGCGCGATTCGCTGCGTGAAGGTTTGTACGCCAACCAGGAAAGGATCAAGGCAATCCATATGTACGGGCTGCCGAATGACGTGCCACCGGCACAGGTTTTTATGCCCATGTTTTTCTCTGAAGTAGAAGGAGTGCAGGAAAAAATTGAATGGAAACTGCCCGGAAATGTTTCGTTACCGGCAAACCTGAATGATCTTGTTTATTATGACGTAGCTGAATTAGCCGCGCTCATCAGGGACAGGAAGGTTACCTCTGTTGAACTCACAAGGTTATTTCTTAACCGGCTGAAGGAATTTGGAGACACCCTGGAATGTGTTGTCACCCTTACCGAAGCGCGCGCATTGAAGCAGGCGGAGGCCGCAGATGCTGAGATTGCTGCTGGTAAATATCGCGGACCGCTGCACGGTATTCCCTATGGGCTCAAGGATTTGTTTTCAGTAGAAGGCTATGGCACAACCTGGGGAGCCATGCCCTATAAGGATCAGCATATTGATATGACTGCGACTGTTGTTCAAAAGCTGGATGAAGCCGGTGCAGTACTCGTGGCTAAACTCACACTTGGCGCTTTGGCGATGGGCGATGTCTGGTTCGGAGGAGTCACAAAGAACCCCTGGAACCTGCAGCAGGGGAGCAGCGGCTCATCGGCCGGCTCTGCTTCGGCCGTCGCAGCCGGGCTTGTTCCTTTCGCCATAGGTACGGAAACCCTTGGCTCCATAGTTTCCCCGTCAACACGCTGTGGCACCACAGGGCTGCGGCCGACCTTCGGTCGGGTGAGCCGCTACGGGGGGATGGCCCTGAGCTGGTCCATGGATAAGGTTGGCCCCATCGCCCGCTCTGCAAAAGACTGCGCACTTGTCTTCGATGTAATACGTGGATCGGATGGTATGGACCCCACTATTGTGGAAGCACCGTTTAATTATACGTCAGGAATGGATATTACCAAATTGAAAATCGGCTACCTGGCAGATGATTTTTCACAGGGGCGCGGTAATCGTGCGAATGACAGTATTGCACTTGCTGCAATCCGAAACCTGGGCGTTGAATTGCATGAGGTGAAATTACCTCAGGATATACCCATTTACCCCCTTACCATTATTTTAGCCAGTGAAGCCTCAGCAGCATTTGATGCGCTTACGAGAAGCGGACGTGACACCCTCATGGTTCGCCAGGATAAGGGTGCATGGCCCAATTATTTCCGTACATCAAGATTCATCCCTGCCGCGGATTATATTAATGCAAATCGTATTCGTACGAATCTCATTAAGGAAATGAATGCTATCATGGATGAATATGATGTGGTGATAGCGCCGAGTTTCGGAGGCCAGCTTGTACTTACCAACCTGACGGGCCATCCCTGCCTTGTCATGCCGAATGGTTTTAGCGGGAACGGTTCTCCAACAAGTATTTCATTTATCGGGAAAATGATGGGGGAAGCCGCTCTGATAGCGCTGGGAGAAGCATTTCAGGCGGCCACCGATCACGATGACCGCCATCCTGCTATGTTTACGCCTTAGTTGGAACCAGTTACCACGGGGATGCTTTCCCGGGGCATGCGATCCTGGCGTTGTGCGGTATGATAGGTGATGATCGCAATGACGGTAGCCATTTGTTTCAGATCATCAATTTCCAGCCTGTCGTACAGGTCCATATTTGTATGGTGCGTGCGTGTGTTATACTCAACCTCATCCTGGATAAACTGAAATCCTGGCAGCCCTACAGCGTCGAAACCAAGGTGGTCCGTTCCACCGGTATTACGGATCGTAATAGTTGGTGTTTCAACGATATCGGACATCGCGTTAAACCAGCTGGCAAATACAGGCCGCGCACCCTCGTTCCCCTGGAGATAAACACCCCGAATACGACCTGTACCATTGTCAATATTATAATAGGCAGAAAGTTTCTCATGCTCAGGTTTTAGCGCCATGGTCTCGCTGTCACCAAAATGATTTTTCACGTAATTCCTTGAACCGTGAATACCTTGTTCCTCGCCTGTCCAAAGGGCAATCCTGATGGTTCTTTTGGGTTGTAAACCAAGTGTTTTTATTATTCTGAGTGCTTCGAGCATTACTGCGCAACCTGAAGCATTATCGGTTGCGCCGGTTCCGGCATGCCATGAGTCCAGGTGTCCCCCGATCATGACCACTTCTTCTTTGAGTGTCTTATCGGTTCCTGGGATCTCACCAATCACGTTATAACCTTTAATATCATCTTCATAGAAGGAAGTCTTGATCTCAGCCTCAAGTTTTACAGGTATGCCCTTTTCCAGTAATCTCTTGATCATATTGGTATATTCAGGCGCCATTTCGAATTCAGCAGATGCCACTTCTGATTCCGGCGCATAGGATGCCCCGTTAGAGGTAAAGAATGTTCCATGACGACCGCGCCGAGCTGAAATGATCAGGGCGGCATTTTCGTTGGCCATGAATTCATTTACCTTATTTCTGAACTCACGCATTGCCCTGTATCTTGCATAGCGCTCGGAATAGTCTCCGCCCCTGCCGCTTTGAGCGGGATATTTCTCCATTTCTTTCAGCTCTTCATCGGTATAGCGATTTCCGTCCGGCTCGAAGGTCGCCGTTACATCGTAGTCGTCACCCACCAGGATGATCTTGCCGTTAAGTTTTCCCCTGTACTTTTCCAGGTCTTCCTCAGTCTGAATATCAACCAACATTACCTCCCCGGAAACAAGTCCGTTCGTACTGCCGGTCCATGCTTTGGGTACAGCGATGAAGGGCATATAATAGGGTTCGGTCATGGCTACGTAACTTTTATTCACTTCCCAACCTTTGCCGAATTCACCCCATGGTTCAAGGGCAACATTTTTCAATCCCCATTTTTTCATTTCTTCCACAGCCCATTCTGAGGCACGCTTCAGACCGGGTGAGTTGGTAAGCCGGGGACCTGAGACATCTGTCAGGTATGATGCGATCATTTCGATCTGCGAATTTTCCATGCCCTCTGTTTTTATTTTGGCAATGGCATCGTAATCGATTTTCTCCTGTCCGGTGACAAAGATGTTCAGGCCGAACAACAGGATTAAAAGGGTAAAAACGGGCTTCATAGTATTTGAATGTTAGATTGATGGTTTACAATTCATTAAAGATAGAGACATGGCTTCTCTAAATGAAGTAATTTTACACTAAAGGAGAAAAGTTAATTCTGTGAAGAAAGAGTCGCTGATACTATTGCACGGCGCCCTCGGTTCCAGTGCGCAATTGGAGCCGCTGGTACCCTGGCTGCAGGATGATTTTAAAGTATATTCCCTGGACTTCACCGGCCACGGAGGTTCACGTATTCCGGATGAATTTACCATAGACTGTTTTGCGACCGATGTTATTCAGCTGATGGACGAGGCAAACATTATACAGGCCCATATTTTCGGTTTCAGTATGGGCGGATATGTCGGCCTTAAAGTGGCGGAGCGCATGGGAATGAGAATTGGCAAAATCATTACGCTGGGTACCAAATTTGACTGGAATCCAAAAACCGCGAGTGAGGAAATCAGCAGATTGGATCCTGTAACAATTGAACGTAAAGTGCCGGCCTTTGCTACATTTCTGGAGAAGCGGCATGCACCTGCCGATTGGAAAGAGGTGCTTCAAAAAACAGCTGATATGATGATCCGGCTGGGTGATCAACCTCAATGGGTTCCGGGAAATAACGATGTTGCGAATAACGTCTGCCTGATGGTTGGCTCATTGGATAAAATGGTTTCTGCCGACGAAACCCGGAAGGTTGCTGATGCACTTCAGAATGGAACATTCAAAATACTGGAAGGGGTTGATCATCCAATGGAAAAAGCCGATCCACGGCGGATAGCTTATGAAATAAAGGAGTTTATTCTATGACCGTCCTCTAAAAATCTTACATCATGCCGCTGTAGGTAATTCCTGGTCTGTGGTTACTGTTCATTTCCACACGTATTTATTGGTGAACCAAATGAACAGAGCAGTGAAACGATTTTTTATTCTGGCTTCAATTTTTTGCCTTTTTTCATATTCTGGCATGGCTCAGGGCCTTCGCCTTGGTCTTACAACGGCGATAACATCAGATATCATTCTGGATAACGGGATTAAAAGTGATCCCCGTTATGAGGCTACATTTTCTCATTCCTTTTCTCCAATTGGAGTAAATGTGAGCTATGATCTTACACCGTCTTTCGGACTATCACTGGAGTCAATCATTGCAAACCAGCAGGCTGTTTATCAGATCATAGATATTGCAAACCAGGTGAAAGGAGAGCATAAGCTAGATATGAGTATGATCAATGTTCCGGTTTTGCTCCGCTTCATGAGCAGTGGAAATTCGGCCACCCGTTTTAACTTCAATTTTGGACCCCAATTCTCTTTCATCACCAGGGCGATTGAATCAGTTGCTGTGCAGTCGGGAGAATATAAAATTCCATCGGGAGCATCATTCGAAGAGATTCTTGTTGACTATCCCACTGCATCGCAGAACAGTCAGCAGGCAACGGATGGCACATATCAGTTATCAGCCGCCTATTATAAAGATGTGCTGAAAAAGGAGGCCAATGAATTCCGCAATATGGATTTTCAGATTGCAATGGCTATGGGACTGGATATTGATGTAGCGAAGCATTTTATTGTAACTACCCAGATCAGGGCAAATTACAGTATAGACGGATACCGAAATGAGGATGCATTCAACGATATTCTCAATGGAAATGCAAAGCAGGTTTTTGCCGAACATGCGAATTTGAATGTAGGAATTCAAATTGGTGTTCAATACTCATTTAACGTTACGCGGTCACGTCTTTAATCTGAGAGGTTGGCCAGAAATTTTTCTGCAGTCGCAAGATGGGTCTGTAGTTTATTCGGATCCATTCGGTTGAGGAGGCTGAGCACCATGTTCATCCGGTGATTTCCTTCAAAATTTTCCCGGTGAACGTGCAGGAACCTCCAGTAGAGTCCGTCCCAGATCTTGCTCCATTCCCCGGGTCCGTAATCACTCATTTTCCGGATGTAATTTGAACCGGAGATATAGGGTTTTGTAGTTATAATTCCATTATCGGAATACTGGGTCATTCCATAGACATTCGGCACCATTACCCAGTCATAGGAATCAATGAAGAGCTCCATGAACCAACGATAGACATCGTCGGGATCAAATTCACATAAAAGCATAAAGTTTCCAAGGATCATCAGGCGCTCAATATGATGTGCGTAGGAATGTTCAAGAACCTTTTTTATCACATTATCAACCGGAATAATTCCTGTTTCGCCGGTCCAGAAGGAAGGCGGAATTTTCCGGCTATGCCCAAAATTATTCATCGTTCGTTGCAGTGTACCCTTGAAGTGATATACCGCACGCATGAATTCACGCCATCCGATTATCTGACGAATAAACCCTTCCAATGAATTTAACGGGACAGCTCTTCTCTGATGACGCTCCATAAGCGATGTGAGGATCTGTTCCGGAGTGAGCAATCCGATATTTAACGACGGCGTAAGTACGGAATGAAAAAGAAAGGGGTCTTTACCGGAAATGGCGTCTTCATAATCACCGAATAAATCAATCCTGTTTTCCAGGAAATCATCCAGCCATTCCTGTGCCTGGTAATGGGTGACCGGAAAGATGAAATTTTCCGAAGATCCGGGATTATTGGAAAAATTTTGGTCAACGTAGGTTTTTGCCTCGCGCAGATAATCATTTTCCCTTGGCAGGTATCGATCGGGCAGGGCAATATTTTTGGGCAGTTTCTTTCGGTTATCTTCATCATAACTCCATTTTCCTCCCGCCGGGTTCTCATTTTCCATAAGAAGGTCGAAACGACGGCGCTGATGTTTGTAAAAACTTGCCATGAAGTAGGATTCCTGATTTCCGGGCTGTTCATCCATCGCTTTTCTGTCCAGCAGAAAAAGCGGACTTTCATAACTTTTCAACCTGATACCGAATTTATTCCCCAATCGGTTCAGGCGCCTCTCCAGCAGGTAGTCATCCGTATAAACGTAATGAAGAACGGTCACCCCATCGGTTGAGAACTGTTTGAATAATTCTTCAAGGCTGTTGAAATCACTCAGTTCGGCATAACGGCATTTTACATCACGCTGTCTGAGCATTTCCGCATAGTATTTCATGGAGGCGCGATGCAGGATAAGCTTCTTCTTATGAAAAGCATATTGCTGAAAGAACAGTGGATCTTCGTAGAGATAGACAATTCTTCCCTGCCCGATTGCCGGAGAATCGGTGAAAAGCTGATGGGGAAATACAAGCGAAATTTCCATATTTCCCAAACAGCAGATTTCTATGAAAGTTATCTCAAAATGCGATAAACAGGGTATTGCATGAAGGCCTTCTCATGATAATCAGAATGTTCGTAGATATAATTTAGCTGCGCATACCAGTTTTCGGCAAACTCTGGTTCTTCCGATTTCTTCTTTTGAAATTCAGAATTCAGCGACGGGTTTTCTTCCAAAATTTTCAGTGCGAGGTCTTCAAATACGTACGGGGAAAATCCTTCTTTTTGCTGAAGGATTGTATCAAAGAAATTCCAACGGAAAAATGAATCCGTTGCTTCAGGTTCCAGGGTTTCGACAATATAACGCCCGGCTTTTTGTGAAACCGGGAAAATGTAGTCTCCGGCACGAAATGAAACCGGATTCTCATGACGTGAAACAGACATGGAACGATGCGGGAAATGGCCTTCGTACGGTGAACCTGCGGAGGAGACCTCATTGATCCTGTAGCTTTCAACAGCCATAACGGAATCCCTGAGAAGCCTGGTATAAACGGCCCCATTGGCGATAAGCCGTTCGATTACCTGATGCCATCCCTGTGGGACAATATAGGCTGCAGGGACAATTATTTCCTTCGAGGGGATAAATGTGTCAAAGTAGGGAATTTCCTTTTCGAAGGGTTTGTCCCGGTCATACTTCAACCGCTCAAGCCCGGTAACTTCACTTTTTTGCATCTTTCCTTCAAATCCTGCAAACATAATTTTTCGTGATTTGCTCTCATCCAGTTTCCAGTCAATGGGATGAAGTGTTCCGGGCACCAATCCGGAGATTGTTTTCTTACGCAGTTCCTGAATTTTTTTGCCATCCTGCTCAACTATCTCCAGCACATTTTTAAGGAATTCATAGCTTGCCCGCACACGAACGTCGAAAGGTTTCAGCATATGCGTTTCAATCATAAAGCCGAGGGTACCAAAAAGAGCAGTGTATCCGGTTGAATATCGGGGGGCATCCATAAACTGGCTAAATCCCCTTTCATCCGGCGTACGGTTAAAAACGTTCACATAGGGTGTGATCAGGTTTCCTGATGCCTCCATGAGTCTTTCCAGTTCTGGCGTAAACTCATCATGAATATAGCTGCCCATGGGCGAGCCGATTCGATTATGCTGGGTTGCCAGGTGGGTGATCGGATACTGGTAATCGGCACCGTTACTCACATGTGTATCGATAAAGACATCAGGATTGACCATATGAAAGATCTCATAAAATGCGAAGGCGTTACGGGTATCAGCTTTGATGAAATCCCTGTTCAGATCAAAATTTCGTGCATTTCCCCTGAATCCGTAGGCTACCGGACCATTTTGATTCACCCGGCTTGTAGAATTTCTGTTCAGTGCCCCGCCAATATTATACAGGGGGATTATGCATAAAACTGTATTTTTCAAAAACGCATTATTTTCCTTTTCACTCAGAAGGTTGCGCGCGAGCATCATGGAAGCTTCAATCCCATCGGGCTCTCCGGGATGTATTCCGTTGTTGAACAATACGATCGTTTTTCCGGAAGCCTGAAGTTTTGGTAAATCAAATGATCCGGATTGGTCTATGATAAGCAAATGCAGTTTTTCTCCGCTGTCGGTAAGGCCCATTTCCATGAGTTTTGTAACCCGTGGATGCTGTGCTGCAAGGTTCTGGTAATATTCAATTACCTCGTTATAAGTTCCAGTTTCCTTTCCCCCTGATTTTTCAAAGATGGTCTCCTGGGCCTTTGCAGTGAAAGAAATCAGGAAAATCAAAAACAGTATTCGTAGCATATCTTGTAACTTAGAACTGCTAATATAAACTCAATTGCGTTAAATTATGGAAATGCCTGAATACGCCAGCAAACTTATTCGTGAGCGGCGTTCGATCTATACCAATTTGTTTTCCGGGGAACCTGTTCCTGATGAAATTATTCATGAGATGATTGAAAATGCCCGCTGGGCACCAACACATAAATTAACACAGCCGTGGAGGTTTACTGTATTTTCGGGAGAGGGCCTGAAAAAGCTCGCCCGTTACCAGGCAGAGGTGTATCGTGAACGTGCGGTTGAATTTGACCAGTCGAAATATGACAAATTACTGAAAAAGCCGCTGGAGTGTTCCCATGTAATTGCGATCGGCATGCACAGGGATCCCGCACACCGGATTCCGGAAGTGGAAGAAGTTTGCGCGGTCGCATGTGCCGTTCAGAATATGTGGATTACAGCTTCCGCATACAGGGCAGGCTGTTACTGGAGTACCGGCGGAATTACATTTTATGATGGTGTTGGAGAATTTTTTGGCTGGGAAGCAGAAGATCAGCTCCTTGGATTTTTATTTATGGGAATGCCCCGTATTTCAAAGTGGCCTGAAGGCAAAAGGGATGAGATGACGGATAAGGTCAGTTGGGTGAAAGGCTAATTCCACCTGGCGACAATCTTCCATCGAAATGCCCAGTGCCAGGAAAGGTCAAATCCATGAATTCCTGATTTAAAAAGGACCGTAGCTATCTCATTTCTTCGGAAAGATCTTTTTACGGAAACGGCCGCATCGTTTCTCACCATTTTGGATTTCGAAAAAAAACGGGTCAGAACTTTGATGGAATGGTAGGCAAACCAGTGCCTGTGTAAATCATTGATGACAATGCCTTTTCTGGCCTGTCCCTTCAATTGGGAAAAAAGCCGGACCAGTTGTTCATCGGTAAAGTGATGTGTGAAAAGCGTTGACGTTACCACGTCGCACCTGAGTTGTCTGAACTCCTTCGAAAAAACATCACAGGCGACGTAATCTATTTGCGGGTATGCAGCGGTATTCTTTCGCGCATATTCGATAATGTTGGGGTTCGCGTCAACCCCCGTGATCCGGATGTCAAAACCATTTTTTACTGCCCAATCACACATCAGCATCATCATATCGCCACCCCCGCATCCGATATCAATGATATGCAGGGGTTCGCCGGGTTTAACGAAAGCGTTCAGGCCCCGCAATGTGACATAATTCCCACCCAGCAGGCGGTTTATAATGGCGAGTTCCTTCAATGTCTGATCAATGACGGGTCCTGAACTCCGGAGGTCGTCCATAAGCTCGATTTCATATGACCGTTTGCGGAGGAAGTTACTCATTGCTATGGATCGTCAGGATCATACTTTCCAGGGTAAGTCCCGGACCAAATGCCAAACCCAGCACCTTGCCCTGGTGATGTTCCATGGCTGTTGAATTCCACAATGTCTCAAGAACGAAGAGGATCGTGGCACTGGACATGTTGCCGAATTTTTTAAGGATCTGTCTTGAAAAATTATTCTCCGAAGCAGAAATCCCTAATTTCTCTTCAAGTACCTGCAAGATTCGCTTACCACCGGGATGCAGGAGATAATAGTCAAATTCCCTTGTATTACTTTCCTGCCACAGGCGGTTCAGCATTGGATCAATACCTTGTTTGAGAAAATCCGGAACATAGGCGCTGAGTTTCATTTCAAATCCGGTATTTCCGATATCCCAGGCCATTTCATCATGCCCATCGGGCTGAAGAGTAGAGTAAAAGTGGGAAATTTCAAGTGATTTTGTGACAGGCATGGAATTGGTCATCAGGATTGCCGCAGAACCGTCCCCGAACAAGGCATTTGCCAGAAAATTGTTCTCATTGTTTTCTTTTTGAAAATGCAGTGTGCACAATTCTGTACAAATGATGAGTACATAAACAGGTTTTTCTGAATTACAGAAGGCATCCGCCACTTTCATCGCGTTAAAGGCGGCATAGCAGCCCATAAAATTTATTGCCGTCCTTTTTACTTCCGCTGAAAGCTCAAGTCCTTTTACAAGATCAATATCCAGGCCGGGAGCATACATACCTGTACAACTTACGGTAATCAGGTGTGTGATTTTTTCATGAGGTAAATCCCCGAGACACTTTTTTGCTGCGGAAAGACTGATTTCAAGTGCTTCGGCCCGATACTTCTGCTGTCGTGATTTAGTATCAGGGAATGGACTCAGATCGGAATTATTGGGAAAAAACTCGTATTCATCCGGCTGCAGATAATCACTTAAAACAGAATATCGTGTTTGAATTCCCGTCGCCCTGTACAAAACCTCCAGTTTTTTCTTCTCCTCACCTTTAAGTTGGTGCGCTTTCAGCATAAATTGCAGTACTTCATTCTGAGAAATAGCAAATTTGGGCACAGCAGTACCAATGGCTTGAATGAATGTACTCATATATCAATAATACTTAATTTTAGATTTTATATTCAATTCGCAGCAAATGTTTCATAAGTCGACCTGGTTACATCTTCGTATTCCATTCTCCTTTTTTTTACTGCCCATATTCCTGTTCGCCGTATCCATATCGCCAAATCTCAACCCCGACAGACTACTGATTGTTTTCGCTGTTCTCCACCTGTTCATTTATCCTGCGAGTAACGGGTATAACAGTTATTTTGACAAGGATGAAAAAAGCATTGGCGGATTGAAGAACCCGCCTAAGGTACGGAAGGAATTATACTTTACGTCACTCATTTTCGATGTAATAGGAATTCTTCTCGCACTCCAGATCAATTTAACCTTCGCTGTAATGGCTTTTATTTACGGGCTGGTATCCAAGGCATACAGTCATCCGATGATACGGCTGAAAAAATATGCCTGGGGGAGTTGGTTTATCGCAGGTCTTTTTCAGGGTCTGTTTACATTTCTGATGGCATATTCAGGAATCAATGATTTTGATACTTCCGTGATCCTACAGTTCAAGACTGTTTTGCCCGGATTTCTTTCGTCGCTCATACTGTGGGGTTCCTACCCAATGACACAGGTTTATCAGCATGAAGAGGATTCAGGCAGGGGCGACCGTACATTGAGCTATTTACTGGGTATTCGCGGTACCTTTCATTTTACGGCGGCCGTATTTACGCTGGCTGTTACCGCTTATTTTTTCTACTTCAGGCAGTTTTATTCAATCAAATACAGCTGGTATTTTATCTTGGCCCTGTTGCCGGTGCTCATTTATTTTTCTGTCTGGTATCTGAAGGTCAGACGATCGCCCGACGCTGCGGATTATTCCCATACCATGCGCCTGAATTTCATTTCGGCTCTGTGCCTGAACGCATTTTTCATTTACTTTTTCCTGGATCATACCCATGTCCTGCAGGCAATTCAGGCCGGCTATTGAAATGGCTTACCGTGGGTTTGACGCATCAGCCAGTGACCCACTGCCGGCATTGAGCGGCCAATTTTTACAGTGATGCCCGAAAAGGATCCGTTACCAAAGAGGCCCTGTATTTTGCGTCCTGCCTTTAGCCGTGTTGAGAAATGACGATTCCAAATGTTTTTATAGGCTTGTTCAAGCTTCGGTCGGGCCGATGTATTTTCGGGATCGAAAGTTTTCAAAACCTCAAAAAGAAGCCTTGCCGAATGCATTGCCATGGCCATACCATTTCCACAGAGTGGTGTGATCATTCCGGCCGCGTCGCCGCACATCAGGATATGGCTATCGACCGGGGATTTTGTATCAAATGAAATTTCGTTGATCACCTCTGGCTTTTCCCAGAGAATTTCACTGCCATCAAAAATTTCCCTGATCCGGGGGTTTTTGTAGAGAATTTTCTCTTCCATCTTCAGGATATTCCCGTTGCTTTCCAGTGCACTGCGGTGTGCCAGGTAGCAAATATTGATTTTATTATTTTCCACCGCGTTCACACCACAATAACCACCATGAAAATTATGCAGTGAAACTGTATTTCTATCTATGGAAGAATTTACGACATGATACTTAACGCCAATATAGGGGGACCTTTTCTGCATAAAAGGTCTTGACAGGATCCTGTCTATCGCCGATCGCTTGCCAAAGGCTCCAATAAGCCAACGGCAGGTATATTGCCCCCTGTTTGTTTCAACATGAAAAATATTATGCTCAAATGAAACATTCGTAACTTTTTCATTTTGATGTATCCGTGCACCCCTTTTTATGCTTTGACGACACAGGTGCTCATCCAGTGTATAACGGCTAATACCAAATCCACCAAGGTCCAGTTGCAATTGAACAGGATTTCCCGACACATCGGTTAATTGAAATTGATTAATTTCCGGAAAGTCCTGATCTTCTGGCATTAAGCCCTCATTATTCATGAATGGCAGTACCTCATTACTCAGGTATTCTCCACAGACGCGGTGATTGGGATAGGAGGATTTCTCAATGAGCAGAACATCCCTGTCGTTTCCTGATAACAGTGAGGCAAGGGTTAATCCTGCCACACCTCCACCCAAAATGATATAGTCTGCTGATACCGCCATAAATATTTAACCCCAAATATGGTGAATTGATCAAACACAAGCATGGCTTTTTACGTTCTATGGTTACCAGCAATTCAACAATCAGGATATATATTACCATGACAACACAAAGCCCAACTACACCTATCAAGGTTTATATGATCGGGAATAACCCGATTGACATAAGTGATGTATATCAAAAATTAAAGGATTACGCATCAGATTCATTTCATACCGAGTACGGTTTTGACCTGAAAAAGGCCTTCAGGCATATTCTGAAGAGCAGGCCTTCGTGCGTTTTGATTGATGATAATATAGGTCTGCCGATCATGCAGAAATTTATGGCGAAACTTTCTGCGCATAAGGATACCCAGGATATTCCGGTTGCTGTTTTGAAGAATTCAAATTACAGGGAATCGGGCGCGGTGCTTGCAACAGATTATATTCTGAAGGAAGGTTTGTCGGCCGATAGTCTCAAGAAGCTTATATTGAGAACTATCCGATTTAAAAAAATGCACCTGATGTTTTTAAAAAGTTATAGAATTGGGAAAAAGAAGATCAACAGGATTATAGGAACGTAAACCTAAAGTCTGTTTTCCAGTACGAAGGATTGCCTTATTCGCTTTCCATCTCTCGATATTTCAAGGAGTAACTTTTTATTTGGTTTTGCATTGAGGATTGAAATTACTTTCCCGAGCCCCATTTTTTCCGTCTCTACATGATTTATTGCAATAAGTCTGTCACCGGCTAATATTCCGGCATCTTCCGCTACGGAATTCTCACGTACTTCGACAATTTCATACTGATTGAGATTGCTGCCGATTGCCTTGACGGTAATGCCGCTCAGGTTATAGGTAAAATCTTTTTTGAATTGCCGCCCGGGCTTTACATAAATTTCTTCAAGGGGAAAATTAAACACGATTTTAAAACGACTCAGGATATCACCCCCCACAGACCCGTTTCTGAAAACGGTGTTTCCGGTAAGGCTATCCAATAAATAACCCTCATTTGGAAACGTTGCAATAACATTTTCCCAACAGGCTCCCCCAAGTGCAAAGGACTGCAGTCTTCCGAGCTTTCCATCCAGTCGCCCTCCCAAACCCCTGCCGAGTGAGGTTTGAATTGTTTTTTCAGGAAGACGGATTGCGGCATCTGTTTCTTCGTTAAGGATCAGGCCGTGACTCGCACCTGTATCGATTAGAAGTTTGAGACCGATGGTATCTTCCGGGGCATCAATATAGGAGATCCTTCCGTTAACATAGGGCTTGGTATCTTCTACGGTAATGGGGATCGTGAGCCATCTCCGTCGTTTTTTATATTGATCAGGCGTTGTAATCGTGAGCATCCTTTTATCATAATCGATACCAACAATGAATCGGCTGAACAATTCGTAACCCATGATACCATGAACTTCTGTACCGAGGTAATTTCTCAATTCAAGGTAATCTTCCTCCAGAACGAGCATCGCATGGCCATCTCCACTTACACCGGGTAGCGTAAGTTTTACCCCATTCGTAACATATGCATTGATGAGTGGTGTCTCACCGATACCGGCAATTGTATATTTTTTATTGTATTGGAGGTTCAGCAGGTCGCTGAATGTCTTTTCGGTAAGGATTGTGGTACGCACCCCTGTATCCAGGATAAAACGCAATGGCAAACGATTATTCACTACAACAGGGATCACGATGAGATTATTGTAGATCTCAAAGGGTATGTTGATCTTTTTGTTGCCCTCATCAATTTGAAAACCAAGGATTTGCGCCCTTGACGGCATATGAATCAACAGGCATATAAGTGCCAGAATTACAGAAAATACAACTTTAGTCGTTCGGCTCATTAGATTCGTTCACTCCTAAAAGTTAAGTAATTTGATATGAACGCAAAGCGGGAGAAAAAGTAATTAACTTCAGATTAATTGATATTCCCCCAAATTGCGGGATACTATCCTCGTTTTATATTGTCCCAAACATTTTCGGTTGAAGGTCGATACTCTTTTAACCGATTCATAAGTTCAAGTGGTTCCGATGCTGTCAACAATAATTCGCGTCCTCTGGCCCTCAGGAATCCTGAATTTACCATTTCATCCATCATTTTAAGAAGCGGATCGTAATATCCGTTAACGTTTAGGATGCCGATTGGTTTCTTCAGGATTAGCAGCTGATTCCATGTCAGGATTTCGGCCATTTCATCAAGTGTACCCAATCCCCCGGGAAGAACGGCAAATCCATCTGCCAGGCTTGCCATTTCATATTTTCGCTCATGCATTGACGAGGTTATCCGAAGTTCTGTAAGTGATTCGTGGGCAACTTCCTTATCCATCATGAATTCAGGAATTACACCGACAACACTTCCCCCGTACGCCAGTACAGTATCCGCGATTATACCCATTAATCCCAATCTTCCGCCCCCATAAATCAGTGTGCAATTTTCGCGGGCAAGAATCTTGGCAAATTCAATGGCGGTTTGCTCAAAAATTGGCAATTTACCCTTTGAGGAGCCGCAAAAGACACATATATTCTTCATACCTTAGTAAGTAAAAATAGGCATTAAAGAAGGATGAGCCAAAGGATAAATTACGCAACGGGTGCAAGTTGGGAAAAAATTGTCGGATATTCCCGGGCAGTGCGTATGGGTCACTTAATTGAAGTATCAGGCACCGTAGCCCTGAAAGATGGTGAACTGGTAGGAGAGGGGGATCCTTATGTACAGACCAGGCGTATCCTGGAAATTATACAGGATAGCATTGAAGCACTGGGCGGAGAAATGGAGAATGTGGTAAGAACCAGGATCTATGTGCGTGATATCAGCCAATGGGAATTGATTGGCCGGGCACATGGCGAGATTTTTGCGGATATTCAACCGGCAACTTCTATGGTTGAAGTGAGCCGGCTAATCGACGATAAATTTCTGGTGGAAATTGAGGCAACAGCCGTTATTCTGTAGTGCCGTCAATATCATGTTTATTGTCACTTACCATTTTATTAGGAAAAATCTTTGGTGAAAGTATGGCAAGAACAAATAGGACTAATACAACAACTAACGATAATACACCCATGTCTGACTCTTTAGTTTTTTTGCAAATATATCAACGTCAGCTGCAAATTAAAATTCCGGTCTTCTTTTTAAGTTTTTTTATTTTCCTGGCCGTCCATTCAACCTCATCAGCTCAACAGAAGCTATATACACGGGATAGTTCCGCCTATGCAATCGGAGATATTGTGAATGGCAAGAAGTCGGGTACCTGGCAATTCTACTCAAAGACAGATGTGCTTCTCGAAAGCGGTAAATTTGTGAATGACGTCCGCCAGGGTGAGTGGAAACTATATTCAGGCGGTGAATTATCCGGTGAAGTATATTACGAGAACGGGCAGCCGGTTTATTACAAAGAATTGTTCAGGAATGGCCAGACAGCAGTGGAGGGAAAGCTGGTGGATGGAGAAAAAAGCGGACCATGGACAACCTATTACCCCATGGGTGGGACGAAGGAAGTTTTTCAGTATGTGGAAGGGAAGAAGACTGGTTTGTACAGATATTTTGAGCCTGACGGAATGCTGAGCATCGAGGTAATGTATAAAAATGACTCCCTTGACGGTGAGTTTAACCGGTATAATTACAACCGGGATGTAATTGAAAAAGGCGCTTTTGATAATGGGGCGAAAGTTGGTAAATGGGTGGTCTACGATGATTTCGGGCAGGTTTACACGGAAAGCTTTTTTGATAATGGAAAACCCGACAGCACATGGCGCGAATATCATTCGAATTCCCGGCTTAGCGCTATTTCATACTACGAAGACGGGGTTCCGATAGGTGCCTGGGAGACCTATTACAGAAATGGTCAACTGGATGAACGCATGTATTTTGAGGACGGATGGCAGGATAGCCTTTATTACAAATTCTATGACAATGGCAAACCTGAGATTCTTGGGAACTATGACAATGGGCTTCGCTCTGGTATCTGGCAATTTTTCAGTCCGAACGGAATTTTAATTGAAGAAGGAAGCTATAAGGATGGTGAGCAGCATGGTAAGTGGTTCTCCTATTATGAAAATGGCCAGATTAAGTCGATAGGGGCTTTCAACAACGGGCTGGAAAATGGTTTGTGGGGATTATTTCATTCGAATGGAACGCTCATGCAGGAAGAACAATGGAAAAATGGTAAGCTTATGAATATATCTCCGTATGTTACTGTGGACGGAGATACACTGGATGCCGGGACGCTCAAAAACGGTGCGGGTAATAAAATCAACTATTACCCCGATAAATCCATTGAAATAATCTGTGAGTTCAAAAACGGTATACCAGATGGAGAATGGCTTTATTATTATGAAAACGGTACTAAAGCAGAGGAAGGAACATTTATTAATGGGTTACGTGAAGGGGTTTGGACGTATTACTACGAAAATGGCACTATCGAGTCGCAGGGAAATTATAAAGATGGAGAAAAGGCCGGAGAATGGCAGTATTTCGACAGGCGTGGAAACCTTCTCGATAAAGTGGATCACGATGAGATAAACAATTAATTCACGTCGAACAATTGACACCTTATAACAATGAAAAAACTGGTTATTATTCTGGGTATTTTAATTGCCGTTATCGTTATTTCGATGGTCGCTCTTCGCCAGTATACCAAATCCTTCAGCCCTGAAGATATCGCAACCATAGAGACGGGGGAAGTTTCGGTCACAGTGGATTATTGCCGTCCGTTTGTCAGTGACAGAAAGATATTTGGTGAGCTGGTCCCTTATGGCGAAGTCTGGCGAACAGGTGCTAATGAAGCCACGGTTTTCAGGTCCAGCGGCGATTTGATGATTGGAGAAAGTATATTGCCGGCAGGTGAATACTCCCTCTTTACGATACCTGGTCCGGATAACTGGGAAGTGATATTCAATAGTGAAATTGGCCAGTGGGGGGTTTCGGTCATCAATGGGGGCAAAGCGAACCGGAAGGAAAAGAATGATGTCCTTACGACCACTGTTCCCGCCATTACCACGGATGAATTTTTTGAACAGTTTACTATCTCTCTGGAAGGAATGAGCGGAGAAATCGACCTTATTATCATGTGGGAAAACACGATGGTGGTCGTCCCGATGAATATCGTCAGTCCTTAAATATGGCGATCAGCCTTTCCGTTTTTGGTGGTTTCTGATTTTCTTCCTCCTCCGGGATTTCTGAATTACTTGTTTCAGGCCAATAAGTTTCCCTGGCCGGTATCCTTTTCCGTGAAATCACATAAGTAGCAGAATCTATTCCCCGTGAATCAAGAAACTCCCGTACTGCAGCCTCCTGTTCTTCAGTGCGATCATTATGATAAATCGGTTTTACAGTAAACCAGTTTGTCGGCATCCTGAGTGTATCTCCCACAGTGGTTACAATTTGAACAGAATCCTGCGCCCAATATAGTTTTCTCCCGTTCACCGACAGAGGATCGTTTAAAACAGTGTCTATTGGATTAAAAATCGTGTCATACCTGACTTCCGTGAGATCGCTGTGCTGAATGGAATCCTCACGGTATGCCTCCTGACAAACTTCCAAATGAATCTGTTGCCTGTTATTTAATTTAATCATGTTCCCAATTCTTCTCATTTCGAAGACATAGGCTGAAGGGATTTGGGTGCCTTCGAAGCGTACCATTCCTGAAATGGTATCACCTTTTGCAAGTGGCTTGATCTGAATGGGTAGATTTCTTCTGTCAATCCGTCCGATATCATCGAGTTCAAGAACTTCAGCATAATATCCATAGCCAGGCTTATCTACATTGATCGACAGGTCATAAATACTGCCCTCTTTCAGTATTACAGAGAAACTGCCACCGTCTTTGAGCTGTTCATTCCACAGCCGATCGCGTTCATTGACATCAAATACGAGTAAATTAACAGGTTCGGGACTCTGAATTTTACCATTGAGACGAAGGACCTTATCAGGTCTGAATTCTTCAGGGATCAATTGTTCAACCAATTCATAATTTCTGGGCCCTTTTCGGCTGACATACATATATCGGCCTTTGGCAGGTATACTTACAAAAGCATCATCACGATCGGAATTAATAAAGTCAAGTGCAACCGGGTCTGACCAGCCGTTTCCGGTTTTTTGGGTCATGTAGAGATCCAGTCCGCCCTTACCCCCAAATTTATCCGAGGAAAAAATCAATGTTTCCCCATCCCCAAGAATCCTGGGGGTCTGTGAATTTCCCGTATTGATATTCTCCGGCAAAGGCTCAGGCTCTCCCCAACGATTATAATTCCATTTGGAAACCATAATACGGCAGTTTTCTGCGCCGCCGTATTCCTCCATTTTCTCGCATCTCATGAAATAGAGAAGCTCCCCATCGGCAGAAATTACAGGGGATCCTTCGTTTTCCCTGGAATTCAACGGGGACCCCAGGTTTACCGGAGCTGTCCAGTCGTTGCCTTTCCATTGGCTCATCCAGATATCAAATCCGCCAAGTCCCGTTTTGCGTGAAGTGATAAACAGCTGATCGCCGGTATAATTCAGAGAAAAGCCTCCCCTGAAGTTAAGTGTTGGCCGGTTTAATAGTTTATTTACTTCCTTTCCATCATCCCATTCAAAGCCTTCCCGTCGTGAATAATACATGATATGATGTCCGTCATCAGCATAATCAGACAGGTAAACCAACGCTTTACCATTTCCGCTAATAAATGGGGCATACAGGTTGACGGAAGGCTGATTTATATTGGGAGGCAAAGGGCGTACTGCCTGTTGCGATATTGCTGCAAAAGGGAGGATGAGCAGGATGAAGAAAACTATTTTTTTAACCATGGCGGTAATATACAAAGGTTCACGGCTACAAAACGGGCAAAAATCCCTCCAATCATTACGCAGGAGATCACATGATATTGTATGCACGGTAAATTTCACTTTTAATTAGATGTGTATCTTTGGGGTTATGGAATTAAACTATAAAAAACTGGGTGAAGGAAAAGCCCTGATAATATTACATGGTCTGTTTGGAACACTGGATAACTGGATGACGCTGGCCAAAGCATTGTCTGAACACTATACAGTATACCTGGTAGACCAGAGAAACCACGGATTGTCTCCCCATTCTGATACATTTAACTATGATGCAATGGCGGATGATCTCGTGGAATTCATTAAAACACATCATATTGATCAGCCATCCATCATAGGGCATTCAATGGGGGGTAAGACCGCTATGACTTTTGCATTGCAGCACCCCGACATGTGGGATCACCTCGTAGTGGTTGATATTGCACCAAAAGCATACCCTGTTCATCATCAGCAAATAATCGATGCATTAAAATCCCTGCCGGTGGCATCGATTACTTCGAGAAATGAAGCTGATGAGATGCTGGCACGTGATATAACAGATTTTGGGCAGCGGCAATTTTTATTGAAAAACCTTCAGCGAAAAAAGGAAGGCGGCTTTGAATGGAAGATGAACCTGGAAGTAATTGAGAAAAATATTGATGAAATTGGTAAGGGCGTTGAAAATCCATTAACGACAGCCAAGAAGGTGATGTTTGTTCGCGGGGGGAATTCCCACTATGTAAAGGATGATGATTATATTCTGATCAATCAATTGTTTCCCAACGCCAGGATTGAAACGATTCAGGAGGCAGGTCATTGGGTTCATGCTGAAAAGCCAGATGAATTATTGGCCCTGCTGCAGGATTTTCTCAGATCTTAACGCGTTAACCACCGGAAAATATAAACCAGGATACTCAGGACAATGCTCAGCAAAATACTTGTGGTGAAGGGAATATACACGCGGGTGTTCCCGGATTCGAAGGAGATATCTCCCGGTAGTTTGCCAAGCCAGGGGAATCGAATTCCGAATTGAATCGCGATCCCGATGATGATCAGAATGATTCCAAAAAAAATGAGCCATTTCCCCATAATTAAATATAGGGAAACGGCCCTTAAAATTTAGGTTGAAAACGAGGTTATTAGATCGTTACAGTATGAACAAATACTCGATCTGCTGTTTTGATTACAACCTGATAGTTGCCATTTGGCAATAATGAGAGGTCATATCTCTTTTCAACAATCTGTTTGTTCACGACCTTTTCACTCACCAGGTTTTTTCCATTCTGGTCATAAATACTGAGTGAAACTGCCTCTTTGTCCAGGTTGAGATAGGAGATATCAAGATTGTACTCTTTGGAGATGAACGTCGGCTTAAATATGGCCGCGCAATGATCTGCGATCGAAACCTCATTGTTCAGAATAGTGAACGAATACTGCTTAATCTGATTTCCATGATCAATCTCAAAGATGTACGATCCATCCGGGAGTTTTGAAAGATCAAACTTTCTTTTGAAGTCAAATTTCTGATCGATCTTGTCCTGAAATAGAACCACCTTATCAGTGTCATAAATTGTCAGTTGGGCAAGATCTGATAATGAATCCATATATAAATGCAAACCTTGCTCTCCCGAACGCTCCAATTTAATGAACGGAACCCGGGAACCTGCGAACGAACCAGCAGCGCTTAACATAAGTGCTCCTGCCAATGTAAAGGTCATGATTTTCTTTTTCATAATTAAAATAGTTTTAGTTGAAAAAATCATTTGTACAAAGATATAGGCAGGCCGATAGAGTATCTTGCTAGGAATTTGCGGATATATGTGTTATATTACCAACATTTTAGGGATAGAAAGATTACCAGGTTAATATAGAACACTTTTTGGATAATTGACATCATAACTTCTCCCCATTTAAGTTCTAATTTCGTCTAATGAAAACAGCAAAACCTTTACTTGAGAAGATAGATCCCGGTTTTGGGAATTCGGTATTGATACGTCAGTATGCCGACCCCTGCCGGAACAAGAGCCCGCTCTGGCACGTACACCCGGAGTTGGAGCTGGTATATGTGAATGGTGGTACGGGAAAGAGGCACATTGGAAACCAGGTTTCGTATTATCAGAATGGCGACCTGATTTTTTTAGGGTCTAATTTACCGCACTTTGGATTTACAGACCGCCTTACAGGAAATAAGTCGGAAACGATTATACAAATGCGTCAGGAATTCTTAGGTGAAAATTTCTTTGATATTCCTGAGATGCAGTCCATCCGTAAATTGCTCGAAAGAGCGCAGCAGGGAATTGTATTCCATGGAAAAACGAAAAGGCGGGTCGGTGCAAAAATGGAAAAGCTCAGGGGAAAAGAGCCTTTCGAGCGTATTATTTCCCTACTGAAGATTATGCAGGACCTGGCGACATCCAAGGAGTATTCATTATTGAATAGTGAAAGAATAGCTCTGGAGATCGAGCCCCAGGACAACAAAAGAATGAATCAGATATTTGCGCATGTTCGTGAAAACTTTCAGAATTCCATTCCTCTTCCCGAAATGGCGGATCAGGTGAGCATGACGGTTCCCGCATTTTGCCGGTACTTTAAGAAGATTTCGGGCAAAACATTTACGCAGTTTGTCAATGAGTATCGTCTTGTGCACGCTGTGAAATTACTTTCAGAACAGCCTATAAGTATTACCGAGATTTGTTATCAGAGTGGGTTTAATAATTTTTCCCATTTTAATAAGCAGTTCAGGGAATTTACCGGAAAGAGCCCCTCTGCTTATCGTAACGAGTTGAGGAAAGTAGTATCCTGAAGGCCTTAGAAAGCCCATTGAAAATAGTGATGGGTGGGCTATCTTAGAGAAATCATGAGCAAGGGTACAATTTATCTGCTTCCAAGCGTAGTTGCCGAAGGCCATACTGAAGTATTGTCCCCACAGGTTCATCGGCTCGCCGGTGAGCTGGACTATTTCCTTGTTGAAAATATTCGAACTGCACGACGGTTTATCAGCGGACTCAACACTGGGCAAGTGATTGAAGATCTAGTATTTAGAAAGGTAGATAAACATACGTCTGTTGAAGAAATAGCGGTTCTGATGAAACCGGTTTTAGAGGGAAAGAGTGCTGGGATTTTATCTGAGGCCGGATGCCCGGGTATTGCAGACCCCGGATCCCTGGTGGTTTCATTTGCCCACAGGCATGGGATACGGGTGGTGCCTGTTACCGGACCTTCTTCGATTTTCCTGGCACTGATGGCATCGGGATTTAATGGCCAATCCTTCACATTTCACGGATATTTGCCTATCGACGAAAATAACAGGGAGCAGGCTATCCGTAAGATAGAAAAGAATTCCCGGTCGGATGGTTCAACGCATATTTTCATTGAAACACCCTACAGGAACAATCAGCTGCTGGCTTCTATTTTAAAGGTTTCATCCAGAAGTACAGAACTGTGCATTGCCCGGGATGTAACCGGGGACCAGGAATGGATATTTTCAGCTACGATTCATGAATGGCGGGATATTTCTGTTGATTTACATAAAATTCCAACTGTTTTCTTACTCCAGGCCCGTTGATCTATTCCTGAATGGATTTTCATATTTGCTATTAATTACTGTATTTTTACGCCGCTTTAAAACGAATTTATATGCCTTATTTATTTACCTCGGAGTCTGTATCAGAGGGACATCCTGACAAAGTAGCCGATCAGATTTCGGATGCTTTGATTGATAATTTTCTTGCGTTCGATAAGAACAGTAAAGTTGCATGTGAAACGCTTGTCACTACGGGTCTTACAGTACTGAGTGGAGAAGTCAAATCAGAGGCCTATCTCGATGTACAGCGGATAGCTCGTGATGTGATCAATTCCATCGGCTACACAAAGGGAGAATACATGTTCGACGGCAATTCATGCGGTGTGATCTCTGCAATACATGAACAGTCTCCCGATATCAATCAGGGCGTTGACCGGACAAATCCTGAAGAGCAGGGTGCCGGTGACCAGGGAATGATGTTTGGTTACGCAACCAAGGAAACAGAAAATTATATGCCGCTGGCACTTGATCTCTCACATAAGATTCTTATTGAGCTGGCAGCACTCAGAAGGGAAAATAAGGATATTACATATTTACGGCCCGATGCGAAGGCGCAGGTCACCATTGAATACAGTGATGACAATGTTCCACAGCGTATCGTTGCCATTGTAATTTCAACTCAGCATGATGAGTTTGCTGATGATGAGACAATGCTTGCCCGTATCAAAAAGGATATGATCGAAATCCTTATCCCTCGGGTGCGTGATCAGTTGAAGCCCGATCTTCAGAAATTATTCACTAATGAAATTACGTATCACATCAACCCTACCGGAAAGTTTGTTATCGGAGGGCCGCACGGAGATACAGGACTTACGGGACGTAAAATCATTGTTGATACGTATGGCGGAAAAGGTGCTCATGGTGGAGGGGCATTTTCAGGTAAAGATCCTTCAAAGGTTGACAGGTCTGCTGCATACGCAACCCGTCATATTGCCAAAAATATGGTCGCTGCCGGACTGGCTGATGAGGTGCTGGTCCAGGTATCCTATGCCATCGGTGTGGTTGAACCACTGGGGATTTTTGTAAATACCTATGGAACTGCAAAGGTGGATATGACCGATGGTGAAATCGCCCGCAAGATTGAGCAAATATTCGACATGCGACCTTATGCTATTGAAACCAGGCTCAAATTAAGAAACCCGATTTACATTGAAACCGCCGCATACGGCCATATGGGTAAGGAAAACCAGGTGGTTACAAAAACTTTCACCTCCCCTGAAGGCCGAAAGGTTGACATGGACGTTGAACTGTTTACATGGGAGAAGCTTGACTATGTCGATAACATAAAATCGGCATTCGGATTATCCTGACAATCTTATTGCTTAAGTAATTCAGCCCGGGTGCGCGGAAGTGCATCCGGGTATTTTTTTTGAATGAAATCAATAAGTTTTTCGCGTACAAGGCAGCGCAGATCCCATGCAGTGGGCGAATCTATTGCAGTCATAAGAAAACGTACTGTCATCGTTCTTTCGTTCGTATCTGAAACCTGAACATTGCTGATCTGTTTATCCCAGAGATCAGTACTTTCAAGTATCTGTTTAAATTCGTTTCGTAACGCTTCCACTTTAACGGTGTAATCGGTATACAGGTATACTGAACCGATAATTTGAGCAGAATTACGGGTCCAGTTTTGAAAAGGCTTATCCGTAAAATAAGTGATGGGTAAAACCAACCGCCTGAGGTCCCATATTTTCACCACTACATATGTCAGGTTAATTTCCTCGATCCATCCCCATTCACCTTCTACGACGACGGCATCGTCAATTTTGATAGGTTGTGTAAAGGCGATTTGAAATCCTGCCAGCAGATTGGCGATCGTTTTCTGCGCTGCAAATCCGATGATAATACCGGCAACACCCGCGGAGGTGAGGAGGGTAGTGCCGTATTTTCTCACCCCTTCAAAGGTTAACATCATAATGGCGATAGCAAAAATGACTACGATGATCGTGGAAATTTTCCGGAGAAAAATAATCTGTGTGCGTGCCTGGCGTGCCTTCAGGTTGTCCTTACTGCTGATGTCGTATTTATCGAAAAGTACGTCCTGAATTACATGGATCAGGCGAACAGCCACAACTGTGATCGACGCTACTGTAAGTACATACAGAATCTGATGCAGTGTGTTTTGTAAACTCTCACTGATATTAAGCTGGCCTAGTAATGAATTAAGGACAATCAGGGGAATGAAAATAAATAATGTGCCCTTCATACGTGATTTGAGCGAGTTCACGATGACCCGGTCGTTGTCGGTCGATGAGAGCCTGTTCAAAACATAAAAGAACAGCTGCCGAATGATGAGGCCGATGACAAATGCCACTGCAAAGATCACAATTCCGCCAAGCGCGGGGTGCATGTCACGAATAGGTTGCAAAATATCCATTGTCTTAAAATATAAAAGGGCCCGGAAAAATCCGAGCCCTTTGGAATGTATTAACCTGGATTATCAGGCGCTTTGCTTTACTTTGAATTTTCGTAACTGACGCCTCAAAGCTTCAGCTGCCTGATCTGTAGCCTCTTCGAACGTCTTTGCCTCTTCTTTCGCAAACAACTGATTTCCAGGAATATTCAATTTGATCTCGACGGTTTTGTTTTCAACTTTAGAATTATTCAATCTCAGGAAAACTTCACCATCTACGATCTGATCATAGAATGTTTCCAGCTTGTCCAGCTTTTTCTGAATAAAATCCAAGAGTTTGACGTCGGCGTCAAAATGAATGGAATGCATATTTAGCTTCATGATTTAAAAATTTAGAATGATAAACTAAGCTTTAGGGTGCGCCTTATCGTAAGCTGCTTTTAGCTTTTCGATCGAATTATGCGTGTATACCTGTGTGGCAGCGAGGTTGGCATGTCCCAGCAAATCCTTCACTGCATTCAGTTCGGCACCTTTATTCAACAAGTGAGTCGCGAATGTATGGCGCAATACATGCGGACTTTTTTTATCAGTAGTGGTAAATGTTCTCAGGTAGTAATTTACAATTCTATAAACAAACATCGGGTAACATTGTGCACCTTTTTCTGTAACGATCAACCAGTCACTTTCTTTTTCGAATGGCTCATTTTTTCGTGCTTCAACATAACTTTCGATACCCGAATGCAATCCTGGCGGATACGGAATGATGCGTTCTTTATTACGCTTACCCAAAACACGGAGCGTATGCCCATTCAGTGAAACATCGCCAAGTTTAAGACCAATGAGTTCCGATAGCCGGATGCCGGTTCCGTAGAGCAATTCCATGATGAGTCTGTCCCGCCTTCCATTAAAATCATCCGGAAATGAAAACTGATCCAGCATCTTCACCATTTCAGGTTCAGTAACGAATTGCGGAAGCCGCTTATTTACTTTCAGGGGCCTGACGGGTGTCATGGGGTTTTTGGATAACACGTTGTTCCGTAACAGGAAGCGATAGTAGCTTCGAAGTGATGCCAGTTTACGGTTCACCGAACGAGGCGACAGGCCTCCTTCAGTAAGGGAAAACAGCCATTGTCGGATTTCCAGGGTGGTAGCCTGAACGGAATCTGTGGTCTCAAATTCCTCATTCAGGAATTCTTCAAATCGCAAAAGATCATCTTTGTACGATCGTATGGTATGAGGGCTATACCTCTTCTCAAACTCCAGATATTTTAGGAAAGAATCCCGCATAAAAAAAAAGTACTACCCCACTAGGGAGTAGTACTAATATAACATTTTTGAGCGGTAATTATTGCCGCTTAATAATTTTCTTCCATATATTTTGACTGGCGATATTTTGCCTTCAAAACTTCAGTTCTGCGGGATACAGAAGGTTTTTCGAATGCCGTCCTGGAGCGAAGCTCACGCAAAACGCCTGTTTTTTCAAACTTTTTCTTGAAACGCTTCAACGCTTTGTCAATGCTTTCGTTCTCTTTTACATTAATGACGATCATAATACACCTCCTTTCAAATGGACTGCAAATCTATTAGGTTGTATGGAAAAAAACAAGCTACGCTGTGGCTATTTTAATATTTCCCTTGAAATAACCAGTTTTTGTATCTCGGAAGTCCCTTCTCCAATGGTGCATAATTTGGCATCCCGATAGAACTTTTCAACCGGATAATCCTTGGTAAATCCATATCCGCCAAAGATCTGAACAGCTTCATTTGCGTTTTCGACAGCAATCTCCGAAGCATAATATTTTGCCATGGCAGAGGCCTGGGTAACTTTTTTACCCTGGTTCTTCAATTCACCCGCCTGGTGTGTGAGGAGCCTGGCAGCCTCAATTTTTGTCGCCATGTCAGCCAGCTTAAAGCTTATGGCCTGGAACTTTGAAATCGGCTGATTGAACTGCTGGCGTTCCTTCGCATACTGTACCGAAGCAAGGTACGCGCCCTCTGCGACTCCAAGGCTTAGGGCAGCAATACTGATGCGTCCTCCATCCAGCACCTTGAGTGACTGGATAAAGCCATCGCCCACCTGTCCCAGGATGTTTTCAGCAGGAACACGGCAATTGTCAAAGATCAATTCCGCCGTTTCAGACCCACGCATCCCCAGTTTGTTTTCTTTTCGTCCGGGAGTAAACCCAGGCGTGCCCTTCTCAATAATAAATGCTGTCATTCCATGACTGTCGCCCCGCTCACCGGTACGGGCGATCACAACCGCCACATCGCCTGATTTTCCGTTAGTTATGAAATTTTTTGCCCCATTAATTACATAGTGGTCACCGTCTTTTTCAGCTACCGTCCGCATATTTCCAGCGTCAGATCCTGTATTGGGTTCCGTAAGTCCCCAGGCACCGATCCATTCTGCCGTGGCAAGTTTCGGAAGGTATTTTTTCTTCTGTTCCTCATTCCCAAACTGCATGATATGACCTGTACATAATGAATTATGGGCAGCCATCGAAAGACCTACGGAAGGATCTACTTTCGACAATTCTGCGATGGCAGTAATATATTCATGATAACCGAAACCGGACCCGTTATACTCCTGAGGTACCAAAACTCCCATTAAACCGAGCTCTCCGAGTTTCCGGAACAATGACATGGGGATTTCCTGTTTCTCATCCCATTCCATGATGTTCGGCCTGATCTCCCGCTCACTGAAGTCCCGCACCATATCTGCGATCATGCGCTGATTTTCTCGGACACTTGCCGGAATATCTGTAATTGTTTCTGTCATAATAACTTATCTTTTTCGAGGCAGCAAAAATACATCTTTACCTCCGTTTCCCAAACGAATGTTAGTTCGTAATGTTTTAAGTTTCCATGAAAAATTACCTTACCCCATGATATCTCCAATTAATCTTTATTTTTGTCACGCAACATTCAATTATAAGCATTCATGAAAATCGCAGTTATTGGAACCGGCTATGTCGGATTGGTTACAGGAACTTGTTTTGCGGAGACGGGAAACAACGTGACATGTGTGGATATCGATGAATCCAAAGTTAAAAGCCTGCAAGCCGGTAAGATCACCATTTATGAACCGGGGTTAGATGTCATCTTTGAAAGAAATATCAAACAGGACCGTTTGCACTTTACCACTGATCTCGCGGAAGGGATTAAGGGAGCAAAGGTTATATTCCTCGCATTGCCAACACCTCCGGGAGAAGACGGTTCTGCAGACCTGAAGTATGTATTAGGGGTCGCTGAAGACCTCGGACCATTACTTGAGGATTATGCAGTGATTGTTGATAAAAGCACTGTCCCTGTTGGCACTGCAGAAAAGGTGAGCGAACGTATTGCAGCGAATGCCACAGTAGAATTCGATGTTGTAAGTAATCCGGA
This sequence comes from Cyclobacteriaceae bacterium, assembly GCA_050289805.1. GTDB lineage: Bacteria > Bacteroidota > Bacteroidia > Cytophagales > Cyclobacteriaceae > JAUILA01. The sequence goes on from JBNKGL010000011.1 coordinate 48,768, forward strand.
ATTCCTTCGTGAAGGGGTTGCGGTTGATGACTTTATGAAGCCTGACCGGGTTGTGATCGGCACAACTTCCGCCAGGGCACGGAAGATAATGGAAACACTGTACGCGCCGTTGGTTCGCCAGGGTAATCCCATTCTTTTCATGGATGAGCGTTCTGCAGAGCTTACTAAATATGCGGCAAACTCATTCCTGGCTACCAAGATCACGTTTATGAATGAGATCGCGAATATGTGTGAACTGCTGGGTGCTGATGTTGACGCCGTACGTAAGGGCGTGGGAACAGATACACGCATCGGAAAACGTTTTCTTTTTGCCGGAATAGGTTACGGCGGAAGCTGTTTCCCCAAGGATGTTCAGGCATTGGCCAAATCCGCGCAGCAGGTTGATTATGATTTCAGTATTCTGAAATCAGTAATGGACGTAAATGAACGCCAGAAAACCAAACTGATTCCGCGCATGAAGGAATACTTCGGTGGTGACTTGTCCGGGAAAACCATCGCCATCTGGGGACTGGCTTTTAAACCATATACGGATGATATCCGTGAGGCTCCTGCGCTTTATAATATACACCAGCTACTGGAAGCAGGTGCCCGTGTAAAGGCATATGATCCTGAAGCGATGGATAATGTTAAGAAGGTTGTAGGTGATAAGATTGAATATTCCGATGATGCCTATGAGGCGGTAAAGGATGCGGATGCATTGTTCATTGCTACGGAATGGCCGGTATTCAGAACGCCTGATTTTGACAAGGTTAGTGAGTACCTGAAAAATAAAGTGATTTTCGATGGCCGAAATCTCTATTCTCTTGAAGAAATGAAGGATCTCGGGTTTACATATTTCAGTATAGGAAGAGAAAATATTTATGTCTAAAGAACGTGTTTTAATCACCGGAGCAGCCGGTTTCCTTGGGTCACATTTGTGTGACAGGTTCATCGCCGAAGGCTATTATGTCATTGGTATGGATAATCTGATTACCGGCTCACTGAAAAATATTGAGCATCTTTTTGGCCGGGATGATTTTGAATTCTATCACCATGATGTCTCGAAATTCGTTCATGTTCCGGGTGAATTAAAATACATTCTGCACTTTGCGTCGCCGGCAAGCCCGATAGATTACCTCAAAATTCCGATCCAGACATTAAAGGTTGGTTCCCTGGGAACCCATAACCTGCTGGGACTGGCAAAAGCCAAAAAAGCACGCATGCTGATCGCATCGACATCCGAGGTTTATGGTGATCCGCTGGTGCACCCACAGACAGAAGATTATTACGGCAACGTAAACCCCATCGGTCCGCGGGGCGTGTATGATGAGGCAAAACGTTTCCAGGAGGCGATGACGATGGCATATCATACGTATCACGGACTGGAAACTCGTATTGTCCGGATATTCAATACTTACGGACCTCGCATGCGGTTGAATGATGGCCGCGTACTGCCGGCATTTATTGGCCAGGCATTGCGGGGTGAGGATCTCACCGTATTCGGCGATGGTTCACAAACACGTTCATTCTGCTATGTGGATGATCTGATCGAAGGAATTTACAGATTATTGAAAAGCGACTATGCCTATCCTGTGAATGTCGGGAATCCCGATGAGATCACAATCGGGGAATTTGCGGAGGAAATCATCAAACTCACAGGCACGGATCAGAAAGTAGTTTACAAACCTCTGCCCAAAGATGACCCAATGCAGCGCCAGCCGGATATTAAGCGGGCGCGTGAAATTTTGGGCTGGGAACCAAAGGTATCACGTGCAGAGGGGCTGAAAATCACCTATGATTATTTCAGAAGCTTATCAAAGGATGAATTGTATGCCAAAGAACATAATACGTTCGAAGGCTATGCACGGAAGTAGGAATTAATTCTCATTCCCTTTATTGTCATCATCCCAGTCGAAGTATTCGTCCTCTTTCAGCTCGAGGGTTTCCTGTTCTTTGCCTTTGTTTTTGAAAATGGTCTTTAGTTCGTCTGCTTCCTTTTTGAGATCCTGGGCGATCTTTTTCTTTACATTCTCCTTATCATAATTCACATAGTAATCGGAGGTGGTCCCCACGATTTTTAGGAACAGCATGGCCCTGCCCGAAGCATCTTCTTCGATCGCGCCAAAGGCTTCATCCGAATCACGGCGTTTCTTGCTCTGAAGCGGCGCCTGTACACTGTAATTGATCTTCTGATCGAAAGTATGTGTTCCGCTGATAACAATATCCGTGACGTTCGAGCCCACTTCCATTTTCGGAAGGTAAATAGTCTTGTCGCGGATCACAATGTCATTGGCAAGTTCTGAGAATCTGAGATGGCGTAATTCACGCTCATCCAGGTAGGGGGCCAGCTTTTGCATGGGCTCGAAATTATTCAGCTCACCGTTTCGGATCGTTGCGGTAATATGGGAACGCAGAGTTTCAGGATACAGCTTCAGTTGATCGCTCAATATCATTTCCGCATCTACCGTGGCATCGATATTTCCTTTCAGATGGCGGTCTTCCAGAAAATTCTGATCAAAGTTTTCAAAAACATAGAAGATACTGTCAACCGCGATATGATCCAGCTTGAAGTTGGTACTGATGCGGACAAGCTTGCTCTTACTGGCATCGGCCATTCCCGAGAGCTGCATCTTTCCGCCCATATTGGTAAAGGACAAACGGTCGGTAAAGGCGATCTGTTCCCTGATTTTCAGATCACCCCTGATATTGGTGGGATGGAATCTCCGGAAGTTCAGCCGGTCGATCTCACAATCAAACAGTACCCGCAGGCGCTTCGAGATACCGAAAGAATAGCTGTCATTATTTTCCGTATCCTGCAAGCTCAGGAGTTCATCCAGGTCGATCAGGTTTGATTTCAACCTCGCATCGACACCAACAGGCTCATCTTCAAAAAGCAGGTAGGCAATCACATTTTTAAAATAACCGTTAAGGAGGAAATCGCTCCTTCCGAATTTGCCGGTAACATCCGAAAGTGCCAGGTCATTGTTGCTGAAGCGTAATCCGCCATTCAGGTTTCGCAGACCCGGACCGATTTCTGTAAAATCCAGGTAAATGGCATTCAATGCCAGTTCGCCCGATGTTTTTACCCGGTTTATGAATTTCTTGTATTTCAGCTGTTCAGGCTTTCCTTCAAATTTGATATTGGCGAGTATGGTGCCGCGCCCCGACTCAATACCTTTAACCGGATAAAACTTGAGCATCGATTCCACATCCAGATCACCGTTAAAAGAAAGCTGCAGGAAAGGATCGAGGAAATCCTGCCAGGACAGTGCACCGGAAAATGGTGCCCTGTTAAGTTTTCCACGTACTGACGGCAATTCGAGGGACGAAGTGTGACTGTTCAGGACATCCTTCATGGCAAGTAATCCGGAAAGTGAGACATCATCCAGTGTCATACCTGTTCCCCCGTGACGGATGGTTGAATTTTTCATCCCGAAATTGATGGCAAGCGCAGGGCCCTTACCATCCTGCCATTTTCCTTTCAGATCCAGGTCGAAATGAACATTCCCTTCACTCACATATTCCCGCAATGTGCCGGTTGAAGCCTTTGGAAGCAGGGCGATCACCGATTCCACATTAAAGTCATCGGAGGCGGCATGAATATCTATTTCAGGGATATCCAGAAATGCATAATAACCTTCAAGTGAAAATGGTTTATCCAGTGTCGTCAGCTGGGCTTCCTGTATATCGACCAGCTTGATAGAATCATTGTATGCCAGGCGCGTCTGAAGCGAAAGGTCGATGGCGCGGGCCATCTCCCATTTTCCTGAAATAATGGAATCGATATGTACCTGGCCATTGGCGGCAATATCATAGGCTGGTCCGAAGGCAGACAGGGAAGCGGAAAGCTCACTGGATCGAACAGCTACGAGGACTTCGGTGCGCGCGTTGTCATACTGGAAGCGCACATCTTCAAGATGTATCCGTGAGAGATCAAGGCGAACACGTTCACTTTTCACACTGTCGGACGGCGCTTTGAAGATCAGGTAATTGATATCGCCACTCCGGCTGGTCTTCAACTGACAAACCGCGTTGGTGAGTGAAACCTCATCGATAGTGATGTCTCCGAAAAGGGCACTGAAGGGATTGAAGGTAAAATCCATCCTTTCTGCGGAGAGCAGGTCATTTTCATGTCCGGGGAATGAATCTTTGATCTTTACATCGTACATCAGCAGACTGATGCGGGGGAAATGTGCCAGGGCAGAAACGTCCATACGTCCCACGTCAACCGGGGTATTGAGCGATTTATTCGCTTCCCGGATAAAGTGATTGATCAGCCGGTCTTTATACAGGTAGGTGACAATAATGCTCGACACTACCAGCATTCCGACCACGATCAACAGTGAAAAAATGATCTTTCGAAAGACCTTCCTGATTACGCGTGACACGTTATGAAAAAATTTATTAGTAACAAACTACGTTAAACCCTTTGAAACATCAAACGAAGGCGGTTAATTAAAATTTCGGTTTGCCCTGAAATTTTATGTAATACGATGAAATTATCGATAAAGTGTCCTTATCAAATGCCCCGCTGCAGCAGCCTGATTGTGTTGTTTATCATTGCACTGATAGCCTGTAATCCGCCAAAAGAGCCTGAAAAGCCTGTTCAGCCCAATATCATCTACATTCTGGCGGATGACCTCGGGTATGGAGATGTGGGTGTTTACGGACAGGAAAAAATTGAAACCCCGAATATCGACGCGCTTGCCCGCGGCGGGATGCTATTTACCCAGCATTATTCAAGCGCACCTGTTTGCGCCCCTGCCCGGTACATGCTGCTTACAGGAAAGCATTCTGGCCATGCCTACATTCGTGGAAACCACGAATGGGGGGAGCGGGGTGAGGTTTGGAATTACAGGGCGATGATCCGTGACTCCACCCTTGAGGGGCAGATTCCGGTTCCGGAAAATACGGTAACATTCCCCCAAAGATTGCAGGAGGCCGGTTACAGGACGGGAATGATCGGTAAATGGGGGCTTGGTGCCCCACATACGCATTCTGTTCCGAACCAGCTGGGATTTGATTATTTCTACGGGTATAACTGTCAGCGACAAGCGCATACCTATTATCCTGTTCACCTGTATGAAAATGACCATCGCGTATACCTGAAAAATGATACTGTTGCCCCTCATGAGCCTTTTCCTGAAGGTGCGGATCCGCTCGATCCGGAGTCGTATGCGAAATTTCACCAGGGGGATTACTCCGAGGACCGGATGTTTGATGCCCTTTCGGGGTTTGTTGCGGATAATGCTGATCAGCCATTCTTTCTGTATTGGGCCACAGCAATTCCGCATGTGAGTCTGCAGGCTCCCCAGCGATGGATCGATTATTATGTTGAAAAATTTGGTGACGAGGAACCATATACGGGCGAGCGGGGATATGCGCCGCAGCGCTATCCAAGGGCTGCCTATGCGGCGATGGTTTCGTATCTGGACGAAAACATTGGGAAGCTTGTTCAGCAGCTGAAGGAGGCCGGTGTCTATGAGAATACGCTGATCATTTTCACTTCAGACAACGGACCGTCCTATGCGGGCGGGGCAGATCCGGGCTGGTTTAACAGTGGCGGACCGCTTCAGGAGCAGGAAGGCCGGGGAAAGGGTAATGTCTACGAGGGCGGCATCCGGGTGCCGATGATCGCGAGCTGGCCGGGAAAGATCGCTCCGGGGTCAAGTACAGATCACCCTTCAGTGCATTATGATATGTTTGCTACGCTTGGCGATTTGCTGGATATGGATGTGCCGAAGGATACGGATGGCATCAGCTTTCTGCCGTCGCTGTTGCAGGACGGGGAGCAGGAACCCCATGAATTTCTGTACTGGGAGTTTCCGGAGTATGGCGGACAGGTGGCCATCAGGATGCCTGCCGGCGGGGAAGGCGGGGGTGAGTGGAAGGTGATCCGCCGTAACCTGAAAAATGACCAGGAGGCAACACTGGAGTTGTATGACCTATCGAACGATCCTGGGGAGACAGAGAACTTGGCGGACCAGCATCCGGAGGTTATTGAGCGGGCCGCAGCGATTTTCGCGCGTGAGCATCAGGATGCGGAAGTGGAACGGTTCAGGATACCGATGGTGGAGGAGGGGTTGCGGTAGCCCTTATCTTGTCTCGCTGATGGCCGGTATGCTGCTGGATTGCTGGCACGATCCAGACAAAGCCTGCTCCACTGTAAAGGCGCAAGATCTTGCGCCTTTACAGTGCTTATTAACAAAAAAGCCACCGTTTCCGGTGGCTTGTCGTTTTGATGTGGGCCCTGCTGGATTCGAACCAGCGACCCCCTGCTTGTAAGAACGAAAATCGTGGTTTTAGAAATGTCCAAAAAAGCTAAAAACATCGAATTTGAGCAAATTAGCCATATAAATTAGCTTTCACAGTTCATCCGATTTCAATTAATTCCGAAAAAAGTGTGCACAAAGTGTGCACAAAATCCTGTAATTTAAATGAAGTCATGACCAAAATTTCTCTCATTCTCGATACAAGGAAATCCTCCCAAAACAGAGATGGACAATTTCCTATTGCCCTGCGCATTCACCATCAAAGAACCCGACTGTTACGTCTTCCTTATGCCACATCTCCAACGGGATGGCATCCCACAGAACATCGACTTCTTAAATCAGTCAAAGAAAACAGATCCCTCAATTGTGCGAAAATCAATTATACCCTTCAGCAGAATCTTCAATCTGCCAGGGATATCGTTCAGGAGTTAAAGAATGAAGTCCGACCGTTTTCTATTGATGAGCTGTGCGAACGAATACAAGCCCGACTGGAAGGTATCCCAGTGGAAATTAAGAAAGCCAAATCAAGAAATGGTTTGATGCTTCGGGATTGGTTAGAGGAAATGTCTGCCATCAAGATCCGGCTTAATAAAACTACTTCCGCCATTTGGTATCAGGAAGGAGTTGAGGCTTTTTTGAAAATGAAGCAGATGGATGATATGCCGATGGCCGCACTCCAGGTGACGGATTTAAAAGAGTTTGTTATCCACAATCAAGTACGAGGTAATTCGATGAATACGATCAGTTCCTATTTACGCGCGCTCAGAGCACTTTACAATGCCGCTCTGAAAGATGATCGTCTGTTCATGGTTAAATATCCTTTTCATCACTTCAAAGTGCCTGCCACGACGCGAACGAAGAAAAGGGCAATTTCCAAAGAAGAGATACTCCGCATCCGGGATCTGAGTTATCCACCAGGATCACCGCTATGGCATGCCAGAAACTATGCCTTAATCATGTTTTATTGCAGGGGAATGAATTTCATCGATCTGGTGAAACTCAAGAAATCAAATATCCAACATGGTCGGATTTTATATGGTCGGAGTAAAACGGATGAACCATTGTCAGTAGGAATTACCGAAGATCTTAGAGAAATCTTAAAATATTACCTGTGGAATGATTATCAGGATGATTCCCTCTTTCCGGCTAATTATGACGGCTCCCATGAGCATTATGAGAAATACAAAACCTTGCGCCGGCGTATGAATGAAAATTTAGCGACCATTGCTCGAGATGCCGGAATTCAGGAAAAGCTCACCACATATACCATCCGACATTCCTGGGCTACTATTGCCAAATATATGGGTATCTCAACCGAGATTATTTCTGAATCTCTAGGTCATCATTCACTCCAAACCACAGAAGTTTACCTGAAAGGGTTCAATGAAAAAGTACTTGATGAAGCAAATGAATTAATCACAAAATAATTGGCTTAAAATCCTGTGGCCATTGTGGCCGTGTGGGTTCAAGTCCCACTCCGGGTACTCACAGAAAACAGCTCTTATGGGCTGTTTTCATATTTTATAACAGAATTCAAAAGATTTCGCTTGCAATTATTATAATCCTTTCTTTACATTGGTTTAAACATGGTTTAAACATTCTTAGCCTCAAACAATCTGTGACAGGCACAGCTGTACAGGAAATCTGCGGGAAGATGAGTATTTGTACCGTCATCTTTTAACTTTGGAAAAAGAAGTATGGCGGGAATTACAGAACTTCGGGTACTCCATCAAATGAAGGACGAAAATGCAATACTAAAGAAACTGGTGGTTGCTTTAATCCTGGGCAAACAGATGCTTCAAGAACCTGCTTGATCAGTGGGGTGAATATTCCGCCTTCACCCGTCAGCGGTTTGCCTTGCCGGATGAGTTCCGCAGCTCGCTTCTGAAACTCATCCATATTCATTTCTTCTTTCATGGCTATATCAAGTTAAGCATTTTTTAACTTGACACAGTTTATTGAGCACCCTCGGCTTTTGATCTAAATATTTCATAATCGCTTTTATATCACCAAAACAATCAAGCAATCCTTTCCTAAATTCTGAGCAATTTCAGCAGCCTCTTTTATTGCTTTTTGAGCGACTTCATAGCTTCTTTTCGAGAAGTTAGTTTTACTTTCATTCTCCGATTCATCACAATACCAGTTCAAACAATGGTATTCTGAACCCCAAAGCTGAAAGGCATAAATAAGTTTCCCAGAATCAATTGACAAAATATCTCCTCCTAATATTGGAGTTTCACTGGCTTTAAGTAATTCGATTGCTTCCAAAGCTTCATTTGCACTCAATGCAATTTCATCACTTCCCGGATTTATTTCCGCTAAAGGTCTTCCTTTTGATTTTGTGAAATCTAAATATTCTGATGCTGCTGTCATTTCTAATGTATGTTAAAGAACCTATGGTTAATCACCCCATTAGCATCCTTGATAAACTCAAACGTTCCTGTCTTACCCCCATAACTACCCTGCATATTTAGCCATTGATAGGTCTTTCCATCTGCACCAACTTTAGTAGACCACTGTCCAAACTTAGTAGCATAACCATCAACACTTTTAGGAAATCCATGGAATAAATCATCTCCCTTACTCATCTGACGTAAAACCTTTGGCGAGTATTTAGCACCATCAAAAAAGGTTTTCGACCCTTTAGCGGCGCCAATAAGTCTTGATCCCGCCACAAATTTACTCACTTTTGCAAGTTTAGTTAAACTTGCAATAGGCACTACTGAAGTTATTAAATCTGTATAAAATTCCGCAAGAGGAGCATATGTCGACTTCGAGGATTGATATGCCTGGGCAAATGTTCTGTCGCCACCAACAACCCCAATTTGATGAGTAATAATTATTACTGAACCATCATCCAACCCAATTAGATAGCGCCCATCCGGTGTATAAGTTCCAATTACTTCTCCTAGGTTTTCATATCCATCTATCTCTGCGCTTCCCTCCTGGTAAATTACATTATTTGTTCCATTTTGTCTATACCAATTATCTGGCTTTTCTTCCTCATCACCACCACCGATTGGTCCATCTCCCATACTATAGTGATCTACAGATCCCGCGAAGTCTCGACTATCTACTGTTTGACCATAGCCCAAATTAATCTCTGATCTTCCATCTGGATCAATATTTATGATTGGGTTATTAAGGCCATACCGATAAGGCGTCCAAGCTACTGTACTCTCAGATAGTGGATCCACCACATGCCACCTCCCAATCGCCGGATCATACATCCTGGCCCCGTAATCCAGCCAGTTCAGGTCCAGTTCGTCTTGCAGTTCCTTGCCGTTATAGAGGAAATTGTTCTGCTTGGAGGTAACTCGCTGATAACTATTAAACGTGAGTCCAAAGGGGTAGTAATTATTAGCCGATTTTCACCGCTCCCATAATTTTCCAGCCTTACCAAAATTCCAAATGTCAATTATCTCCAGGTGCCTCTTTCCCAATGCCATTTTTCCTTCTCGTTTGAAGGCAATCTAAAGATAGTAAAATTCAACTTCCATTGAAGTAGCAAAACGCCTGGCCGATGTCTTGGAAGTTTCCCTGGATTATCTGGCCGGAGTTGTAGACCAGGCAGTCGATAAGGCGACCCTGGTCCGGGTGATGCAGATTGGTAAACTCCCCGAGAAAGAAAAGCAGATGGTCTATGAGTTCCTGGATGCTTTTATTCTTAAATCAGATCTGCAGCAAAAATTGGTGCATTGAAAAGCGGTGGGTTTCTAACCTAATTTTCTTAGGGCATAGACTACAATTTGATAGACAAGCAAAATTGAAATTGTTACTGCAATTGCATAAAAAACAAATTTCTGGAAATAGGGATTTAAAATAGCAACATAAATCAATACGACCGTAATAAACCAAAGTATTACTCTGGTATTGAAAGATACTTCTCTTTTTTTAATGAATTTTAGAATAAAAAACCTGTTCAGATCCAGTAGCGTGACTACGCTCTGAATGATACAGTAAAATACAGCAATTGTTTGTACAGTGCTTCCTACTCCATAACCCATTAATGCCACAATGAGTGCAGCTATAAAAATGATTATGTAGACAATATTTTCCTTTAAAAAATTACCAAACGACATTATTGCTGTGGTTGACCCAGAATACCTTTAGGATAATTTATTTCCTTATGTTCAATTTCATAACCACCCCCACCTGTGCTCATACCTCTTTTAATAACCTCAGATCCTGCACCGGAGGCCGCAGTTCCTGCAGCAGCAGCACGTGCTTTTCCATGAGCATCAGCCTTTCCTCTCGCCGAGTTTGCATTTGTTCTTTGTGCAGGCCGGGACCTACCCCCATTGTCGGAAAGTCTCTGTCGATTATTTGCAATTCTTTCTTTTCGATCTGCAGCATTAGATAAGACTCGTCCCTCCGGCGAATTTTTAGCATTCGCCTCAACTTTATTTGAAATTACCTTACCCACAGTTTGTGCAACAGCAACATCTATTATAACATCCCCAACATTAACTTCTCCGTTAGTCGCCAATTGACCTGCTGTACTTGCAGAAGCGTCTACGCCAACCTCGACTACCGCATTTACTAATTTAGATATCTTACGTGCTTTTGAGATTGAAGAAATTCCACCACTGATAGCTCCAGCACCTGCAGAAACAAGAATTGAACCAGCATCCACATCAGTTAGAGATGTACCTAAATCCTTACCTTCGGCAAGATTGATTGTCACCTGAAGACCATAATCTACAGCAGCACCAATTATTCCACCCCAAACACATGACGGACAATCGCCATAAGGATCGCTATTGTTAATAGGATCATCATATGCATATTGATAAGGAGTCCAACTCTCTTGAGGATAAGTGTCTGCAAGTGGATCAACTTGCCAAAATCTTCCTACTGCTGGATCATACACTCGAAACTTGGTCATATCCACATTCAGATCTAATGCAGATATTCGTTCTGTTTTAAAGGTTTTCTCCCCGGTTCCCTGATTATATAAGAAGTTATTTTCTTTACCTGTTACTCTTTTGTAGCTATTGAAGGTGAGTCCGAACGGATAGTAATCATCCGCCTGTACAATAGGATGTTCGTTGACAGTCACCTTCAAATCATCAAAATACACATTTCGTTGAATTTCGCTTTCATTACTAACGTAAATAATCACAATTCCATTGGATGGGGCTACAAAATTATTTATCGATAGGCTGTCATGCGGCGTTTTGGTCGAATTTCCGATCTGCTGTTCTCCTCCGGAAATCTGATCAAAGGCGAATCGGGATGAATCAATGTTCGTTGCGCCCTGGTCTGATAAGAACAATACATTCAGAAACGCTTTCACCCCATTGGGGTCTTGCGGCCCGAAGCCTGCTGTTCCAATGATTGAGCCATCCGTTCCAGTGAAGGCATCGCTGATGGTCTGCGTCCCAAACTCATTAACAAGCGTCGCCTGCCCGGTAAGTGCGCTGATTAGTATAGCACTCAAGGGCGTAAGGACGGTATTGGCACTTCCTGTGGTCGACTCATACTTGGCAAACACCTGGGCGGATATTACATCCCCTTTTCCTACAGGCAAGGTAAGTATTGATCCTACCCTTGAGCCTTCGCCTGAGGTGAGTAGCTGTGATTTGCTGGATAGACTGTCCGGTGAAGTGTGATTGAACAAATCATTGGAGACAACGGTTGTGATCTCTTCAAAATAAATCTCATCATCCGGAAGGGAGGGACTGCTCTCATAATTGAGATTGAATTCTATTGTTTTGGGTGCTGTAGAAAAGGTAGTGCGCACATTTCCCAAATGGTCCTTGAGGTGATACTGGTAATCCCAACCTCCGGTCATAATGTCCTGGACAATACGTCCTTCGTCATGTTGAATGAGCACCAGCTTCTTTTCTGAATCAATCAGTTCAAAAATAAACTCTCCATCATAATCGGTGCGGACCAGAATTTCATCCCTGGCTATTTTTTGATGTTTTACTCCGGCCGCATCATAGTAAAAATCAACATACTTCCCGTCCGGCCCTTCCACATGCCTGGGTAAATTGAGCTCATTGTACTCAATCAACGTAATTTCCTTGTTTAAGTCTTTAATTAAGTTTCCATTAGCATCATAGGCATAATCCTGACCCTGATAACCGTTTTTAAACCCTTGCTCAGCTGCGTAGTCTTCCACCTCCATGAGCTGGTTTCCGTTGTAGGAGTACATCAGTTCATCCATTAACATTAGCTCATCATCACCATTTTGCCGATTCAGGGATTGAATATTTCCGTTAAGGTCATAGTTTAAGTTACTGACGCTGTATCCCCCGATATTAGTCCTGTTAGACCAATTTCCACTCCCCACATCAATATGGGCAAACTCGGCCTTCTTGAGCCTGTTGAGTTCATCATATTGAAACGTATAGCCGCTGGTACGCTCATCCTGAAAACCCTTCCAGGAAATGGCAGAAATGTTCCCGTTCTTCTGAGGAATGTGGGTTTGAGTACTGTCAGGTATAGATAAGGTAACAGCTGATTTGATAACGGTATACGGCGAATTGTAACTTGCTGTGCTGAGGCGCAGGCGGTAGAAGTATTTCGTTCCTGAGGGCAGACTCTCATCCACGTATTGGCCTTCCATGGTGCTGGTAAGAAGCGAAAAGTTGGTACCGCCGGAATGAGTTGATCCATGTGGAAGTACTGTGTGGATAACTCAAGTATATGCCATGAAAAAATTTCACATTGACCTGCCAATGTGAAAAATTTTCACACATTAGATATAGAACATATATATACTAACTAAATATTAATAGCAATGTGGATAAGTGGACAAGTTCCGATCAGTCCGATGCTTTTTTTTGCAAGAACACCAGGGAAGATATGGTCAGGGGGAAAAAGGAAGTATTCGCCTCTCCTGGATTCATCTTTCAAAATTGACTCATCAAAGACTATTGGCAAAATGCCCAGAAGACGATTTACAAAAAATGGGATCATCAAACCTTTGATCACCGGAAAATCAAAACGATCATCTACCACCATTTGTATGGCAAGTTCAACCAGCCAGCTACAGACACCGAATGGATGGATTATCACCAATCATTACTCCAACCGCTCAAGATGGTGGAAAGCTGGCTAAAGAAGGATCCAGCAAACTGGGTTGCTCAGCCAGCACAATACTTTGACAAGGGAAACAAAACCCATGGCTTTGGCAATACCTGGAAATGGCTATTGAAAAGAGAAATAATCAGGCTGGAAACAGAAAACCAGACCCTGCTTCAAAAGCTCCGGCCGCATCGACCGTCCGTCCACCGGTTGACAGTCTACAAAGAGCAGCGCAAGCGACTCGATAAAGCACCTAACCTAGAGGTTGCCTACTACCAAAGCAAAAAGCGGAACGCCTACTTAAAAAAGAAAGTATGGAACCTGGGACATCCGATCCGCCATTGAGCCGGTGCGTGGTATGGTTCCGTGATGGCAACATCCGCACCTTCTATTCCAGAGACAAGAGAAACAAATGTTCAAAACCTAATCAACAACTCGGAATCCGAAGGCTCGAAAAGCTGCTCCATACCACCTTCAAAAACACCTGGTACCGGGCGATCATTTAATACAACATAGACCAAAAGGGAGTCATCAAAAGACTCACCCAGTAACCCTATAAAAGCAAGCAAAAAAACAGTCAAAACACTATGAAAAAACTAGCCACAAAAAAAGTCAAAAGTTTGACAGGCAAGATGTGTTTTGTGATTCACAAAACCTCCCAAAAAGTGATTCAGTCGCAACTCGGAATTTTTTTCTTTTTACCGGCCATCTCAATGCAAAATTGAGGGCGCACAAAAGTGCATTTCAATTTCTGACTCAGATTCAGTTTCAATCTTTAAGTAAAAAAATAACCGTTCATAAAAAGACCAGGAGAGCCTGGTTTAGAAGCCCAAAAAAGTGTGCACAAAGTGAGCATAAAAGAAAAAAGCACTTACGACTTTCATCGTAAGTGCTTGGTTATCAGTGTGGGCCCTGTTGGATTCGAACCAACGACCCCCTGCTTGTAAGGCAGGTGCTCTGAACCAACTGAGCTAAGAGCCCATAATCAGGGAATGGGTGATAGGGAATAGGGAATAGGTTATTCGCTACGACCATTCCTCTTTTGAAATGGGAATGCAAATGTAACACTTGTTTTTATTTGCGCAAATAAAAAATCGAGAAATGATAAAAAATGAAACTATTTAAGCCAGGAACACAAACCATGATTGTTTGTGTAATTCTGCCGGAAAGTAAAAAGAGCATTACATTTCTTCAGTCGTATAATGCTGCATCATGGAGCTATCAATTATTTGAACGTCAGGTAAATAATAAACCTAAAAAAATTATTACCTTAATAAATTCCCATTCAATGTTCAACAAAATTTATTCAGGTCATGAAGTATTTATTCAAGCCGGCTTTTGTTTTTATTATTTTGATTTCCCTTTACGCCTGCTCTACTGGTTCGGAGACAAGCGCTGATCAGACAACATCCCAGTCCGAATCCAATCATATACCCTATGCAGATCCTGAATTTAAGGGGACCATCAGCACTACATACCAGGAATCTAAAGCTGATTTTCCCTTGCCATTCAAAGCACCTGAAGGAGCTCCCAATGTACTAATCATTTTACTTGATGACGTAGGTTTCGGGATGGTTGAAACTTTTGGCGGACCTGTACCAACGCCGAATACGGATCGCCTGGCCCGTGGCGGGTTGATGTATAATCAGTTCCACACTACAGCCCTGTGCAGCCCCAGTCGGGGAGCACTTCTGGCAGGAAGAAATCATCATACTATCAGTACAGGGGTAATCATCGAAATGGGAACCGGATTCCCGGGATATACCGGGATTATTCCACGAAGTACGGCGCTTATACCCGAAGTATTGCGGGATAATGGATTTTCTACCGCGATGTTCGGTAAGTGGCACAATACGCCCGAACCTGATATTAGTCCGACAGGCCCTTTCGACCGATGGCCAACAGGGCTTGGGTTTGATTACTTTTATGGATTCAACCAGGGGGAAACCCACCAATATTATCCGACGATCTATGAGAATACGATCATGATTGATCCGCCGTCGACTCCTGAAGAAGGTTATCATTTTACCACAGACATGACCAATCAGACCATCAACTGGATCAACAATGCGAATGCGGTTGACCCGGAGAAGCCATGGTTTGTTTATTACAGCACTGGGGCCGTTCATGCGCCGCATCATGCACCCAAAGAATGGCGTGACAAATTCAAGGGTCAATTTGATGATGGCTGGGATGTGCAGCGCGAAAAAACCTGGAAAAGACAGCTGGAAATGGGAGTCATCCCGGAAGGGACACAACTTACAAAGCGGCCGGATGAAATTCCGGCCTGGGAGTCGCTGTCCGAGGAGGAAAAAACGGTCTACAAACGGCTCATGGAGAATTATGCAGCCTTCATGGCACATACAGATAATGAGATCGGCCGGTTAATTGAATCATTGGAAGAAAGCGGGGAGATGGACAATACGCTGATTTTTTATATTCTCGGCGATAATGGCGCAAGCGCAGAAGGCGGGCTTGAGGGAACATTCAGTGAACTGGCGAGTCTTCTTGGTGTTCAGCTGGGTCTTGAAAGTATGATTGACCGGCTGGATGAGATCGGCGAACCATCCAGTGAGCCCCATGTGCCGGTGGGTTGGGCATGGGCGATGGATGCGCCCTTTCAGTGGACGAAGCAGGTGGCAAGCCACTATGGAGGAACACGTAATCCAATGATCGTTCACTGGCCTGCGGGTATCAGTGCTAAAAACGAACTGAGAAATCAATGGCATCATGTCATCGATGTGGTACCAACCATACTGGAGGCGTGTGAGATTACCGCCCCGGTGGAAGTAAAAGGAATCAAGCAGAAGCCCATTGAAGGGGTGAGCATGTTATATTCTTTTGACGGGGCCAATGAACCCAGTCAGAGAACAACCCAATATTTTGAAATGCTCGGTAACAGGGCTATCTATCAGGACGGTTGGGTCGCAGCCAGTCGTTTTGGTGTTCCGTGGCAAACAGAGGGCAAAGAGGGAAATATCATGGATGCGCCGTGGGAGTTGTATCATGTTGCCGAGGATTTCAGTGAAGCTGTCGACCTTGCTGAAGAAAACCCGGAAAAGCTCCAGGAATTGAAGGAAGTTTTTATGGAAGAGGCAAAGAAATACAACGTACTACCGCTGGATCCGCGTTTGGCTGAACGCATGGATCCCAAATTGAGAGCTTCCGGACCGCCCAGAACGAGCTGGACCTATCGTGGAAACAGTGTAAAACTTCCTGAGCCAATTGGTCCGCAGCTTTTCCCGAGAAGTAATACTATTGAAGCAAAAGTCAATATTCCTTCGGGTGGCGCGGAAGGTGTCATAACCTGTGCAGGGGCTTTTTCTGCCGGCTACTCCCTGTATATCATGAATAATAAACCAGTCTTCCGATATACTAATTTTGATCTGGCGAATGTAACCATAACCGGCAACGTTAATATTCCGACCGGTGAAGTAGTAATCAAAACCACCTTTACGCCGGACGGAACCCCTGAAGGTTCAGGCACCCTCAAAATGTATGTGAATGATGAACTTGCCGGGGAAGGAAAAATCGCCAGAACATTCTTTCGCCACGGACTGGAGCCGTTTGAAGTGGGGCGGGATTCCGGTACACCGGTGGATCCGGCATATAAGTCAAAGGGTGCGTTTGCCTTTACAGGTGATATTGAGGAAGTATCATTCGCGGTGAATACACAATAGCATGTTCACTTGTTCAATGGAATAGTTTGCGACGATCCGGATTAACTACCTAAGATCAGAAAAAATGCAAGGGTCAACGACCTTTGCATTTTTGATTTAAGTGGATACCAATCAGCAGGATACAATATTGATATAAGCGTAAGGATTCCCTTTGTTTCGTTTATCCCATGGATGGTATTCTGATTTTTTTTACCTTTCCGGTTAATTCAAGAACTTCTACCGTATGAAATCGACCTTATTTAGTGTCATGTTGGCTGGACTTATCCTTGCCGGCTGTGGCAAACCCCGTCCGCAATTGGAAACACCGAGTGACCTCGCTTCCAGTCCTGTTATTCCACTCCCCGCAAGTATGACTTCCACCGGAGGCGGCTATTTCCTGGATCAGGACACGGAGATATTTATTTCCGATTCTTCAGCCATGCACGTGGCAGGAGCCCTGCAGGACGTGCTGAAAAATCAACTGGGAACCATGCCCGCCATCGTTATGTCTTCGGATCCTGATGAGGAGGGAATCCTGCTTCGCCTGTCTGAAGGTAATAACGGAGCTGAAGGATATTCCATTAGTATTACCGAAGATCAAACGGTGATCACTTCGGCCAATCCAGCCGGATTGTTTTATGCAGTTCAAACCCTGAAACAGGTCATTGTCAACAATGAAAAATTAGTTTACTTCCCAACGGGAGAGATCACCGACGCCCCTGTTTATGAATACCGCGGGATGATGCTCGATGTAGCACGTCATTTCTTTACGGTGGAAGAGGTCAAAAGAACGATCGACTATCTCGCATTCTATAAACTGAACTATCTCCACCTTCACCTTTCCGATGACCAGGGTTGGCGAATTGAAATAAAAAGCTGGCCAAAACTCACCGAGATCGGCGGAAGTACCGAGGTGGGTGGCGGACCCGGAGGATTCTATACCCAGGAAGAGTATAAGGATATCGTAGCGTACGCCGCAGAAAATTTCGTAACCATCGTGCCTGAGATCGATATGCCCGGTCATACCAATGCTGCCCTTGCGTCGTATGCGGAACTGAACTGCGACGGTAAGGCCACAGAGCTTTACACCGGAACGCGGGTAGGATTCAGCACACTTTGCACCGACATGGAGCTGACCTACGAATTCCTGGATGATGTGATCGGAGAGATCTCGGCGATGACCCCGGGCCCGTATTTCCACATCGGAGGAGACGAATCCCACGTAACCCCGATGGAGGATTATATTCCGTTCATCGAACGAGTTCAGGAAATTGTAAAGAAACATGGCAAAATATCTGTGGGCTGGGATGAGATCGCGAATGCGAAGTTGCTGGAGGGTAATATTGCACAGTGGTGGGCCAGTGCCGAAAATGCGAATAAAGCACTTGCACAGGGCGCCAAACTGATTATCTCACCTGCCAGCAAGGCATACCTGGATATGCAGTATGATTCCACCTCACAATTCGGACTGCACTGGGCGGCCTATATTCCGGTTGATTCCGGCTATATCTGGTCCGCCGATAAACTTGTTCCTGAAATTAAGCGTGAGAATATTATCGGAATTGAAGCACCGCTCTGGTCGGAAACCATTTCCGAGCTGGATGAAGCGGAATACCTCATGTTTCCGAGATTGCCCGGTTATGCGGAGATCGGCTGGACCACGGAGGAAAATCGCGACTGGGAATCTTATAAGCCCAGGCTGGAGATACACGGAAAGCTTTGGGAGGATATGGGAATCGATTTTTACCGAAGCCCACTTCTTCAATGGAACAACACAGACGAAATGTAATTAATACCTGAGGTGATACTTATGCCTTAGCGAATATTTAGAGAACTGTTTTGTTCATGATTTGAGCGAGTTAATCATTCACTTGCCCTGATCAATGGCGGATTTTTCCACTTGCCTTCCAGTGCCTCATCTTTCGGTCCGTATAGTCTCATAACACAATAAAACGGGCCATCGGGAGCTGGCAGCCAGTTGGATTCCAACGCATCTCCGGGTGAGTCTTTCTGTACGTAAAGCGTGAGTGATCCGTCGTTATTAAATACAAATTGATCCATATTACTGGTGTTCAACAGATACCTTTCCAGTTTATTATGAATAAACAGCTGGGTTTTGCCGTCATACATACTCAATGACCAGAAGGCCTTTACGGGAGGTAGCTGATCCTTCTCAAAGGTGATGGTATAATTGTGTTCAGCCGCATTATACGGGACGCCTGGCGCCTCTGCCAGGTAAGTAGGATAGATCGCCTCAAATCCTGAGTTTCCATACAGACCTGTTTGGGCGGCAGCGGCACGAAGGATATAAAACTCATTAAGTTGAAAATTCCTGCTGGCGCTTTCTGTTAGAAATTCACGTGTTCCGAAAATCTTCGCACTCATCAGCGGGTCTGTTGCACTGGCAGCAATGAATTGTTCGATCTTGGAGAATCCGTTTTTTACACCTTCCTCAATGGCAGTTTGAATTTCCGGATCAAAACGGCTGATATCAAACCCTTCATCAGATCCAATGCCAAGACGGGCGAACCGCGCCCTCAGGCCTTGTTCTGCCTCAACGGGAGTGGCCAGGTTAAGCATGACGTCAAGGTATCGGAAGCCAGAAGCAGTAAACTGATCGCCCTCGTTCCATTCAGGGAATTTGTCATCAAATTTTCTTTCCGCTTCTTCTTCACCGGTGAAGTTGCTCAAACTTTCCAATTTGTAATTCCCCTGGATATTCTTCACATTCTCCATGTCTTCAGGGCCTTTTAGTTGTGTTCTGACCACCACGAAAAACAGATCTGTTTCACATTCAATCGTTTCGCTGATGCCATCAGGTACTGCGCCGCCCCAACCCTTAGGGGCCATTACGTAGGAACCACCGGAATTTCCCGTACTCAGAGTTCCAAGATATGCGAAATTATGCGTGTACAAGTCTACTAACTGGAAGCTGTAATACCGGTCAGGCTCTATTTCAGGAAGTGTCAGAACCTGTGGTCCGTTCCTCAAATCAACCCAGAACATACAATATGGTGTATCGGAATTCGGTGTTACTACAGCTTTGTCCTCGGGGGTAAAGAGCCTTGCATTACAGCTTATCTGGTTGAATTTGCCCTTGTACTCCGGAGAATTTTCATCGATGGCGTACATGTACATCGTCTTGTAATTTACGATCATCGGGAATCCGTAGATGTATGCTTCTTCGGCAATGTTTCGAGCCTCGTCGGCGGTGAGACCCTCTTCCTTTTGTGAACATGAACCAAGGGAGATAATTGCGATTATAATAAAATATGGCAGTGCCTTTTTCATCTTTTCTGAAAGAATTTTGTTGAATTCGGTGAAAATTTCTCTCTTTGAAGTTAGCCATTTTCAGCGTCATTTATTAGACATAGCTGTACAATGGATTCATCAATGTAAACCCGTGATACAACCGTATACGGGCTACTATTTCAGTACCCCATACAGATCGGATCGAATGAGTTTCTGAACAGATTCGATGATTTCCAAACTATGAGCCATAAGGATTTCAGGCGAAAGATCGTCGGGGTCGAGCCGTGAATACCAGGCTTCACCGAGCGTGAGCCATAAATCTCGCACCTCTTTTTTATCAGGATTAATATTCAGATGTTCGGCAAACAGGTTCAGCGCAAAAGCGTCTGCGGTTGCCCCGTATGACTTAAGGAATAAATAGTTATAGGCAGGTATATTTCTGTGGTGAAAAAGCTGAAGGCTGAATTTCAGCGGAAGCGTATATTCTCCCAGTTCTACATAAAGATCAGGGATGAGTCTTTTACATGCTGTTTTACCATACTCATTAAAATCCTTACAGATGGTCCAGTGATATGATAGCAATTCATCAATGAACATGGATATGTCACCGAAATAGTGGTAGAACGACGCCCTGGAAGAATCAAGTATCTTGCTGATGTTGTTGATGCTCAGATTGTCCGGACCAAATTCGGCAAACTGACCATAGCCTTCAATCAGCCATTTTTCCCGAGTGGATTCAATGTTCATTTTAAAAGAAGAAGGTTTCATCCCGGGTTTCCCGATTCATTTTGATTTTCATTCGATGAAGATAACCAATCATCCATCAGATTTCAAACCGCCAGTGGCTGATTAAATACTCAATTAAGGCTATATGTACGTATTGATTTTGAGTGCTCACTGGAATTTTACCAAAGCCTCCTATAAAATTCTCAGGTCTTTGCATCACTTACCCTACTTTCTGTTTATTCAGCGGCTCATATTATCTGCCCTGATCTACAAGATAAATAACACAACCAAATCTGAAGTAAATGTTATAATCCACTGAGACTGAATTAAGTTAGGCATGCAGAAAACAACAAAAATTACTAACTTATGATTTTGCACTCTATATGTTGCGTTCAAAATTACATAAGCCAAGCCTGGGCCCTGATTTAGTAATTAGGGATCATTTAATTCAGCGGTTGGATGAAAATTTACATAAGCCTCTCACGCTGGTATCTGCCCCATCGGGATATGGTAAAAGTATTTTAGTAAGCCAATGGTTAAATAGTGGTAAAATAAATTATTCCTGGATTTCCCTTGATACAGAGATGAGGGATTTAAGAAAGTTTTTGGAATACCTCGTGGCTTCTCTCAAAAATATAATTGACGAAGATTTTACAAAGCTTGAAGAGTTCCTAAAAGGACAGCAAATGCCACCTTTCGCAATGGTCTATGAAACATTGTATGATGTGCTAGATAAGGTTGAGGAAAGTTCTATACTCATTCTTGATGACTACCAGGTAGTTAGTAACGAAGAAATTCATGGCCTGGTTAATTTATTTATCACGTACCCCCTGGAAAATATACACCTGGTAATAATTTGCCGGCGCGATCCACCACTAAAATTGAATCAACTCAGATTGTTCAACCGAATCAACGAAATTCGGCTTGCTGATTTGTCATTTAGCCTAAATGATACGAGAAGGTTGGTTTCTAAAAAAGTTAAGCACGTTTTCACCGAGAAGGAACTAAAAATTATCAAAAAACGGACTGAAGGGTGGGTATTAGGAATACAAATGATATTAATGACCGATGAATTAAGTAAGATAAATGATGATATACAACCAATCGCTCATTACTCCTTAGCGGAATATTCAGATTTTTTTGCTGATCTGGTTCTCAAACGCTTTTCTGAAGAATTCAAAAAGACCTTGTTCATTACTTCAATTCTTAAAACTTTTAATAGTGAATTGATTGAAGTTCTGTTGGAAGGAGAAGAGATTTCTTCTAAAATTTCAGGTAGTGGATTTATTCAGGAGTTAATCGCAAACAACCTGTTTATTTATTCATTGGATGATGAAGGAACCTGGTACAGGTACCATCATTTTTTCGACGAAATGTTGCTAAAACAATTGCACAAAAATTTTTCCGGGAATCAAATATCTTCCTTTCATAAAAAAGCCAGCAGCTGGTTTGAGCAAGACGACTATTTGGATGAGGCTTATCTACATGCCCTGAAATCAGGAGACATTGATCTTGCAGTAGGGATTTTCAATAAGAATCGAATCGGATTTTTTAATACCGACCAGTTCAAACGTATTGATCAATGGCTGGAGCTTTTGCCGAAGGGCACTGTTGAAAAGCATCTGGGTTTGTTGATACCACGGGCAATACTTGACGAAGCCAAATATAATTTGGTATCTATGAAAGCGGATCTGGATTTGGCTCAGAAGTTGGCAGAGAAAATAGATACCGCCTCTCCCGAGAATAAACAACTACTCGGGGAGTATTATGCTGTGCAGAGTTTATTGGATTTCAGTTTAGAGCATTATGAAGACTCATTTACACATGCCAATAAGGCATTGAGTTTACTGGATGATAAAACGCAAATGATCAGTAACTATGCATTTGCGTTCAGTTTATATGCATTAAATGCGTTAGGAAGATATGATGAGGCTGAAAGCATTGTAAAAGGTATTCTCGATAGCATACCATCAAAGAATTCTATACCTTATATCTATACTCAAATATTGAATTGCTACTTAATCTCATTTAGAGGAAAGATTAAGGATATTTCGGAAGCAATGACAGAAACGTACCCAATATTTATAGAGAATAAACTGTGGGTATTGTTAAGCTCAGTTTCATATTATCTTGGCAGTTCGCATTATCACCTTAATAATCTAAGAAAAGCGGTAGAATATACAGAAATTCTAAATGACCATTATTACGCCGGCCGACCTTACTGGGATTTACCTAACATTTATACGAAGGCACTCGCGCTTCTTTATCTGGGGGAAACTGAAAAACTATCTGAAACTATTGCCGAAATAGATGAAATAACTAAAAACACAGGAATTCAAGCATTTGATGAGCTAACAAAGGCATTTAAAGTGGATCTTGCATTGCGAAAAGGAAATACCGAGCAAGCACTAGAACTGGCAAAATCAACAGATTTTGATTCTGTTTACCTTGATTATGCCTTTTATTTTCAACAATTAACTCATATCAGATTACTGATCATTACAGATCACACAGGAAATAGTAAAAAGATAGAAGAACTACTTGAAAAATATATTAAAAAAGGAAGATCGGGGCACAAGTACAATTTACTCATGCAGGTATTGCTTGTTCAATCGACTTACCTATACAAAAAAGGTGATAAGCAGGCTGCTCTGAATTCTGTTCAAGAAGCCATAACCCTGGCAGAACCAAATGGATTCATTAGAATATTTATCGATCTTGGTGAACCAATGAAAGAAATATTGCAGGAGTTAGGGCTTACTGAACCAGAAAATAATTACGTATCGATGCTTCTGAATACTTTTGAACATGAGCTTCCAATCAAATCATCGGAGGGAATGATCGAACAAGAAGAATCATTTAATAACATTGAAAATCTTTCTATTCGGGAAATCGAAATATTACAATACATATCCAAAGGCTTTCGCAATAAAGAGATTGCAGATACTTTATATATTTCTCTTGAAACCGTAAAATCACACGTAAAAAACTGCCTTAGAAAAATGAATGCCAGAAATAGGGTTGAACTTGTACAAAAAGTCACTCAAAAGAATTTACAACTCTAGGGCATACTTAAGGATGACCAATAAAACTTCATAGGACAGAAAGGTTGATGTATTACCTGTACAGTAAGGGGATGTTTTAATTTTTAGTCCTTTTTATCAACCTCTTCAGGACGTTTTCATCCATTTTCACTCTTTTATCACTCTTGTGAGGGATTTCCTTCAGTAACTTTTCATTGTACCTTAGATATACCCTAAAGCGGTTCTTCTGGCATTATAAATCATGTTAATGTAGAAGAAATATTTCTCAAATAATATCATAATGGAAGAGTTGGAAAGAAATGATTGGAAGTTTGGTCAGCCAGCCGTTTATCAAATATCTGTATTAGGAATCCTTGATAAATCCTGGTCTTCGAGAATGTCCAATATGCAGATATCGCTGGAAAAGAATTTGGGGAGTAAAAATGAGTATCACCTCATTGGAAAGCTAAAAGATCAGGCAGAATTGAATGGCATATTGAATACATTATACGATCTCCATCTAACGATATTATCGATTAAGATACTTTGACATTAGTTGTTGCAGAATTTTTCAACTACTGTAAAGACCGATAACGGTATCAGTAAGTGCCAAATAGTATGATATATCTTAAAACTTAAATAATACTATTATGAGAAATGATGCGCAAAAAATTACTGTCGAAGATTGGCTGGAGAAAGCTAATGTAAAATGGATTGTAGGCGTTTATAATGTCGAAGATTTCCTTTTATTACCCGATACACACTGGATCATAGGCAGTGGTCTAAATGTGTACGCCGCAGGTTTTAAGGACCAGGTCCTAACTCAGCAATACTTACATCTGTTTGATGCTGATGCCGAAACAGGCCGAAGTATTATGCCTGATGAAATCACTATTAAGGCTGATCTTGCCACCTATCCTGGTAGTACCCCTCCTGACTGGAATACATTTGGTCCGCATGGTCTTGATCTCAGCAATAGGGTAGGAGATGTTGTTAAACTTTTTGTTATAAACCATGGCGGACGTGAAGCCGTCGAAATCTTTGAAATTAACGTGGCAGGAAGCGAGCCCAAATTGACCTGGGTTGGTAACCTGAATGTTCCTGAAGACGGCTGGCCTGATGCTGTTTGCTGGCTACCTGATACAGGGGGAGTGATCGTTTCAGCCATGAGTGATCCACGTGATCCGATCGGTCAAACCAAAAAGCAGTTGACCGGTAAACCGGTTGGCTGGATAAAGGAGTGGAATCCAGAGACTAAAAAATGGACTAAACTTGCCGGTACTGAGTCGTTGTCGTCACCGAATGGTATTACTACCAATAAAGATGGCAGCAAGATCTGGATCAACGAATCAACAGGCGCTTGTGTTACCCGTATTAATCGAGGTGGATCTGATCCCGGATTAATTCGTGTTCCTCTTCCTGGGGCACCGGATAACCTGCGCTGGTCTGCTGATGGTAAATCCATTTATGCCTGCGTTCATACCATCGATGGAGGTTCATTTGAATATGAGCAGATAGCCAGTGCAAAGTGGGGAACGCCTATTCACACACCTTTCGCTGTATTTAAAGTGGACCCTGAAACATTGGATACTGAAACGTTCATGCCGGCTGGAAAGTATGGCCCATTGGGCGCAACATGCTCGGTGATCGAATATGGTAATCGCATCTGGGCAGGTAGCTGTATGTCTGATCGCATGGGGGTCTTTGATAATATAAGAGATCAGTATCAAGATTAAATTCAATTCAAACCAAAAATATAAAGTCATGAATGCAATTATCGAAACAAAAGAAAAAGTGCAAACGCTGATTAAGGCCAGTCCGATGCGGGGTAGTAATGGAATAGTTTGGGGTCCTGATGGAAAGTTATACGTTGGTAGTGTATGGCACAATGCTGCTTTTATTGTTGACCCGGAAACAGGCGAATATGAAATGATCAAAGGGTCCAGGGGCACCGATGACATGGCCTTCCACCCGGATGGTCGGTTGTTTTTCAACTGGATAGCCACCGGTGAAGTTGGGGTAATGGATACAGATGGAAATATTAGTGTTGCTGCAAAAGTCCCGGTGGGTAATGACGGAATTGCCATAAATGATGAGGGCCGGATCTTTATCAGTGGTCAGTTTGCTGATTCACACTTGTTTGAAATATATCCGGATGATGACCGCGAACCACGGATGATTACCAACGAAGGGATGCGTATGTCAAATGCCATGGACTTCGGTCCTGATGGTAAATTATACGGTTCTGCATGGGTAACAGGAGAAGCAATACAAATTGATATTGAAAACGGGTCAACCGAGATGGTTGGTCAAAAGCAAGGTACTAACCCGTCGGCTGCCAAGTTCAACAGCAAAGGGGAACTTCATATTATGGATGCTGCTCATGGCGTTATTTACAAAGTTAACCAGGACAATCAAACCTTCGAGCTGGTAGCTGAGACTCCCTATCCCTCAACGGATAACTTTTGCTTTGGACCGGATGACCGCTTGTTCGCTACAAGCTCAGCCGACTGTTATGTGTATGAGATGACGGGTAAGGATACCTATCGTGAAATTATTCCAGCGGGTCTTGGCCTCGTTGGTGGCGTTACTTTTGTTGAGGAAAATGACAAACCTATTATGGTTGTGGTGGATATTTTTGCGATCCGCAAAATGGACCCTGAATCCGGTGAAGAGCTTAGCGCTGCAAGGGGTATTACAATGACAACCGATGTAGGCTGGATGATGACGGTGGCGCCATATGATGGCGAACAGGTGATCACCACAAGCTGGACAGGAAATTTTGTCAAGATCTGGGATCTGAAATCAGATTCAATGGTTGCTAATTTTGAAAAATTCAAATATCCAACTAATGCTATTGCTCAACGAAAGGATATGATCATATTTTCTGAGCTGGGTGGCGCTATTAAGCGGTTTTCACCTGTAGCTCCGGAGAAGGCAAAAGTACTTGCAGATAACCTGGAACAGCCATTCGGATTGGTTTACGATAATGGAAATCTTTACGTAAGTGAGGATTTAGGTGGTAGAATAGTTCAGATTTTGGAGGACGATAAGGTCATTACACCAAAAGTTGTCAAGGAAGGCTTAAGCTCTCCTCAAGGTTTGGCGATTGATAATGGTAAGTTGTATGTAGTTGAAGCAGGCAAAGGCCAGCTGATTTCAATCGACCTTTCAAGTGGCGATACAAAAACTATTGCTACCGGCATGGAATTCTCCACAGGTAAGTTGGATTACACAGACTCCAAGAACTGGACTCGTTCTTCTGTAGCAATTTTGGGTGAGGATGCTTATGTCACTGGAGCAGGTTCCGGTGCCGTGTATAAAATCCAGATCTGATGTTTGATTGCTAATAGCCAAAAAAGTAAAACTTGATTTTAAAAGAAAGAACCAATTAATATTAACCATAATGATTGGTTCTTTCTATAATTAGAAAGGATAAAAAATGAACTCAAATATGAAATCCAGGAACGAATATCACTACAATTTTCAACCAGGTCTGATCTATCGAATGCCGACTCACTTTGGTCCATCCACAGGCCCCCGACAAGGTCCGGACGGCAGGAATTTTGATGAGGAAAATAAACTATGGCCTAAGCAAACAGACTGGGCAGTGAGCTTTTTATCAAATGCAGATCAGCTTGCGGCATTATGTCCTGAGGGCTTCACTCCTGTTGGGGAACCAGTCGTTACAGTAGGCCTGACGGACATGAGGGGAATACCATGGCTTGCTGGACGAGGATATAAGATGCTGGGAGTAAGTTTTAATGTTCTTTACGAAGGCAAGGAAGACCGTGCTATGGGGCCATTCCTAACGGTGCTTTGGGAAGACCTGGCAGATCCTATCCTGTCAGGCCGCGAGGAATTGGGTTTTTCCAAGCTCTATTGCGAGCTTCCGGATCCCTGGGAGTTCAATGGTACAACCCGATTTGCGGCAAGTTGGCTGGGATACACTTTCATGGACATGGAACTCACTGATATGAAACAAATCCCAATCGATGCTGAGTCTGAAACCCCACAGGTTGAATCTGATGTACAGTTGGGATTGCTTCATTATAAATACATGCCACGGACGGGAGAGTGGGGCACTGCGGATGCTTCCTATGCCGTTCTGACACCCGCTGCAAATCCAAATGTCAAGGTATCGGAGATGTACAGTGGTAATGGAACTGTCACATTTCACAAAGCCCGCTGGGAAGATATGCCCACCCAATACATGATCGCCAATGCATTAGCAGCACTTGAAATTAAAGAGTTTCGGGGAGCAATAATCAAGCATTACCGGGGAAGTAAGGATCTGAGTGATCAGAAGATTCTTCACTAAGGGTTACATACTGAGAGGTGCCACAAGAAATCCAGACTGTGAATTCTCACACATCAGTTAAAAGAAATAGTAAAAACTATAAAAGAAATCATTATGTCACAAGAAACCTTAAAAGCAAAAGAGACTGTAGCCATTATTGGTGCCGGTGTTATCGGATGCAGTTATGCAGCATGGTTTGCGGCCAGGGGCTACCAGGTCAGAGTTTTTGATGTCCGGGAAAACTACGAAACAGGGGTTCGGAAAATGTTGCATACCCAGCTTTCGGAGATACCATCTGTGAATATTGAGGACGCCTTATCGCACATTTCCTGTTTCAATACACTTGAGGAAGCATTAAAAGGAGCTGATCTCGTTCAGGAAAATGGGCCCGAGACGGTAGACTTTAAACAGACGATCTATGCAGATTTTGAAAAATACTGCGGGAGTGAAACACTTCTTGCCTCCTCAAGCTCGGGTATAACACCAGAAGTAATCGGTGCAATAATGAAAGCTCCAGAGCGTGCCATGATCGGACATCCTTTTAACCCTCCACATATATTACCAATCGTAGAGGTTTGTGCAGCAGCTAATGCACCAGATAAGCTGGTCTTGCGTCTCATGGATTTCTATGAACGGGCAGACCGTGTCGTTGTGCGACTAAAGAAACCGATCGATGGATTTGTCACAAACCGTCTTCAGTATGTCTTTTTACGAGAAGCAATCCATATCGTGGAGGAAGGTGTTGTCGACGTCGCTGATCTGGACAAGATTGTAATGGCTTCTCTTGGTGTTCGCTGGGCTTCTGTTGGACCTTTCCTGGCGGGTCAGCTGGGCGGTGGAGAAGGAGGTGTTCGTGGATTAATTGAAAATATTTTCGCCAGGCTTGATACGCCCATGGATCTCAGGCCAATTAGCACAAAAAAACTGGAATTGATAGAGCAGCAAGCTGCCAGGAATTATCCCCTGGACTTTAGTGGTGCTTTCGCCAGCGTGCGGGATGATCGTCAGCTCGCAATCCTGGATGTGCAAAAGAAAAATCCATTGCCCAGCCCGAATTCAGATTAATATCGACTATAGAAAGAAGTTTTATTACTTAATTAAATATAAGAACATGAGCACAATTAGCAAAAGAGTTATAATCACAGCTGCAGCGGATGGAATTGGCAAAGTCATTGCCGAAGCTTATCTGAAGACTGGTGCCAGAGTCGCTATCTGTGACATAAATGTGGAAAAAGTAAAAGAATTCGCAGAAGCTCACCCAGAGGCGCTTGCAGAGGTCTGTGATGTTGGCGACGATGCACAACTCGGCGCATGGCTTGACCGGTCGCTGGAGTTTCTTGGTGGCTGTGATACACTTGTGAACAATGCCGGCATCGCCGGGCCAACAGCACCCATCGAAGACATCACTCCGAATGAAGTACGCGCTGTTCTGAATATTGGGCTCGTCTCCCAGTTTCACTGTATTGCCAAGGTTCTTCCAGGGATGAAGAAGCAGAGGAGCGGACTTATTATAAATATGTCTTCAGTAGGAGGTATTCATGCGTTTCCGAATCGAACACCGTACTCTGCAGTGAAGCGTGGTGTACTGGGCCTCAATGAATCTCTGGCAGCGGAGGTTGGCGAATATAATATTCGGGTCAATGCTGTTTGTCCTGGAGCTATTTCCGGCGAACGACAGGAACGTGTAATAGCTGCCCGGGCGAAAGCTGAGAAACGGACTATTGAAGAAGTTCGTAAAGATGTGCTTTCCGTAAACTCACTGCACACCTTCATACCACCTGAAGACATTGCCGGATGTATTCTCTATTTTGACAGCCCTGCAGGTGAACGGGTCAGTGGCCAGGTGATCTCAATCGACGGGCATATACCGATATAACTCGTGCGATTCACAGCTGATCATTTTGGTGTTTTCATAGTGAATGCTATTTTAATACAACCAGAGCTAAAAGACTTGTCCTTGTAATTCAATTTAATCGAATTTTACTATATTGATATGTTAATAAACCGCTGACTTCCTTGCCTAAATACCTTCCTGAGATCATTTTTATTTCCCTGGTCATGATCATAAGTCTGACCGGGTTCTGGGGTCTGTATTTTGGAGAGGATGCGCATGCCAACGGCTATCATCACCTTCACGTCATCAGTAATTTTGCCTGGTTAATACTGATTGCTGTCCAGCTGATATTTATTAAAAACCGAAAACACAAACTTCACAGGAAACTTGGTTATGCTGTTTTCCTCGTAGGCCCGTTCATCTTTTCATCGCTTGCTCTTCTTTCTGTTTATTCAGCGAACAGGGCTGCTGAAGCGGGTACTGCGGACAGTCTTGTCGTACAAAATGTAACTGTGACGATTGAAGTAGGATTGATGATTTTTCTGGCATTTATCTTCAGGCGAAAAGTAAAGGTGCATGGCGCATTCATATTGAGTTCTGCCCTGTTGTTCATGGGAATCGCATTGTTTTTCACCCTGTTAACTTTTGTGCCGGCCTATAAAATTGAAGGCCCCGAAACCTTTGGCAACTTCGGTAAAGCTGCGGCAATGGCCACTTATATTTCCACCGCTTTGGGCGGATTAATGTTTTTAAGAGATTTGAAGAACGGATGGCCGTGGTTAGTCGCTATATCCTTTTTCTATCTCAACGGATTTATCGATGATTGGGTCCGTGCCACGGAAAATTTACAGTCGCTTACCAATTTCATCGGAGGATTCCGGTTTCACTTTGTGTTTATAATCAGTTTTGCAGCTGCCCTGATGCTGTTAATTCTCGCATGGCGAATGGCGGTAAGGCGTACTGGCAGAGTTTAGCATTTGCCATTTAATACTTAACAGGACTATTCGGGTAAAAACGAATTCAGATGGGAATGAGCGGACTGAGGTGTTCATTCTTGTTCAAATTCATATTGAAGATTTGTTCTACATAAAAAGAGAAGAGTATTGCTGGAATTCACCAACAATACTCTAAAACAACACTCAATTTGGAATTTGAATGAATGGATTGATTCTTTCTATTTTATAATATCATGATTTAACTTTTGTGGCATCAAATATCCCCAGTCACCGACAATACCAATAATAGAAATATTACCTTCCGGCAGCAGAACATTCGCAAATGGAGCATTTTCGCTGGTCATAACCATAGCGCCGCTTGTTTCACTCTGAATCCTTTTGGTTCCTTTAAAAGTTATGCCGGCACCCGCATCAACAAAGGAGACATTGTTGATCCTAACCTTCATACCCTCATACATGCCCGTATGCAATTGATCGGTAGTGATTACAACTGGTTCTACCCAGACATTTCTTTCGATCAGAATGCCGGATAAGTCCGTTACATTCTCAATGCCTTTTTGACCGTTCATTATTGACCCTGAAGCGCCTTTTAAATTAAGCTTTACTTTATCTCCCAGGGATAATTTTTTCTCAGTTATGAATCTAAGAAGAATGCCTCCGGTTGAATCCTGAATATATGCATGTTTCAAATCGGAAACGTTATTCGCCGAGGTTATAACCCCTTCAATGAAGTATTCTTCTGTTATCCAAAATTGATTTTCATATTCATTGAATTTGGATCTCAGGCTGGCGATTGTATTCAAAACTGAATTAGTTATGTCGTCCTCCTGAACCCGTACTTGTAACTGAGATTGAGAACCTACCTGAATCTGGTCAGTTGCGGTCAATTTAAAGTTCAGGTCATAGTCTTCTGATTGGATCTGATCGTTAATGGGAACTACGGAAAAGTTGACCTTACTGGCACCTGGCACTATATCCAGAGTAATCTCATTCATGACCGCATCGGGTAAGGTTTTGTACCTGGTGCCATACTCAATTCCGACTGGGGCCTCAATGAGTACCTTGATTTGATTTGATTGAGTAACCTCACCTGAAATGTCAATACTAATCTCAAATGGAGCTGCTTCGTTTTCAGAGATATGTACGAAATTATCTGAGAAGTTGACCTCTAATAATTCCTGTTCCGGTTCCTGGTCTGTTATCGGTAAATCAATGGTATGCGTGTGGTTCAAACCTTTTTGAAAACCCATTGAAACATTCGAAATTTTAAAATCAATGCTGGATGCATTTTCCGGTACTTTCGTTAAAGCGACAATATCAAATGATACCAAAGAATCACCTTTTTCTATATCGATGAACAACTTATCATCGACCAAAGCAGGGATTGTAATATAGTGCGTTCCATAGATGGCATCGCTTTCAGCAGAAATTTCTATTTCTCCTTCGATTTGAGAGAGTTTGTCCAGTTTTATTTGAATTGTAGCTGAATCAAGTTCTTCAAGAATCGAAGTGCTGGCAGAAAAATAGCTGACCTGAGTCACATCGTTATTTACAGATGGAATAAATTCATCTTCGTCGCAAGCAAGCAACCCTATCCCTAGGATACAGTATGCCCATAGTATTCGTGAATACATTTTTTTTGTGTTAAAAGAGTAATAAAAAGACTGGTTAAATCGGGATGATCAGTATGTGAAAGTGATACCGGCTCCGTATTTCATATCACTATCAAAATGTGTTGAGAGAGAAATATATTTGGTGAGGATATATCGTGCGCCTACGGAATATTCAAAATCAGAATTCCAAACTCCCCAGAGCCTTATTCTTGGGGTAATCGGGATATCGTCCCTTGAAAATTGAATACGTAGTTTACCTGTGTGATCGACCCTGAAGTCGGTAGATATGAACCAGGGCAATACATAAACGAATCCCGCACATAATACACTTCGGTTATCTTTTGTGTTTAATTGACCGAACAGGTTTTCCTCAGGCTCACCTTCATTCCTGCTTCTTATATCCCAACCGATGTATGGCATTAAGAATTGGTTTCTTCCAACGTATCTGCCAAAGTGGCTCTCGAATTCATATCCTGATTCCCTTGTAAACCCCACTCGCCATTCTGATGAAAATGACCACCTGGTATTGGAAATTGATATGTCGCCATCACTTCCGTTGCTTTCCAGACTAATTTCCGCGCCAGGATAAAATCTCCGGTCATCCGAATAAACCATTTTAAGCGCCTTTTCCGGGTTTGGAAGTTGTGGGTTTGGGGGAGTGTTTTCATATCGGAATATTCTTCCCATTCCGGACATCATGTGGTACAATATGTGACAATGAAAATACCAGTCACCATATTCTTCAGAGGCATGAAACTCGATTGTATCTGTTTCCATTGGAAGAATATCAACTACCGTTTTAAGAGGTGAGTATTCTCCTTGGTCGTTAATCAACCGAAAAAAGTGCCCATGAAGATGCATAGGGTGCCGCATCATTGAATTGTTGTAGATAATAATTCGGATGTTCTCACCCTTTTTAATCAATATTCTATCGGTTTCAGAAACTGTTTTATTGTCAATGGTCCAAACATACCTGTTCATATTCCCGGTAAGTTCAAAGCGCAACTCCCTGGTTGGGCCCTCTGGCAGCGTTGTAGGCTTTACAGCCTTCAGCATATTGTAATTTAATGTTACAATTGGCTCTGTTCCATTGATTATTTCAGGATACATTACGGTGTTCATGTCCATTTGCTGAAGGCTCATATTCATCCCCATATCTTTCATATTTCCGCTGGTGGTCATCATGGCATTCATCATATCCATGCCTTCAAAGTATTCAAGTCTTGGCAATGGAACGGCGGGTATTTTATTTCCACTACCCAGCCATAATGAAGTGCTATTTGTTCGATCTTCAGATGTAGCCAGCAACTCGTACTTACCTCCTTCGGGGATCACGACTTTAACGTCATACGTTTCTGATACACCTATAATTAACCGGTCAACTTCAACAGGCTCTACCTCAGCACCATCATTAGCTACAACCGAAAGTTTGCCGCCTGAAAACTGTATCCAGAAATAAGTCGATGAGCTGCCATTGATAATTCTCAACCGCACCGTATCCCCGGCCACAAAATGAGCTTCTTGTTCTGAATTGCCATTGAGCAACAGCTTGTCATAATAAACATCGCTCACATCCATCGCCATCATCCGCTTAACTTCATTGGTAAATTTTGTGCTGAAATGCCCCTCTCCAATTGCTTCAGAATAACTCTGAACGGCTCCCTTTTTTATGCCATACCAATCAGTACCCAAATGAAGTGAACGTTCCACTTGCTCAGGTTTTTCATCAGTCCAGTCACTTAAAACCATGGTATATTCGGAATTCGCCGGTTCATTTCTTTTGTGAATTATGAATGCCCCATACAGACCAACCTGTTCCTGCAACATCGTATGTGAGTGGTACCAATATGTGCCCGACTGTATGATTGGGAACCTGAAGATATGTTCACTTCTTTCTTTGATTGGGGTGGTAGTAAGGTAGGGGACACCGTCCTGCTCATTTGGCAGGAGCAACCCATGCCAATGAATGGATGTTTCATGATCCATATTATTAAATACATGGATTTCTGCGGTGTCCCCTTCAATGAAAGAAAGAGTTGGGCCAGGGATCCTGCCATTAATGCTGATGGCGTTCCTTTCTTTTCCGGAAAAGTTGACCAATGTATCCTGTATGACCAGGTCGTAGCGAACGACTGTTTGGGCAAACGATACACCTGCAATCATGATCCCGATAATGAGGATTATTGACTTTTTCATTTTGATTAATTGAGAGTCTCCTCTACTTTACCACAGCTTAGCATTTGCTTCCCATAGAATGGGTTTCTTACCTCCTTTGTCTCACTAATCCAATGCATTTTTTTCATCGGACAATAGCTATAGAAATATTGCCGTTCGGTTGCTTCATAGAACTCGGCAAGTTTCCATAGTGATGCAGACAGGGTGGACAATGCAGTTCTTTGTTTCTCAATATTTTCCGTTTTTGCAATTGCGTTGGCGGATGATATGATTTCATCAATTACTGCAGGCTGATCACTTTTCAGTTTAAGTTGTTCCAAAGATGAAACAAGTACCTGTGCACTTGCTGCGGCATTTTCAGCATTGCCGGCAACAAGATTGTTCTTTACAACAATGTAGTCCGCAAGAACCTTTTCAAGTCCTTGAGCTGAAATGCTGCCCCAAATGAGGGCAGCATTCAGCATAAGTGTCAGGGATTTCATAATCAATTATTAATGGGTTCAGCTGAATATCCAGCATTTTTAACAGCCTCGGCAATCGCATCAGCAGATACACCTACGGACTGTACGGTCAACACTTTATCTGGATTTTTCAGATCTACTTCCCAGTTGTTTACTCCGGCTGTTTCATCCAAAAAAGGAGTTACCTTGGCCAGACATCCCGTACACTTGATCGTTGAATTAAATTTTAGCGTTTTCATGATATTTGGTTTTAAATTTTATGTAAAGTTATCTTGATGAATCAGGCTTTGTTTTACATGATTTTTGCCTTCTGTTTCATTATTAATGGTAGGAGAGTGTTATTTCATCTGTGGACGGAATTGCCGAACATAAAAGGGCATAGCCTTCCTTGATTTGCGAATCTGTGAGGGCATAGTTTTCCGTCATATTTACCCGACCTGAAAGAATCCTTACCTTACAGGTACCGCACATAGCCTCTTTGCAGGAATGTGGTAATGACAATCCTTCCTTAAGGGCAGTTTCCAGTATATATTGACCCCTGGGTATGTCAAGTTGTACTGAGCCTTCCTTTTGAATGAAGTTGACCCTGGAAGGCTTCATTGTTTTTTCCGTTGGTTTTTTCAGGCCACTTGAAAAGGACTCCATGTGAATCAAAACAGGGTCAACTGCCAGATTCTCCAAATGACTATTAACACTTTGCATCATGCCAGCGGGTCCGCAGATGTAAACTCCTTTTATCGGTTTGGATGTTAATAAGATCTTTCTGATGTGCTCAATTGAAATATGGCCTTTTTCCGCCTCAAAGTTGATGGGGTTGATTATTTCATCGAGGAAATGGAGCACATTGAATCGTCCATTCGAACGGGTTTGGAGCTGATTCAATGTGTCCCGGAAGATAATGGAGTCCTCATTTTTATTGCCATAGAGCAAAATGATTTCAGGACGTTTGGTTGAATTCAGCACCGTTTTAATCATTGAGATCAAAGGTGTGATTCCGCTTCCTCCGGCAATAAAAATTATGTATCCAACTTTATCAGGAATATTGCCAAGATTAAATCGACCCATTGGCTGACTTACCGTAATTTCCTGTCCTTTTTTTAAGTTGTTCACCAGGTAATTTGATAGTCTTCCCCCATGAACTTTTTTAATCGTTATGGACGGCAGGTGATCAACAACAGGGGATGATGAAAAGGAATAAGACCTGCTTATAATTGCATCATCCAACATTTGAAAAACATTGATAAACTGACCCGATTCATAGGTATTGATATGCTTATCCCTTTGAAAGATCACGCTTATTGCGTCCTGGGTTTCCTGTATTACATCGTGGATTTTAAGCTGCTTATTCATTTTATTGTTCTTTTGATTTGGACATACGCTTCCTGTACAGATCAGAATCTGATCCACAGAAAGCGTATATCCTTAAATTGTGACTAGATTTTTACCCGTTTAAGTCTTAGGCTGTTTGCCACTACTGATACCGAACTGAAGGCCATGGCTGCTCCGGCTATCATTGGATCCAGCAGAAATCCATTTATGGGAAAAAGCACACCTGCTGCGAGGGGAATACCAATCAGGTTATAAATGAAGGCCCAAAAAAGATTTTGACGGATACCGGCGACTGTACTGCGGGAGAGTTTTATAGCCTTAGGTAAGGAGTTCAGATCGGAAGTAATCAACGTCATTTTCGCAACATCCATCGCGATATCCGAACCTTTGCCCATTGCAATACTTACGTCTGCCTGTGCCAGCGCATGCGAGTCATTGATGCCGTCCCCAACCATTGCTACAACCTTTCCCTGTAGTTGCAGTGACTTTGTGAATTCTGCTTTTTCAGACGGTAAAACCTCTGATTGAAAGTGTGAAATTCCAACAGCTTCAGCGACAGCGCGGGCAGTCTGATGATTATCTCCTGTTAACATGAAAACTTCAATACCCATTTCTTTCAGACGGGTTATTGCTTCTTTTGAAGTAGTTTTTATTTTATCGGCAATCGCGATTACAGCCAGGGTTTCTTCCGTGCTGGCAAAATAGACAACGGTCTTTGCTTCATTCTCCCATTTTTCCGCGCTTTCGACCAACTGATCGCTAATAGATATTCCTTTCTCCTGTAGCAATTTTCGATTACCTACGAAATAGATGCCATTGTTGTATTCACCAGATACGCCACGTCCTGTCAAGCTCTCAAAATGAGATACTTTTACCCCGGGTATCGAATCTTTTTTAAGATAGCTGACAACTGCTTCTGCCAGGGGATGCTCACTTTGAGATTCCAGACTTTGCAGGATTCCGGATAGTGTCGATATTTTGTCGTTGTTAAACCAGTGAACGCCGGTAACTTCAGGTTTGCCTTCTGTTATTGTACCGGTCTTGTCAAGAATTACTGCATTTACCCTGTGAGCCAGTTCCAGGCTTTCCGCGTCTTTAATTAATATATTGTTTTCAGCACCCTTACCTACTCCAACCATGATTGCTGTGGGCGTTGCCAATCCCAACGCACATGGACAGGCAATTACCAGTACAGTTACAGATGAGAGAAGTGCATATGTAAAGGAATTGTCACCTCCAAGAAATAACCACGCGAAAAAGGTGAGGATGGAAATCCCTATCACTATGGGCACAAAAATTCCCGCTATCTTATCCACGAGCTTTTGAACGGGTGCTTTGCTGCCCTGGGCTTCCTGTACCATTCTTATAATGCTCGCAAGTACGGTTTCACTTCCAACCTTCACTGCTTTCATTTGAAAGCTGCCCTTTTGATTAACGGTGCCTGCAAAGACTTCGCTTTCAAAAGTTTTAATCACCGGAACAGATTCGCCGGTGATCATGCTTTCATCAACATATGACTGACCGGAAGTAACAGACCCATCCACTGGTATTTTTTCACCCGGTCTTACTATGATTGTATCCCCTTCCTTAACCATGGATATGGGGATCTCTACCTCTTCATTGTCGATCAGTGCCTTAACGGTCTTCGGTTGAAGTCCCATAAGTTTTTTAATTGCTGAAGAGGTATTGGATTTTGCTTTTTCTTCGAGAAGTTTCCCCAAAGAAATAAAGGTTATGATCACTACGGCTGCTTCAAAATATACATGTGCATGAATACCACGATCATGCCAGTAGTCTGCAAACAGTGTATTGAATACGCTAAATAAATAGGCTATTCCCGTGCTTAAAGCCACCAGGGTATCCATATTTGCTTTACCATGTTTCGCTTGTTTCCAGGCTCCTGTAAAGAAGTTTCTGCCAAAGAAGAAAAGTATAATTCCAGACAGAACCATTGAAATCCATTTGCCGGGTTCCCAGTTCATGAAAAACATTCCAATGATAAAAACAGGAAGTGTCAGTGTAGCTGACCAAATAAGTCTCCTGCGAATAGACTGGTAATGTTTCAACTGTAAATCAACCTGTGTTTCATCAGGATTTGTGGCATCGATGATCAGATCATAGCCGATGGATTGGACAACTTTTTGAAGTTCTTCAGCGGAAGTAATCTTCGGATCAAATTCAGCCCAGGCCGTTTGAGTGGCAAAGTTTACACCGGCCTGCGATACTCCTTCAGTATTTGCCAGCATTGATTCAACACTTACTGCACATGATGCGCAAGTCATTCCCGTAACCGGGAAGCTTAGTTTTACAAGTTCCTTGTTTTCTGAAAGGACCCCGGGTTTTTGATTTATTATTTGAGTTTCCAATTTATTTTTTTTGTAAAGGTATTCTGGTGGATTATGGATTGCTTTACAGAATTTCAGCAATCAGTTACATGGTTTTCGATGTTAACTTTTCGAATTGATCTGAAATCAGATGGAGTCTGGCCGATTACCAGCTTGAATTGGTTAGACAAATGAAATGGACTGTTAAAGCCAAGTTTGAACGCTATTTCAGACAATGTGAGATCTGAATAAACAAGAAGTTCCTTGACCTTGTCAATTCTGGAATTGATATAAAATTTCTCTATCGTTATTCCCTCATATCGTTTGAAGAAGTCTGACAGAGAATGATAATTTCTGTTAAATTTTTGTACAAGGTAATTTGAGATACTGTGATTTTTAATCCCTTCTGAATTTAAAATAACCAGCTCTCTCAGGCTTGATTTGATCTCATCCAGTAACCTTTCATTTTGGTCTTCAAGTAATTCAAAGCCTAATACGGATATCGAATCACGTATTGTATTGATTTCACAAAAACTAAGGGGATGATTGAAGACTACTTTTCCCAGTGAAACGGATAGTAATTCATAACCCTTTTGATGGAATATTTCCTGGATGGTCGATATACATCTGTTACAGACCATTCCTTTGATATTAAGTTGTGAAGAAGTTCCCATGACCCAATGTTTTAGACAAAGGTCGAACGGAATTCCACCAGGTCATTTACATATTTTCAGGGAAGTGTTTCAATATTTCTCAGACCTGGTCCAGCGATTGTCGGGAAGTGGTATCCCTGGAGGTTTTAAATTCTGAAGGTGTGAGACCCGTAATTTTTTTAAATTGGGAAGATAAGTGGGCAACACTGCTGTACCCAAGTGTATACGCTATTTCCTTTATTGAAAGCTCATTGTAAAAAAGATATTCTTTAGCCTTCTCAATCTTTTGTTTGATAATGTATTGCTCCAGTGTAATGCCGGTAACAGAAGAAAACAGGGTACTTATATAGTTGTAATCTACATCCAACGCTTCCTGTAAAAAGTGGGACCAGTTTATTTTTAGTTCAAAGTGATCATGGTGATGGATCTTATCAATTATCAGCGCCTTGATTCGTTCCAGCAACAAACCTTTTTTGTCATCAATTATCTGAAATCCCTTTTTTTGAAGCTCTTCATTTATGGAGGAAAGAACATCAGGAGAAACTTCGGCAAGAAGCCTCACCTCTCCTAAAGTCACTGATACCGGCTCTATTTTATTGGATTTAAATATGCTTTCGACCACCATAACACAGCGGTTGCATACCATGTTTTTAATGAAGATGGTTTTAATGTTCATCCTATACTATATTATCCGTTCATGCTGTTTTATTGCTCAATATTTAAAAATAAGATTAATAAAGAGACTGAAGATTTCAATAATGGTTTTCATTTAAAACCATCAAATTATTTAAAAGTGATTATACAATTTACAGAAAAGATCAGATAGTAAGATCTCATATTGCTGATTTTAAGTTATCCATGAACTGAATGCCATTGCCTTTTTTATCAGATGTTTATCCCCTTCAATAAATTTCTTCCCCGCTGTAACAATTCGCCGGTCTTTGCATCCAAGCAATAAAAAGACCATGAAAAAGCTTACCTGTTTACTATCGCTGCTGATCACAATAACCGCAGCCTATTCACAGCAAAACCCATCCTTTAAATCGGGGATCAGGGGTACTGGAAACGCCGTACTGATGCTGCCCGGATTTACCTGTCCGGGAGAGGTATGGGATGAAACTATGGCCAATATTAATTCAGATTATGAGTATCACATCATTACCTATGCCGGGTTTGGCGATGTGGCGCCCATTGAAATGCCCTGGTATTCGACTATTAAAAAAGAGCTGCTCGAATACATTGATGAGCAGGACCT
This sequence comes from Cyclobacteriaceae bacterium, assembly GCA_050289805.1. Classification (GTDB taxonomy): domain Bacteria; phylum Bacteroidota; class Bacteroidia; order Cytophagales; family Cyclobacteriaceae; genus JAUILA01. The sequence goes on from JBNKGL010000011.1 coordinate 89,617, forward strand.
GAAAGGGATTACCATCATCGGCCACAGTATGGGCGGAAACCTGGCTGTGGATCTTGCGGCCAGTGTGCCCGAAAAAGTATCAAGGGTTATCCTGGTGGATGCCATACCCTGCATGCGGGAGCTTATGATGCCCGGAATATCGGCTTCGCAAATCCAGTATGAAAGTCCGTACAACCAACAGGTACTGGATATGAATGAGGAGGCTTTCGGACAAATGGCGGCCATGATGGCTCAGAATATGACCGTAAGCAAGGAGAAAAAGGACCTTTTGAAATCCTGGATCATGAAGTCCGACCGTGAAACCTATGTGTACGGCTATACAGATCTGCTCAAGCTCGATCTGAGGGAGCCACTGAAAGAAATTACAGCACCTGTCCTGATTTTAGGGGCTTCATTTCCCGACAAAGAAATGGTGATGAAGAATTTTTCAGATCAATACCATAACTTATCAGATAAAACCATATTAATCGCGCCGGAAAGCAGGCACTTTGTAATGTACGACGCGCCGGAGTGGTTTTATGAACAAGTGAATTCTTTCCTGACCGGCAATGAACTCTGAGAAAAAGAAGGTATTTGAATCTCTTTATCGGGAATATTTCAGAATGGTATTCCAGGTGTGCCTGGGTTTTGTGAAAGGTGATAAACCCCAGGCAGATGACCTTTCCCAGGAGGTGTTTATCAACATCTGGAATGCCGTCGATAAATTCCAGGGAAAGTCCTCCTATAAAACCTGGATTTACAGAATAACCGTCAATACGTGCCTTCAATTTCTCAGGAAGGACGGCAAACGAAAGACCGATCCGATACCAGATACAGGGTTTGAAATTGCAGCCAATAATGACGGTCTCCACCCGGAAGAGCAAAACGACTTGCTGTACCGGGCAATCGGGAAGCTTGAGGAGCTCGAAAGGCTCGTCATCATGATGGTGCTGGATGAACTCGGTTACGATGAGATTTCAAATGTACTGGGAATCACAGAAGGCAACCTGAGGGTAAAAATCCATAGAATAAAATCGAAGCTAAAGAATTTAATGAGTCATGAATAATCCATTTGAAGAACTTCAGTCCAGCTGGAATAAATCCCGGCAGGAAATCAATACAGATCAGCAGAAGATTGATTCGCTGATATCATCCGCCAGGTCAAAGCAAAAAAGCAACCTGTATTTTTACTACGGGAACATCGCCATTTTGGCCATCACTGTATTGGTGCTGATCGTTGTCTGGCAGCAGTGGATGCCCTTCCGGGAGCTGCTCAGCAAGATCGGGATCGGTATAATGATCGGAAGCCTTGTGCTGAGGATCATTGTAGAGATATTCAGCACATTCAAATCCAGGAATATCAACCTGCTGGACACCGCAGTTAATTCCAACGAGGAACGCATAAGTTATTATCAATTTCGTAAGGCCGTTCACGGGCCTGTGACCATCACGCTTATCACTACCTACCTGATTGGATTGCTGATGATCATGCCTGAATTGAATTTGTATATTTCTACTACATGGCTGGTCATTTTTGTGGATGCATTCGTGGTTAGTGGCCTGTTTATAATTTACAAGGTGCGGCAAAGTATCAAACAGGAAATGGAAAACCTGCGGTTTTTCATGACGATCGACCAGGAGCTGAAAGATTAAGTAAAGCAGGTTGGCGGAGCAGGGACCGGTGACATAGCGGATGTGCTAAAATTTTTACATGCGATTGACCCTGGTGCAGTACATTGAAATTTCCTTTCATATGCGTGCATAATTTAATAAATTATAATAGACAGGTAACCGATCGTATGACTGTTTCCAGCGTTCTACATATTGGCCGAACTGCTTTCCGGAAGCAACAATGGAGGGATGCCTTTAACCATCTCTCACAGGCGAATGAGGAAGGTTTATTGGAACCCGCTGACCTCGAAATCCTTGCTGTGACCGCATATCTAACCGGTGAAGTTGAGATCAGTGATGATATGTGGGCAAAGGCGCACAAAGGTTTTCTGAAAGATGGTAATATACAGGGCGCAGTTCGTTGTGCCTTCTGGCTTGGATTTGCGCTGATGAACCGCGGGGAACCAGCCCGGGGGGGAGGATGGATAGGCCTTGCGGGGGATCTGCTGCAGGATGTTCATTCTGATTGTGTGGAAGAAGGATATTTACTTCTGCCCGTAGCATTGCAATGCCTGGGTAAAGGCGATTCCCATAAAGCTCTAAACTTGTTCATAAAAACAGGGGAGATAGGCAAGCGTTTCCATGACGCGGACCTGCAGGCACTTGCACGGCTTGGACAGGGGCAAAGTCTCACCAGGATTGGCAATACTGAAGAAGGCGTTGCATTGCTGGATCAGGCAATGATCGCGATCGAATCAGGAGATCTTTCTCCTATTGTAGTCGGGATTATTTATTGTGCAGTCATTGAGACTTGCATGGATATCGTTGATCTTGGCAGGGCTGCGGAATGGACTGCTGCATTGAACGGCTGGTGCAATTCACATCCTCATCTTGTTCCCTTCCGTGGACAATGCCTGATACGTCGGAGCGAGATCATGTTTTTACACGGGGAGTGGAACGAGGCGCTTCAGGAAGCCAGGAAGGCGGCAGATCTTCTGTCTCACCCAAATGGGGAACCAGCGGCAGGAGCGGCCTTCTATCAGCTGGGCAACCTCTATCGTGTTCGGGGTGAATTTGCTAATGCAGAAGAAGCGTATTTTCTGGCCTCTGATTATGGGCGTGATCCTCAGCCCGGACTGGCATTGCTTCGGCTGGCACAGGGCAAAAATACCCTTGCCCGATCCTCGATTGTTCGCGCACTTATCGACACGGGAAAACTAAAAAAACGATGTGAATCGCTCTTGGCCTGTACAGAGATCATGCTGGCCCTGAATGAAAAGGGTGAAGCAACGGAAGCGGTAAAAGAGCTTAAGGGTTATACCACCACATCCCAGTCCCCAATGATACAGGCGTTCGCTGCCCAGGCTGAGGGAAGTTTACTATTGACGGAGGATAATATTCCACTTGCTTTAAGCCGCTTACGTGCTGCACGGAGAATCTGGGACGATCTTCACATCCCCTATGCCTCTGCACGTACTAGGGTACTTATGGGGCTTGCGTATCAAAAAGCAGGTGATCCGGAAGCAGCCGCAATGGAATTTGAAGCAGCGAGGACAATTTTTGAGCGCCTCAAAGCCCGGCCGGATATTGTGAATATGAAAAATCATATGGACAGACCATTCGGTTTCACGAATACTCTCCTTACTCCAAGGGAGAAAGATGTACTCCGTTTAATGACTGAAGGGAAATCCAACAATATTATCGCTGGTGAACTCTTTATTAGTAAGCGTACAGTTGAACGTCATGTCAGCAATATTTTTGCAAAACTTGATCTGAATTCACGTACTGAAGCAGTTGCCTATGCATTCAGACATCATCTGTTCTCATAGCTTTAATTTTCAATTCCAGGTTATGTGGGTGAAAACACCCATTGGTACCTGTACCTAAATTGGGTATTGTCCCCGATGCGCGGCAGATTTTTACTTTTTAAATTTGACTAAACCCTCAAAATTTTCCACTAAACCATGGATTGATGAAGTATTCTGCCATTATACCGACTGTTCGTGTCTTGCTTGTGATACTGTTTATCGCACCGTTCTTTTCTCTTACTGCACAGAAGCGGTTACCCATCATTGATATGCATCTTCATGCAGATCTGCCGCCTTCAGAGGTGAATCCGGGAGATGCTGCTCCATGCCGGCCTGAACCATGTGAGCGCAAAGGCTCAGCTACAGCTTCACATACTGAGACAATGGAAAAGACACTGGAAATCATGGATCGTTATAAGATTGTCAAAGGATTTCTAAGTGGCCTGGATCCGTCAGTGGTCCAGCAATGGGTTGATAAGGACCCTGATCGATTTATAGCCGCCCCTTTTATATTCATACCTGGCCAACCTTCAGTTGAAGACTTAAAGCAGGCTTATGAGCAAAATAAGTTTAATGGAATGGGTGAGATCGCCACCCAGCTGGCTGGAATTGCCCCAAACGACCCCAAACTTGATCCCTACTTCGCACTTGCAGAAGAATTGAATATCCCGGTTCTAGTTCATACTGCAGGAATCGGTCCGTATATTCCTTCATTCCGGTCATCAGCAGGCAATCCGCTATTACTGGAGGATGTTCTCGTGAAGCACCCCGGCCTGCGCATATATGTGGAAAATACAGGGTATCCCTATCTTGATAATATGGTTGCCGTTATGTCGCAGTATCCACAACTTTATGGTGACCTGTCTACGATCACCTGGGTAATTCCGAGAACAGCCTTCTATGAATATCTTAAAAAGCTCATCAATGCGGGCCTGGGCAAACGGCTGATGTTTGGCTCCGATCAGATGCGATGGCCTGAAATGATCGAGGAAGGTATCAGGGCAATAGAGGAGGCAGATTTTCTTTCGAATGAACAAAAAAGAGATATCCTTTATAATAATGCCGCAAGATTTCTTCAATTGGAAGCAAATTGAGTCGATTTAGTGAATCTACATTCGCTAAATAAAGGATAATGACCAGACTCATAAACTGTCAGATCTGGTCATTATCCATATTTAGATATCAGATTAGTTTGTCGAAACCTTCAGGGACTGGCCTTTTCCGGTGACCTCATCCTGGTCGTTCAAAAATTCCCATCTGACCGTATCGCCGGATTGTTCATACATTCTAGTACTGAATGTAAAGTTTACCCGGTCATCATGATTCGAACCTGTGATTCTATATATTAATTTTCCATCATCAAATTCAATCTTGCCGTATTCAGAAAAATACCCGCCCGTTTGGGTATCCTTAAAGACCCATATGAAATTATCGGATCTTATAATCGCTGATCCTTCCAGCGGTGGAAGATACTCATAAACCCCGTCCAATGATTTTTGTGAAAGCTCATTATAGAGGTCATCAATTCCCCATTCATCAGAGATTTTACCGTTTTCGTTGACTTCGGAAACAACAATACTATTCCAGGATATTTCATTCCCAATCGGCATAAATCCCATAATGGGTTCACTATGAGTACCGGTATGTGTTCTCGTCCATGCACTCATTTGTCCGTTAGCAACCTTGTTTTCTACGCTAACGTGAAGGTCGGGAAAAGCTGCTCTTAGTTCCCGAACAAAATTCCTGATCATTTCAGGGCCCTGCCCCCTATAATTATCCGAAAAGACAGAATCGGCATAGGACAGGTTTCCTTTGTTCAATAATTCATCATTGGCTTTTTCAAGACTGATCTTGGGTGTGTTGATCGTTTCTGTCGGATTATTGCACGAAACAGCCAGAAATGCAAGAATCAAAGACAGAAGGGTTGGTGGTTTCATTGTCTCGGGTGGTTGATTCAGATATAAATTAATAAAATATACCTTTTGGATGAAGGGATATTTTTTGTAATTCACGCAACAGACATTTCTGTAACCTCCTGTAATCATGACAATTGCACGGGGAGTGTCTTCCATTTTCCAGTTTGATAATTATACCCATTTTTAACTTCTTCCCCATTCGATACCTTTGATCTGATCATTAGGAAGACAACTTATTGGATTGTATATTCAAAAATTAACTGCACCATGATCAGCTTCTTTCGCCGCATTCGCTATACATTCCTTCAACAAAATTCTGTTACACGTTACTTTGCTTATGCCCTGGGTGAGATCATTCTTGTTGTCATTGGCATTGTCATTGCCCTCCAGATCAATAACTGGAATGAAAACAGGAAAAACAGGATTATGGAGCGGGCATTGCTGGAGAATTTAGAAAAGGAATTCAGTAATAACATGGGCATTCTTGAATCCTACCAGGAGTGGCAGCATACAATTCTCGATAATCTCAACAATACGCTGTCTTTAACCGGACCAGAATACAGTGAGGTTCACCCCGATAGTACCATGGAAAACCTGGTTGTATTATTCAGCCTCAATAGCTATGAGCCCGAAGTGACCATATTGAATGCAGCGCTAAGTTCAAATGATATTAGTCTTCTCCGTAATAAAGAAATCCGGCAGGCTTTATCAGGATGGCAGCAGGAATTGCAGAATCTTTACAATGAGGAAGAATTATTTCGGGATATATTTAACCTTCAATTCATTCCATTGGTGGTTCAGTTCTTCCCGCTGAAAAATATTAACAACCATTCCAGTATGCATTCCATGGAGCTACAGGCCCTTTATCGCGATAGGGAATTTGAAAGTTATATTTACCGAATGTGGATTATGATCGGTCGTGGCATTACCGCCTCAAAAGATATCGGCGACATTAACCGTGAGTTATTAGTCAGGGTTCGTGACGAACTGGAATTATTGTGAATGACGTTGGCTGTTTGATTCCTACTTCAATTCCAGCTCCATTATTTCTCCACTTACGCCCCGGATTTCCTTATATGTTTCAACCATTTCGGCAAGCTTTTCGGGATTGGACTTTGCCAGGTTATTTTGCTGGGAAGGATCTTCCGCAAGATTATAAAGCTGGAACTCAGGATCGTTACCCAATTCAATATTTACATTTCCGGCTATTTTAGCGCCCGGATAAGGAGGGATCATCACCCAGTCTCCCTGCCGTAACGCCGTTCGTGTCGTTGCCTCAAAAACAAGGTTTGTTCGTCCTTTAAGACTCTTGCCAAGCAATGTATTCAGCAGATCCTCACTATCCGGGCCGGTTACATCACTGTCAACCAACTGTGCCAGGGAAGTCAGCAAATCGAGTTGTGATATGATCGCGTCAGATTCATCCGGCTCGATCGTTCCGGGCCAGTAGGTGGCAAACGGGACTTTGGTGCCTGCTTCAAACAAGCTGTATTTACCTCCGCGTAAACCTCCTGCCGGATCGTGATCACCGACTAATTCTACGGCCTGATCATAATACCCGTCATTCAGTACCGGCCCGTTGTCACTTGAGAATATGATGAGCGTATTTTCCGACAGACCTTCTGCTTCCAGGGTTTGAAGAAGCTCGCCTATGGCCCAGTCCGCTTCCAGGATCACATCGCCTCTAGGCCCCATTCCGGACTTCCCAACGAAAGCCGGGGCAGGTGTTCTCGGGACATGGGGTTGCTGCAGGGCATAATAAAGGAAGAAGGGTTTGTCCGTATTTTCAGAAATAAATTTTTGAGCTTCACCGAGAAAATTTTCCATCATTTCCTCGTCCACCCATTTCGCGGATTCACCACCTTTCATAAATCCAATACGTGGTATGCCATTCACGATACTATTGTTATGGCCGTGGTGCCACTTCATTTTGAGCAGTTCGGGGTTATCCTTGCCGGTTGGTTCCCCATCGAAATTTTTCTGGTAACTGATCTCGATGGGATCTGCCGGATCAAGATTAACCACATAACCGTTCCGGATATAAACCGTGGGTACGCGGTCCTGCGTGGCTGCCATGATATAGCTGTAATCGAAACCAACCTCATTCGGACCCGGAGCAATATGTTCATTCCAGTTCACATTTCCGTTCCCCAATCCGAGGTGCCATTTTCCTACGATTCCGGTTGTGTATCCGGCATCTCTCAGCATTTTTGGGATCGTCATTTGCACTGTATCCAACAGGAGAGGTGCCGTACCCGGCAGAATTTTGGCGTCCTGATTACGCCATGGATATGTGCCTGTGAGCAGCGCGTACCGGCTGGGTGTACAGGTTGCGGATGAGGCGTAGCCATTCGTAAATTTCACACCCATGTTGACAAGCTTGTCCATATTAGGTGTTTGCAGTTCCGTAGCTCCATATGAACTGAGATCACCGTATCCAAGATCATCAGCATAGATTATGATGATATTGGGTTTTTTTGCTTCCTCCGCAGTGGAACTGGTGGTTTCCGCTTTTTTGCCGCACCCCGAGACTAGGATAATACTAAAACAGATTGCCAGATACGGTTTGAAGTATGCCATATGAAGATATTTGAATTTGTAATTCACTCTGCTATTTATCATATTCCAGAACTAAAACGAGTTCCTGCTTCCATACAGGAAGATCCTGAATTCATAACTTACTTATATCGTTTGACTATGAAATCTAACTCCTTAAAATTAATATTTATAATAATCCTCACTTCTCAGTTAATCCACTGTACTTCTGAAGAAAAAAAGCAGGGTGATCTTGCTGAGTCAGTAGAGGAAGTCATATTGGTGCAAGATACAATCATATATGAGATTTCATCTTTTCAGGAAGCTGCAGACCTGATCACAGAACTGAAATACACGCCCGAAGACTGGCAGGCTGGCATTCGCGAAATTCCTAGACTCACATGGATGAAAGTGCCTGAACGCTGGCGGACAACCACTTCGAAAGAAATTGAAGTTAAAGTAAAGAAGCAAATATTTTTCAGGGTGCTTGCGCCACTCACGCTGCAAGTCAATGAGGGAATACTGAAGGATCGGGAACGGTTGTTATCCATGCTTGAAAAATCAAATGAGTCATTTAATTCGGAAGATAAGCAATGGTTGCTTGAAATGGCGGAAGCATATAGGGTAGAAGTAAATGAGATTAATGAAGAGGTTTTGAATAAACTACTTATAAAAGTTGACATAATACCCGTTTCACTTGCACTGGCACAATCTGCAGAAGAGAGTGGCTGGGGAACATCACGATTTGCTGCGGAAGGGAATGCTTTATTTGGCCAATGGGCATGGGGAAAGGATGCAATGAAACCTAAGGAGCAACGGGAGGGAATGGGTGATTACGGATTAAGGAAATTTGATACCCCACTTGAATCGATGAAGGCATATATTCATAATCTGAACACTCATCCCGCTTATGAAGACCTTCGGAGGCGGCGTGCAGAATTACGTGAAGCCGGAAAGCCTATCACAGGACAGGAACTTGCCAATACACTTACAAAGTATTCAGAAAGGGGGGCAGAATATGTGGAGACACTTCAGGCGCTTATGCGTGTGAACCGCCTGGCACAGGCAGATGAAGCATATTTGAGTGATGGTCCGGTGATTCTTGTAGTGCCGGTGGAATAGAAAATTTACTGCTACTGGGGTGACCCTTTACATGATTAATGTCATACCGAATTTGATCCTGAATTACTAATATTATCATCGATTCAGTCCTGCCTTGGATTAAGGTTACATTAAAAATAAAAATCATGAAAGGGATTCAGATCAGTACCGCAGTTTTGGCGATTAGCTTACTTTTCCTTTATCCAAGTGAGTCAAAAGCACAATCCAACTGGGAAATTGGCGCACGTTTCGGTGATATCGCCTTTGCCATTGACGCGACAATTCCAATCGCCGCAAAGCCAAGGTTACATCCGACAATCTATATTTCAAATAGATTTGGTATTGGCGGATATTTCGACTGGATGTTTGCACTTTCGGGTGGACCGAAAGGATTGAAATTTTACCCTGGGGTTGGGCCTGAATTTTGGTTTGAAAATAGTTTTGATTTCCATATTGCCGGCGACTTCGGTATGGAATATTCATTTGACTTTCCATTAACAGTTGGATTAGACTGGCGTCCTGGCTTCAGAGTTACTGAAGGATTTAAGTTCAAATCAAGCAATTGGGGTATAACCGCGAGGTTCCGGATTGGGGAAGGCGTGAAATTTCAGTCTGTCGATTGACAAACTTGAAAATATTTAGTGTTCTCAGGTAATTCCGTGGGAAGGGATGCCGTTAATCTAAAGTCATCAACTTAGATTATGCCGTTAAAGGTATTCGTTTCCTGATCAATTGAAATATTAAAAGGGAAGGCGAATATTTTCAATCTTCCGGCTACCGGTAATGCATGGTGGGCCAGTCACAGGCTGAAGCCCAATTGATCATTTCGTCGGATGAAAGAACCTCATAGAATTCAATAAAATCATTCTGGCAGTTAAAGATGAGATCACTGTCCTGAGCATGTTCCAGGTAAACAAAAGTGCGATCATTTTTGTACTCAAAATAATAGGTGCCTGTACTTTCGATCGTTTCATCCGTGGTAACACGAACCTTCTCGAAGGTCGCATTATTATACAGAATTATAGTCTCCTCAAATGGAAAATCAGTCCAGGTGGATTGTGGGGTGCTGTATTTATACAACTCCCAGGTGCTCCTGTTATCCAGATTTTCCCCTTCATCATCAGAACAGGAAATGAAGGCGCTAATGATTATGAGCGATAATAAAAGTCTTTTCATAAGTATAAAAATAAATTAATTTTATCAAATCTACCATATCTCCCATAAAATTGACTTTCAAAAGGAAGCAAGAATATCTGTGTGTATCCCCTCAAAGGTTGAATTCTCATCAAGATTGGCAGACGTTCGAACATCCAGAAAACTTGAATAACCAAGATCTTTCATAGTATGAAAAAGATCTGCGGCCGAAGTTCCCTGCTTCCGGAGTGTCTGGTCACTCATTTCAACAAATAATGCAGGTTTATATGTCGCAATGATCTCCTTAGCCCCTTTCAACGCATTTACCTCATAGCCTTCAATATCCATTTTTATCAAATCAATCTTTTCCAGATCAAATTGTGCAAGAATATTGTCAAGTGTATTTATTTCAATTCCGGCATTACTATTTCCACTGTTTTTAGCAATCATATTACCACCGGCGTTTCTGGCATTCACTGAAAATTCAGCGTTGTACTTACTTTCTCCCACTCCCGAAAGGACCGGAATTATATTTTTAAAATTATTAATCGCAATGTGCTCCGTCAGTTTTTTATAGGTTGGGGGGTATCCCTCGATGGAATATACCATTCCGCCGGTGGTCCGTTGGGCCATATTCATGGAGACTTCTCCGATATGAGCTCCAACATCGATAATTACATCATTTTGCTTTATCAGGTTGTATAAAATATTTTTCGGTCTTTGTTCTGAAGAAATTTTCCAGAATATACTCCAGTTGTTAAAACTGGACAGATCCAGGTTATAGTATAAGCCATTAATATTTGATTTACGGACTGTATTTTCTGAATACATCTCATTGGTGGGTATCAGGTGGATGAGGAAATTGTCTGTTCCTGTTTTTGATATCACAGCCCTCAGGATGCTTTCCATGGGGTTTAACATGAAAAGACTTTTAATGCCCGTTGAGATAACTTTTTTCATATAAAACGACTTAATGCCGGAAATTTATTCACAACCAAAGCAAGAAAATCGGCATCTATAATTCCCAGTTTCCATAACATAAAATAAGATGTTGCAATACCTGCTGGCACAAACAGGAGCAGCAGGTAGTCGTAAGGCAGCAGAATATAGATCATTGCAAAAATGCCGGAGCAAAGCAGCGAGATCCCTAAAACTTTACAGAGGATGAATGGTGAAAAGATGTCGGTAAGTCGGGCATTCAAAACTTTCAGCCCTTCTCTGAACAGGAGGGCCATGAGAATTATATTACTTATTAAACTGGCGGTGGATGCGCCGTAATAGTTAAAGGTGGGGATTAAAAAATAATTAAGGACCACATTCAAAAGTAAAGCTAAAAGTGAAATTATGAATATCGCGCGTGTTTTTGAAAATGCCACAAGCACATCCTGATAGTTGTTGATACGCAGATAAAGTGCAAGGTTAAAGATGACAAAAACACCCACACTGTCTACATATTTGTTTGATAGGTAGAGTGGTATCAATTCAGGAGCAAAAAGCAAGATACTGGAAATTATCGGGAAGGAGGCGTAGGCGCTGAAGTGAATGACCTTTCGCTTTAAAAGTATCATATCTGATCTTTTTTTATCAACTCTGAGCTTCGATAATTCAGGGAGGACTATGGTCGCAATAGAAGTGAACAGAACCCCGATAAAAGGGATCGCAATCGTTCCATTATGGAATATGGCAAAATCTTCTGTTGATTTCATAATGCTCATCATTACCCTGTCGGTCTGATTGAACAATATGAGTAAAATACTTCCGAGACCCAGCGGCAATGCGATATTCAATTGATATTTGGCACCATTCCAATCCACGTGCCAGGGCCGTACATAATCCTTTGGAAGGAAAATAAATGTAAAGAGGAAGATTAAAATATCAATCGCCAGGAGGGCAATGAAGCAATAATAGATCGATTGGAAAAACTGGATACATACAAAAAGGGAAGCCAGTTTTAAAAGATTAAAAATGACTGAAATCCTGGCCAGTATCTGAACTTTCCCCGAATGGACGAGGATGCTGTTTAAAGTAAAGGCACCTACCTTAAAGGGCAGTGAAAGTGCAACAAGTGCCAGCAATGGTGAAAGGGCCGGATTGGAATATGCCACAGCGATTTCCGACCTGAAAAAAAAGAGTATCAGCAATCCAATAAGGCCGAGGCCCAGAACAGCGTTCATGTTGTTCCAGAAAACTTTGTTTTTTGAGGAAGGCTGAGAATCGAGGCTTGTTAGAATCACACGTGACATTCCCAGTTGCAAAACCCCGGCAAATAAGATCCCCAGGTACAGCGCCTGGTTATAAAGCCCGTTATCCACTACCGAAAGGCTCCTTGCCAGGTAGGGGGTAATCAGCAGGCTGGCAAGGATATTGATTACCTCGGCACCAAATACAAATGAGATTTTTTTAAGAAGGGACATTTTACACAGCTGCCGTGTCAATCGTTAAATAGCAGAACAATAATAGTCAATATGCCTGAATGGGTCATATTGAGGGATCTAAATATTCTGTGCTATTCAAATTTTTTGAGGTGTTCAGTGATTTTTTCCATCTGTGAACCGAGCGTATATTTTGCCAGGAACTCCTCATAAAGTGCATCCGGATTCATCAGGGTTCTGCTCCTGTTTTGATACAGGAAAATGAGCTTTTCTTTTGCAGCTCCAGGTTGTTGTACATCATAGGAAAACCCATTCCGATTATCCTCAATAATTTCACCCAGACCATCCACATTGGAAACCAGCATCAGTGATTTTTGCATGAGCCCCTCAATTGCAACGTTTCCAAATCCTTCCCTGAGAGAAGGGATGACAACCAGGTTGCAGCTTTTATGCAGGGACAAAAGAACATCATGCGGTTGTTCCCCTACCAAAAACACAAATGCGCCAATATTTAATTCTTCTATTTTTTCCTCAATATTTTGTCGTTCGGGGCCATCCCCTACCAATATTAATGCGACTTCGACTGGTGATAAATTTAATGCATGGATAAACCCGGCAAATTCTTCGAGAAACTTTTCATGGCCTTTTACTTTGTGAAATCTGCCGGCAACTAAAATTTTATATTCTTGTTTTATACCATATTTAGCCAGTAGAGTCCTGCCCTCAGCATGGTCAATATTCCTCGCCTGAAGACTGTTTGGCAGACATAATTCATTCTTTGTGAAATAGATGGATCGAATATTTTTCCTTACAGCCTCAGAAATAAACAGGGAGGAGTCATCCATCTTTTTTGAGAGGAATTTATTTAATGAATAGAAGACATTTACAAATGGTGATTCATCCTCATTAAAATGAATACTTCGATAATAGCAATGCAATACTATACCTCGGCGGAAAAATTTAACTAACCTTCCCACAAAATGGGTGGGTTCAAGAATCAGGATAATTTGAACCTTTTCATTTTTTGGAATTAGAGAAAGAAATTGCCGAATCATGTAAGGCAATTTATATATGAAACCTTTGTTTAATGTGTAATAGGGATTTTTGCTAAAGACATGAACCAAATTTGCCGGTAGCTCAACGGACGAAATATTTTTTGTGTTGCTGCTTAATATCACGAGCTCACACCCAATATTATTTTTATACAGAAAGTTTACCTGGTTGATGGTTTGGAGCTCGGCTCCTCCTGTATCAAGGGAAGGTAAAACATAAATAATCCTCATTAAATCTGTATTTGGCCGTAAGATCGCAATTTTGAGATTAAATAGAATAAGATTAATCCATTCAGTTAAACTGAGTAATCGAAACATTCAAAGAAATTCAGGGATCCGTTTAGAGAGTTATGCATTTCCTTAACATCGGAAGGGGATGGACATTTGGAGTTTTTTTTACAAACTATTGTTTAAGTCAACCAACTTCACTTTCTTTGTTAACAAAATATAAGCATATACTATGTCAAAAGAATTTCTGGGTGAATTTGAAGAGATCATTCTCACCATGGTTGCAGCGTTGGGCGATGAAGCCTATGGAGCATCGATCACAGATGAGATTGAATTACGCCTGAAGCGAAGTGTTAAGTTGAGCGCTGTACATGTCACATTGTACAGACTTCAGGATAAAGGGTTTTTGAAATCCCATATGGGTGGGGGTACGAATGAGCGAGGTGGCCGCCGGAAGCGAATTTATACAGTCACAGATGCCGGTATGGCTACCCTTCAGGAGTTGCAGGAAAAACGATTACTCCTCTGGGGAATGGTTCCAAAACTTAAGATTTCCTGATCATGCAGCAGATACATGAATTGCCTTCGTTGTTAACCCGTTTTCTTCGTCTGGTTTGTCCTGACTCCCTGTTTGAGGAGATCGAAGGCGACCTCATTCAACGATATAATAAGGATTTGCGCACAAAAAATAAAACTCGTGCTTCAATTGGATTATGGTGGAATGTCCTTTTCTACCTGCGTCCCGGCATACTCTTTCGAAACCGAATCAGGAGCCTTATGTCACTGCACCTGTTGCTCAATTATTATAAGACTACCAGCAGGATATTGATGCGTAATAAGTTATTCTCATTTATCAATATTTCGGGACTTACCATCGGGATCACCGGAGCCTTTCTGCTTTTTCTGTCGATATGGCAGGATTTTACCTATGATAATTTTCACCCTGATGCAGATCGCATCTACACAGCTTACAATCGAACTCTGATCGATGGGGAAATTTCAGCCTGGGATGCTACGCCCAGAATACTCGCGCCGTCGATTCTGGAACAGTACCCGTCGGTGGAAAAGGCCGTGAGTTTTGCCTCATACCAGTCACCATTTCTGTTCAAGGTAAACAGCACTCACATTGTTAACGAGGCCGGTGTATTTACTGAACCTGACTTTCTTGAAATATTTTCATTCCCGCAGCTTCAGGGTGCGAGTAAAAAAGCATTGGATGATCCGGCTTCTATCATCCTGACGGAATCATTTGCGAAAAAACTCTTCAAGGATCAGCCTGCCCTCGGAGAATCCGTCACTATTTCAAGTTCCGGGTATGATTTTGATTTCAATGTCACGGCAATTCTGAAGGACCTTCCTGAAAATTCGCAATTCTCTTTCGATTATCTCCTGCCGTTCTCATTTCTGGAAAACCTTGAAGGGAAGGATGAGAACTGGAAGAATAATTCTGTTCGTACGTTTGTTAAGCTTCGTGAAGGTGTTGTGGCAGAGGACGTGAATGTTCAACTGGCATCTATCGTACAGGAGCATACCCATGATGCCAAGGATCCCGAAATATTTTTATACCCATTTCTGCGGACACATTTGCATGGTCAGTTCGAAAATGGTGTTGAATCCGGCGGGAGAATAGTAATTGTTAGGATGCTCATTCTTCTGGGCGTATTTCTGCTAGGGTTGGCGGCTATAAATTTTATTAATCTCAGCACCGCCCGTGCAGCTAAACGGTCGAAGGAAATCGGTATCCGAAAGGTAAATGGAGCAAGGCGATCGGCGCTTATTGCCCAGTTTCTCACAGAATCCCATATTCTCACCTCAATAGCATTTCTGCTCTCACTCCTTCTGGTATATCTACTGTTGCCGTTATATAACCAGCTGTCAACAAAAAATCTTGAGATTCCGATCACAAGCGGCTGGTTCTGGCTGGCGGCATTTGGGATCACTACAATCCTTGGACTGCTGGCAGGTTTTTATCCGGCACTTGCCTTATCAACATTTAAGCCTTCAGTTATCTTTCGTGAGCAGGTCTCTGTAAGAGGTTCATTTCTGCGCAAGGGACTTGTCATATTTCAGTTTGGTATAGCCATAACGATGATTTTCTCAGCAGTTGTTGTTCAAAAGCAGATACGATTTGTGCAGAATCGAAATTCAGGGTATGATAAGGAGCTGCTTATTTACCATAATCTTCCTGAATCTCTGAACCGTTCGTTCGAGGCCTACCGGCACGAACTGGAATCAATGGGATTGGCCAGTTCTGTGTCTGCTTCCGCATCCGCCATAACAGACCAGTGGTCCAACACCTATAATATTGAATGGACCGGAAAGGATCCTGAAGATCGCGTTATTTTTCAAAGGTTTGTAATTGATGACCAGATGGTGGAAACTGCCGGATTTAATATTACCAATGGAAGAAACCTTGACTTTAAATCATATCCTTCCGATTCAAATGCAATTCTTGTGAATCAGGCAGCTGTCGCCGAAATGGGGATGGATGATCCGTTGGGAGAATCCATTAAGGAGGGTGACAGGGAATGGACGATCGTTGGTGTGGTGGAAGATTTTGTAACTCGATCTCCCTTTGAAAAGTTGCAGCCAATGATACTTTATCCGGGATCCGACTGGAATAGCATTGTTCATATACGTCTCGCCCCAAATCAGGACGTTTCTGCACAGATGGAACAGGTTGAAGATGTCTTTGAGAAATATGCACCGGAGTATCCATTTGATTACCGCTTTACAGATGTGGATTATGCGAGGAAATTCTCGGGAATCAAAAAAACAGAAATGATCGCGCGGCTTGCAGGATTTATCGTGATTCTCATTGCCTGCCTCGGATTGTATGGATTAACACTTTACATTGTTCAGAACAGGTTGAAGGAAGTAAGCATCCGAAGGATTTTTGGGGGTTCAGTTGGAAGTATAGTGAAATTACTGGGATGGAAATCAGTGAACCCCATTATATGGGCCATCATTCTTTTCAGTCCGTACGCCTGGTTCAGCATGAAATGGTGGTTGCAGTCCTTTGAATATCGCACAACACTTCAGCTTTGGGACCTTTTTATCGCTGCCGGAATCCTGCTGGTAATCAGTATAGTAACCGTTGGTTATCAGATATGGAATACTTCTGCTTCAAATCCGGCGGAGGTTCTGCGCAATGAATGAGGGCTTAAATTCTTCGAAATTTCGTTATTCCACGAGTGTAACTTCCCTGCCTTTATTCTGAGGAGTCCAGAGTGACACGCTTTCATTCCAGGTAATTTTCCCATCATTGACGTTGAATACAAAACGGTCATGATGGGCCATTTCGACAAATTGCCTTCGGATTACAAAATTGTTATCGCTGCTCCAACCGCCCATGACAGACATATAAGATTCTACTTTGGCACCTAGAGGCATTTGCGCACGGGTGTTATTCAGATGCCATTCGTCCCATCCAAAGATGAGTTCCATTGTATCTTCGCTCATAAGAACAACTTTTCGTTCATTCAGATCAAGCTGAATTGCTCCGAGGCCAAGGTCGTTAGGGTCCAGCAGAAACGTTTTTCCATTAAGCGAATCAGGAATTTCTTTGGTCAGGTCAGGAGTTGACAAAGCCAATCCCTGAAGCGTAAATTGTAATTTCTTTACCCCTTCAGGATCAGGATCCAGGCTGTCCCGGGTTATTTCAGGAAGCAGATAATCCCAGATTAAATCCATGGATGCCTGCATGTTCTTGCTTTCACTCGTAATGGCGATCACCATATTCAGGTTGGGATCCACAATGCAAAATTGGCCGAATGCGCCATCGCCCCGATATACATTTTCCGGTTTGCATCGCCAGAACTGGTATCCGTAGCCCTGTGACCAGTCACTGTCCCCGTCGTTATTCTTGATCTGATATTTAGTGGCTTCAACAACCCATTCTTCAGAAAGAAGCTGCTGTCCATTCCAGTTCCCTTTGTGCAAATACAGCTGTCCTAGTTTGGCAATATCCTCTGTCTTCACGCGAAGTCCGTAACCGCCAACATTCACACCCTTCGGATCTTCCTCCCAGTCCATGCCTTCCATATTCAATGGATCAAACAGCCGTGGTTTCAGGTAATCCAGCATCTTCATGCCGGTGGTCTTCTGAATAATGGCAGAAAGCATGTAAGTGGCACCAGTGTTGTACATAAATTGTTCTCCCGGCTCATACGTAAGCTTCTGCGCAAAAAATCCACGAGGCCAGTTTCCATCCGGATCCGCAAACATTCCCGGCATTGTGCCTACTTCATGACCGGTAGACATGGTAAGCAAATGCCGGATCTCCATGTTCCTGATGTTTTGATCCATGGTATCCGGCAGATCCTCCGGGAAAAAAGAAACCACCTTGTCATTTATAGTTATGAGCCCTTCCTGTACGGCAAATCCGATTGCCGTGGAGGTGAAACTCTTGCTCAGGGAATACAGGGTATGCTTGTATTCAGGCTCATATGGTGACCACCAGCCCTCCGCAATCACATGGTCATTCCGCAGGATCATTAAACTATGGAATTCCAGTCCGCTTTCCCTGATCTTTTCGATCAGATTTAGGATGGTTTCTGAAGAAACACCCTGCGCTTCGGGAGTACTCCTGGGAAGCGCAGAAGATTCTTCAACGACCGTTTCAGCTTCCTGATCTGAAGTTGACTGGCAGCCTGAAAAAAGGGTTACCAGCACGATAAGAAATAAATGCCATTGCTTTACCATGCTGGAATTTCCTATTTAAATAGCATTGGAGCAAATTCTGACAAATAAATTCTCCAGTTCGACCATGTGTGACCGCCCGTACTTTCACGATAGGTATAGTCAAAGCCATGCTCGTCCAACTCCTTGCGCATGGTCGTAACACTTTCATACAGAAAGTCATCTTTTCCGCAGGCAATCCAGTAAAGTTCCGGGTCTGCCTTTTTAAGTGCATCAATTTGCTGATCCCGTTCGCTGAGGTCTACATTAATTCCAAAGTTGCTGAGGTCGGCAAACCCCATGCTCATCACACCAATGTAATTGAACATATCCGGATATTTGAAAGTGGTATTCATAGTTTGTAACCCACCCATACTGAGGCCGGTCAACGCCCGGTTTTGCTTGCCTGTTTTTACGCGATAGTTCTTTTCGATGTAGGGGATCACATCTTTCACAAGACTTTCTTCAAACATTTTATTGGCCATACCGGCTGCACCTGCAGACGGATTTTCGAGCACCGGCGTTTCTGTATAGGCTGCCGCCTGATCCGGATTGCCATTGGTCATCACAACGATCATGGGAACCGCTTTTTTCTGATTGATAAGATTATCCATAATGGTAGGAGCAACCCCAAGGTCCGGCCATGCCTCTTCATCGCCTCCACCACCGTGAAGTAGATACATTACAGGATACTTCTCATTTCCTTCCGCATATCCGGGAGGTGTGTATACAAACATTCGGCGTGTCATGCCAAGGGTTGGAGAAGAATACCATACCTGACTCACGGTTCCTTTCGGTCCGGTTTTCGGTTCATACAGGTCTGATGCGGAGCCTCGTATGAATAATACATTTTCTACACGCCAGGTTCCATCCCTTTTGATATGCTTATTTAGTGGATCCAGTGTATTTACGCCATCGACTACAAAGTTGTAACCGTAGAGTTCCGGCGCCAGTGGACCAATTGTGAGGGTCCAGGTGCCCGTATCACCTTTAATGAGTTGGGCAGTTTCATTGAATCCCATCCAGCTTCCAACCAGCCGTACTTCTTCAGCCTTTGGAGCATAAATACGGAAAGTTACTTTGTTGTCAGCGCCTATCTCGGGCGAGATAAGATTGGAATTAAACTGTGCCCACGTAGTGAATACGGAAAGAAGTAAGGCCAAAAGCATAACGATGCCTTTGCCGTTCAAATTAAGTTTTGCTGATCGTTTCATAATATTATTGTCTCAATATGTGACAATAGTAAATATTATTTCAGGAAAAGCCTATCTTTCCACCCGGGAATTTTGTTATGACAATGAAATTGAGCAGATCCAATGACCCTTTCTTTACCTTCAGAGTCTGAATACTTACCGCATATTGCCTATGATTCGGTGATTTTTGGCTTCAATGGCCGAAAGCTCAGGATTCTTATCCTGGAATATCATAATACCGGGTTGTTTGCACTTCCTGGCGGATTTGTCAGGCGAAATGAAGACCTGTCGGAAGCGGTAAAGCGTGGTGTAAGGGAGAGGACGGGCCTTGAGTCGATATACCTGGAACAGTTTTACACATTTGGTTCGGTTGCCAGGTTCAGGCCGGAGATCATGGAATCAATACTGGGAGCGCATGATTATGAAATTGAACCGGGTCATTGGTTGCTGGATCGTTTTATTACCGTTGCCCATTATGCTTTGATCAATTATGATGAAGTTACGCCCGTTCCCGATACATTATCCGATTCCATTGGCTGGTACGAGGTGAATGCACTGCCTTCATTAATTCTCGATCATGAAAAGATTGTTCAAAAGGCCCTGGAACAGATTCGTTCAGACCTGAATTCGAAACCGATAGGAAAGAGTTTACTGCCCGAACGTTTTACAATGAAGGATCTTCAGCACGTGCATGAAGCCATTCTCGGCCATCCATTACGGCGTACAACATTTCAGCGCAAAATACTCAGTCTGGATATTCTTGAACGGCATGAAAAACTATTTTCCGGCAAGGCCCATAAAGCACCATTCCTGTATAGTTTTAAAGAATAATTCATTCGAAGGAATCAGAAAATGATCCCAAGATTCAATTGAAGTTCATGGGAATTGGTTCGGATATTTTCCCTGAGCGAATTGGTAATTCCAATATTGTACAGCAGGTCGATATTGAGCCACCCAACATCCATCTGAGTCCCAATGATGAAGTCCAGGTTGGGATTTGCCAACCCCAATTCTTTTGGTTTAAATTCATATTCATCTGACCCCAAAATTAGCCGCGTACTTGTATTAACCCGCATACTCAACCCGGCATAACAATATAATTTGAATAACGGAGTTTTGATGGGTACCCATCCTGCCCTGATGGGTAGTTCGAATTGATTCAGACGGATATCAAGTTTATCTATAGAACCAGTGGCCAGTGAATCAGGAAATGGCACCACAACTCCATTTCGCAAAAAAATGAAGTCAATTTCCGACATAAACTTTTTATAGGTAACCCTGAAGCCGAATCCTCCCTGAAGGCCTGCAAAAGCATCAGTTGATTTCTCCAGTTCTTTGTAAATAAAAACCCGCGTATTCATTCCACCGAAAACCTTGAGGTGAAGCTTTGGTTTTTGTGCCATCAGCGAATTGAAAGCCAGGCAAAATAAAACAAGAAGTATTACTTTTTTTTGTTTCATGATTTAAGCCGGGAATAAATATTCTATACCATCCAGTGTGAATTTATGATCCATCACACGTGGCCACATGGGCTTTTCCGGCAATTCATTTTGCCATTCCATGTGCTTGTTGAATAACTCTTTATATAACTCCGGCATGTCTTCCTTGAGGTTGAACTGCTCAGACTTGTCGGTTTTCAAATTATATAATTCGGCCCATCCGTCCCGTGTACTCAGGATCAGTTTGTAGTCGCCATCTCTGATCGCCCAGATATGATCTGCACGCCAGAATAGACGTTCATGTGGTTTCCCTGACTCCTCACCATTGAGGTATGCCACCAGGTTTACACCGTCATAAACGCGGTCTTCAGGTAGTTGTCCGCCGGTATTGGCTACTACCGTGGTAAAAATATCTGTAGACAGTACCGGGTGTTCATAAAATTTCCCTGCAGGAATATGATTTTTCCACTTCATCATGAACGGCACATTGATGCCGCCTTCGAATTGTGTGAGTTTCCCGCCTTTCAGTGGGCCATTGCTGGTTACACCTGTATAGGAAGCACCGCCGTTATCACTTAACAGGAAGATCATGGTGTTTTCTTCAATGCCGAGCTCCTTAATTGTGTTGTGAATTTCACCAATAGCATCATCCAATGCCGAGATCATTGCATAATATACACGTTTGTCCTCATCCTCAACATCGGGGTATTTACAGTAATAATCCACCGGTGCCTGAAATGGTACGTGTGGCGCAGAGAACGGACAGTAAAGAAAGAACGGCTGATCTTTATTTTGCTTGATAAATTCAATGGCCTTGTCGCGAATGGCAAACGTAAGATACTGCTCTTCACGGATCACCTCACCGTTTTCGGTAATCGCGCCTTCGCCATACCGGCCGCTTTTCCATTGATACTGTGAACTGAAGGAGTTCTGAATATAATGCACAACCTTGTTCCATTCCTGTTCAGGTGTATACAATGAAAATGCACCGTTGAATCCATATTGATAGTCAAATCCACGATTTAACGGTACCTGGTGTTTCGAAGCTCCAAGGTGCCACTTACCTGTAATGCCTGTTTTATAATTGTATTTCTTCAACACCTCTGCCATGTTAATCTCGGTTGGCGGTACTCCCTGCTTGTGCACCTGCCATTCCGAAGGGTATTGCGGTTTTGTGTCAAGCACAAAATCCCCGGTGTTGGTCAGATATTTTCCCGACAGGTATTCAACCATATTGGTTGGATAGAACTCCATGATCTGGGTTTCAAAACCAAACCTGTTCTGAACTCTCCCTGTCATGATTCCCGCTCTTGATGGAGCGCAAGTGGGTGCGGTGACATATCCTTCTGAAAAAATAACCCCTTCATTTCCAAGCTGATCAATATTGGGTGTTGAAATATGTGTTGCTCCATAAGCAGATACTTCATATTTCCCCAGATCATCCGCGACCAGCAATACGATGTTTGGAGGACGATTGTTCTTCACATTTTCCTGTTGGGCAAGGTATTTTTCCTTGCCTTCCTTCAGGTCTTTATCCCATTTGATTCTCCATTTCATCCGGGTGACAGAAAGGGGATAGCATCCGGCAAGAATGACACAACAAATGAACGTTACTAGAAGCCGTACATTCATGAACAGAAGGTAGTTAGATGTGAAAAGATAATAAATCCTTCCATCCAATTGTTTATCCCATACCTAAAAAAAATATAAAAAGCGGGGCTTATACCCTCGTTCAGGATATGTTTTTCAGTACTTCTGATTTTCTGCAAATTCCAGCAGGTGATCCATGGACATCCGGTCGGTCAAACCTTTTGAATAATGTATTTTTCTAATGATCAGATTCTTATCCAGCAAAAATTCGGCGGGCATAGTTGAGATAGATTCACCATCTGCCATGGCATGTATGGGAACGCCTGTCATTTTAGCTTTGATTGCCGTCTGAATGAATTTGGTGAGATGGCTTTTCATTGATTTACTGGCAGATTGCTCAATTCCATAGGTTTCATACCAGATTCTGTCCGGGTCAGCGATCAGGGGAATTGGGGACACCTCCTGGTGAAACAGGCTTGATTGTAACAGGCGGGCACCCGATTCAAAGAAGAAGATCATTTCCAGGCCTTTTGCCTTGAATTCTTCATGACGCTTCTTTAAAGCGTGAACCCTCAGGTTACAAAATGGGCAACCCGCATGTCTGAAAAACCCGATGAACACTTTTTTACCTGTATAGGATTCGAGGTTAATTTCCCGGTTAAAAATATCATTGAGGACAAATTGTGGTGCTTTAACATTTAAAGCAATTTCGAGTTGATCATTTGCTGTTTCCATCATTGTAGTTTAATACACATACGAAGAAGGAAGTAACTTTGGATCTGCCGGGTTATATTTATTCAACATCCTGGAAGATGTCCTCAATTCTCAGGTTAAAAAAACGAGCCGCCTTGAACGCAAGAGGTAAACTTGGATCGAATTTTCCTTTTTCTATGGCATTGATCGTCTGGCGTGAGACATCGAGTGCATCCGCCAGGTCTGCCTGTGTCAGGTCGCGTTCGGCCCTGAGTACCTTTATCCTGTTTTTCATTGATATCTCATTTTACCAATGATGATGGCAGCCATGTAGGTGATTCCCATCAGGGCAACGATCATACTGATTTCAGCATCGGAGGATATCACATTTGTGATGTCCAGCAGTGAATAGCTTAAACCGCCAACCACGCCCACCCCGAGCGCAATACCCATGGCATTAATGTTTATTTTCTGTTCCAGCTCATCCAGCCCGCGGATGTACCTTATGTTGGCCAGAATCATTCCGATTCCCATTCCAAGATTCAATAAAATCGTTAGAATTGATATTACGGGATTAAAATCCCAAAGAAATTTAGAGCCAAATGTTACCAGGGCCAACGATACCAGCCATAATGCTGTCCATAGCGCAAGATTCTTTGTGTTCCTCCAGGTAAGTGTTTTCCTGTTTTCAATTGTATTCATTAGTCAAGTATGTTTGATTAAAAGTAAAGTAAACTTTACACAAAAGTATTAAACTTAATTGAAATGTCAAGTATGCTTTACAAAATATTATTTTATTTCTGCCGACAGCTCCTGGCTAAGGGTTTCAATTTCCCTTAGAACTTCCTCATATCTGCTTTTCTGACTTCTAAGGCTTTCAAAAAAGGATTTCAATACAAATTTTAGCTGCGAATTGCCTGTTTCAATACGTAGGGAACCGAACCATTATAAGTATCACGATAATACAGACTGTTATACAGAGAATCCGTATATGCCATTAGTCTGTCTGTAGAGCGTATATCTGTTTTCAGATCATTTTTTGTTGCCTCCAGGTCTGTCTTAATTGCCGCCAGTAACTTTTGTTCAAGAGCAATTTGTTTTTGTCCCTCATTCCAGTTGTTAATCTGAAGTGCTATTAAAATTCCAAATACTACCAGAATTATCTCCCCAAGCGCATAGATAAAATAGTTTCCCAGCTTTCTCTTATTAATCAGATCTCTCCTGAAGGTTTTGAAAAATTGAATCATATTGTTTCAAATTACATATTTATACCAGCATGATAACTTTCATCTCCATGGGTTTATCAATAATTATAATGCTTACTGAAAAGTAGTCGAATCCGGTTGAATTTAATATATTGATGTTGTATTAAATCTGATTGGTTATGAAATGGTCATGCGCCCTTTTTCTTATTTTGTTGGTATCCTGCGGTCAGCCGTCGTCGAATACTGAAGACAGCACAGCGGAAAATGTAGCTGAACAGGTTATTAGTGAATCGGCCCCTGCGGAGGTGGATTCAGTTCAGGTTCAAAATCTGCTGAACAGGTATGCCTGCGCAAGTTGCCATTCCATGGAATCAAAACCTGTAGGACCCGGATGGCCGGAAATTGCGGCCAGGGACTATACGGTTGAACAATTCAAAATGCTGGTTGCAACTCCACAACCCGAGAACTGGCCGGATTACACACCGATGGCTCCGATGGGGTATGTTCCCGAAGGTGATCTCGAAAAGATCTATGCCTGGATGTCCGGTCTCCCGGCAGGTGAATGACCTGATTGCTTCTTTATTTTCTTTCCTCGATAAGTTCGATTAACAGGTCCACTGCTTTCTGTACAAAAACGGGATCTTCCGCATGTGTATCCATTTCCACCACTTCGATATTGGAAGGAAGATTATTTCTGAGATGTGTGAAAAAAGCCTCGTCTGCTTCGGTGTCCTGCAAAACACCTCCCGGGATTGAATATCGGCCCACTCCTTTCAAGGGAAACATAAAATAGGCCTTATCCTTAGTATACTGAAGCCTCTTCAGTATGTCATCGGCCACACGTATCATCTCTTCCGCGTTCAATCGTGGCACAAAAATCACGGGACTGTGAAATACCTGCTTGTGATCTTTAAATGCTTCCGGAACCTCATGTTCTTCCACGAGAATTCCCAGGTGTTCCGCGCCACCGGGGCACAACACCTGCGGGAGACCAAGTTTGCCTGCTACGGTAAGCCGTTCCGGACCTCCGGCACGCAGAACATGCCAGACATCATCAGCGATCTCACCCATGGCATAATCAAATACGGCACCGATTATACCTTCCTTCATCATCTGCTCCATAGCCCTTCCCCCGGAACCTACTGCATGGAAAACGATGACTTCATATCCCTTTTCTTCAATATAGTTGATGGCTTCGATGGCTCCTTTTGTGAGAACTCCAAGGTTAGTCATCCCTATCAGCGGCTTATCACCCTTTTCCATGAGGAACTTTGTTTCCACACTGGCCATGCCACTCGCTGCAGCAGCAGCATTGGCCAGGATTTTCCTCGTAAAAGGATTTAATCGCAGAATATCACTTACCGAAAACATCATGGTAATGTCCTTAATACCGACAAATCCCGACATGTCTCCTGCTGCTATAGTAGATACCATGATTTTAGGAAAACCATAGGGCAAGGCCTGCATGATGTTACAGCAGGTGGAGGTACCCTGGGTACCTCCAAGTCCGAGCACTGCATCCACCTCGCCGGAAACAATTTTTCGGTTAAGAATAGAGATGCATCCTTTCACCATGATCGGTGAAGCATCATCCCTGGTCGGATTTTCCAGCAGCGATGCCAGGGATCTGCCGCCTTCCTGTGCTATTTCCTCCCTTGAAATATTTGCACGAATACCAGGCTCCCCCACAACACCAATGTCCATCAGCAAAGGAATATCTCCCAATTTTTTGATTTCTTCAACCAAAAATCCTGCCTCCTGATCTTTGGTGTCCAGTGTAATGAGCAGTGCGATCGTCTTATTCATGGCTTATTTCTTTGGTGGAAATCTGAGATCTGCAAATTCTTTGGCAGTCGAATAGACGGCCTTCTCAATGGGAATTCGTTCGGTAGAGGAACCGGTCCAGATTCCATCGCACGTGGTATTATTCAAGATATATTGCGCATCCTCAGGTGTTTCAAGCGCTGCACCATGGGCGATCAGCATGATATCCGGTTTGATGCGACGCAATTCCTTGTTGGCCTCTTCAGTCCGGGCAGCAGTTTCATCGATCGTTTCTCCTGAATCATAACCTTTCAACCCACCCTTTGTGGTTCCTGCATGGAAACAGAAAATATCCGGCTGTGCTTCCTCAACCATTTTGATGCTGTCTTCCATATTGAAGGCAAGCCCGATTGAAACCATATCCATTTCACGGGCAAGCTTCAGCATGTCTATTTCGTTTTGCAGTGTGATACCGCTCTTTGTGAGTACCTTGAATATTTCACTGTCCTTATCCACATAGCTGATCGACGGACCAATATTGGAAACCGAAAAAACACCGATCTTCTTAAGGTCTTCAAGGAACCACCGCATATCCTTCAGTGGATCATTTGCATTAATGCAGGCGCAAATAAACGCGTCGCCCTTGATCGCGGGCATTATATCCTCACGGGTATAATCAAAAGTCTGTTTATTGGAGTCAAGAATGGGCCACAACATCGACATGGTGCCCATCCCATTGGCCCTCAATCTCGCACCAGAAAATGTGTTGATACAATCAGCCCCCGCTTTTTCCAGCAGACTTGCGACCAGTCCGCTTCCAGCACTGGCGATAAAGATTGGGAGGTTCTGTTCAACCTTCTTTCGAAGTTTGCCCATTATTTCTTCTCGTGATGTTCTTGGTACTATCATAATTCGCTCTTGTTAATCAATTTAAATGACCCGTTCATTACCTCCGTCGATTGGCACCTGGGCACCCGTAATTTTTGAAAATGTATCACCCAGCATCGTCATTACCAAACCTGCCACATCCATGGAGGTGACCTCCTTTTTCAGAACGTTATTGGTTTTGTATTCTTCAACAGTCAGTCCGTAGTGCTTTGCACGGGTCGCCAGGACTTCGTCTGTCCATATCGCTGTGTCATAAACGGCGTTCGGATGTACTGCATTTACCCTAATTCCGGCATCACCCAGTTCTAAGGCAGCTACGCGAACCAATTGTGCAAGGCCTGCTTTTGCAACTGAATAAGCTGATGCCCCGGGGCCGGGCGCCGGCACATTTTTAGACCCTATGAAAACCACGGCAGGCTCAATCCCAAGTTTGAGGAATGGAATTGCGGCAGTTAACAACCTGCGGTGACTGCTAAGGTTGATATCGATGCTTCGGTCCCATGTGGATTCATCCATAGCCTCAATCCTGGCACTCGGGGGAAATATTCCGGCATTTGAGACGATCATGTCCAATCCGCCGAAATATCTGACAGTTTTTTCAATCGCATCTGATACAGCTTTCGCATCGGTGATATCACATCTGATCCCCAGCACTGAAGGACTATTAAATAGCCCATCAATGGCACTGTCAATATCCAGTGCGGCAACGGCTGCTCCGTTAGCAACAAGAATCTCAACACAAGCCCTGCCAATGCCGCTTGCAGCACCTGTCACCATCGCGATCTTACCCTGGAATTTTTTGGCGGTACCGGCTTTTTTAAGTTTGGCCTGCTCAAGTTCCCAGTATTCCATTTCAAAAAGATCTTTTTCCGAAAGTGCCGTCCATCCGCCAAGCTGTTCGGCCTGGTAAATGGCTTTTTTAGTATGTGCCGCGATATCCCGGATGATCTTCAGGTGATTGGCCGAGGGCCCGAAAGCCAGTGTTCCTGTTCCGGGCAGAACTGCCCATCTGGGTGCAGGATCCAGCATGGTTTCGGTAGTGGCGTGCCTCTTGAAATACTTAACATATTGTTCTGCATACTCATCAATGGCGGTATTAAAGTCTTCCCCGATCACCACGGGTACTCTTTTTGTCCGTATGATATGATCCGGCGTAAGCGGCCCCTTGTTAACTATTTTTTCGACATTTTCCAGTTTACTGAATCCGGCAGATTCAGGACTGTCGTCTAAACCGGAAAGCATGGCTATTCCCGCTTTCGAGGAAACCTTTTTTCGGATACCGGCAAGCTTGATCGGAGAGATGCTTTCCGGACTATTCCCTGGCCCGGATGAAATATCCCTGGATTTAAAATAGTCTTCGGCGCGGGATACAAGTTCAATCATTTTCTCGTAACTCACTTTTGCATCATCGGCAAAAGTAAATACCCCATGATGCAACAGGATCATGCCTTCCAGTTTACTCCAGTCGAGGTCGCGCGTCATTTCATAAATTTTTCTTGCCAGGATAAAACCGGGCATCACATAGGGGATGATCAGGACATTTTCTCCATATACCTCACGGATCAGCCTGTCTCCATCGGGTGTATTGGATAAAGCAACTGCCGCATCGGCATGTGTATGATCTACATAGGTAAATGGAATAATGGCATGCAGAATTGCTTCGACAGACGGATTGGGAGCCGAAGGATTGGTCATGGCCATTCGCTGGTTTTTAACCATATCACTATCGGTCAGTTCGGGGAGCGTGGCAAGACGAAGCAATGCATCCATTTTAACAGGTGCAAAACCCTGGGCTTCAATAGTGGCCAGGTCCCAACCGCTTCCTTTTACATACAGGATTTCCTCATCCTCTCCGTATATATTTTGTTCCGTGATTTTTACTGAAGTATTTCCGCCACCATGCAATACTAGATCCTCTTCCTGGCCGAGTAATCTTGATGTATACACCCGCAGGGCTAACGGATCGTTTTCAAAATCTTTCGCAGTCGCGTCATTCCAAGCGCTTTTCATACCAATTAAACTGTTATCTCATTTATAAAATTCTGAATTCCTTCAGTGACTTGATTCTGATGTTTTTCCGCATCAAGATAGCGGGAAGTTACTTTTAAAAGTTGGCTTTTTGGTAATATTTTATGCCATGTTTGAGCCATTTCCCATGGGTGGAGCGGATCATCTTCATTGCCAATAATCAATGCCGGCACGGTAATATCAGATGGATCTTGTACACAGGGGTGGTCCCCCACCATGCTTTTTAAAATCTCTGAAGTATGAATTTGCTGATCCCTGTCAAACATGCCAAGAACAGATGCTGCCGCATTCGGAACCTCTGCCGCAATTTTTCTGAATTCCGGTAAATTTTTGAAACCCTCAATTTCTTGAGACTTGTCTCCAAAAGCTGCCACATCCAGCAATATGCGGAGATTTTCCGGTATTGATCCGCACAGCCATGCAGGCCGCAACAGTATCAATGCCGCAACCCGGTCAGGATAGCGCAATGCCATGTTCAGGGCAATTCCTGAACCCATGGATATCCCGCCCACAATGGCTTTATCCCATTGGAGCTTGTCGATTAACCGCACTACGTCATTGGTAAATGAACTGAAAGACGATTGTCTCCCGGGATCATACGGGGTTTTTCCGTGGCCGCGTGAATCAGATGCAAGCAATTGAATTCCGTTCAATCCGGAAAGCAAACCGGTTACCTGGGTATGATTTGCTCCTAATCCATGCTGAAAAACAAGCGGTTTTCCGGAGCCTTGTAACGAATAATAAGGAGTGGTCGACATGATCAGTGGTCCTTCAAATTACAAACTAATCCAGAAATACCAAGGATCAATCCTGATCAAAATCAGTTCAATTCAGGATGCATGTAAGTCTTTACATAAGTGGAAATGTGTAGTTTGAACCAGAACAAATACCTCAAATTATGGCACTCACAAAATCTGAAGAAGTCGTCATTCTTTTTGCAGGCGACAGTGGTGATGGTATACAACTGACCGGAGGCCAGTTTACAGAAACCGTAGAGCTCTTTGGCAATGACATCAGTACATTTCCCAATTATCCCGCAGACATACGGGCTCCGGTAGGAACTACTTCCGGGGTATCCGGGTTCCAGCTGAAGTTCGGTAGTGTTGAGGTCTTTACACCTGGAGATCAGTATGATGTATTGGTGGTAATGAATGCTGCCGCCCTTAAGGTAAATCTTCCGAATCTTAAGAAGGGGGGAATCATCATTGCCAACCTCGGAGGCTTCGATGCAAAGAACTTAAAACTTGCAAAATATATTGATGATGAAAACCCGTTAACCGATCATTCACTTGATGGCTATGAAGTACATGCCATTGATATAACAAAGCTTACCCGCGAGGCATTGAAGGACAGCCCGCTTGGAATGAAAGAGGTGGACCGATGTAAAAATATGTTTGTGCTGGGTTTTGTCTACTGGATGTTCAATCAGAAGCTGGACAATACGATCCATTTCATTGAACAGAAGTTTACTGATAAGCCGGAACTCGCCGAGGCGAATATTGAAGTACTGAAAACCGGATATCACTTTGGTGATACAAGTGAGACCTTCACCAGCCGGTTCAAAGTTAAGGCGGCAAAATTACCCCGTGGTAAGTATAGGAATATCAACGGGAATCAGGGTGTCGCTCTTGGATTGGTAGCCGCGGCAAAGCATAATAATTTCGATCTTTTTTATGCAAGTTATCCCATTACACCTGCATCGGACATTCTGCATGAACTGAGTAAATACAAAAATTTTGGAGTAAAAACGTTTCAGGCAGAAGATGAAATCGCGGCAGTTTGCGCTGCCATTGGTTCGTCGTATGCGGGAGGTCTCGCATGTACCGGTTCTTCCGGTCCCGGGATTGCCCTGAAAGGGGAAGCACTCGGACTGGCTGTAATTCTGGAGCTGCCGCTGGTAATTGTAAATGTTCAGCGTGGCGGACCTTCTACAGGAATGCCTACCAAAACCGAACAGGCGGATCTGCTGCAAGCCCTCTACGGGCGTCATGGTGAAGCACCAATGCCTGTACTTGCGGCTGCATCACCGAAAGACTGCTTCGGCGCCGTTTATGAAGCAGCAAAGTTGGCCGTGGAGCATATGACGCCGGTTATGTTGTTGTCGGACGGTTACATTGCGAATGGAGCAGAGCCCTGGAAATTTCCTTCCAGTGATGATCTGGCTGAAATAACAGTGAAACAGGTTCCACCGAATTCATTCCGGGATGAGCAATACATGCCATATGTTCGGGATGAATTTGAGGTTCGTCCATGGGTGCCCATTGGGACAAAAGGATATGAGCATCGGATTGGCGGACTTGAGAAGGAAATTCTTACTGGGAATGTTTCCTATGATCCCGTAAATCATGAAAAAATGGTTGGCATCCGTGAAAGAAAGATTGAAAGAATCGCGGATGTAATTCCGGAACAGGAAATTAACCGGGGTTCGGCCGGCGCAGATCTTTGCGTACTTTCCTGGGGATCTACGTTTGGTGCTATTGAAACTGCTGTTCGCGACCTCGTGGAACAGGGTGTCTCGGTGGCACATATCCACATGAGGTACCTGAACCCGTTCCCGAGAAATCTGGGTGACTTACTGGGTACTTTCGGGAAGGTGATCATACCTGAAATGAATAAAGGACAGCTTTCCATGCTGATACGTGATCGTTTCCTGATTGATGCAAAAAGCATATCCAAGATGAAGGGATTGCCCTTCACTGTTGATGAAATAAAAGAAGCCATACAAAAAGAATTGTCATGATTGTAGAAACCAAAAAAAACGGATTAACCCCCAAGGACTATGCTTCCGATCAGGACATTCGATGGTGTCCCGGATGCGGGGATTATTCGATTATTAAGCAGGTTCAGACTGTACTGCCAACCTTTGGTATACCCAGGGAAAAAACCGTATTCATATCAGGAATCGGCTGTTCTTCCCGCTATCCCTATTATATGAATACCTATGGAATGCATGGGATTCATGGAAGGGCTATTGCGATCGCAAGTGGTGTTAAAGCGACTAATCCTGACCTGGATGTCTGGGTAATTACAGGTGATGGCGATGGTCTTTCTATCGGTGGAAATCACCTGATTCATGGATTGCGCAAGAATTTTGATATCAATATCCTCCTTTTCAATAATGAAATCTATGGTTTAACCAAAGGACAGTATTCACCGACCTCGCCTACCGGAAAGGTTACAAAATCGACACCGTATGGTTCGCTGGATATGCCTTTTAATCCGGTCGCCCTTGCGCTTGGTGCCGAAGGCACATTTGTCGCGCGGGCTATCGACCGGAATCCTGTCCAGCTGAGGGAAATACTCACTGCGGCACATGAACATAAAGGAACCAGTTTCCTTGAAATTTATCAGAATTGCATTGTTTTCAATGATAAGGCATTTGATCTGTTTACCAACAAGGAGACAAAGGATGATCATGTGATCAACCTGGAAATAGGTAAACCACTTACGTTCTCAAATGATACGAAGGGAATTGTACTGGACGGATTTACGCCAAGAGTTGTTAGCCTGGATGAAATTTCTGTAAATGATTGCTGGATTCATGATCCATCCGATAAAATTAAGGCTTCAATTCTGTCGCGATTCTTCGATTACAGTATTGAAAGGGGAAGCCTGCCCAGACCGTTTGGCATATTCTATCAGGAAGACAGGCCAACCTATGAACAGGTACTTGAAGATCAGCTTGCAGAGCACAGTGATGAACCGGCTGATCTGGATGAATTACTGAGCGGCCCGAATTATTGGGAGATCAGATAAACTGATACTTAATAAAAAAGCCCCCTTGGTTATAAGGGGGCTTTTTTTGTTATTCTGATTGGCTCCAGGGTGGGACCACATTGTTGGATCGTGCATATGCGATCAACTGACCCATATGCTCCTCGCAATGGCCAAATGCCACGAGCAACGCACCGCGAACTGTCATTTTGGTTCCATAGAAATCAAATTCTTCATTGAGTTTGGATTCCGGAACAGCAAGAACACTTTTTGTCATAAAATCATAGGATGCTTTAAGAGCGGCTATACTGGCATCTTTGCCCTTCACTGTATTTGCCATATTCCTTGGATCAATACCTTCAGGGATGGTTGCCCCTGCAAGAGTTGGAAAGAAATAATTAGCACCTATTATGTGCATAATTACACCCTCAACATCGCGTACACCCTCAGCGGGACTCCAGCTGTAATCATCCGCGGGAATTGCTTCCGCGAGACCGATTACTTTCTCTGAATTTGCCTTGATCATTTGAACAAGGTCTTTTTGGAAATCAGTTTGCGCAAAGCATATCATGGGTGCGAGGGCAAACAGAGTAAATACGATTCTTTTCATGGTAGGTTTGTAGTTAAAATTTGGACAATCAAGTTACTATAATTTATGATAAGAAACCAGTGCCGTTCATTTTAAGAAGCACGCTCAGAAAGTTATGCACAGTTGATAAACTCATTTTCAGCAGAGCCGTATAACTATCACACGGCCATTATATTATCAAACTTCTGGCCGGTGACTGAATTCTAAAATTTAAACCATAATAAATATGAGTACTATTCGATTGGGCGATGAAGCACCCAACTTTACTGCACAGACAACAGAAGGAGAAATCAATTTTCATGAATGGCTGGGAGATGGCTGGGGAGTGTTATTTTCACATCCCGCGGATTACACACCGGTATGTACAACCGAACTTGGCGCTGTCGCGAGGTACAAGGATGAATTTGCGAAGCGCAATGTGAAGGTTGTTGCCTTGAGTGTGGACGGACTCGAATCGCATAAGGATTGGGTAAAGGACATTAACGAAACACAGCATACAACTGTTAATTTCCCGATCATAGCCGACGAAGATAAAAAGATCGCTTATCTGTATGATATGATACATCCTAATGCGAATGACAAGCTCACTGCGCGTTCAGTGTATGTGATAGGTCCCGACAAAAAAGTAAAATTGATGATCACATATCCGGCGTCAACCGGTAGAAATTTTGATGAATTGCTTCGTGTAATTGATTCACTCCAGCTAACGGCGTACCATAAAGTGGCAACTCCGGCAAACTGGCAAAACGGGGATGACTGCGTAATTGTTCCGGCCGTAACCAATGAACAGATTCCGGAATTGTTTCCCAAGGGTTATACCGAAATCAAGCCTTATTTACGGATGACTCCGCAGCCGAATTTGAATTAGCGGAACGCGAGTGGAGCAGGGAATAGGCTCATTAATAGTAGTCAGTAGTCAGTAGTCAGTAGTCAGTAGATCGTCCAGAAGGGCAGGCCTCCTCAGACACGGCCCAGACCGGTCCTTCCTCTCT
>JBNKGL010000012.1:0-118018 GCA_050289805.1 Cyclobacteriaceae bacterium
GTTCCAGGCAACCACCATATGCCGGCGTGAATCCGGCTTGTTCTTTATCTGGTTCAGGACATTTGTAATCTGATCGACCGTACCTCCTTCCGGGTTTGGCCAACTCCGCCATTGATGTCCGTATACAGGACCCAGATCCCCGTTCTCATCTGCCCACTCATCCCAGATGGAAACACCGTTCTCCTTGAGATATTTAATATTCGTATCACCGCTCAGAAACCATAATAATTCATGGATAATCGAGCGCAAATGAAGTTTTTTAGTGGTTACGAGGGGAAATCCTTCTGACAAATCGAAACGAATCTGCCGTCCGAAAACTGATAATGTGCCGGTTCCTGTCCGGTCTTCCTTCCTGGTGCCATTGTCCAGGATATCCTGCAT
The DNA here is from genome assembly GCA_050289805.1 of Cyclobacteriaceae bacterium. Lineage (GTDB taxonomy): Bacteria > Bacteroidota > Bacteroidia > Cytophagales > Cyclobacteriaceae > JAUILA01. The sequence continues at coordinate 382 of JBNKGL010000012.1, forward strand.
TAAATCCAGATATTGCCGCATACTTTTTTGTTTGACTTTAAAGTTACTGGTTCGTCCATGATTAGGCAACAAAAAAACTTACACTTTCTTTCGCAAACCCTGATGTGCCTGCGTTGTTATTCAATAAATTTGGGAACATATGTACCGTCGCACGGCTTATTGGGTTATTGCAGGGCTGGTTGTCATCACCCTTTTCTTTTCCTGGCAGTTGCCCGATCTGAAATTCAACTACGTATTCGAGGATTTCTTCCCGGTCGACGATCCCGAGCTTGCCTATTATCAGAAATTCAAGGAATCATTTGGCGAAGACAATGACTACCTGCTGGTTTCCATCACCGGTTATGACGGTATTTTTAATTCCGAATACCTCCAACAGATTAATTCCATCACAGATGAAATCTCAAATTTAGGCGGCACCAGGAATATCCGCTCCATTACCAAAACATCCCAGCCGGTAATCGGTCCGCTGGGCGTGTTTGACATCCCGGTTATTCACATCGACGAACCCGACAAATACGAAGCCGACAGCATGCGGCTGTTCCGCCAGGATCAGTTTCGTTCCACGCTCCTGTCTTCCGATGGCAGAACTGCCCTCTTCCTGGTGGAGCATGCACACTTCACTACCCGTGAGGGCGCTGATTCCTACCTGGATTCGTTGGAAAATACACTGGCATCATTTCCTTCCAGACAAGTCCATAAAGCGGGTAAGATCTATGCCCAGCGTACCTTCATTAGTAAAATGCAGACAGAACTGGTCATTTTTCTGAGTGCGAGCCTCATACTGATCATCCTGTTCCTGCTGATTACCTACCGGTCCTTATGGCTTACAGTCCTCCCCCTGATCGTGGTCTTCCTGGGGGCCGTATGGATTCTGGCTACCATGGCCCTTGCCGGCAAACCGCTCGATATCCTGATGGTGTTACTGCCAACGATTATGTTCGTTGTGGGGATGTCGGATGTCGTTCATATTCTCACCAAATACCTCGAACAGCTCCGACTTCGGAAAACAAAAATGCAGGCAATCCGGACTACATTTCGTGAAGTCGGACTGGCTACATTTCTCACCTCCCTCACAACGGCTGTCGGTTTTTTTACCCTGATGACGGCCAGTATCCGGCCCATCAGGGAATTCGGACTTTACACGGGAATAGGCGTTTTTATGGCGTTTATAGCCGCTTTCACATTAATGCCTTCGGCCCTGTTGTTAATGAAGAAGCCGGTGGTTGCGAGGAAGGTCGAGCACAGATCGAGGTGGTTTAAATTCCTGAGCCTTGGCTTCATTGGGGTCCTGAAAAACTGGAAAATCATCCTCGCCGCAAGCTTGGTGCTCGTGCTCATTTCAGTTGCCGGCATTCAGAAAATTTATATCAATACGTACCTGATTGAAGACCTGCCGGAGAACGATCCGCTGAAAGAGGATTTTACATTTTTCGATAAAAACTTCGGAGGATCGAGACCGTTCGAAATGACCGTATCCACGGATGGAGACCTTACAGTTTTCGACCCGGAAGTGATTCATGAAATTGAAAGAGTAGAGCGATACCTTGATGATTCCTACGGCACCGGACCGATATTCAGTCCGGCGACAGTGATCCGGTCAATCCATCAGTCAATTAATGGAGGTTCACCGGAATATTACACCATTCCGGAATCTGAGGCAGGTTTTAAGCGTCTCGACAGGTATCTCCGCCGGTTTGTCAGATCCAATAGCGAGGCGGCTGACCTGGTAACGGATGATCTGCAGCTGGCCCGGATGAGCAGCCGGATTGAGGATGAGGGAAGTGCGATCACGCTTCAAAAGACCGAAAACCTTCGCCAATTCATCCGGCAGCAAACCGATACCAGCCTGGTAAAATTCACGGTTACCGGCACTTCAAACCTGATCGACAAAAACAATGAATATCTTGCGCAGAATATGCTGTTCGGACTGGCGATTGCGTTTGGAGTGGTGGCAATCATTGCGGGACTGTTATTCAGATCGCTGCGCATGGTAATCATTACCCTCCTGCCCAACGTAATTCCGCTGATGATGGTCGCTGCGATCATGGGTTATTTTGGCATTACCCTGAAGCTCTCGACATCCATTGTTTTTACAATTGCCTTCGGAATCGCGGTGGACGACACCATTCACTTCATCAGTAAGCTGAAGCTTGAACTCCAAAAGAATAAGTCTCTCCTGTTTGCATTAAAACGGACCTACCTTTCTACAGGCAAGGCTATCATCGTTACGAGCATCATTTTATCGGGTGGATTCCTCATCCTGCTCCTGTCTTCCTTCGGCGGAACATTTTATACCGGGTTGCTGATCAGTCTTACCCTTGTGTTCGCCCTGATTACGGACCTTACCCTGCTGCCTGTACTTATTTTGCTCTTCTTCCGTCGTGATAATGCAAAAAAGCGTATCATAATTGAGGAAGAAATTATAAATTAAGCCATGGGGCGCTATCTTTTTATTCCGGCTATTCTCCTGATAGTTGTCTTTTTTGAATTTAAAAAACCCAAATCCATCACTGAACGGATCTATGGCGTGAGTCTTGTTGCGCCAAGGGATTCCGTTGACGATCAATCCCTCATGGAAGCTTCCAATATCGGTGCAGGATGGGTAGCCATCATTCCGTTCGGGTTTATAGGGGACTCAACAGGAACCGTCCATTTCAATACACCGCGACAGTGGTGGGGCGAACGGACGGAAGGCATAGAAGCCGTGGTGGGCATGGCAAGAAAACAAAATCTCAGGATAATGCTCAAACCCCACGTCTGGATTCGGGGACAGGGATGGCCGGGGGATTATCAGCCGTCTACAGCAGAAGAATGGTCCATCTGGGAATCCACCTATAGGGATTATATTTTGTTCAATGCCGAACTGGCCAACCGGCTTGGAGTCGAGCTTTTTTGCGTAGGAACCGAATTTCGGAAGACAGCCACGTTACGACCTGAATTCTGGCGTGGGCTCATTGCCGACGTACGCAAGAAATACAGGGGCAAGCTTACCTATGCTGCCAACTGGGATAATTTTGAAAATATTGAATTCTGGGATGACCTTGATTATATGGGTATCGATGCCTATTTCCCGGTTTCAGAGGAGCTTGTTCCAGGCTCTGAAAGTCTTTCTGCCGGCTGGGAAGAACCTGTAGAGGCGATGGCTGCTGCATTCGACCGATGGGAAAAACCCATCCTGTTCACTGAATTCGGCTACCGCAGCGTGGATTACGCAGCCGACGGTCACTGGAAACATGATTATGATGCCATGCCGGAAAACATGGAAGCCCAGGCCGCGGCGTATCAGGGTCTTTTCGATCACACCTGGAACCAGCCCTGGATGGCCGGCGGCTTCCTGTGGAAATGGCATATGTCAGTCCCGGAACGATTCCGGTCCCGCCTGCAACGTGAATACACGCCGCAAGGTAAGCCTGCGGAGAGAGTTATTAAGGAAGCGTTTGCTTCAGGGAATAGGGAATAGGGAATAGGGAGTAGCGGGGCCCCATTCAGAAACCGACGAAACTGGTCGTAGAAATGATTCTACGACCCATTTGATTGCAGAAAGGTCCTAGATGAGATCCCCACCTCCGCTAAAGCTCCGGCCGGCAGGCCGGCCCGACTCCCTGATTTTCCCCGGCTATCGTCGCAGATCTCAAGGAGTACCGCCGGGATGACGGTTCGGGGACGGGACACCCTATTCCCTATTGCCTATTCCTTACCACCTGCATCGGCCATTAGGCCGATGAATCAGTCATTTCTCAAACTCACCGCCGGATTAATCCTGATAACCCGCAGTACCTGGGTGCCAACGGTGACCAGTGAAACCAGCAGCATGATACCGCCGCCGATGATGAAATACCACGGACTCATATCGATCCTATAGGCCATCTGTTCGAGCCACAGGGAATTCAGGAACCAGGTTGCCGGAATAGCCAGTAAGATCGCGGTTCCAACCAGGATTATAAATCCTTTCCCAAGGTAAGCGAACAACTGCTGATCCCCCGCTCCCATTACTTTCCGTATGCTGATCTCCTTTACCTTCAGTTCCGTGGTAAATATTGTGATTCCCAATAAACCCAGTGTTGCCACAAAGCTGGCAATCACCGCCATTACGAGCAGGATCTTGATCAGGTCACCAAACATAATGTCATAAAACTCTGCTGTGATCTCGTTCAGGTAGCGTGCCTTAACCACCTTGCCTGGCGTATATTTCTTCCAGACTTCCGTGGCGAGCGCGCGTGCTTCTTCATTTTTGCCGGGGGCAACCCGAAGTTGAATGAAATTATATCGATCCGGCAATGTGCGAATCGCTAAAGGTTCAATCTTCATCACCAGGGCCTCATGATGGTAGTTTGGAAACACTCCGGCAATCGTAAGTGATGTGGTATCCGACAAATAGACAAGACTTCCAACAGCATCCGTCGCGTTTTCAAATCCCAGTTCATCCACGGCTGCTTCATTGATGAGAATTTCACTTTCAATTTGTTCTGCACTTCGGGGATTCAACGTCCTCCCTGCCAAAAGTTCTACACCCAGCGTCTCCAAATATTTGGAATCTCCTGAAAAATAGTTCATCCCGTTATCCTCATCCGCCACGTTTCTCTTGATTGTCTCTCCATATGACGTTCCACTGGCGGGCATATGCGAGGTGAGTGAAATTGACTCAAAAAGCGTGTTGGCTTCCAGTTCGTTCTTCACAATCTCAAATGATTCGTCGTCATAAGGTATGGTGAGAACCCTGTCATTGTCAAAACCCAGTTTTGCATTCATCATCATATCCACCTGCTGATAAAGGATCATGATACTGATAATGAAAATGAGTGAAATCGCGAACTGACTCACCAGCAAGAACTTTCGGAGAAAAACTCGCGAAAATATTTTCGAGCGGTTCATGTCACGAAAGATCTGAATCGGCTGAAAAGAAGATAAGGTAAGCGCCGGAAATACGCCGGCTACGACGCCTGTAAAAACCGTAAACCCAAATATCCATCCCCATACCCACCAGGCATGACTGAGCTTCCACTGAAGGATCCGGGCAAAGTTTAATTGCGCAAAGGCAGGCTCAAGGAGCAGCAGCAGTACTACCGCCAGGACAAGCGCCACCAGGCAGATGATCACAGACTCAACAATGAACTGTCCGAAAACCTGCCACCGGCTAGCGCCCGCCACTTTGCGAACTCCAACTTCGCGTGTCCTGTTCATAGACCGTGCGATCGTAAGATTGATGTAGTTGAAGCAGGAGGATCCCATGATGATCAGTCCGAGCCCTGAAAGGATATATACAAAAAGCCATGGCATAAACGGTCCGATTTCATTGCCCATGATCGGACCTGGCTTGATATCCGTGATCTTTTGAAGCGGAAATGCGAAATCAGCCTTGGGATCATCCGCATAATGTTCCTTATTGAGCGTTTCCAGGTATGCTTCCACATCCTCTGGGTTGGAACCCTCCTTTAATGCCATATACACCCAGCCTGATGTGGTATTTCCCCAGGAATCCAGATCCCGACCGAGAACACTGTCTGCCTCCAGCGCATAAGCTGAACTCATGGAAGCTACGGCCTCAAATACGATGTGTGACGTATTCCCTTCATCTTTAATAATCCCCGTAACCTTGTAAACACCCTTTTCATCCATGTCCAGATCCTGTCCCAGCGGATCCTCATCCCCATAGATCTTCTTTGCTGCAGCTTCAGTAATTACAACTGAAAATGGATCCTTGAGCGCCTGCTCAGGATTTCCCGACTTCAATTTATATTCAAACAATTGCAGAAATCCGTCATCAGCAAAAAATCCGGCCACGGGTAGCGTAGGGTCATCCAGATCCCCTACCCAGCTATTGCCAAAACCACGCCGTATGCGAACAGTTTGTTCCACAGCTGAATGGTTATTTTTCAGTTCCTCCGCCATGGGAAGCGGAACGGTTGCATACTTGCTGAAAATACTCGGATTATTCAGCCTGTCGGTGATTATCCGGTAAATACGATCTGATTTGGTGTTATACCTGTCAGATTCCAGCTGGAAGGACACTGTCATAATGATCAGCATACAGATGGATAACCCGATAGATAAACCGGCAACATTGATGAAGGTAAAGACCCTGTACCTCTTCATGTTACGGAGCGCGGTAAGAATATAATTTCTAAGCATGTTGTTGAATTTTGAGTTTGACCAGCAAAGTTTAGTCTTCCTTTTTTGTAAGTCCGCCCGAGATCACAAAATAGAGAAGGAATCCAAGGGAGACGCTAAGCGCAAAAATCCCGTATGGCAAAGGTGACTCCGGACCATAATCAATAAATTCCAGGATGATCAGCGCAAGGCCGGCAAAGGATACTACGAGACCCCATTTCAGGGTTGACATTCTATTGTCTTTCTGTTTCTCTTCGGCGATGATGGCAATACTTTCCTGATCAACATATCCTTTGTCCACCATTTTTTTCTTCAGGTAGTAGGTGGTAATGGTTTTTACAAATAGTATCAGCCCAATCGCGAGTGGCCCCAGGATCATCAGGGGCAGTAATACGTCTTTTAAGTTATCGTTCATGTTATTTTGATTTTTGATTTTGAACGTTAGACAGGCAGACCCCTGATCAGGGTTGCACATTTTATGAATTTTTTTTTTGTAGATTTCTGCAACCCTGTAATTCAAATTATTGTCAAACACATAAATGAAGGATGATCAGCTGCTGATTGAACGTACACTGGAGGGTGATATGCAGGCATTTCGCTGGCTTATTACCCGAAATCAGCACCTGGTGTCGCGTGTGGTGGGCAGGATTGTACAGGATGAAGATGACATGGAAGAAGTTTGTCAGGATGTATTTTTAAAAGCATACGATAAACTTTCCACCTTTCAGGGGAATTCAAAATTCTCCACCTGGCTGGTTTCAATCGCGTATAATATGAGTCTGAATCATATAAAGCGAAAGAGACGTCCTCATGTCTCCATCGATGAGGCAAGAGGCCATGGAACCGGTGAAAAGGGTATTGAGGCGGCCATGGAACAGGAGGATCTTCAACAGACGCTTGAGAAGGCGATGCAAAAACTTCCTGAAGCGCAGCGTTATGTTATTACGCTGTTTCACCTGGAAGAAATGTCGTATGAGGAAGTGGCTGAAATTACGGGTATGCCCATCGGAACAGTAAAAAATTATTTGTTCCGGGGACGAAAGCAATTGAAGGAAATATTGAAATATCATAAAAATAACAATGTGATATGACGGACGAAGAATTACAGGAATGGCTGGACAAAAACACCGAGATGCCCTCTGGAAATGCAGAGGATGCTGAAGCGTACAGGCTGTTATTTGATACACTTAACAAACATGCGCCACATGAACTTCCGGCAGGTTTCGCACATCGTGTGACCGCTCGCCTCGATGAACGCAAAACGTCCGACCGTCCCCTGTTCTGGGTCATCGCCCTTGGAAGTATCGGTTTCACGCTGGTTTCTGTCATTGTCTTATTGATTTTTGGAGGACTTCAGTCATTTTCAATCGACAGTTCCGGACTGAACATATACATTTTATTCGGAATAGCCCTGCTGATCACAGCTTTCTTCACTATTCTTGAAAAGCGGATCGCCCATCGATAGTTCATTTCGGAATTTGGTTAAAACCTGTATTTTCGGGGCATGACCAAGGATGCACTGCTGGATACGCTGAAGAATACTCTATTTCACCCGGTAATGGATGAGATCACCACTGAAAAGCCTCCATTAATCCTGGATCTGAGCAATTCCAATAAGGAAATTCAGCAGATCGATCTGAATGAAGAAAGCTCCTTCACAAATTATATTTTCAACACAATCAGGAGTTCGGGTTGTGCCTATGGCATTGGCGGCTACGGTGAGGACAGGATTATTTACAGCCGCTCGGATGTATTTGGTACAGCGCGTACCATCCATCTGGGTATTGACATCTGGACTAATGCAGGGTCATCGGTGTATAGCCCGATGGAAGGCGAAGTGCATAGTTTTGCCAACAATGATAATCACGGGGATTATGGCCCGACCATCATCATACGCCACCTGATTGAAGGAGAGGTATTTTTCACATTATACGGACATCTCAGCAGGACTTCCCTGGATGGTCTTACCCGGGGCAAAAAGGTGAGCAAGGGTGAAAAGATTGCCACACTCGGGGCATATGAGGAGAATGTTCATTGGCCACCGCATCTCCATTTCCAGGTAATCCGGGATTTAGGTGGTAAGGAAGGCGATTATCCCGGAGTATGTGCCCGGTCTGAAAAGGAATATTATCTTTTCAACTGTCCGGATCCCAATCTGATCCTGAAGATGCCGGTTTTAGAATAAGATGATATCCGACTTGTTCATATTATGCAGTGACTGAATCCGTTCTGCAGAATTACCATGATAGTTTGGAATACATAAGAGATGCGTTTTCTGTTTCTTAAGATAACGCTGCAATTCAGAACTGCTCGCCAGAATATCAATAGTGCTGTTCTTAAGCTTGCTGCCTTCAAAAAACTCTTGCCATGCCACGAGGTTTGATTGTCCTTCAATCAGAACCACTTTTATGGAAGCTTTTGACTCCGCCAGTAAAGAAGCCAACATGATGAATTTCGCTTCCTGGGCAGGGTTCATGCCTGTTTCAGCGAGAATAACGGCCTGATCAAGTTTGACCGTTTTCCTTGAATCTTTGAAATGAACATAGGTCAAAGAAGCCGGCTTATTTTTGATCCATTGCCAGCGTTCATTAAAGTCTATCACAAGAAAAGATTCCGCATCACCCAATTCTTTTTCTGGCTCATAAACAGGGATTACGCTTGCTTTACTTTCAATTTTCTTCTTGTCAGCTTCCTTAAGATATGACTTCAACAATGCTTCTTCGGTCTTGAATTCCTCAAGCCATGCTTCAAGTTCGGTCGCTGTGGAGTGACCGTTCGAACTTTTCATGGATAAAAACGCACGTAGTTCAGTAGGCAGGTTGAGAAGGGCGCCCAACTGTATTGCCTTGTTCACGACCGATCCTGAATCAGGATCCGATCCGGCAAATGCAACAACCTTATTTAGTGGTTTAGGTGTCATAAAAAAAGGGATGCCGCAAGACATCCCTTTCTGTAGAATTTTGATTTTTATTCGTCGCCGGAAGCAAACGCAGTGAACATCCAGTGCGTCTTCTCCAAACTCTTCACGAAATCTTTAATCATTTCTTCAGTACCGACATCTCCGACATCGATGGCTGCGTCTGCTGCATCTACCATGTAAGATAGGAGAATTTCAAAATCATTCAAAATCTCTTTTACCATCTCCATGCCGGTCATATCTTTATCGGTAGGGGTCTCTTTAATATCCGCTACTTCAAGATATTCGGTAAGTGTACTTAAAGGTCTGTAACCAAATACTCGAATGCGTTCAGCAATTTCGTCTATATTCAATTTTGCCTCTTCATACTGGGCTTCAAACTTTTCGTGAATATCAAAAAAGTCTGCACCGGTTACATTCCAGTGATAATTTCTTAACTTTTGATAATGCACGTGATAATTAGCCAGCAACTGGTTGAGCGCGTCTACAATCTCCTTGGTTTCCTCTTTTGAGTAACCGAGTTTCTTGTAGGCCCAGGTACTTCTCTTCTTTGTATTATTCTCTATATTTTTCACTAAAGTATCAGTTTCCATAAAATGTGTTTTTCCTTTTGTTCTCTATTATTATAACGTTTTTTAGCCCATATTGTTCCTGAATAACCGACCAAAAACAGATTCATGACCGAGATCAAGGATTTCTTTCGCAAATCGCCTAAAAAGGTGGAAGATGTAAGCAATTACCCCAAATCTGCGGAGGAAATCTTCCATGAACAGGTGCAAATGGGACTGGCTGAACACAACCGTTCGCCAGGTGGATTATTTCTTTCTGCCATTGCGGCCGGACTAGAAGTTGGGTTTACACTTTTTCTTTCCGGAATTATTTTAACACTCTTTTTTGAGGATGCCAATACGCCACAAATGCATATCTGGCTGTCACTCTGTTATCCGATAGGATTCATTTTTGTAGTGATCGGGAGAAGTGAGCTATTTACCGAACATACCACGCTGGCTGTGATACCGGTATTAAACCGTTCCACCACCATCGGCAGCCTGTTGAAGACCTGGGCCATCATTTTCATTGGAAATATTATCGGCGGCTATGGGATGGCATTTATTCTTACGGAATTCGGACCATCATCGGGTATCATCTCCGTTGAGGCATTCAATTTCCTTTCAGAAAAGATGGTAGATCTGCCATGGAATCTTATGCTTGGCAGCAGCATCATTGCCGGATGGTTGATGGGATTGCTTTCATGGCTGGTTACATCATCCCAGGAAACGATCAGCCGTATTGTTATGGTCATCATGATCACATTCCTGATCGGAATGGGAGGCCTTCATCACTCGATTGTGGGCTCAATAGAAGTATTTGCAGGAGTACTAACAGGAGGAACTTCAATAAATGACTACTTCCATTTTCAGTGGTGGACAACACTTGGCAATATTATTGGCGGAGTAGTCTTCGTTTCCCTGATCAAATTCAGTACAATAAGGCTTAGCGCTAAAGAAGAGTAAGCTCAGACGATCTTCTTTTCGATGTAATCTGAATTCAGTAACCCCAGGGCACCCATATACCGTAATTTAAACGTTACCAGATCACCAACTTTGTAATTCCGGTCGGTTGTTCCCAGGTCGATCACCAGCATATCACTGCTGGCCCCGGTAATTTCAATTTTATCATCTTCAGGTATCAAAAATTCAGGTGACATATCCAGCAATCCAATATCAAGGATGGCACGGTATGACTGTTTACCGAAGTCCTCCTCATCAATTTCAGCAATATCCCCTGATGGATTCTCCGCCAATTCCCCGATGGGCACCTTCGGCTTTTCATACAGTTCAATGATCTCCGCATGAAGCTTAAAAACATCATCCCGCATACCTTCGACCTTCTCCATGGTAAAGAGATTCAATCCAAAATAAAGTATCTCCCCCACCCTGAAATGATTGACTCCTTCCGGACGCATATTCTTCAATAGCAATGGTATCGTTACTGATGTTCCTCCCGAAACCCAGGGTATTGACCGATTGAATTTCGCTTCGATGAGCTGTTTGTACAGGCTCAGTTGAATCAGTTTATCATGCGATGGCATCACACCATGAAGACAATTTAAATTAGTGCCCAGGCCAACAACCTTAATATTAGGAAGCTTAAATACCTGACCGTAAAAATCCAGCACCTGATTTCCTACCACTCCTTCGCGCAGATCCCCCATTTCGATCATGATCAGGATCTTATGTTTCTTATTTTGTTTGACCGCTTCTTCTGAAAGCATTTTTATGGTTTCATACTCGGTATTCAGGCTGACGTCCGCATACTTGATGATATTTTTAATGCTCCGCTTGGCAGGCGGCTTAATATAAACTGTCTGTATCGCAGGATCGATGGATTTTACCACTTTCAGGTTACTGATCCGTGAGTCATGAATTTCCCGAACACCGAGATTTATGACTTCCTTGATATAGGACCGGTTTCCACATAAAAGTTTGGTAACAACTCCCCACTCAATATTCCGGTCCTTAAACAGGTTTTCAAGAAAATGAAAATTGTGCTGCAGCCTCTCCCTGTATAATTCTATGAAAGCCATAATTTTTTACTTTTCTACAATTCGCTCAATACTATGCGGCAAACGGGTTAATAGCTCATAATTGAGCTGATTTGATAATTCTCCAAAAGAAGAAACCGAGATTTCCTTGTCCCCTTCCCCACCAATCAGTATCACTTCATCACCGGGATAAACTTCATCCATCTCGCTTACGTCCACCATCGAAGCATTCATATTGATAATTCCGATGATTCCCAGGCGATGTCCATTGATTAAAACACGGCCAAGGTTACTTAAAGCCCTGCTGTATCCGTGCGCATAGCCGACAGGTATGGTTGCCACCCTGATATCCTGTTCAGCCAGAAAACTCGTTCCATATCCCACAAATTCCCCGGTCTTAACATTCTTCACTGCCATCACGCTGCTGCGCCATGTTAAAACACGTTTCAATGGATCCTTCTTGTCCTCATGGTTTTTTTGCTTGGCCAGAAAATCAATAAATACTTCTTTGCCAGGCCAGAATCCATATTGCAAAATACCGATTCTCACCATATCCATTCGTGTTTCCGGATATATCATTGACGCTGCTGAGCAAGCGGTGTGATGTATACGTGCTTGTATCCCCATCTCTTTCAATAGAGCGCTCAGCCCTTGAAATTGTTCAATCTGCCGCGTTACACGAACATGATTAGCCACACTTTCCGCACCTGCATAATGTGTGCACAGACCCTCGATGACAACTTCATCCTTATGTGTATTGAGAATGTCTGCCAGTGACTCAAGCATATACTCCTCGAACCCCGTCCGGTTAAATCCGGTTTCAAGTTCAATATGAATTCTTGCGGGTTTCCCGGAATTCTGCGCGGCAATGATCGCTTTCCGAACCCTTCCCATTTCAAACACAAAAAAACTCACTTCATTCTCGACCGCCCAGATGATATCCTCATCGGCCATGAAGCCCATGATCATCACATCTGTATTTCTACCCGATACCGCCTTTACTTCACGGGCCTCGTCACCACTGAAAACCGAAAAATGTTCGATGCCACATTCTTCAGCCATGGGGACAAAATTACGGATGGAATGTCCATAGGCATTTCCCTTTACCACCGATGAGATCTTCACATCCCCAAGATGACTTTTCAGGAAATTGATATTATTCTGAAGGGCCTTCTGACTTAATTTGATGACGGAGGTTTTAGACATGTTTTAATATTTCCTTAAATAAAAGAATACCTGTTGGAATGATTGCGTCGGGAAAATTATACTCAGGATGATGAAGGGGATGCTGGTCCTTTCCGCTTCCGAGGCCAAAAAGGGCACCCGGATAACGACCGGTAAACCAGGAAAAATCTTCACTCCACCGGAAAGGGGATTCAATTTCTTCCGGATCCATGTTCAGGGAAGCCATCGCTTTTTCAAGGATGTCCACTGCAATATCGTCATTTACGGTTGCCGGGAAATATTCCGTCTTTTCGATCGAACAGCTGAGTCCGTTTTCACGGGCAAGCTCCTCCATTTTTTCCTTCATCTGAAGGTAGATTTCATCGAGCGATTGGGTCCTCTCACTCCGAAGTGTGAAATAAATTTCCGCCATCCCGGGAGCAATACCAAAAACTTTTTCACCCATCTGAATATGCGTGTTTGTCACGATTGAATCGGAAGGGATCGATGTACGGAAAGAATTCATATAATCCAGCATCTGAAGAATTGCCGGTTCCGGACTGATACCTTTTTGGGGTTCTGCCGCATGTGCCGTACGTCCTGTAAGTGTAATTTTCATGCCGGTTGAAGCACAGGCAAAAGTCCCTCTTCTATAAACCGGTTTTCCCGTCTCGAACCCGGGCAGGTTATGAAACGCAAATACAAAATCAGGGGAATATTCAAACAAAGGATCTTCGAGGACCGCATGGGCCCCTTGTCCGTCCTCCTCACTGGGCTGAAATAACAGCAGCACCCGACCTGAATTAATGCCACTCTCATCCAGATTCCTGGCCAGTCCGGCCAAAATCGCCGAATGACCATCATGACCACAAAGATGGGCAATACCCTTCCTCACGGATTTATAGGCAAGGCCGTTCGACTCTTCCTGGATTGGCAGGGCATCTATATCAGCCCGGATCAAAACAGTCTTGCCTGGTTTGTATGACTCGTAGACCAGCAAAATACCTTGTCCCCCGATTCCCCTGATCACTTTACGTGCGGGATGATCCCCCAGGTACGCCATGATCCGGTTTGCCGTCTCCACTTCATACCCGGATAGTTCGGGATATTGGTGAAGCTCCTGACGCAGGTTTGTAATTTCGTTTAATGCCGTTTGTGACGTCATATGGTCAACGCGTCAAGCGCATTTCAAGATATTTGTTGGTAAAGCCAAGCTTCTCATACAGGTGTCGTGCAGGATTATCAGGTTCAACGTGCAAGGCAATACTGCCTTCAGCACGTTCTATCGCTGCTTTCATAAGTTTTTTACCAAGTCCCTGCCCCCTGTAATCGGCGTGCGCTGCAATATACACCAGAATGTTTTCCGGAATATACCCTTCCATTCCAGTCTTATTGACTACAACTGCTCCAACAATTTTTCCCTCATCTCGCGCCACGACCACATATCCTCCGGGTCGAACCCCACGGTCGAGAGAATAATCGATGGCTTTAAGAATGTCTGCCTTTTTATCACCGTATTGATCGAGGTGTTCAAAAAGAAAGTTCGCAACTTCTTCCCGATGAATGAGCCCGACTGTATCTGCCGGTGATAATATCGTAATCTGAATCATTTATTTTATCTGTTAATTACCAGGCTCCAATGCCTGCTTTCTGTTTAGTAAACTGATTATGGTAAAGATCGTCAATGCTGCTGTAATACCGAAAATATTGGCATCCAGTCCCAGTGGAAGCGTTATTCCCAGCAGGATTAGCACAAGTGTCACGCTTCCTCCTGTAAGCATGGCTAAAAATGCTGCCAGGGAACTAGGCTTTTTCAGAAACAGGGCACCCAATACCGGGATGAAAAGTCCGGAGACCATGAATGCATATGAATAGAGCATCAGGTTAAGGACATTTTCCATATATGCCGCGAGAATCAGGGCTAAAATTCCCACAAAAAGCGTAAGCCACTGCGAATTTCTCAGCACCTTCTTATCTTCCTGTCCCGAATGCAGCCACTTTCCCAGTACATCTGTCTGCAGATTCCCGGACGCCGCCATCAGGCAGCTGTCGGCGGTCGACATAATTGCCGAGAAATAAGCCGACATCATCAGGCCCATAAGTCCTACCGGCAAAATCGTTCGAAGTAACAACGGCAGTCCTATTTCGGCATCCATCGAGGCCGGGTCTGAAAATCCAATCGATTCAAACATACCCTGTTCGGCAGCTACTCTTGCAAAAAGTCCTAGCAAAACACCCATAAAAGCCATTATCGGCCATTCAAACAGGCCCGCAATAAACCAGGCCTTTTTAGCCACTTTTTCATCTCCACAGGCATAGATGCGCTGGTACAGGGTCATTCCGACAAACCATATCGGAATGATGGTAACAGCCCAGTTCACAAGGGTTGGCCAACCAATATTTCTTAATGACAGGAACTCAGGACCTACACTTGATACTATCCCCTCATATCCGCCAATCGCATTGTATCCCATCGGCAAACCGATAAATATAAGTCCGCCCATCAGGATGAGCCACTGAATCGTATCGGTGTAAATAACTGCCTTGATACCGCCCATCACGGTGTAAACAATAGCAATCACACCCATGATGAGCAGTGCCATCTTCATGTCGAGTGCTACAAATGTCGCAGAGGCGAGTTTCGCGCCTGCCAGTATTTGTGAACTGGTAAAGCCAACATACCCGATTGCAGAAATAATTCCGGCCAGGAGCGCTACCCGTTTGTTGTAAAATAGTCCGAATAACTGGGGGAAGGTTAGAAGCTTCTTATCTGTTGCGAGCTTGCTGACGGATGGAATCAAAACAACTGCGGCCAACCAGGCTCCGATTAGTCCCGTAAAAAGCATCCAGCTGCCGGAAATTCCCATGGTGAAGCCAAGACCACCCAGCCCGATGGAAAATCCGCCGCCAACATCGGTGGCAACCACGGACAGACCAACATGCAAGGAACCCATGCCCCGTCCGCCGACATAATAATCTTCGCTATTTTTGTTTTTGCGCAGGAAGAAAAACCCCACACCCAACATCACTAACATGTAAGTGACAAAGATTGTCACATCGATCCAATGCATCCTTTTGAGTTTGCCGGTTCGCTATTTGTTTCAGCAACAAAGCTAAGGAGACCGGAGCGGAATATCCATTATACCCGGCTTTTTCGGCAAAATCATGCCCTATGCATGTAAATCAAAGATAACCTGCGTAATCACGGCTGCGTGCAACACGTTCCCGGTTACGCACGATAAGATAATTCTCACCCCTCTCTTTTGTACGATACCCCAGGAGGTGTAAAAAATCTCTTGCCATAAATCTGGCAACTTTCAAATTCACCCGTAGTGAATCTTTTTTTTCATTTACCCAGGAAATACCCGGGAGCAAGGTTAGAAATGAATCAAAGCGAATAAAACGGAGGAAGCCCGAGATCCAGATGATGAAATCAGGGATTTTCCGTATGATGAAAAATCCGTCTTCACCCTGCTTCTGATAAAGGGGCATAAATATGCGGCCCTTTTTTGATGCATAGAGCATCTTCCCTTCACTGGTCGCCAGAAACTCATGTTTCCTTATAGGCTGAAAATTCTCAAAACCGGGTTCCATCTTAAAGGACTCTCCTGTTTCAATATGGTGATAATCAACAATCTCAAAAAAGTCATGACGTCCCCTCGTTTGCAGCGCCAGTTCTTCTTCATAGTCGGTGAGTTCATCACTATTCGCCAAAATTCCGGTGGCTTTCAACACCAGGTTAATAAAGGCGACCTGGTTTTTAAAGGCCAGTTCCTCGTCATGTTGTCCCGCTTCAAACCCAATTGCGATATAGCCAAGTTCATTAATATAAGTAAGGAGCGGACCGTGCAGATATTCTTCAATCCCAAGCACTACCGGGACCGGGAATTTTAATGAGAATTTACGATTGATCATCGTATCATTAATCGTAATGAATGGAATCGTCTTGCTGGAGGTGGTATGGAGGTCGATGAAGTAAAACGGCCCGTTTCCCGAATTTAGAATAGATTGAATCTCATTGTAGAGGTCATATTGCTCGCGAATATCGAGGATCCCTGTATCAACCGGACCATCCTGAAAAAGGCGTAACCGCTCCGGTGTCCATAACCGGTTCAGGTCGCGCTCATGAAAGCGAATACCTTCCTTCAGGGCACTTAAATTACCTGCAAAGGCATACACATTACCTTGCAGGATTTCTCCGAATATTCCGAGACTGGATAATACATCCCGCAGGGCATGAACCCCTGACGGCTCATTACCATGGATACCTGCCGTAAAGATCACTGTCGGACCGGAACCGGTCTCAACTTTACCAATCAAACGCTGATCTAAACTCTGATACTTTCTGTTTTTATCCAGTGTCTTATCCATTTTTATAATTAACCAGGTCATTCCTGGTTAAGATTCCAATTAATTTCCTGTCCATTACCACTGGCAGGGATCCGATGCCGTGTTTTTTCATAAGTGCAACAGCATTTTCGATTAATTCGTCCTCCGAAACAGAAATCAGGTCAACCACCATAATTTCAGCAGCGGTCAGATACGGATTAGCCTGAATTTTATCCTTATGCATCGCAATGTTTGTAGATGTGATTAAACCTACAAATTCCCCCTCACTGTTTTCCACAGGCATGTGATGAATATTTTTCCATTCCATCACGTACTCCACCATTTTAGCAAGATCATGCTCATGCACTGTAAATAAATGCGTGGTCATATGGCGACTCACATGCCTCACAATGCCCAGGTCTGTATGTCCGGCGCCGCCCCATTCATTGAGTGAGAGATCCGTTTGCTGATAGCTATGGATCGCGCCGGTTAAAAGCGTTAGTGCATCCTCCCGTTTTTCTGTTTTAAGGAGATGGCGATAGTTCTGGATCATCCAGCGGGAACCGGTCATTCCCTGAATTCGTTCCTGAATCACACTCATGTAACGCCAGATCTCCTGGTCTTCCATCCCGATTTTCCGTAATCCCTCCATCGCAATGGGAATGAATTCCTCCTGCACCAATCTTCCAGCGCTCATCCTGCCGTCCATCCAATGCATACTGGAAACGGAACCGCCCCTGGCAGCATTGATAAAATTTATCTTCACATCCCGGAAATCCATTAAATCCTCCATCCTGTCATACTTTTCAGGTCGACCGAGCATCAATCCAACCCAAAGCGCCAAATTCGCTATTTCGTCAAGTACAGACGGACCGCTTGGCATATACCTGTTTTCAATTCTCAGGTGAGGAACGCCATTCGTGGTTCCGTAGCATGGCCTGTTCCAACGGTATATGGTTCCGTTATGGAGGTTTAGCGCACGCAGTTTTGGCACCCCTCCTTCCCGTAGCACCTGCATACTGTCTTCTTCTATATCGGAACTCAGGAGGATCTTATACCGTGCAACATCATCCTTATAAATATCGGTGACTGACTTTATCCAGTTTTTCCCAAACGTCACCCTTGGTTCCATTTCATTCAGGAAGCTGGATGTACATCGTGTATCGATACTTTGCTGAAAAAGCGCAATGCGCGTTTCACTCCACAATTCTCTCCCCAGCAGCAGCGGCGAGTTAGTGGATATAGCCAGCAATGGTCCTGATATAGCTTGCGCCCAGTTATAGCTGGGAACAAAATCATCCGGATCAATCTGCAGATGCATCTGAAAGCTTGTATTACAGGCTTCAAATAAGACTGAATCATGTGTCAAAGACAATTCATCCACACCAATCAGGTGTAATTCGAAATCACGTCCCCTGATCTGCCGGATCACATCGTTGAGCGCCTTATATCGGGGTATTGGTGTCATAAATTCATCCGTGAGATGTCTTTTCAGAACGGTTGGAAGGATTCCGGTAAGAAGCACTTTGCTGTCAAGGCTCGCTGCTGCCTCCCCTGCCTTTTTTAAAAGTGCTTTCAGCGATGTTTCCATGCTTAAAAAGCTATCCGGTCCCAGCATCACCGGATCCAGGTTCAATTCAAGATTGAACAATCCCAATTCTGTCGTGAAGTGCGGGTCATCGATGGTTTGAAGAATCTCCATCGCCTTGGTCGAAGGCGACCAATCATCATTTACAATACAGAATTCCTGTTCGGCACCAATACGTAAATAGCCCCGTTCAATTATGTTATTATCCAACATATACTCCAGGGATTCGATGTCGAGGAGAAGTTTGTGTATAAAATGACCGCGGTCCTTCTTGCTTACTTGCCGAACCTTATGTTCGCCCATAATCGATGTAATTGATCCATTTAAATTTACAACGCCGAGCAACTGTGAACGGTGACGCGTATCAGGATAATGAATGATCCTGTACCATGAATCCAATAATTTTAAGCCCGGAAGGAAATTTCAACGCAGGTTTTTAATGACAACATCAAGCGTATCACTAAGTGTTTCATTGAAGCCCAGCTGCGAAAAAACTATCTTCCCCCCTTTATCGATGACATAAAGCGAGGGATATGCATTAACGTTGTAAAGGCTATCGGCCGATTTATCATTGAGTAAAATGGAATAGCGAAGATCATTCTTTTCCACGAACCCGGGAAGGCGCTTCAACCCATTCTCATCATTATCGAGGCTGTTCACACCGATTACGATTACATCCTCACCATACTTCCCGTAAATTTCATTCAGGTGTGGAATCGCCTGGATACAGGGCATACAGGACATATACCAAAAATCCATTACCACTACTCTTCCTGCAGCGTCATGAAGCGACCAGGTGTTGTTTTCCTTCCAGAGCCTTCCGGTAAAATCGGGCGCATCAGAACCTGAATCGAGAAGTTTATATTCTGTAGGATCCCTGGGGATATAGGCTGATACAGGAAAATTGCTGGTCAAATGTCGTTGCTTAGCCTTGAAATCTGCACGGGTAAGCGTATTAAACCTGATATTGGATAGCTTCCAGTGGTTGTATTGATAATTTCCCTGAAACATAACCTGAAAGCTTTTTTCATTGATGATCAGTTCATCAGGATCAACCCAGTAATGCCTCTCCTGCTGATAAAAGGGATCTTCGTCAGGTTCCTTGATCGTAATATGGTATCGCCCATCCGGTTCCCTGACTAATGCAGACTGATTCAATGTATCCTTTACCTGTTTTAACAGTTCGGAAGGCTCCATAAAATTTATAGCAATCGCATCACCGGCGGTATTTCCGGTAATTACCCAATCCTCTCCCAGGTGCGGCCTGAAGGTGGTAACTGCAGAATCCTTATAAATAACCTGGTAGATTGTATCCAGGTCATAGAGATTGCCCCAAGACGAGCCCTCTTTTTTTACATCCATCCAAATCATCCCGTGGAAAACAGAATCTTCCGGAATACGCATCATCTCCACATCTACCGGATAGATAAGTGTGTCATCTCTGTCAAAATACTTAGCCCGGTAGGTTACAGAATAAGATATGCTTGCGCGAGTATTATAAGCCTCAACCACATCTCGCAGTAATTCATCTGAAGACACATAATCGTTACTACAGGCAACAGAAAAGAACAAAAGCGATAGTAGAATAGAAGAATTTATTCTCATACAATTCCTGAAATATCAGAATTCCTGATTCATGACGATAATATCAGAACCAAGGTATGAATTATTCTTTAACGAATACCAATGTCGCATATGAGGGATTCTGATTCCATCATACTCCACCAATCCCTGGAAAACGATCCGCTCACCGGCATCCGGATTGTCGGGTTCAATCAACTCCATTCCCATGGCGCTATAGGTATCCGGATCCAGAAATATTTTCCAGACCGGTTTCAATAAGGGTTTCTTCCATTCAATAGTAAATACGAGTGCACGACTGCCCTGAAAAGTTGCGGTAGTTACGTCTCCCAGGTTTCTGATGCGGGAGAGGTCCAGGCTCATGGGCAGTCCGTACATTACGCGATAAAAATCCCGGTAGCCTGAAACACGGTCGGGATAGAGCCTGTACCGCGCACGTAATTCCTCATCGAACTGCTCACTTCCGTCGAGAAGCACCATGGGCCTGCCATTGGCATCCATGCTGTAGGTGGTGAGGTGATCCTCCCTGTTTCTTACCAGGGAAAAGGTGCCATCCGCAACATTCAAATATATTTCAGAAAATCTGGTGGGATTCCCAACACGGGGCTCCTCAACATGAAAATTAAGCAGGGTACTCTGCCACTTTCCTGAAGGATCATGGAATGACCGGCTGCTGCTGAGCGTTTGTCGTGTTCTTTCGGAGATTGCATTATCAGGCACAAACCATCCCAGTGAAGCAAGCAAAAAAATAGAAAAAATCAGACGCATTGAAGTAAGGGGTTTTACTTACCATACGACAGTCTTACACTCCGGGTTTAGCAGAATGTCATTAATCTGCGTTTTCTTCCCTGTAAATATTCTGAATTACAGCAGTACTCCCAACTTTATCCAGTCCGACAACCATATTGGGATGGTAAAGCAAGCGTATCAACTCACGGTCGATATCAATATAGTCATTGGTTGTTGTCCAGTCCTGCTGAAATATGCTGTTCGGGTATCGATAGGAATCTTTTGCCAGGCCCAGGGACTGTGTTAGTTCTTCCCGCAATAAATGGCGCTGTGCCACATCATCCGCCCGCTTGGTGTCGACATACATATGCCCGCCAATCAGTTCTGCCCTTTGATTGAAAATAATGTAAAAGAGTCCCCAGTTCGATGAAATATATTGACTTTGATAGGGAAAGTGACCGGCATAATCATTTCCGCTGCCCAGAAACAGATAGAAATTGGCTTCGAGTGAGTCCTGCACCTCTATCATTTCAAATCCATCGGTCACCAATGAGTTAATTTCATTTTTCACCCGATCAAATTCCTGTTTCAGCGCGCTCGACGGATCACCGCCAACAAAAATCTTCATTGGAACTTTCCATTTTCTGGTGATCTCCGGGTATGATCCAAACTCAAATCCGAGTGCAATCTCATTAAAATAAACAATCGATTCCTCCTGGAAATCTGTAAACTCTTTTACTGCAACGGATTCATCATCGCTACAGGATATCAAACAAAACCCTATCAGTAAAAAAAGAAAATATCGGGTTGTCTTAATCATTTTTCCAGGAGTTTACGATAGCTTATGGCTTTGCCTTCAAGATCTGTTCCTATTTTTTTTAATTTCTTATTTAAGGGATACCCCTCCGATCCATCGCTGTTTATCCAGAATTCCAGGTTTCCATCCGTAAAGTGGTAAATGGTTTTTGAAATGATTGACTTTTCAGGATCATACCATTCAGAATCACCATTCGACTCGGCCACCGACTGATTCCAGAATTTCGGACGATTGAATTGTACTTCGGTAATTTCAACGTTTACAAGCAGACCATTCGTAAAAATAAAATGTTCGGAATAGGTACCGGTTTCCGTCTCACTTGAAAACGTTATTATTTCAGTATCGGGGGCGGACAAATATCCTGTGATCTCACCAGATCTGCCTTCACTATCAATATGATCTATTTTCCGAAAATTCTTTTCCTGTTCCTCTTGAAGCAACAGAACTTCACTCTTAGAGGACTGAGCGATCAAAGAATGAACCATTCCGCCCATCAGTACCGCAATCAATAAAATACTATACCTCATTACTTCATTTTTTCCGTGCTCAGCACAAACGGTGATTCAGACATCTGAAACATCAACTGGTCACCCCTGCCTGCCACAATAAATTTCATCAAAATATTTTTATTCTTCCGGTCAAAGAACTGCAGGTCACCGGTGTCTTCATCAAATTTCCAACGCGCATTTTCTATGAAGAACTGAGGTATACGAGTGCTGAAACCCGCTTTGCCGGATTTCGAAATCACTATGAAACTTCCTTCCAGGGCGGCCGTAATTAATTTCAGGTCGCTTTCTGTTGCCTGATCGTACTCAAACGTTCCGTTTAGTGTAGCCTCAATTACTTTCCATGTACCGACCAGATCATCACTGCTCTGACTAAAAAGATCAGTAAATATACAGAATAAAATGGGTGTAAATATAACGTACTTCATCCTCAATCGTTAAAAGGAAAGATACCATGCTTGCTGAATAAGAACAAACTCAGGCATTCGCAATTGAAAATAATTAGCTAATTTGGAGATGATGAAAAAGGGATTCTGTTTGATTTTTTTACTTCTGGTTGCTGCACTCACTATGCCAACCCAGGGCCAGGTGAAAGTCCGTATCGCCAAACTGAAGTATGATGGAGGTGGTGACTGGTATGCGAACAAAACGGCATTACCCAATCTGATCGAATTTTGTAACCGCGAACTGAACATGAATCTGCAAGCTGAAGATGATGTTGTTGATGTAGGAAGTCCGGAATTGTTCCTATACCCCTATGTCTATATGACAGGTCATGGTAATGTTGTATTCTCAGACTCGGATGCCGAAAACCTGAGAACATACCTGGAAGCCGGTGGGTTTCTTCATATTGATGATAACTATGGCCTGGATCAGTTTATCCGCATAGAAATGAAAAAAGTATTTCCTGAGTTGGAATTTGTAGAACTGCCATTTGATCATCCGATATACAATCAGAAATTTAAATTTACTGAGGGATTGCCTAAAATTCATGAGCACGATGGTAAGCCGGCACAGGGCTTCGGGCTTATGTGGAAAGGCCGGTTGGTTTGCTTCTACAGTTATGAATGTGATCTTGGAAACGGATGGGAAGATCCCAGCATACATAATGACCCTGAAGAGAAGCGGCAGGCTGCGCTGCGAATGGGGGCAAATATTCTCACGTATGCCTTCACGCAAAAACAACGAATGACACCATGAACAGAAAAGACGCGATGAGGCTTATGGCAGCCTCGATGATGATACCTTCCGTTGGGTACCCGATGGTTACAAATCCGAATGCGGGTTCCAACATATCAGGCCGGATCAAGCAATCAATTGTTCGATGGTGTTTCAATAGTATTCCATTAGATGTATTGGCGGATGCGGCTGCTGAAATGGGTTATGGCTCAGTTGAGCTCCTGGGACCAGATGAATGGGATGTAGTTCTGAAGAAGGGACTTACCTGTGCGATGGCTTATGCGAATGATCACGGTTTAACTCGTGGTTTCAATGACCCCTCCCTGCATTCATCACTTCAGGAGCAATATGCGTTGAATATTCCAAAAGCTGAAGCCGCAGGACTGAAACAGGTAATTGCATTTTCTGGTAACCGAAATGGCATGGCAGATGATGAAGGTCTTGAGAATTGTGCCCGGGGACTGGAGCCAGTTATCAAAATCGCGGAGAAACATAATATAATTGTCAGCATGGAGCTTCTCAACAGCAAGCGGGATCATGCCGATTATATGTGTGACAATACCTCCTGGGGAGTCAAACTGGTAGATAAGGTTGGCTCACCCAATTTCCGTTTGCTATATGATATCTATCACATGCAGGTACAGGAGGGTAATATCATTGCCACAATTCGCAAGTATGGCGATTATTTCAGCCACTATCATACTGCGGGGGTTCCGGGTCGAAATGAAATCGATGATTCGCAGGAATTATACTACCCTGCCATTATGAATGCCATTGCCGAATCAGGATTTACAGGATTTGTTGGTCAGGAATTCATTCCGGCAAAGCCGGATAAACTTGCCTCACTGGCACAGGCAAAGAAAATCTGTGATGTCTGAAATTAGTTGTTGTCGACTAGTATAGTAGTATGATTCTCCCATTGGAGATTGTGGATGAATGGATCGCCTTCCCTATTGGATCATCTACTAAAAACTATCCACTACACGTCGTCCCGAACTTGTTTCGGGATCCCCAACGAAGGATTACACACTTAACAACCTGCCCTTGACAGACAACTTAATTCAGGGTCTCCATAGCATTATTTTGCAAAAATGTCCGTAGGATTAATTATCAATACCCTATGAATTATGGAGGGCATGTCTACATCATGACTAACTATTACAGAACAACCTTTTATATTGGTGTAACTGCAGATTTAGTTTTACGAAAAATGGAGCATAAGTTGGGCAATTTTATTGAATGCTCCGGGGGTCCTGAAACAAGTTCAGGATGACGTTGGGTGGGTGATTCCGAATGTTCCACGCTCATGAAGAAGTCACCCCATGTTTTTGGTTTCCACTTTAGGCTGGTTCATTTATATCCGTAAGTCACGAAATGCAGGGACTCCGTTAGACCCTCATGAAACGATTACCGCAATTCACCAAATAAAAAAACCCTGGTTTTTCAACCAGGGTTTTAGAGAGAGAAAATAAAATCTTACGTTGCCCAGGTTTTTCCACCGGCTTCATCAAGGCTGATACATCCATGATATTCCACAGGTATCGCTTTATATTGAAGCACTTCCGTTGCACCGGCCTCAGAGGTAAAGAACCCCGTAACCGTTAACTCTTTCACGCGGAAAAAGAAATCAAGGTCTGCAGGCATAGGTTCACCCCTTTGCGCAAAAGCCTCCTGCATTCTTGTATTATATGCCATGAGGAGTTCCTTCTGATCTTCCGCACTTAGTGAAGTAAAACTTTTCCCATTGTTTTCTTCAAAGGCCGCCATTCCATCCATAAACCTCATTCGCTCTGATTCAGTAAAGACATCTTTCACCATATCTTCAATAAATTTGGGAACGCCAACTTCCACAGCACCCGGAGTCCCGGTTTTTGGGATGATGGTCTGCGACATGGAAGATATCAGTTGTGCCTGGTCTTCAGTAAATAATGCAGGCGTCCATGATAGCTCCGGCTCAGCCTTACATCCTTGCATAATTCCAGCGATCGTTGAAGCCGAAAGCGCCGTACCCATAACGAGCGCGGTTCTTTTCAATGCTTCCCTTCTGTTCATTCCTTTCATATCAGAGATTGTTTCTTTTTAATTCATTCACAGCGAAATCTGCTGCTCTCGCTGTTAAAGCCATATAGGTCAGCGACGGATTCTGGCATCCTGCGGAGGTCATTGCCGCGCCATCGGTCACAAATACATTGGGTACCTCATGCAACTGGTTGTTACCGTTCAGTACCGACGTCTTAGGATCGCGCCCCATGCGAGCGGTACCCATTTCATGGATTCCCAGACCCGGACCACCAATGCTGTCATAGCCCCGAACGTTTTTGAAACCCGCGCCTTCGAGCATTTCGATCGCAGACTCCTGCATATCCTTTCGCATGGCCATCTCATTATCCTTGAACTCACAATCGATCACAAAAGTGGGCAAACCAAACTTGTCAAGCTTTTCAGTCGTAAGTGATACCTTGTTTTCATGGTACGGCAGACACTCACCGAATCCTGTTAGTCCCATACCCCATTCACCCGGCGTGGTAACTGCAGCCTTGAGATCCTCTCCGATGCTCAATTCAGCAACGGCACGCTGCCAGCCGTCGCGGCTTGCACTTCCCTGGTAGCCAAATCCACGAATATAGTCGGTTCGCTGTTCCTTTATATTCCTGAACCTTGGGATATAAATTCCATTTGGCCTGCGACCGCTGTAATACCGATCCTGAAATCCGGGGTATTCGCCACGAGCGCCAACGCGGAAGTGGTGATCCATCAGGTTATGTCCTAATTCCCCGGATGCATTACCCATTCCATCGGGAAAAACATCACTTACCGAATTCTGGAGAATAAAGGTTGATCCCAACGTAGAAGCACACAGGAATACCACTTTGGCATAGAATTCCATGTATTCATTGGTTTCAGCATCCAGAATACGAACACCGGTTGCCCGCTTGTTATCCTTGTCATACAATACCTCGGTTACTATTGAATGAGGCCTGAGCGTCATGTTGCCAGTAGCCGCTGCAGCCGGAAGCGTTGAAGACTGTGAGCTGAAGTAAGCGCCGAAAGGACAACCTCTTGTACAAAGGTTCCTGTAATTGCACTTGCTGCGGCCATTATGATTCTGGGTGAGATTCGCCGAGCGGCCGATCGTCATGATCCTGTCGGTATACCTCTTTGATATACTGTCACGTAAATGCTCCTCCACGCAGTTCATTTCCATCGGAGGCAGAAAGTTACCATCCGGCAATTGCGGAAGGCCTTCTTTTTTACCATTCACCCCTATAAATGATTCCACATAATCATACCAGGGAGCAATATCCTTGTAGCGGATAGGCCAGTCCACCGCTATTCCATCTTTCAGGTTTGCTTCAAAATCTATATCACTGAGGCGATAACTTTGCCGTCCCCACATAAGCGACCTTCCACCTACATGATATCCCCGGATCCAGTCGAAGCGCTTTACTTCTGTATACGGATGTTCGGTATCCTTCAGCCAAAAATGCTTGGTTGATTGCCTTACTGTATATCCTGTGCGATTCTGAACGTAGTAGTCCTTTTCCTCTTCCGCAGTGAGCCGGTCATTATATGGTAATTCCCACGGATTTAAATTCATAGTGGGATAATCCTTCAGATGTTCCACCATTCTCCCGCGCTCCAGGACGAGAGTCTTTAATCCTTTTTCCGTTAGTTCTTTAGCGGCCCACCCTCCACTGATCCCGGTCCCTACCACAATCGCATCATAAGTGTTCTGCTGCTTTGCCTTCGTATTTAAATTCATAATTTCAAAAATGATCTGAAAAATTAACAGATTTTTAGCAAAGCGGTTCTATTTACGATGGGGTTTTGAAATTTTTTTCAATTAAACTAAGTTTTTAGTTTGACAACTAATTTTTTAGTCATATATTTGAACCAAGCTAATTCAGAACTATGAAAGAACTCACAAAAGCGGAAGAACAGGTGATGCAGATCCTATGGCAGCTGAATAAGGCATTTGTCAAGGAGATCATCTCCGAAATGCCGGAACCCAAGCCTGCATATAATACTGTATCCACCATCATTCGCATATTGGAACAGAAAGGTTTTGTAGATCACGAGGCCTTTGGTAAAACGTACCAGTATTTCCCGATTGTTGAAAAGGATGATTACAGTCAGTTCTACCTTAACAATTTTCTGAAAGGATATTTCAGTGGTTCCTTTGAACGTCTTGTGTCCTTTTTTGCGAAAGAAAATGAACTGGGCATGAAGGAAGTTGATGAGCTCATGAAACATGTAAAGAAAAACTTGAAGGAAGGCGAAAATGAATAATTACTTACTATATCTTTTTGAAGCGAACTGCACATTACTGCTGCTGGGTCTCTTCTACTATGGTTTCCTGAAAAATGAAACTGATTTTCGGCGCAAGCGATGGTACCTGATCGGTTCATCACTGTTTGCCCTGATGCTACCCCTGTTTCAATTTGATCTGTTTCCGGATCAGGGAGAAACCATCAAGGGAATCCAAACGATGATCCTGCCTGAAATCGTGATTGGCGGCGGTGAAATCCAGGAAGCTGAAACAGTCGTATCCGATTTCTCCTGGGTATCAACACTGTATTGGAGCGGTGTTTGTCTGCTGGGTCTGTGGTTGATGTTCCAACTGGGACAAGTGCTCTGGTTTTTTATGGCAAACACCCACAGGATGGACAGAAAGGGCAATTACATTGTCATTCAAACGAATGGCACCCTCCCTACCTTTTCTTTCTTCAACCTGCTATTCCTTGATAATTCGGTTGAACTGACAAATGAGGAGGAAGATAAAATTGTAGCTCACGAACTGGCGCACATACGTCAAATGCATTCCATTGATATTCTGTTCCTGGAAGCGGTCAAGATATTCTTCTGGTTCAATCCGGTCACATGGTATAACCGCAGGGAAATTCAGGAGCTTCATGAATACCTGGCCGACGATGTCATACTTAAAGAGACAACACCTGAAGATTATTCAGACCTGCTGGCACGCATGGCCCTCAATAAAGCACACTTGTCCATCGGACATCACTTTAATAAATCAAAAACTCTAAAACGGATAAATATGATGAACACAACAAAAACTCAAATTAAAAAATGGAAATGGGCGTCACTCGCCCCGCTGGTTGCGATAATCCTTATTGCTTTCAGCTGCAATGATGAAGCCATGAATGATCTTCAAACGGTCGTCGAAGGTTCTGCAATGGCTATTGAAATTCCTGAAAATATCCAGATCGAAATGGATAAGCTTAAAGAAAAATATCCTAATGCTGAATTTGAATATCTTGAAACCAGTGCGGATAATGAAGAAGAACTGGCACGTCTCAAGTCGATGGATCCTAACACTATTGCATTGGTCGATGTAAATAAGGAGGAGAACCGTATCGGAATGATCGTACGTAAAGACGGTGTCATGAACAAGGTCGCTGAAAATACAGGTGATGGAGAGACCTTCCTGGTAGTAGAACAATCAGCCGAGCCTTTGGGTGGATATCCGGAATTCTACAAGTATATCGCAGAAAACCTGAAATATCCTGCATCTGCCAAAGAGCAGGGCGTTCAGGGTAAGGTATATATTCAAATGGTCATCGATACCGACGGTTCTGTTACAGATGTGGCAGCTGTAAAAGGAATTGGATATGGATGTGACGAGGAAGCGGTTCGTGTGATTTCTGAAGCACCTGCATGGCAGCCAGCCGAACAGCGTGGCAAAAAGGTTAAACAAAAGATCGTTGTTCCGATCTCATTTGCGCTTGGCGAAGACACGCAGTCACATGGTTCAACAACGCCTCCACCGCCTGCCCCAGGAGAATTAAAGCAGGATTTCTTCAAAATGAAACTTGATGTACAGCGCTCCGGAGACGCGGTCTACGGGAAGGTATTTGGAGAAGATGGCAAACCACTCACGGGCACGAACGTGGTGATCAAAGGCACAACCAAGGGTACTGTTTGTGACAAAGACGGCAGCTTCAAAATTAAGCTCGATGATCCTGAGCAGGAACTGGTGTTCAGTTACATCGGATATGAAACCGTGAAACTATCAAAGTAATTAAGGTCAGAAAACTTCTAGGTTGAAAACTGAAGGAGGCTGTCTCAAAAGGGCAGTCTCTTTTTTATTTGTACATTCTGATTACTTCTTGTTCTGTTCGTTAGGTACTGGGTGGGGCTGCCTGGAGGGAATCTCATTCTGGTCATAGGTTCCTACCTACGACCCATATGCTCCATGAATATTATGTAGGTCGTAGATGGGAATCTACGACCAGCTGCCTGGAGGATTCTCATTCTGGTCGTAGGTTCCTGCCTACGACCAGCTGCAGTTTTTAACCGGTCTATACTTTACCCCTTATTGCCAAAAATCTCCGCGAGTTTCTGTTGCAATGCGGCACCACGCAGGTTCTTTCCAATGATGCGACCTTCAGGGTCAACAAGAATTGAAAACGGTATACCCGTAATGCCATAGGTTCTTGCCGCTTCACTGTTCCAATATTTCAAATCAGAAACCTGGGTCCAGTGCAACCCGTCCTCTTCAATGCCCTGCAGCCATTTCTCCCGGGTCCTGTCAAGACTTACGCCATAAACTTCGAAACCTTCATCATGGTATTTGTTGTACATGGCTACCACATTTGGATTTTCCATCCGGCACGGCCGGCACCATTGTGCCCAAAAATCTACAAGCACATAATTACCGCGCAATGAAGAAAGGGGAACAATTTCTCCATCCGGATTCGGAAGCGATATTTCCGGAGCAATGGCGCCTATCGCCAATACTTCCATTGCCTTCACATTTTCCACAAACTCCATTGCAATGGGTGAATTTGACATATCTTTCTCTACCCTTGCAGCGTATGATTTCAGATAGTCAAAATGCACATCCGGATCAACGAATTGCTTATTCTTCAAGATTTCCACCACTCCGAGGGATGTTTCCATCGTATCGGCGGATTTCAATAACTGACGTTTAAAAACACGATCCATTTCCATGTATTGCAACCGGAGTGAATCCATTGCTTCGGCATTATTAGCCTGCTGGGCAGCGACAAATGCTTCATTCAATGTTCTCATTTCAGGAGATTGCTGAAACCGCTGCACAGCCATCTGAGCTCCCTGAATAAAATCATGATCAGAACTTCCATTGACTTCTGCATACCCCTGAGGTTGCTGACCGTCTACGTTCACTTCCACATCATCATTGTCGAGAATCAGATTGATCACCTGCCTGCCATAGAAATCAAGTTTATAATACCCCGCAGCAGGCACATTCACGCGCTCCTCAAAGGTTTTATCGCTATTCAGGCTTATAGTATCCAGTACTTCGGTACCGCCTGACTGGCTAAGGTACCTTGAAAGAATAATGTTTCCATTCGGCTGCGGGTTCACCACTTTGCCAGACAACGTAATATATGAGCCATTGGCTTCCTGCGAATTAGAATCAGAAGAACAGGAATAAAGAAATGCAACGACTACAAGTACAATGTTCATTTTTTTCATATCGGACTAACCTAGTTTTTTTATTAATAGTTCATTCGCCACCTTCGGATTAACTTTCCCCTTGCCCCGGCGCATTATTTCGCCCATGAACATCCCCAGCAATCCTTTCTGACCGCGTTTGTATGCCTCGACTTTATCAGGCAATTCCGACAGAACATCAGAAACGATCATTTCAATCTCGTCGCTGTCGGTACTTTGGATTAGATTTAACTCACCGGCAAGAATTTCAGCAGTCTTTTCAGGCTGCTTGAGCATCGCAGAAAACAAATGCTGTGACGCCACGGAAAAACTAATCTTTCCGGACTGTACCAAATCAATCAATCCTGCAAGAGCTGTCGGACGCAGCGGAAATTTGTCAATCTGTATTCCGGAATCGTTAAGGTATGATTTTACAGGTCCCATCACCCAATTTGATGCTGCTTTGAAATGAGGGGTGCTTGCTATTACTTCTTCGAAATACATAGCAATATCCCTGCTGTCTGTAAGAACCTGCGCATCGTACTCCGGAAGATTGAATTCGCTGATATACTTTTGATACAATTCCCTTGGCAGGCTTGGCATGGCCGAAGCAATGCTGTCGAGCCATTCTTCTGAAATATACAGTGGACTCAGGTCGGGATCAGGAAAATACCGGTAGTCATTCAACTCTTCCTTGGTGCGCATGCCTGATGTGGTTCCTGTGGCTGCATCAAATGTGCGTGTTTCCGAAAAAATCGTTCCGCCATTCTCAACTACAGAAACCTGGCGTTCGATTTCGTGTTCAATGGCCCGTTGCACATTCCTGATCGAGTTCATGTTTTTCACTTCAACCTTTTTACCATAGGCTTCCGAATCTTTCGGCATGATGGAAATATTGGCATCACATCGCATAGATCCTTCCTCCATATTACCATCGCAAATCCCGAGGTACCGCACCATTCGTCGAATTTCGGTAAGAAATGCCGATGCCTGTTCCGGGGAACGAAGGTCTGGTTCGGTTACGATCTCAATTAACGGAACACCGGAACGGTTGAAATCAACCAGTGTATCCGTTTCTTCAGCCAAATGAATCGACTTGCCCGCATCTTCCTCAATATGGATGCGGTTCAGGTGAATGAATATATCTTCTTCATCCTTTGGACTGATCAACACTTTTCCACCGACACAGATGGGAGTTCTGTCCTGTGTAATTTGATAACCTTTTGGCAGGTCAGGGTAAAAATAATTTTTACGATCGAAAATATTTTCCCTCGTAATCTCACAATTACATGCCAAGCCCATCCGAACCGCATATTCAACGACCTTCTTATTCAGCTTTGGCAACGTACCCGGATGACCAAGTGTAATAACACTCACATTTGTATTGGGCAAACTTCCGTATTCGGTGCTGTCGGAATTATAGATTTTCGCAGCTGTAAGAAGCTGTGCATGAACCTCCAAACCAATAACAGCCGTATACTTATCTCTCAGGGAAGTTGTCATTCCACACTTTTTTCAATCAAACCTTTGGCCTTGTCCACCACATTTTTCAATCCATTCAGGTCTTTGCCGCCGGCAGTTGCATAAAATGGCTGTCCGCCGCCACCACCCTGGATTTCCCGTGCCAACTCCTTCACCATATTGCCTGCATGGATTTTCCCTTCAGAGATTAGCGAGTCTGGTGCTACCACCGCAATCTGAGGTTTGCCGGCAATATTGGCTGCCAAAACCAGGATTAGTTCGGGAATTTCATTCCTTAATTCAAATGCCAGTTTCTTCAGGGTATCGGCATTTGGAATTTCAACTTGGTCAATAATTACCTTATATGCACCCATGTCTGAAACCTTTTCCTTCAGGCCTGATTTGAGATCGCCGGCTTTATCCTGGTGAAGTTTCTGTATTTCCTTCTCAAGGCTGTTTCGCTGCTCAACCAGCTGCTCAACGGCCTGTCGAATATCCTGTGCTCCCTTCAGCAGGTTCTGAATATCTTTTGTCAGTTGTACCTGCTCCTCTACAAATTTCTCAGCCGTTTCCCCGGTGATCGCTTCTATTCGGCGAATTCCCGCAGAAATGGAAGACTCTGATACTATTTTGAAAAACCCGATATTCCCGGTTGCATTCACATGCGTTCCTCCGCAGAGTTCAACAGAATATTCAGGGTCGAAAATTATTACACGCACAAAATCACCATATTTCTCGCCAAACAACGCCATCGCACCCATGTCTTTCGCTTCATCAATCGGGACTGCCCGATTCTCAATACGCTGAAAATCTTCACGGATCTTTTCATTCACCCGATGTTCCACTTTCAGAATTTCCTCTTCCGACATTTTTTGGAAATGCGAAAAATCAAAGCGCAGCAGTTCATCATTCACAAGCGACCCACGCTGTTCCACATGGGATCCGAGCACTTCGCGCAGTGCCGCATGCAGCAGATGCGTGGCGCTGTGATTGGCCATGATCTTTTGTCTCCTTTTTTCGTCAACACGGGCAGTAAACTTCCCGGTCATGTCCTCCGGGAGCCTGTCAACCATGTGAACGATCAAATCGTTTTCCTTCCGGGTATCCAGAACCCTGATCTCCACATTATCTCCAATCAAAACACCCGTATCACCTACCTGACCACCACTTTCGGCATAGAAGGGGGTTTTATCCAAAACCAGCTGATAAATATCCTTTCCCTTATGTCTTAGCGTACGATACCGTAAAATATGGGAAATGGAAGTCGTGGCATCATATCCAATGAATTCAACATTTGTGTCTGGTGAAATAATTTCCCAATCACCAGTCTCCCTCACGGCATCGGCTTTGGAGCGGTTCTTCTGAACCTTCATGGCCGCTTCAAATCCTTTCTCATCCACTGATAGTCCATTTTCGCGGGCGATGAGGGAGGTAAGGTCGAAAGGAAACCCGTAGGTATCGTATAATTCAAATGCAAGGGTTCCCGGTATTACACCACCGGATGCATGCTCAGCACGGATCGCTTCGAGTCTTTTCAAACCATTTTCAAGTGTATGAAGGAAGGATTCTTCTTCTTTCTTCATCACCTGGATAATGAAATCTTTCTGTTCGACAATGGAAGGAAATACCTGATCAAACTGATGCGCGAGAATGGGCACCAGCGTATACATGAAGGGCTCATTAAAGCCGAGGAAAGTATATCCATATCGAACGGCCCGTCGTAAAATACGACGGATCACATACCCTGCACCATTATTGGAAGGAAGCTGGCCATCGGCGATGGCAAATGCAATGGCGCGTACGTGGTCTGAAATAACACGCATTGCAATATCCTTCTGATGATCAGATCCATATGAAACACCAGCCCGGGCACTAACGTGATCGATCAATGGTGTAAAAACGTCTGTGTCGTAATTGGAAGTTTTGCCCTGTATAGCCATGCAAAGCCGTTCGAAGCCCATTCCCGTATCTACATGTTTGGCCGGCAGGGCTACCAGCGCGCCTGACGCCTGACGGTTATATTCCATGAATACAAGATTCCAGATCTCCACCACCAGGGGGTGATCCATATTCACCAGGTCCTTCCCGGGAATTTTTTCCACCTCCTGCTCCGGTCTGAGATCAATATGTATTTCGGAACATGGTCCGCAAGGTCCGGTATCCCCCATTTCCCAGAAGTTATCCTTTTTGGAACCATTCAAAATGCGGTCCTCCTCTACATATTCTTTCCAGAACTCCCTGGCATCGTTATCTTCGTCGAGGTTATCATCCTTGTCTCCTCCGAAAACTGTTACATACAGCCGGTCTTTCGGAAGTTGATAAACATTTGTAAGCAGCTCCCATGCCCATTCAATGGCTTCCTTTTTAAAATAATCGCCAAAGGACCAGTTGCCCAGCATTTCAAACATTGTATGATGATAGGTATCAAGTCCCACCTCCTCGAGGTCATTATGCTTTCCGGAGACACGTAAACATTTCTGGGTATCGGCAGCCCGATGGAATGGCACCGGTTTGGTGCCAAGAAAATAATCCTTGAATTGGTTCATTCCCGCATTCGTGAACATTAACGTAGGGTCGTCTTTGTTCACCATGGGTGCGGATGGAACTATCTTGTGCTGACGCTCTTCAAAGAAGGCTAAAAATTTCTGACGTATTATTTTGGATTCCATTATTGGCAAAAATGCTTAAATATCTTACAGGGTACCCGATTTTTTATAAGTAACTCCTATATTCATGCACTGGAGTCACGAATTACCTACGGGGTTCGAGCCATATTTTTTAATTAATTCGCAATAAAAGCACAAAAATAGGAGTTTTTAGCGAACCAGATTCATGGCAAGAATAAAATATACATACGATACTCAAACATGCCGTTATGAACGTGTGAAACGTACATGGCTGGATGTTTTTCTCAATTTTGCAGGTTACCTTGCCGCTGCGGCGGTGGTGGCTACGATGGTCGTACTGATCCGCAATGCCTATTATGAAACGCCCCAGACCCGGGCACTCTCCCAGGAGAATGAGTCACTCAAGGAACATCACGAAAATCTGAGAGCCGAATTGTTTGAGATATCCTCCGTAATTGACGCGCTCAATCAGCGGAACAATAATATTTACCGAAAGATTTACGAGGCAGAACCATTGCAGAATGGCGCGACCGCCACCAGTAGCAATTTTAGTAAACGCTATAAACGTATGCTGGATAAGGGATGGGATAATGAATCGGATGTGGAAGAGGCCGTTGACAAAATTGAAATGATCCGTAAAAGCTCATCGTCACGTTCAATGGAGGAAGTGATTCGGCTGGCACGGGAAAATAGCGAAATTCTCACTTCACTTCCAGCCATCCAACCTGTTGAAAATGAAGACCTTAAAAAGCTTGCATCAGGATTCGGCATGCGTATAAACCCATTTCACAAGGCGCGGGTCATGCATTTCGGGATCGACTTCGCAACCCATCGGGGTGATGCCGTTCTCGCCACCGGCGACGGACGGGTTAAACTGGTGAAGTCCAAAAGCAGCCTGGAGACCGGATATGGAAATTATATTGAAATAGATCACGGTAACGGATACGTAACCCGTTATGCCCACCTGGGTGAAATAGAAGTAAAACAGGGTGCAAGGGTGAAGCGTGGTGAAATAATTGCGAAGGCTGGAAACA
Source organism: Cyclobacteriaceae bacterium (assembly GCA_050289805.1). Lineage (GTDB taxonomy): Bacteria > Bacteroidota > Bacteroidia > Cytophagales > Cyclobacteriaceae > JAUILA01. The sequence continues at coordinate 36,404 of JBNKGL010000012.1, forward strand.
GCGGGGGATCAATCGCCCCCCATGTTCATTATGAAATCATCAAGGATGGAAATCAGATCGATCCATTGAACTTTATGATTCAGGGACTCGATGATCATATGTTCAGAACATTGCGACAGGTTGCAGGTCGCGAAAACCAATCATTAGATTGACCGTTATGGCAAAAGTTCATTTTTACTATAATACCGAAACCTGTAATTACGAGCGCTACAAAGCGTCACGCAAGGAAATTATTCTGAATATTCTCGGCTTTTTAAGTGTCACCGCCATTATCGCTGTTGGCATAATTTACGTCTATCAGGCCAATTTCAAATCATTGAAGGAATCAAGGCTTGAGACAGAGAACCAGCAGTTATTGCTCGACTGGAACATTCTGAAAAAAGAAATAGAAACAGCGCATGCCACGGTTGGGGAACTTGAATTTACAGATGATGAGATCTTCAGGGTAATTCTGGATACAGAACCTATACCTGCGGCTGTACGCGACGGCGGAACAGGCGGACACGACAAATACCGGGAAAAGGTAGACCGGTCACTGGATAAGGCTCCTATGATCCTGTCCACCTACCATCAGCTGGACGTGCTGCGCAAACGACTGTACATTCAAAGTAAGTCATACGATCAGATCTCGGAGATTCTTTCAGAAAAGGAGAAAATGTGGTCTTCCCGCCCTGCGATTCAGCCAATCAACAACAAAGAGCTGGTTCGTATAGCGAGCGGATTTAAGCCAAAACGATTCAACCCGGTACTTAAAAGATGGATGCCGCATAAAGGAATTGATTTTACCGCCTCGAAAGGAACCCCGGTATATGCTACGGGAGATGGGGTCATCCATACGAAATACAGATCATCGAGTTATGGGAATGTACTCTTTGTAGATCATGGCTATGGCTATGAGACACGTTATGCCCACCTGGATCAATTTAATGTGAATAAAGGGGATAAGGTTAAGCGGGGTCAGATAATCGGATACGTGGGCAATACAGGCCGTTCTGTAAGCGCACATTTACATTACGAAATCCTCTATAAAGGGCAGCATATTAATCCTATCAATTTCTTCCAGCGTGACCTGAGCAATGAGGCATATGAAAAACTCATAGAAATTTCCCAGCAATCCAATGAAGTACTGGATTAAACAATACAGGGGATTATCTTTGCAGACATGAATACATACCTCCGGAACCTTACCATTCTTTTCATATTGGCCGCCACGGGCTGTAAATCAGTTCAGCAAACTTCAAAGACACCGGATGTACAACAGACACCCGTAGATTCCGTATATACGCGAATTGATACGCTTGGGGTTAAAGCAGATACGGCCATTGTACTCAAACAGGATTCTGTCGAGATTGGAATTTACCGCGTTCTGAAAGATACTGTCACTATCATTGGCGTTGGAGATATCATGCTGGGAACCAATTACCCGGATGAAAGCTATCTGCCCCCAAATAAAGGAAAAGACCTGCTCAGGGAAGTAACGCCCGTTTTGAAGGATGCAGACATTACCTTCGGAAACCTGGAAGGAGTTATCCTCAATGAGGGGGGCGATGAAAAAAAATGTAAAGACCCTAAACTTTGCTACATATTCAGATCGCCTGAATATATGGTACAGAATCTGCTGGATGCAGGTTTCGACGTGATGAGTACCGCGAATAACCATGCCGGTGATTTTGGGGATCCTGGAAGAAAGAATACACAACGGGTTTTGGATTCATTGGGATTATATCATGCCGGGCAGGTTAACACTCCCTATGTTACCTTCATGCGTGACGGAATGCGATATGGTTTTGCGGCATTTTCACCGAATACCAATACCATGAGCATTAACGACCATGAAGCTGCAGCAGCGATCGTTCAGCACCTGGATTCCATCAGTGATATTGTGATCGTTTCCTTCCATGGAGGCGCCGAAGGCAGTCAGTACCAGTTCGTACCACGGGAGGAAGAGATCTTTTACGGGGAGAACCGCGGAGATGTATATGCCTTCTCTCACGCCATGATCGATGCCGGGGCCGATATCATTTTCGGCCATGGACCGCATGTGACACGCGCAATTGATATTTACAAGAACCGCTTCATCGCATATTCGATGGGTAATTTCTGCACATATGCCCGATTCAACCTGCGTGGTGAAAATGGCCTGGCTCCTATCATCAAGGTTTACACCGGTCCTGACGGGTCCTTTTTATTCGGTGATATCATACCCGTTATTCAAACTGGCGCAGGGGGTCCGAGTATAGATGAAAAGGGACGCGTTATTACTACAATTCGTTCACTTACAGAAAAAGACTTCCCCGAGGTTCAAGTATCTATTGATGATTCTGGAAGAATTAATTATCTTCATGGTGAATAACCACTATGCCCTACAAAGAAAAAACCATAGAGAAAAAGTACTTCGCCATCGGTGAGGTTGCTGAAATGTTCGATGTGGCCCCTTCCCTCATCCGTTTCTGGGAGAGCGAGTTTGAAATTATCGCTCCAAAAAAGAACAGAAAAGGAAACAGGCAATTCACAAAGGATGATATTGAGAATGTCCGTCTCATTTACCATCTAGTGAAAGAAAAGGGGTTCACACTGCAAGGAGCCAAGGAAATGCTTAAAAAAGACAGCGGCAAGGTAAAAAGCGATCTTGACATGATCGATTCCCTGAAGCAAGTCAGAACCTTCCTGGTTGAACTCCGCGAGCAGTTAGGATAATCGAACAAGTACCACATGGATCAGAACCGGCTGGACCAGCTGGCCCTGCATTGTATTCCCGGAATCGGAAGCGTTACGATCCGTCAGTTGATTGCGCATTGCGGATCCGCGAGCGCTGTATGGGCTGCCAGAAAAAAGAAAATCATGGGAATACCCGGGATCGGGCCATATATTCATTCCCTTTTATCCCATCAACACGCCGCTTATAATAAAGCGGAAAAGATCGTTCGGTCTCTGGAACATGAACAGGTCGACCTCCTCTTTCATACCGATGAATCTTTCCCTTCCCGATTGCGCCAAATACCCGATGCTCCATCCCTGCTTTATTTCAAAGGCACCTGCGATCTTAACGCTAAAAAAGTTCTTGCCATTGTTGGGACACGCCGGGCAACAAGCTACGGGCTTAAATTTGTATCTGAACTAATACTTAATTTATCAAGACATAATCCACTTATTATTAGCGGGTTGGCATATGGAATAGATATCGCGGCGCATCGTTCTTCCATGCGTCAGGGTTTGTCAACCATCGGCATTCTTGCAGGTGGACTCAATCGAATTTATCCATCGGAACATGTGTCAACCGCTCTTGGCATGATTCGAAATGGCGGATTGATTTCGGAGCACACACTCGATACAGCGCCCGAAGCGCACCTTTTTCCCGCGAGGAACAGGATCATCGCAGGCATGGCCGACGCAGTGGTCGTCGTTGAAGCAGCATCCAAAGGAGGAGCACTGATTACCGCACGGCTTGCCAATGATTATCACCGCGATGTATTTGCGTTGCCCGGCCCCGTGAACGCGCCATATTCCAATGGGTGCAATAACCTGATCAAACGAAATCAGGCAAATCTACTTACGGGTGCAGCAGATATCGAATACATTCTGAACTGGCAGACCGAAGATGCCATGGCAGAGCGAAAAAAAATAGAAGTTGAAAATTTGACAATTCCTGAGAAACGGATTCTTGCCATCCTCGACACAGAAAAACAGCCTGTTTTACTTGATCACCTGTGCTGGGCTACGAACCTTACCATCCACGAAACCGCAACAGCCTTGCTTCAGCTGGAATTTAAAGGACTGATTCGGGCTGTACCCGGAAATCGTTACATGTTGCAAAATGAGTATTCACCCAAACACGTTCGATGATTCGGCCATTGCGGATGCCAGTGCATCCTCATTTATATTTAATACTTCACCCTCATCCTGCAGACATTGTATAATTGTTTCTGTGGCAACATTGCCGACAAGATCATCCTTGGCCATCGGGCAGCCGCCAAATCCCCGCAATGCACCATCAAACCTCCGGCAGCCTGCTTTATAGGCCGCCTGAATGCGGGAATAAGCATCCTGTGGACGGGCATGCAGATGTACTCCAAGTTTGAGGCCCGGGAAGGCAGAACTCACATTATTAAAGGTAGCAGTGATCAATTCATCAGAGGCGTTGCCAATGGTATCACTCAGGGAAAGAACTTTCACCCCTAACTGCGTAAGGGAGTTAATGTGACCGGCGACAATTTCATCCGAATATGGGTCTCCATATGGATTACCAAAACCCATCGAAAGATAGGCAACCAGGGTCTTGTTATTTTTCTCGCAGATTTCCAGTATGTCTTCAACGGTATTGTATGCCTGATCTATTCGCTGATTGGTATTCCTGAGTTGAAAAGTTTCTGAAATGGAAAATGGGAAACCCAGGTAATCGATTTCCGGGAATGAGGCCGCATCCGCCGCTCCCCGGATATTGGCAATGATCGCCAGGAGTTTTGTGGAGCTGCCGGAAAGATCAAGTCCGGACAGCACTTCGGCGGTATCCTTCATTTGCGGAATAGCCTTCGGTGAGACAAAACTTCCAAAATCAAGGGTGTCAAAACCAACTTTCAGCAAACGGTTTAAATATGTAACCTTCTGAAAAGTAGGCACAAATGACGCTAAACCTTGCATGGCATCGCGTGGGCACTCAATGAGCTTAACCATAGTATTTTGCTTCTGTTACAGACCAAATATAGACAAAATTGACCGTTGGTCGGTCAAATCAGCACTTCATCCCAGTTCGTTTTTTGTTCGCAATGTTCTCCCATTGGTTTAATGATGTAGTATTCTTTTTTAATGAAAATACGATGCCTTTATTACCTCTAAATGGAACACTAGGACAACACCGCGCAGCGCACCTGTTAAGGCGCGCCGCTTTTGGCGGGACTAAAGCCGATATAGATGCTTTTGCCGGACTAAGTGCCGCACAGGCAACTGCACAGCTGCTTGTGAACTCGCCTTTTCCCGCACCCCCGGTAAATCCGGATACCGGTGCGACATGGATCGGCACGCCCAGAACAGACGGGGAAGGAGATGACCGCCTTTCTATGCTTTTCATACAGTGGTTTCTGGGAAGAATGATGGGTGTAGACAATCTTCCAATGAATGATATTGTGAGGGAGAAATTGGTTTTCTTCCTGCATTCGTATTTCACCACCATGAATACAAAGGTGAATAACAGCCGTGCGCTTTATTATCAGAATGAATTGTTCCGGCGGTTTGCCTTCGATGCAAACGATGATATTCTCGGCCCGAGGGACTTCAGGACACTTGTAAAAAAAGTATCCCTGGATAATGCCATGCTGCTATTTCTCGATGGAAGCAAGAACGTAAAAGGCAGTCCGAATGAAAATTATGCCCGCGAAATGCTGGAGTTATATACGATTGGCCGAGGCCTTGAGGGAAGCGTTCCGTCGACCGGAGTGCAGGGTGACTATTACAATTATACCGAGCAGGACGTACGCGCGGCCGCGAATGTTCTTACAGGCTATAATTTTGATGAGACCTTTACAAATCTTGATCCTGAAACCGGGTTACCCACTGCCATCATAAAAGGAGGTCTCTCCCCTTCCCAGCACGAAGCTGATTCAGCATTGAAACAATTCAGCAATCGTTTCAATAATACCGTCATATCTCCTGATCCTGCCCTCCTTGTCAATGGAGATCCGACCCCGGAAAGCATGGCAGATGAATTGGATAAGCTGATCAACATGATTTTCTCACAGGAAGAAACCGCCCGACATATATGCCGGAAACTGTACCGCTTCTATGTTCATTATGAAATAACTCCTGAACTCGATAACGATATCATCGCTGATATGGCATCCAGATTTATCTCTGGAGGCTTTAAAATACAGCCTGTGTTGCAGGCATTATTTACCAGCAGTCATTTTTATGAGGCAGTAGGCGGAGTCGAGGACGATAAATTTGGGGCAATCATCAAATCCCCCCTCGATTTGGTGGCGACGACATTCTCCTTTTTTGAAATTAATATTCCATCCTATCAAAGTGATACGGTTCGGTTCTATGAGGCAACAGGTGAATTGCTGAAGGCAATGGAATCTCAGGGAATGACGCTCTATGAACCAAGTGAAGTGGCAGGTTACCCTGCCTATCACCAGTTCCCACGGTTCAACCGTAACTGGATTTCAACGAATTACCTGGTACGCCGTTACCAGTTCATTCGTGAATTACTCGACGGAAATCAAATGTTCTATTTTAATACACGTGCATTTCTGTCACAGCGATTCGGAGTTCAATGGACAGACGCGCGTCAGCTTATTCTGGCACTATGTCCCTATATTTTTCCAATGGCTCAAAACCTGAGTTTTACAGCCGGGACGAGCCATTTAACCTCCGAACGACTGAATTATTTCCTTTATGCGTTCCTGACAGCGAATCAATATACCGAAGCTGAATGGACCACACTTACAGCTGATCCTAATACGAACTACCTGGAGATTGAATCCCTATTAACAAGTATGTTAAACAGCATGCTGCAAACTCCGGAATACCAACTTTTTTAATCATGAAACGCAGAAGCTTTTTAAATAGAATACCTCTGATGGCAGGTGCATCGTTTGCGCTGCAACATGTGCCCATCCGGGTTATGAGCCAGCATAGTCCTTTTATGAGACTGGCGGGTCAAAGTACAAATGACCGTGTCGTTATCATCCTGCAAATGCATGGTGGAAATGACGGGCTCAATACATTCATTCCGGTAGAACAATATGATCTGTATTACAGCCGAAGAGCGAATATTGCCATTCCCGCAAAGAACAGCATTCGAAGTATGATTCAGCTTGACAGCACATTGCCTTCCGCTGACCAGGTGGGTCTTCATCCCGATCTCATTGGTATGAAAGATATGTACGACCGGGGAAGAATGGCAATCGTTCAGGGAGTGTCCTATCCAAATAACAACGGCTCGCATTTCCGGGGCCGTGATATCTGGCATATGGGTGGTGGCCCGGATGATTACTTCAGCTCCGGCTGGGTTGGCCGATATCTGCAGCAGGACATTGCGCCCATGCAGTATCCGGATGAATTCCCAAATGCCGCTTGTCCGGATCCCCTGGCTATAGAAATGGGTTCTGATGTTTCGCTGATATTCCATCAAAACAATAATATTCCACTTTCCATTTCGCTGGGAAGTAATCCTGAAGCCCTTGCCAACCTGGTGGGTGAATTGGAAGGGTTCACTGATGAAGGGTTTGACCCGCGTGGAAAACCACCGTCATTCCTGGATAACTCACCGTATGGAAAAGAGATGAACTGGATCCTGGGACTCGAGGACAAATCTGAAGACTATGCAGCCAGGTTGTATGAGATCTACAACAGATCTTCGCCGACCCAGGTTTCATATCCGGAGGTTTATCCTTTCAATGCTCCGGCATCGAGCCTGAGGAACCGTCTGACACCTCAGCTCCAGATGATCGCCCGTCTTCTTGATGGCGGAGGAGCAGGTCAGGGCGTAAAAACCAAGGTGTTCCTGGTAAAAATCGGAGGTTTCGATACGCACGCCTCACAGGTAGAGAGCTATGACCCTACCATGGGTTCCCATGCCGCCCTGCTTTATCATATTTCTTCGGCAATGCGAGCATTTCAGGAAGATTTGCGCGCACGTGGATTGGAAAACAGGGTACTATCCCTTACCACGTCAGAATTTGGAAGAAGAATCGGATCCAATGGTAGTTATGGTACCGACCATGGCACCGGGGGCCCTATGATGATCTTTGGTGCGGGTGTAAACCCCGGAGTCTATGGAACTAATCCGGATGTTACCCAAAATAATGTTCAAATGCAGTTCGACTATCGCCAGATCTACGCCAATATCCTGAAAGACTGGATGCAGGTAGACGAGCAGGTTATCAACAATGATATATTCTTTGGTGATTTCATCCAGGGCCCAAAGCCCGACGGTGGAAATTATGAACCCATTCCGTTGGCAAGACAGGAAATTACCAGCAACGAGGCATTTTTCTCCGACAGGTTCCGCCTCGAAAAAGCATACCCGAACCCGGCACGTGATTATACAAATATCAGGTATAGGATCAATGCGCCCGCCGATGTCAAACTAACGCTGTATGATATCCAGGGACGACCGGTGAAAATTTTGGTAAATGAACAAATGGATCCGGGGGATCATGAAGTGAAAGTGCGCCTGGATGATGTACCTGCAGGTATTTATGTGTACGAGATAGCAGCAGGGATATTAAAAGATTCTAAACGACTGATCGTAAGAAAATAAGCCATGAAAAAACTATTATTTTTTACTCTTTGCGCCGTTCTGTTTTTAGGCGCTGAAACAATGGCCCAGAAAAGTCCCTACCCAAAGAAAAAAGGTGAAGGATACGGCAAGAGGCCGGACCGCAAGAGCCAGTTCCTGAAAACACAATGGTGGCTGGGGTTTATTGCCGGTAGCAATCTAACCCAGGCAATATCCCAGGAAAGCTACAGCGGATATGTCCCGGTGAACTATAACCCCTCCGATCTGGATAAAACCTATGATAAATTTCTGGGTGGCGGACAGGCAGGTATTTCGGTTACGTTCTACCACCGGGGGTTTTCGTTTGTTTTCGAGCCACAATTCCGAATCCAACAGTTCGGATACGAGAATAATTACCTCTGGACTTCTGAAACAGATGGATCCAATACACTCGAGCTGAACTATCATCATGTTCATCGACTGCAATATGTGGATATGCCGCTATTTATCCGCTATGACCTCATGTCTGGAAAATTCCGACCGTATGTTCAATTCGGGGGATATTACAGTCATTTGATTGATGCTAAAAAGACAGTATCCAGTAGCGGAACGGATATGGCATCGGGAGGCACCGGACCCTTCGAGAACCAGGAAGTCACTTTTGGTGTAAATGATCTTTTCATCAAGTCGAACCTTGGCTGGGCTGCGGGTGCAGGTGTTAATTACGATGTTTGGAATGTTCGACTAACATTGAATGTCGTTTACCGAAGCGGCATCAATGTAATTACAAACGCCGGTAATCGTTATAGCGAAAATCCGGTAACGGGAACAGGTGATGCGATGGATGACATCACGTTGCAAAGTGTTGATGTAAGCATTGGATGTGTATTCCCACTCCGTTTTATCAGTTCTAATTTAAAAGCAGTAGAATAATGAACAGGCTGTACAACATAAAACTAATTTGGGTTCTGATATTTGCTGCAATTACGTCATGCGACCTTGCAGACAACAGTGCAGACCCCTCCCTTTCATTTACCAGGGTGTATGATGATAACCGGTTTGAGGCTTCCTACCAACCGATCGACATTATTCAGACGTCTGATAACGGGTACCTTATCCTTGCCAGCCGTCAGACAGAGGATTCTGATTTTCCTTCTGCCTATGTCATGAAGCTTGACGAGGAAGGTAATTTTATCCAGGAAAACGATTTCCTGAATTCTCTCTCCAACCCATTGGATAATTTTATCAACATTGGCGGAAATTTTTATTTCGTTGCGATGGATGGTATTAACCTGAATACGTTGCTGGTACCGGTAAATGAAGATGGAAGTTCCGGCGATCCTGTAACCCTGGGTGGTCTCACCTACCCCCTTCATGCGGCAGCGGATGGGAATAATATTATTCTGCAAAGCTATAATCATGAAGATAAACGAACCGTGTTATCTGTCGTAAGCACTTCAGGAGCCATTTCCAGGCAGGCTGATTTTGATATCGGGCCGGGAAGTGAAACGGAAGCTCCGTTGATCGCCCATTTCACCCGAACAGGAAAAAAGCTGCCTTTCAGGGTCGGTAAGACAAATACAGGGCTGTATTATTTCAATGGATTCTTTAATTATACTTTTTCACTGGTCTTCACGGATCTGTCAGACGGAGCTCCTTTGGGCGTAACTCAGGGACAGCATGAAAACGGTGGCATAAGTGCCGTTCTGCCTCTGGATCAGGGATACTTTGCGCTGTCAAGTTTTAACTTCGGAACCAACTACCTGATGCCTAAAATGCAGCTGGAAGTAAATGGAATTACCTCGACTGTAGACCTGGTTGGAAACCCGTTTCCCGAACTCGTTCCGGATGCGCCCATTCAGGTTAAAAACATGTCCCTGAACAATACGAATGTGATTACATTCGGAAGTCATACGCGAAACGGACAGATTGTACTGCATGCATTTGAAAATTCGACCGGCAGTCTGATCGGCTCTGAATACCTCGGATATGGTGACCAGAATGAGCTTGCAGGATTCATTTCCACGTCTGATGGAGGAATGGCTGTTGTCGGCACAACGTATGTGGCAGGACGCTTCGGGCGCGTCACATTATATAAATTATCCCCGGATCAGGTAAATCATTTTATTAATTAAAAGCAGAATTGGGTAATTTCAATGCATGAAAATTGCCGTATTCAGCACAAAGAAATATGATATTGATAGTTTCAATAAACTGGAGCATGACCATACGATTCATTATTTCGAAACTTCCCTTAATGAATCAACTGTGGCTTTGGCTGCGAAACACGATGCCATCTGTGCATTTGTAAATGATCACCTTGATGCCGGTGTTCTTAAAAAACTAAAGGAGCTGAACATTCAGGCGGTTTTCCTCCGTTGTGCCGGGTTCAATAATGTGGACCTCAAAGCGGCGGATAAATTCAAGATTGCCATTTACAGGGTACCTGCCTATTCACCGGAGGCCGTGGCCGAGCATGCAATGGCGCTGATCCTTTGCCTGAACAGAAAAATTCACAAGGCCTATAATCGTATCCGGGATAATAATTTCACACTTGAACGGTTAACGGGGTTTACACTGCATGGCAAAACCATTGGCGTCATTGGTACGGGAAATATTGGAAAAGCATTCTGCAAAATTGCTCTTGGATTTGGGTGTGAGGTAATTGCATATGATGTGAAAGAAGATCAGGAGCTAAAGTCAAAGGGAGTTCAATATTATCCTCTTGATAAGGTGCTTGAAGAGTCGAACATCATTTCCCTGCATGTACCCCTTCTGCCCGAAACGCACCACATGATTAACAAGGAATCTATCGAGAAAATGAAGGATGGTGTAATGATCATCAATACAAGCCGTGGTGCCCTGATCAGGACCAAAGATGTGATCCGGTCATTAAAGTCGGGTAAAATCGGATACCTGGGAATTGATGTTTATGAACAGGAGGAGAACCTCTTCTTTGAAGATTTTTCAGAAAAAATTATCCAGGATGATCTTGTTTCAAGGCTAATGACATTCCCCAATGTATTGATCACATCGCACCAGGCTTTTCTAACAGCAGAAGCCCTTCACGAGATCGCGGAAGTGACGCTTAATAATGTGAATGATCATTTAAATGGTATTAGGACCAGCAACAGGGTTATTTAAACAGGTGATTTTTCACAATAATATTTTCATTCATAGAAGTAATATGCTGAACAAATTTTTCATTGGGCTTCGGTGAAATATAGATCTTTTCCGAATTACCAAAGTGTACGATGATTCCACCTGTGGCAAGTGCCGGACGAAGGCCAACCCACAACGTGCGCCCTACCTCAAGTTTCCTTATATTTTCAATTGGAATGGATCCGCGAACCGGCCCGGAATAATAATACAACTTCCCTTCCCTGATAATATAGCGTGTACCCAGCCAGATCCATAACACAAGGGCACCACTTAATGCCATCAGGAAAGCCATGAGCCCATTGATCCACAAATTTTCATCTGACAATTTCAGGATCGCCGAAATAATGGCGAAAATGGTGACACCAATACTCAATATAAACAGGACCGAAATCCATAGTGTCTGGCGCGACTTAAATGATATTTGAGAGGAAGTTTTCAATAGGTTGACGTCATATCTTCATCGACACATATAATAAAATCTGCTTTATCTTTAAAGTCTTCTTCAAGGTGTGTGAGATCTGCCTGTTTTACCGTTGTTACGGTCATAATCTTCACATCCGGTTGTTTGCGTTTCAGATACCATACAATGCCTTCCTTATCATCAGAATGATAGGATCCATTGTAGTGGATAAACAGTTTGCCGCGCTCATAATTTTCTGAAATAAACCATGCCATGGTGGCGTCTTTGGAAGCCTGAGCCATGGGCATCGTTGGTGAGGCATGATCTCCCATCATGGTCATCATGGCTTTATAGGACGGCAATTCTGCATCATAATATATCGGAAGCGGTGCAATCCATGACTTTTCTTCGCTGGTAAGGGTATCCAGTGCTCCGAATCCCTTCCGGTATACCAGATTGGCATATCTTCTGGGAATATTGGTTGCAATAAAAGGTATATCGTTCCCTTTGGCATAATCAACCAATGGCGCATAATCTGTCTTGTAATTCGGCCAGAGTCTTGCAGTGCTGTCAAGGCCTTTCTTGTCAATACTTCCTTTCAAATACGCGTTCAGTGCCTCCTGATTATCCGCCTCAAACATTTCAGCGCCGAGTATCAGAGCTCGCTCCTCTCCTAACTCACGGGTTATCTCCAGTTGAAGCCAGTGAGTTATGGGGTTGTCATGATATTCACCAATGAAGATGACATCTGCCTCCGATAGCTTCTTCATCATCTTTTTATAAGTGGTTTTCTTACCACCGGCGGCAAAAAGTTGGTAAGCCTTTTTGTCCTGGGCATTGGCCAGGCTTAACAAACCAACGATTAATAACAGAACAATGAAATATCTTCTCATATAATGAATGTTTCAGCCCCGAAAATATGAAATTTCAAACAATTGCTGCCACTAAAAAACCAATATAGGTTCCAAGCGCATTCCCAAGAGAGCCGATAATGATGGCTGGAAGAACCAATTCATATCGGTTGAAGCTTTGTGCAAGTGCCATGGCAGTTGTTGACCCTCCGATATTCGCCTGGGATGCAATGGCCACAAGGTCCCAGTCACGAATGATCCACTTACCAGCGATGAACATAAGTGCCCCGTGAACGACCAGGATAATAGAAACAAAGCCAAAAAGATGAATGGCAAGTTGCCCGGCATCATATAGTGCGCCGATATCACAAAATGCACCTACGACCGAAAGGAAAAGAAACACGAGCCATGAGCCGATCAGGCGTGTTCCCGGCAATCGCGATACCGCTGGTAGCTGGGCCAGAATAAGGGCAAGAGTTGTTACAATCAGAATCGATGGAACCTGAAAACCAATGGATTCCATCCAGGATGCGGATATTTCGGAAAACCAAATACAAAATACCGTCAGGAAAATAAGCAGGGAAAACTGCTGTAAGCCTATCGGACCCGAGACTGTTTCCCGTGATACTTCGTGTTTTTTGAGAGGTTTATCACTCCTGATTTTGCCGGCAATTCTGTTCAGCATGACCGGAACACTGATGGTTACAAACATCCAGACGGTAGTGATTATGTTATCCACCGCTACAGAGCTGGCATACACCATTCCATCTTCCATCACTCCATAATGAAGTGCAACCGCATTGAAATTGAGTGCACCACCTGTATAAGTGCCCGCAAACATGCCGGCAATGGGCGCATAGAATCCGGAATACAATGGGTTGTCGGGAAAGAACCTTGTCGCCGCAAGTACGCCAAGTGTTGTCCCCAGGGTTCCGATGAAAAATAAAATGAGCATCGGAAAACCCACTTTTTTCAATTCAGCGAGATTGACATCGAGCAATAATACAAAAATTGCTGCCGGAGCGATATAATCAAAAATTGCAGAATAAGTACTGTTCGAACCGGACGGAACAACCCCGATATTTGCAAGAATTGCCGTGATCACAATAACTAAAATTGCCGCACCTGCAACACGGAATATCTTAAAACGCTGAAGCCATTCTGATAAGAGAATGGTTCCGGCAAGAATGGCTAAAATATACGGGGCAGAATAGATCAACAGGTGCATGAAACAGAAATATACTAAAAAGACTGCGAGCACCTCTATTTAATAGATCAAAAATAAAAAAAGCCGGCTTGGGCCGGCTTCATATTTATGTTTGTTCAATTAGTCCTTTGTAATATTAATTTCACGTCTGTATCCGGATGTGAAATCTGATAATGGCAGTGTGACCTCCAGTAAACCATCATTATAATCCGCTGAAATCCGGCTATGGTCAATATCAAGAGATAAGGGACAAGCAGCCAGCACATGTGGAACGATGATTGATTTGCCATCCTGAAGCTGAAATTCCAACTGGTGCGAAACGATCAGATGTTTTTCTACGATTTCCACTTTCAGGTTGTCTTCACTGATACCCGGAGCAGTCACTTTCACATGATATTCGTGCAGATCGCGAATTACGCTGATCTGTGATTCAACCATGCCTCCGTTCAGTGTATTCAACACATTGGCACTCGTCAGGATGCGATGTACTTCGTTTTTACTGATCTCGTATTTCATATTTTCTCCTGGTGTTTGAAACAATAAGAACAATTCAGATGCCAGTATTAATAATTTAATAAAAAATACTGACTTATTGTCTTTTTTTCACCAGAAACATGTCATATTGACCGTAATTTTTAGAAGAGTTTGCTGGCAATCTGATAAATGGACGTTGATTTACCCATTGAATAATAGTGCAGAACGGGAACACCAAAATCCATCAGTTCTTTTGACTGCTTGATAGACCATTCTATTCCAACTTCCCGTACGTCCTCATTGGTTTTGCATTTTTCCACTTCATCTGCCAGCTCTTCCGGTATATCAATATAAAATACACGCGGGAGTATATTCAGCTGACGTTTCGTGGTAATTGGTTTCAATCCGGGAATAATAGGGACATTTATTCCTATTTCCCTGCAGTCCTCAACAAATCTGAAGAACTTCTGGTTATCGAAAAACATTTGCGTCACAATGTAATCTGCTCCCATATCCACCTTCATCTTCAGGTATTTCAGATCGGTTTTAAGATTAGGCGCTGCAAAATGCTTTTCAGGATAGCCGGCAACCCCGATACAAAAATTAGTCGGCGTTGCATTCAGCAATTCATCATCAAGGTAAACGCCGTTATTCATATTTTTCACCTGCTCAAGTAATTCAGAGGCATATTGATGACCACCTTCCTCGGCAACAAATGTTCCTTCTGTTTTGATGGCATCCCCCTGAAGAACCAGGACATTATCGATCCCAAGGAAATTAAGGTCGATAAGCGCATTTTCTGTTTCTTCCTTATTAAATCCCCCGCAAATGATATGAGGTACGGCATCCACATCATATTTATTTTTGATGGCCGCACACATTCCAACCGTACCCGGCCGCTTGCGGATTGATTTTTTCTCCAGCAGGCCATTGTCATGTTTCTTGTATACAAATTCTTCCCGATGATAGGTAACATCGATAAATGGAGGATTGAATTCCATCAGGGGATCGATGTTATGATAAAGATTGGCAATATTCTCCCCTTTCAATGGTGGTAGAATTTCAAAGGAAAACAACGTTTTCCCGTTTGCATTTTTCAGATGTTCGGTAACCTTCATTTTAAGATTTGTTATCTGTTATTTATAAGACAAGACCGGAGCCAGCCATTTTTCCACTTCTTCAACGCTCATCCCTTTTCTCAATGCATAGTTCTCAACCTGATCCCTTTCAATTTTACCCAGTCCGAAATACCGAGAATCAGGATGTGCAAAATAAAATCCGCAAACCGAGGCTGCGGGATACATGGCAAGAGATTCTGTAAGCGTGACATTTGTTAATTCCGTTGCCCCCAGTAGTTCGAACAGAAAGCGTTTCTCTGTATGATCCGGGCAAGCAGGGTATCCCGGAGCAGGACGAATCCCCTGGTACTTTTCACGGATGAGGGCATCATTATCGAGTGACTCCGCCGTTGCATAGCCCCAATACTCTTTTCTTACCCTTTCATGGAGATATTCAGCGAGGGCTTCAGCGAGCCTGTCGGCCAGTGCTTTTGCCATTATTTCGCTGTAATCATCGTGTTGTTTCTTGTAGCCTTCAATGATACTTTCAAGACCATGGCCACTGGTTACAACAAAGGCGCCCATGTAATCCTTTTCTCCCTCTTGTACGAAATCTACCAGTGAGAGATTGGGAATATCAGATCCCTTTTTCCCCTGCTGCCTGAGAAAATGGAACTTTCCTTTCTTTGCTCCATCCATGATCACATCAACATCTTCCCCCTTCCGTTCTACTTCAAACAAGCCGTAAACAGCTTTCGGCTGCAACTTTTCATTTGTCACAAAGTCATCCAGCATGGCCTGGGCATCATTGAATAACTTCAATGCTTCATCACCCACATATTCATCCTGGAAGATTGCCGGATATTTCCCTTTTAGCATCCAGGTCTGGAAGAAGGGCGTCCAGTCGATATATTCGCGCAATGTTGCCAATGAGATATTCTCTTCGTTAAATACCCCAAGCTTTTCAGGCTTCTTAATTTCCACCTTTCCCGCTTCAAAACTGTTTTGCTTTGCCAGATCATAGCTGATGTATTTTTTATCTGACTGACGCTGACTGTGTTGCTCCCGCATTTCCCGGTACTCTTCCTTCACCTTCTGATGATAGGCCGGTCCGGTTTCCTTATGGATCATTTCTCCGGCAACGGGTACGCTCCTGGAAGCATCCAGTACATGAACTACCGGTCCGGAATAGACAGGATCTATCTTTACGGCAGTGTGAATTCTTGATGTTGTCGCTCCACCGATGAGCAGCGGTAATTTACTTCCAATTCGCTCCAGTTCACTGGCCACATGGACCATTTCATCCAGTGAGGGTGTAATCAGACCACTAAGGCCAATCGCGGAAACATTTTCCCGGATAGCGGTTTCAATGATCTTTTCAGCTGGTACCATCACCCCGAGATCTATAATCTCATATGAATTACAGGCCAGTACCACACCCACAATATTTTTCCCTATATCATGAACATCCCCTTTTACCGTTGCGAGCAATACTTTCGCCACCGCACTTGGAGAAGCATTTTTCCTTTTTTCCTCTTCCATATACGGCTCCAGGTATGCAACACCTTTTTTCATCACCCGGGCACTCTTAACTACCTGGGGAAGAAACATTTTTCCAGCACCAAACAGGTCTCCCACAACGTTCATCCCGTCCATTAGCGGACCTTCGATAACTTTCAGCGGACTTCCATATTTCACACGAGCTTCCTCAACATCCTCATCTATATAATCGATAATACCCTTTACCAGTGAATGCGTAAGACGGTCTTCAACACTTTCAGATCTCCATGCAATATCTTTTTCCTTTTTCCGGGCGCCGCCCTTTACCTTCTCGGCAAAATCCAGAAGTCGTTCTGTGGCATCATCACGGCGGTCGAGAAGTACATCTTCGACATGTTCCAGGAGGTCTTTGGGAATTTCATCATACACTTCAAGCATCGTCGGATTTACAATCCCCATATTCATTCCATTCTGTATGGCATGGTATAGAAATGCGGCATGCATGGCTTCCCTCACCGCCTGGTTTCCCCTGAAAGAAAATGAGACGTTACTCACTCCACCGCTTACCTGAACGCCCGGCAGGTTTTTCCGGATCCATTTGGTTGCTTCGAAAAAATCAACGGCATTCCTCCGGTGTTCTTCCATCCCTGTAGCTACCGGAAAAATGTTAGGGTCAAAAATGATATCCTGTGGTGGAAAATTAATTTTATTCACCAGCAGATCATAGGACCGCTTGCAAATTTCCTTGCGCCTTTCGAGGTTGTCTGCCTGACCCTGCTCATCAAAGGCCATCACAACCACTGCTGCCCCGTACATTTTAATTTTTTTCGCCTGCTCAAGGAATGGCTCCTCGCCTTCCTTAAGACTGATACTGTTTACAATACCCTTTCCCTGGATACATTTAAGCCCGGCTTCGATGATATGCCATTTTGATGAATCAATCATCACAGGAATTCGGGCGACATCAGGTTCTGCGGCCATAAGATTCAGGAAACGAACCATGGCATCCTTGCCATCAATCATCCCCTCGTCCATATTTACGTCAATGATCTGGGCGCCACCTTCAACCTGATCACGTGCAACCTCAAGCGCCTCTTCGAATTTTTCCTCCTGGATAAGTCTCAGGAATTTACGCGAGCCGGTAACATTCGTACGTTCACCAATATTGATGAAATTAGATTCCGGGGTGATGATAAGTGGCTCTAAACCACTTAATTGTAGATATGGTATCTTAGATTTTGACATGTTATAAATTCAATCGGTGAAATAACAGGAGTATGAAATAAATAACAAGTTTACTTAGTGTTATTTCAGCATTTTCCTTACAATGCTTATTTTGCGCCCAAACGTTCATCTTTAATACAATGTACAACGAAGAAGTTACCGCCAATTTGTTAAATATTCTGGATACCAGGGATTACGAATCATTCCTTTCCACTCTTTCGCCATATGCTGATAATGAGATCATTGGCGAACCAGTATCTAATATCCTTGAAGAATGGCGTAAGTTACAGCTTGCTAAAAAGAACGAAATTATGAATGATGAACAGGTTCACCTGGCCATTTCGGCCTATTTCCGTAAAAAAAGCCGTGAAATTACAGCGCTTTTACTGGAAGCAGAAGAGGAGAAGACATCAGGTGACCTTGATTCCTAATTTTTTACCAAGCGTTAAAAACTCCTCCTTCCATTCCTTTGTAGCAGATCCCATAAGTTCCTTGTCGATCGAAAGCTCGAAATAAAGATTTTGAGACTTGTACAACCCTGGCTTTAATTTAAATTGATCCAGGTAGTCAAAAAAGGTATTCAAACGGATCAGCCTCTGAATGTCATCAGGATGTTTTTCAATTCTCAACAACGCTTTGCTGATCATTTCAGAAGCATGTTGCTCAAGGTATAATGAATCATCCAGGGTAAGATCCCATTTTTGAAACTCGTCCGCAATCCTTCCCAATTCATCCAGGTCTATCTGCTTATCGAGCAAAGCATTTCTCAGGTCTACATTGAGTACATACTGTAACGTGGTGCGATACGCATTTGGAATTGGAATATTATCCGTTGCTAACGAATTAATGAGCTGATAATCACGATTATATATCCTTCTGAATGAAGTTTCCACCTGTGAAAGACTCCGTTCCATGATCATATTCAGCACCTTCCTTTTCTCATCTTTAAAAAGGTGCCACAGGTTATATTTATTCGGACCAAAATACTGCATCGTAAGACTTATCATCAGCCCCAGGTTACTTTCCTCAAATGCCGCCAGGAGCTTCTCAGACATTTCATCAAATTCTGCTTCCGACATATCGATGGAGATATTACCGATAATATTTTGCTGGCCAAGGTATAACACTGCAAAGCTGAATTCCTTTTCTGAAAGGGTCACCCGGCTCCTGACGCGTGTATTTCCAAGTGCAAGCCGCTGAGCTCCCGCCTCCCTGCGCTCCAGGTAATCGCTTTGCGCTATATAATTGAAAACCGGTAAAGATTCGGGGTCTTCCTCAAAGATACTCGCCACGGCGTAGTGGGCGCCCACACGCTCGAGTGTAAGCCTGGTAGGGATTACAATATCCTTGTAAATCTCTGCGCCATCCTTGTACTTTCGTAAATTACTTTTCCCTTTAGACAGTCTTGAAATAAATTCACTCTCAAGCGATACATGTCCTTCCTGTTCCGCTAATTGGATTGCCCGGCAGGCATATTGCATTATTTGTGTAGTCTCGATTCCGGAAATTTCATCAAAGAACCAACCACAGCTTGTATACATGAGAAGTGCATTGCGCTGCATTTCCATTAGCCTCAGGGCAGTAATTTCCTGGTCTTTCGAAATTGCATGGTCCTGCAGGAAGCCAAGTTGCGTACCGTTTCTATCCAGAATTACTTCAATATACGCATTGCGGGCATTCCAGGGATCTTTAAATAGCTTTCCTGCCTCTTTCTCGAAAACATCCGTGAGCTGCTCTCTCAGCCAGTCAAGAGATTCACGAAGGGGCTTCCGCCATTCCTGATTCCAGTTAGGTCTGCCGCCGGTGTGACACCCACAGTTTTCCCTCCATCGTCCAATCCCATGGACACAGCTCCAGCTGGAATTTTCACGTATTTCAACCTCATGGGTTAATTCAAATTTATCCAGGATCTCACCATAATTGGTAAGGGTTACATTTTTATCCTTTTCGATATGTTCCAGGCAGAATGCAAGTGCCATGTCGCCGTGCTTGTGATGATGCCCGTAACTCTCTCCGTCAGTGGCTATATGCACAAGCTGTTGTTCCAAATCGGAACCGAAACCCGTGTATAATTTATTTGCGAATTCCATTCCGTTATTCAGCAACCCGTTGAAGGCTACCGATTGGGATAAATTTCCATTGTAAAAAAACAGGCTGATCGACTTTCCGGAGGGAAGGTTACAACGGTAAGGTATCCGTGTATCAATTTGTTCACCTACCTCCTTCCACTCACCTTTACCATCCAGCAGGCGAACACGTCCTGCCTGGCGCGGTGCAAGAATCGTAAAACGAATATCATTTTCTGCCAGGACTTCCAGTGTCTCGGTATCAACAGCGGTTTCCGCAAGCCACATCCCTTCGGGCTTCCGGTTAAACCGGCTTTCAAAATCACGGATCCCCCACTTCACCTGCGTCTCCTTGTCCCGCCTGTTGGCAAGGGGCATGATGATATGATTGTAAACCTGTGCCATTGCCGATCCATGACCTGAAAAATTCTTCATGCTTAACTTATCCGCCTCAATAATGGCTTCATAAGTCTGCGGGTCGTTCTCTTCCATCCATGAAAGAAGAGTAGGTCCAAAATTGAATGATATTTTGGAATAGTTATTTGTTATCTTTTTTATAACTCCCTGATCATCAAGTATTCTTGACGCAGTATTTGGAGCGTAACATTCAGAAGAAATGCGTTCATTCCAATCATGAAACGGGTAAGCAGAATCCTGAAGTTCAATCACTTCCAGCCAGGCGTTTTCCCGGGGAGGCTGATAAAAATGTCCGTGAATGCAAATATATTTTTCCATTGGAAATTACGCTTCAATAAAATCAAGCGACAATATTAATGTTTTTACCAGACTTAATCAGGTTAGTTTTCTTAAGCCTTTAATTTTAACATAATGATGGCTAGCGGGGGGATTTTTAAAACGACCGACTGTTCCTTTCCATGCGACTGGGTAGATGTGGTCTCTACAGCGTCATTCGTCAGACCAGTTCCAGAATATTTCTTGTCATCACTGTTGAATATTTCAATCCATTTTCCGGATTGGGGAACACCAATGCGATATTCATGATGTAATTGCGGTGTAAAATTACAGACAGCAATTACAACATCTTCCGGTTTTTTACCATACCGGGCGAAAGAAATGACACTATTTTCCGTATCCGAATAATCGATCCATTCGAATCCTTCTTTTTCAAACTGACGTTCATAAAGAGCTTCGGTATTTCTGTATAGCTTATTAATGTCCCGAACCAGGTTCTGCACCCCGCTGTGAAAACCGAATTGCAGCAGATACCAATCCAGTCCCCCATCGTGATGCCATTCGGACGTTTGGGCTATTTCAGAACCCATAAACAGAAGCTTTGTTCCGGGATGGGCATACATGTATCCCAGCATCAAACGCATATTAGCGAAGCGCTGCCATTCATCACCCCGCATACGATCCATTAACGGGCCTTTGCCATGCACAACCTCATCATGCGAAAGGGGCAACATGAAATTCTCCGTAAATGCATACATGATACTGAAAGTAATTTCATTCAAATGCCACCTACGGTAAATGGGATCATGTTTGAAGAATTCGAGCGTATCATGCATCCAACCCATCATCCATTTCTGCCCGAATCCCAGTCCGCCCAGGAAAGTGGGCTTGGACACACCGGGCCAGGCTGTTGATTCTTCCGCAATCGTGATCGCATCCGGAAATTTCGCATATACCGTTTCATTCATTTCCTTCAGAAAACGGATTGCTTCTATATTTTCATTTCCGCCAAACTCATTTGGAATCCATTCACCTGCCTTCCTGGAATAGTCCAGGTAAAGCATTGACGCAACCGCATCCACACGAAGTCCGTCAGTATGGAACTCCTCAAGCCAAAATACAGCATTGGAAATCAGGATCGATTTTACTTCAAATCTTCCGTAATTAAATATTGAACTTTTCCAGTCAGGATGAAATCCCTTACGCGGGTCTGAATGCTCATATAAATGCGTTCCGTCAAATTTATACAAGCCGTGCGCATCGTTGGGAAAGTGCGACGGCACCCAGTCGAGAATAACCCCGATTCCCGCCTGGTGAAGCGAATCCACCAGGAATTTAAAGTCCTGCGGGTTACCATAGCGGCTCGTAGGGGCAAAATAGCCTGTAATCTGGTATCCCCATGAACCAAAGAACGGATGTTCCATTACAGGCATGAATTCCACGTGGGTATAATTCATATCGCTCACATAATCGACCAGTTCTTCCGCCAATTCACGATAGCTCAACGATCTCCCGCCATCTTCCATCTTGCGCTTCCAGGAGCCCATATGTACTTCATATACGGCATATGGCTTGGGATCCTCGCGATCCTTCATTCGCTTTTTTAACCACTTACTGTCTTTCCACTTATAACCGGAGTCCCAGACAATACTCGCCGTCTTCGGGGGTTCTTCCCAATAACGGGCAAATGGATCACCTTTTTCCAGACGATAGCCTTCCTGCGTCTCAATGGAATATTTATATGCCTCCCCATGTCCAACT
This sequence comes from Cyclobacteriaceae bacterium, assembly GCA_050289805.1. GTDB lineage: Bacteria > Bacteroidota > Bacteroidia > Cytophagales > Cyclobacteriaceae > JAUILA01. The sequence continues at coordinate 59,015 of JBNKGL010000012.1, forward strand.
CCAGGAATAAATCCTTCCCAAATCCCTGAGCTGTCCCAGCGGGCTGTGAGGTTATGAGCCTGATTATTCCAGTAATTGAAATTTCCAATAACTGAAACATGCCTGGCCGAAGGGGCCCAAACCGCAAAATAACATCCCTTCTCCCCATTAAATTCAACCAGGTGCGAGCCTAGCTTGTGGTGCAGTTCATAATGTTTTCCCGAACGAAATAGATGAATATCAAAATCAGTCAACCGACTGTAAAATGAAGGATTTTCCGATGTGTTCTGATCTGTTCCGGCCATAAAAATGATTTAAAAACTTAATTCTCTGGTAAGTTAACAAAAAGTCACTTACTCATTCATCCTGAAAGGAAAATTTCACCGATCACCAATGATGGAGAAATCCAGAATGAGATGGCTCATGGCCTTTTTCAACCAGTAGACGGGTTCCTGCATCGCGGCCTGAGCAGACCCGGCCAATTCAGCCATTGAGTATACCATACTGAATCCATTCCTGTTACCGGAATCAGATTCATAACTTCCGACAATCGCTGCAGCCGGCTTGTTCCTTTGTCGGGCGAGTTCACATATCCTTGCCGGAGCTTTCCCATACCCCGTCTGTTCATCCATTCTCCCCTCACCGGTTACAACGAGATCCGCCCAGTCTACCAGGGAATCGAGGTCCAGGAGTTCTGATATTATATCAAATCCGGATGTAAGCCTGGCATTCAGGTAACTGCATAACGCAAAACCAACACCACCTGCCGCACCTGTACCCGGCACTTCAGTCAAATCTTTACCTGTCACGCCAGTCGTTGCCTTTGCAAAACAAGACATCTGCTCTTCCAACATATGCAGCATCGATGAATCAACACCCTTTTGCGGTCCGAATACATGAGTAGCCCCGAATTCGCCCAGCAAGGTATTTTGCACATCCGTAGCCCCTATAATTGTCTTATCATCAAGTAAATAAGATAATTTATTTAAATCTATACTTACTATATCGCATGCCCCGGAAATAGAGTTGATCAAAGTGCCTGATCCATCTCTGAACTGAACTCCCAGTGCACGAAGCATCCCGATGCCGCCGTCATTTGTTGCGCTCCCCCCGAGACTAACAATAACCGATTTAACATTTTGCTGGAGTGCATACCGAATCAACTCTCCTGTCCCGAAGGTTGTGCTTTCAAGAACATTCCTTTCTTTCTCCGCGATAAGCTCCAAACCGGATGCACGGGCCATTTCGATCACAGCAGCATCATCATACAGCACATAATCTGCGTTGATTGACCTGCCAAGGGCGTCTGAAACCTTCACATTACGTATGAGTGCCCCTTTTGAGATGAATGCCTCGAGAAATCCCTCGCCACCATCGGAAATGGCCTGTTCGCGGCAATTCCAGCCAGCATCGCGCCCGGCCTCTGCCATGATCATGGCAGCATCAGCAGCTGCGATGGTCTCTTTATACTGTGCCGGGGCAAACAATACATTCAAACCCTGCCCTTTTTGAACAGGAACCAAAGCGCCACAATTACTATCCACATCCCAAAGAACTCCCGGGTTTCCTCGATATAGGGCTTGTCTGCCTTCATAGATTCAACAATAGCCCCAGGCTCGCCGATTCCAACATATTCCATCACGCCACCCAGGTAAGTAAAACTGTATAGAATTGCCAGGATGAGGCAGGCAAGTAAAACTGTCTTATTATACCAACCCAAAAGATTCGCAATAAAAAGCCCTGCTGTAATACCATAAATTGCGATCCAAAGCCATGGATCCGGGTCATTGTACTGCACAAAAGCGAATAGAATGAATAACAGCGCCAGAATAATTTTTACCACTTTCATGATCTGAATTTCAAGTAGTTATAACTTTAAGTTTACTCAGGTTAATTAAATTACCTGCTGAACATTGGAATAACTCGTCGTAATACTCTCCTTCACATCACCAGAAATCTGATCCTGCTCAACGAAGAAATGCTTGAGACCTGCTGTCTTGCTTTCTTTGAAAATTGCCTTGAAATCTATGTTGCCTGTTCCAACTTCTGTGAAATTTCCCTGATCATTCAAATCCTTCACATGCCATAACGGATATCTGCCAGGATTATCCCTGAATAATTCTATTGGCTTATACCCCGCTTTCACGGTCCAGAAAAGATCCAGTTCCATTTTAACAAGGCCCGGATCTGTTTCGGCAAGCAACAGGTCATAGGGTACAGTCCCATCGACCTCCATAAACTCAAAATCATGATTATGATAGGCAAATTGAATACCGTAATCCTTGCAGATCCGCGCACAATCTGTAATGAGCTTTACAAGACTGTTATACTGTTCAATGGTTTTACGCTCACCCTCATGCAGGTATGCAAGTACCATATATTTCTGCCCTACGGCAGCAGCATCTTTTACAGCCTTAAGCCATCCATTCGTAAGTGTGCCCTTTTGATCCGGCATAGTAATCCCGGTCTGGTAATGTCCGCTTGGCATGGAAAGCTTATTCTTTTTCAGGAGGTCCTTAAAATCTGAAGGATTCATTCCATAAAATTTACCGTCGCCATACCCGGCACACTCCACTTCCCTGTAGCCAATCTGTGCCAGCATACCTAATGCGGCAGCTGGATCTTTCTGCATCATTGCCCTTACAGTGTACAACTGTATACCTGTCTTTGATTTAAGCATCATTAAATCTTTTGGAAACAAAAACATTCCTGCCCCAATGGCAGCTGTCTGCTTCATGAACATTCTTCTTTGTGTGGTTTTCATATTGTTAAGGTATAAATTCAATCCATTCTATTCCCGGTACAGACATACCTCCCGGACTTTCTACCTCGACTGACCAGGCGTGAAACCCGGATGTATCCTGTATGGGCAGAGTAAGGACGTTTGATTCAGTTACATTCCCTGAAAGAGAAATGGCACGTTTGTCTTCCCCGTTCAGATGTAATTTATAGTTAATTTCTGATGATGGCATTGATGAAAGCTTAATTTTTACAGCCCTCACACCGGTAAAATCCACGGCTGAAAAGGAGATTCTGGACCCGTTCCTGAGGTTGTCTGCCACGTGGTTATTACCGCTGGTCTCCATTTGCGCCCTGTACAGCTCTGTCGCCTCCCCTGCACGGATCCTGGGTGAACGGAGAATAACCTGTTCAGATCCGGTGAGGCGGCCATATGCATTTCCCGAATCAGTATAGGCTGCAGTTAGTACATACATGGCGTTGTAATTGTCCGCCTTGTGCATGTTCATTTGCAATGAACCGCTCAACGGCATCTGATCCTTTTCGTCCACAATATCTGAATTGAGGGAAAGAATATAGGAAACGATGCGTTTCGCATCATCCTGAGAAAGATCAGGATGTGCCGACATCGCCTGCTCACCCCAAACCCCTCCTCCGCCGGAAATAATTTTTCCCGACAGGTAATCCACGGCATCATCCCGGCCGGTATATCGCTCTGCGATCATGGAATATGACGGGCCGATTGATTTTTCCTGAACCTTATGACATCCCTTACAATCCTGACCCTCCAACAACTGTTGTCCCAACGCAGACGGACTTGGCAGCTGATGCCCCTGGGCAATCTCGGTCAGGTCATATCCCTGTTCCAGAAAATCAAAATGAAAATTCACGTCCGCCGGGTTGATCCGGCCTTCGCTGAGCTTCCCATCCTCCGAATCCTCAACCTGTATCTCATAATCAACCTTTCTTCCCGGCCAGTAAAAACTACGATTGCCTGACAGCTGAATTTTAACTTCAGGAAGGTCATTGCCAGATTTAATTATTGTGTATTCCCGGCTTTTAGCACCTTTATTATCTTCTGCTTCCAGGTATATAAAGTAGTAACCAGGCTTATCGAAGGTATGGTCAAATCGTTTTCCAGAGCCAACTTTCTCCTTTCCCAGGTACCACGTAAGCGTTACAGGATCTCCATCAGGATCTTTGGTACCGTCTGCATTAAGTGAAACCTGAAGCGGTATTTGTCCTACCGTTGAACTCTCACTGGCCAGGCGGATCACAGGTGGTCTGTTGCCGTTATAATATGTAATTCTTGAAAGTTTGGCATCTTCATTCCGCGTGTACCATCCGGCACCATACTCCAGGGTATAAAGCACGCCATTCCTGGAAAAATCGACATCAATGAGATTACTGAATTCAATATTATCGAGGAAGGGTTCCATCTGGACCAAATCTCCATTTTCATTCATTGTAACCAGCAGTACAACATCACGAATCCAGTCATAAATGATCAATTTACCTTCCATATAGGCGGGGAATGTATCATCATTCACATCAAATAATTCCCGGTAAAATACCGGGCCCGCCATTGCATTCCTCCCGCCAGATCCGAGCAGGGGAAATTCCTCAGAAAAAGCATAGGGATACCATACGAATGCCGGCATTGCCGGGGGCAATTCCTGAATTCCCGTATTGTTGGGTGAATTATTTACGGGTTTGTCCGGATTGAAAAAGGCACCGCTTTGCTTTGTAGCAAAATCATATTGCCTGTAAGGCTTATTGTTGGCCACAAACATAGGCCATCCAAAGAAGCCGGGAGCCCTCGCCTGGTTAATCTCATCATGACCACGGGGTCCCCGCAGACTATCATCTTCAGATGCATCAGGACCAACATCACCCCAGTAAAGAAACCCGGTTTTTTGGTCTATTGCGATACGATATGGGTTTCTACATCCCATCACATAGATTTCAGGCCTGGTTCCCTTCATGCCTACAGGGAATAAATTTCCCTCTGGAATACTGTAAGTTCCATCACTTAAGGGTTTGATACGCAATATTTTACCTCTTAAATCATTCGTATTCGCAGAAGATTTACGGGCATCCCAGGGCTTTCTGCCTTCACGTGCATCCATCGGGCCATAGCCATTAGACGCAAATGGATTCGTGTCATCTCCGGTGGACAGGTACAGGTTACCCTCGACATCAAAAGCGATCGATCCGCCGGTATGACAACATTCTTCGCGCTGGACATCAACTTCGAGTACAATAGTCTCGGTATCAGGGTAGAACTGGTTTCCGATCAGTTGAAATCGAGATAAATAATTAACCGGACGTTCAATGTTCGGTGAATAATACATATACACCCAGTTGTTTTCTTCAAATTCAGGATCAATTGCCAGGCCCATTAATCCATATTCAAATCGGGTAAAAACATCAAGTTCACCAATCTGAAATACGCTGTCTTCTTCCGGGATATATAACTTAACCGCACCCCTTCGCTCAATAAAAAGAACACGGTCATCGGGCAGCACTGCCATCTCGGTAGGCTCATAAAGATTACTTTCAAGAACAACTTTCTGAAACCTGTCATCGTCCGGTACTGGTGGGGTATTAACTTTTGAATAATCAAGTGTGCCGGCTGTTAGAAACGAAATCGCATTCTTCAAAAGAAACCTGACACCCTCTTCATCAAAAGAGGAAACCGTATGCCCCATTCCAGTATAGAACGCCTTTCCCCCATCATACGAATGATACCATGTTATGGGGTGGTCATTATTCATTGTCCCTCCTTCATACGACTTTTCATCAAGACGTTGAAGGGGAATGATGGTGGAATCCACATTTCTGTAATTGTACCATTCATCATTGCGAAGCCATTCTGCCGGCAAAGAATCTGTGGCAATATGCGTTATATCTGTTTTCAGAACTCTGCCCTCACGGACATTCGGGTTATTGGGATGCCCGTTAAAATAAGCACCGACAAGCCCGTTATACCAGGGCCATTCATATTCGGTATCGGCAGCGGCATGGATACCCATAAAACTTCCTCCTGCCTGAATATATCGCTCGAAGGCATTCTGCTGGCGATAATCAAGGACATCACCTGTAGTATTCAGAAAGATCACGAGACTGAAATGCCGAAGAGAATCATCCGTAAAAACAGCGGCGTCTTCTGAATGCACAACATCTGATCCAAGTTCGGCCGCAATAAGCTTTAAAACTTCAGCTCCATGTTCAATGGATTCATGCCGATACCCTGCTGTTTTGGAAAACACCAGAATAGAATCTGTGGAAGTAGCGGTGGGGTTCTCCTTGCACCCTGCCAAAATAAGGGCAGCCAATGCAAGCAGAACAACACACCTGGATATTTTTAACATTTAGAAAACCCTGATTTTAATGTTTTTAAACCAAACCGGATTTCCATGGTCCTGCAGGGAGATATGACCTTTGGTGAATTTGCCAAACCCGGGCATTTCAGCGAATTTGCTTCCGGCAACGAGTTCAGTCCATTCAGGAGTGGTCATGTCTGCAGAAACAATTTTCACCCCATTCATCCATTGTTCAATTTTTCCATGGTCTGAAACGATTCGTACGCTGTTCCATTCACCCGGGGGATTCACTACCTTATTGGTGCCCTCAATAAGATCATACAGGTCGCCAACGCGGTGTTTGTCAATTTTGCCATCCGGATGACGGTCATCATCGAGAATCTGCATTTCAGGGCCTGTCTGCCATACATAATTGTAGTCAGGAGACTCCTGAACATGATAGATGATGCCGCTGTTGGCTCCCGAATCTATTTTCCACTCAAGTGAAAGTTCATAATTCTCATAAACATCTTCCGTAATGATGTCACCACCGTGTTTAACCTGCCAGCCTTCTTTCTCTGCTGTTTCCAGGTACAGGGTTCCATCTTCCACCTGCCATGCTGCACCAATACTGTCACTATTGAAATTTCTCCAGCCATTGGTAGAAACGCCATCAAAAAGCAATTTCCATCCTGCTGCGATTTCATCTTCTGTAAGTGTATTATCCGCGGGCATTTCTACCACCTCCTCTACTATTTCTGCTTCTTCGTTTGATTCGGCCGACTTGCCGCATCCCCAAAACAATGTCATGGCCACCAGGCCTGATACAAAATAAGTTATCTTTTTCATTTACTTAAGTCCCAGAATTTTCTTGTTAAACTCATCATCTGCGCCTGTACCGGCAAAATCATCAAAAGCCTTTTCCGTTACCTCAATGATATGGCTGGCAATGAATGGAGCTCCTTCTCTTGCCCCCTGCTCTGCACTTTTAATAGCACATTCCCATTCCATGATCGCCCAGCCATCGAAACCATACTGGGACAATTTTGTAAATATTCCAGAGAAATCCACCTGGCCGTCGCCAAGGGATCTGAATCTGCCCGGTCTGTCAACCCATCCCTGGTATCCGCCGTATACGCCGCTTTTTCCCGAAGGATTGAATTCGGCATCTTTTACATGGAACATTCTGATCCGCTCGTGATAGAAGTCGATATATTGCAGGTAGTCAAGCTGCTGCAATACAAAATGGCTGGGATCGTACAACAGGTTGCACCTCGCATGATTCCCGGTAGCTTCCAGAAATCGTTCATACGTTACACCATCGTGCAGGTCTTCGCCCGGGTGAATCTCGTAACAGACATCCACACCCTGCTCATCAAAATAGTTGAGTATAGGGGTCCATCGGCGTGCCAGCTCCTTAAAGCCAGCCTCTACCAGTCCGGCGGGTCGCTGAGGCCATGGATACATGGTATGCCACAATAAAGCTCCCGAAAATGTCGCATGAACGGATATACCGAAATTACGACTTGCTTTGGCAGCCAGTTTCAATTGATTTACCGCCCATTCGGTTCGCGCAGCAGGGTTATTTCGAACTTCAGGCGGGGCAAATCCATCGAACATATCATCATAAGCAGGATTTACCGCGACGAGCTGCCCCTGGAGATGGGTTGAGAATTCTGCAATTACTACCCCGGCATTCCGGGCTATTTCCTGCATTTCCTGAACGTAATCGGTATCATTGGCCGCGCGCTCAAGATCGATGCAGCGTGCATCCCATGTGGGTATCTGCACGCCCTTGTATCCAAGGCCTGCTGCCCATTCACAAATATTTTTAAAGTTGTTGAAAGGAGCCTCATCACCCATAAACTGAGCTAGGAAGATCCCTGGTCCTTTGATTGTTTTCATTTTGGTTTAAGTGTTTAATCGTTAAAAGGAATCCAGATGCCGCCTGCGCGTGAGGATTCCACTACTTTTTCAATAAATGCCATTCCACGAACGCCGTCGGCAACATTGGGCACGTCCAGCAGGTCCGGGTCTGGTTTTGTATCCGTCATTCGTGCCCTTAGCTGATGGGCAAAGTTTTTATAAAGATTGGCAAATGCCTCGATATATCCTTCAGGATGTCCCGCGGGAGTTCTGATATTCTTCTGGGCAACAGGTGAAAGTTCACGATCCGCCCCGGCCCGCAATAATTCAGCAGGCCTGTCAAGCCATTTCAGCCAAAGCGAATTAGGATCGCTATGACTCCATTCCACTCCTCCTTTATCACCATATGCCCTGATCTTTAAATCATTTTCTTCCCCCGCAGCAATTTGCGAAGCCATCAGCACACCGGTCGCGCCATTGTCAAATTCCATCAGCACTGCCCCATCATCATCTATTGGGCGTCCTTCAACTACGATATTCAACTGAGCACACAGTCGCTCAATGCGAAGACCGGTTACAAACTCCACCATATTCTCCGCATGTGTCCCGATATCACCCATGCATCCGCTAATACCGCTTTTGGCCGGATCCGTCCTCCATGAAGCTCCTTTGTGTCCTGTTTCCTCCTTACGGCGAGAAAGCCATCCCTGGGGATATTCAACATAAACCTTCCGAATGTCGCCCAGCTCACCCTGATTAATCATGTAGCGTGCATGCTTGATCATCGGATAACCGGTATAGGTATGTGTAAGCCCAAGAAGCAATCCGGTTTCATTCACGAGGATTTGAAGAGATTTGGCTTCTTCAAGCGACAATGCCAGCGGTTTATCAATCATCACATGGAATCCATGCTTCAATGCAAGGGCTGCAGGTTCAAAATGCACATGATTAGGTGTTACAATGGATACGAAATCCATGCGTTCCCCTTCCGGGAGATCCTTTTCACTGAGGATCATTTCTTCAAAATTCTCATAAATTCGATTTTCAGGCAGGAAGAGACTTTTACCTGTATCCATCGATTTTTGCGGATTGCTGCTAAAGGCCCCACAGACCAGTTCTATTTGCCCGTCAAGGTTTGCAGCCATACGATGAATGGCGCCAATAAAGGCATCTTTACTGCCCCCTACCATTCCCATTCTGATCTTTCTATTCATGAATATTTATCAATATTGGTTGATCATTTAAATTAAGAAGAAAATAGTGAAAGCTGCCATATTTTTATTCCGCAATCGTTTTCGATTGATGTAATGTTGTTCATTTGGGTTTTTTAAATCATATTGTGCAAAAATTTTAACCAACAATTTTCTCTTGAACCTATGAACATGGAATTGAAAGAAAACAGGAACCGGCTGTTCATCGCCAGCTGCCTGGCTCTCGTGGTCACATCACTCACATTTGCTCTCCGCGCCAAAATTGAATTTGTTTTTGGAGCCGATTATGGTCTCACAAAAGAAGAGATCGGTCGTGCTTTCGGGCCGGCATTCTGGGGATTTACATTGGCAATGTTTGCCGGAGGGTTAATTATCGACCTGGTAAAGACAAGAACTGTCATCTGGTTCGCATTTGCGATGCATTTGATCGGGCTTGTTACCCTTATCCTCGCACGGGATTATACCATGTTATTCCTTGCCAACGTTTTCATAGGTCTCGGAAATGGTAGCGTCGAAGCTGCATGCAACCCTCTGGTGGCAACCTTGTTTCCGGATCAAAAGACACGAATGCTCAACAGGTTCCATGTGTGGTTTCCGGGGGGAATCGTTATCGGAGGATTGCTGGCATGGATACTCATGGACAACCTGGATCTGAGCTGGCAACTGCTCACCGGATTGCTCTTCATTCCGTTGGCTCTGTACGGATTTTTGTTTTTCAATCAGAGAATACCGGAAACTGAACGTGTTATGTCGGGCGTAAGCTATAAAGAGATGTTGCGTAATATCTCTGCTCCATATACGATTATCGCTACCGTTTTACTGATGATCCTTATTGCGGCCGGCTGGATCAATGTCGATCTTTCCTCCAACAATACCCTTATAGCCCTGGGAGTTATCGTTGTTCTGGTATTTATTGAAGGTAAAGGAATCAATAAAATGAGCCTTCTTCTCCCCTTCATGGTATTTTGTATGTTCCTTACCGCATCTACTGAGTTGGGTACGAATCAATGGATCAATGCCCTTCTGGAAAGAAGCGGGGTTAACCCGATGATTATTCTGGTGGTAATAACCGGCCTGATGGCGGTGGGACGATTTTACGCCGGCCCGCTGGTACACCGTCTTAATCCGACGGGAGTTTTGCTTGGATCCGCTATAATTTCATTTCTCGGTTTGTATGCCCTGAGTGTATCTGAAGGCGCCTTCATGACCATGTCATCCGCGATTATTTTCGCGATTGGTGTTTGTTACTTCTGGCCTACCATGCTGGGTTTTGTGGCTGAATATGTGCCAAACTCCGGAGCACTCGGATTGGCGATCATGGGTGGAGCCGGAATGGTTGCGACATCACTGGTATTACCTATTATGGGAGAATCCATTGATACCGCAGGTCCTCAAATGACGCTGCGGTACATGACCGTGCTTCCGGCTATCCTTATTGTGGCCTTCATCGGACTTCTTATTTATATGAAGAGGAGAAAAGCAGAGTAGCTTATTTCTTGCCTGGAAAACCAAATCTTGCCAGGATCAATGCAATTGCGGTAAGACACATCAGGAGTATAAAGCTCCTGGTGAGGTCCTGGTATTCTGCTACAAATCCAATCGCAACCGGACCGAGTAGAAATCCGGCATATCCGGCGCTGCCTACCGAAGCAATTCCATAAGATGAGGAAACACCCGGAGTAGAGCCGGAAATACTGAATAAAACGGGAACAACGGAAGAAAATCCGGCTCCAATTAATGCAAAACCGGTAAGTGCCACAGCAAATCCGCCAGTGAGTGTCAGGAGGAAACCTGCAAGCGCAATTACACATCCCAGCATCAGTACTTTTTGCTGACCGAAATTAGCGGATAGCTCGTCCCCGTAAAACCGCCCGATTGTCATGGTAAATGAAAATGCCGCATAACCCAAGCCAAGTAAATGAGATGGGGCATTGATAACATCATCCAGGAAAATGGCACTCCAATCGGCAACCGACCCCTCCGCCATCATGATACAGAACCCAATAATCGCCAGGGGAAGTAATGGCCCTTTGGGAATAGCAAATATTGGTTCATTCCCGTTGGAGTGGTCATCCTTTTCATGCATAACCTCTGGCCTGATAAAAACAAAATCGATTATAATCACAATAACAGCCGTTGTTAGCATCTGGGTACCCATCCCAATGCCGAGCCCGGCAATCAGGCTTCCAAGTGACGCACCAATAATACCACCCAGACTAAAGAATCCATGGGTCATAGCCATAATTTTCACCCCGTCGCGCTTCTCAAATATGCTCACAACAGAATTCATGGATATGTCGGTAAATCCCATGGTAAATCCAAAAAACAACAGACTGATACACAATGAAACATAGGTAGATGCAAGCAACGGGAATACCGATGATACCGAAAGAAGGAATAGACTCAGGGTCATTACCCTTCCCTCTCCAAATCTCCTGTTGATGGTGTGACTCATCAGCATCGCGACCAGTGCGCCCGAAGGGATGAAAAATAGCGCCAGTCCGATCTGAGCCTCGGAAAGACCCAATTTATCACGAACGTCCGGTAACCTCGTAACCCAGAAAGCAAAAAATATACTCATCAGCAAAAATGTGAGTCCAACACTTCTGTACTTACCTGAGCGTAAATAGCGTAACAGTTTTCTAACCATTTTAAGCTGACTTTTTGCTGAAAATATCCCTAACTTGCATCCTTATCATGGAAATTGAAATACTTGGTCTTACCGCAGGCTTTCTAACTACCGTTGCTTTTGTTCCGCAGGTGTATAAAACCTGGAAAACACGGTCTGCAAAGGATATTAGCCTTAATATGTTTTTGATGTTTTGTACCGGCGTATCGCTTTGGCTCATTTATGGCATCATGATTGAGAGTATATCAATAATTATTTCGAATATACTTACATTGATATTGGCTTTATCAATTTTGTTTTTTAAAATCCGTTATCGGGATTAAATTGATGGCTAATGCATAGTTTGTCTATATATTGTTGTGCCTTATGAAACGTTTAATTCTTACCCTTCCGGTACTGATGTTTGTCTCTTCGGTGATCAACGCACAGGATTGCAGTCCGTGCGTAGCCATCGACAAACTTCAGATCACATCACCCATCAACCCGACCGACACACTTGCCCAGCTGAATGGGGGAACACGAGTAGGGATGTATATTCAAATTGACAATGCGTCAATTTTGGGCATTGCCCCGGATTATACGCGTCTACTTGATTTTTCCGATGACAAAAAAGCGAATTTGCTTCGCAAAGGTGAGACGATCGAAAATTATTTTGAAGATTATATCCAGCAGGAATCGCAGCAAGGCGGACAACTTGATTTCGTAAAGAATGGTTTCGACTACAACTCGATTTCTTTGGGCCGGGATCATCACTCCATCGCTATTGATATCAAGTCACTCGCCAAACCTACCAATGGTGCTCAAACGCTTTATCTGGAGGGCCAGGTTGGATTGTATATAGACGCAAATGCCACGGAAGAAGTATTGGCAAAAAATGTTAATTTAAAAAAGGATGAGCCTGTGACCATTTCGGTACGTGACCGGAATATCACCTTTACATTTCTCAGATCGCAGACGTCAGGCCCTTTAACCACACATATTTTCAGGTATGAATCGAATTTACCGGTATTGGGGATCTCTGAAAGCGCTTCACGAACGCCTCAGGAACAAATTGCTGTACAACAGGTTGAAGTATCAGGCTTCGACAATATTCAATTAATGGTTGAGATACCAAAAGTGGATGTACGGGAAATACCTTTTACACTTCGGTTTGGGTTAGGACTCTAAAAGCGTTTACCTACACCCAATCCGAATGAAAAGGTGTCGTAGGCATTACGGCGCACATCATGAAAAAATACCGGGTGCAGATCCCAATTATTCCCAATCTCAATTTCATATTCCACGCCAAACCTGGTTACAAAAAAGTTTTCATGGGATTCCAGTTCCGCACCTGGACCGAAATATACCGTAAGCCCCTTATAAACATTAATAATTACATCAAACGTGATGAGCACCGGGTAATCACGTTCGATAATGATGTCATTTTCTTCCACAACCTGGAAATGCAAAAGCTCCAGGTCGTTGTGTAACCCAATGGCAAATCGATTACTGAACCAGTACTCGATATCTAAACCGAAGGACGGCAGAATAGCAACATCTTTTCCCACACGGGTATCTTTAGGAAGATAGGTATGACCGATGGATGCGGTTAAACGTAGCGGCCTCCGTTTTGTCTCCAGGGATTCTTCCTGAGAAAATAACGGGCCCGCCAAAAAAAGCAACAAAGCGGATAGCAAAAAAGTGTTTAACATCCGGAGTGATCGATTCTTCATGTGACAAATCTACACCCGGCGCCTAACTGGGAATGTTACATAAGTTACATGGGAAACAGAATGATCACCAGGTGAGCAGTGCTGCTCCAAAAACTCCGGCACTATCCCCGAGTTTGGGGCGCACAATTTTGGTTTCCAGCCGGTTGTTAAAAGTAAACCTGGCCGCCGATTCCACACCCCTGTCATAAATATCACTAATATTACCAACGCCGCCCCCGATCACAATTACCTCGGGATCCAGGACATTGATAACCGATGCTATTCCCTTTCCGAAAAAATATACCAGGCGGTCAATCGTTTTTTCAGCATCTGGATCTTCATTTCTGTTCGCAACGATATCCCTGAGCTTCTTCCTTTCACCTGAAATGGATTCATAATATTTTTCCAGGGCAGGCCCTGAAATAATTTTCTCGACGCATCCGACATTTCCGCAATAACACGCACCTCCCGAATCATCCAGGAAATTATGTCCCCATTCTCCGGCGATACCCTGAAAACCACTGATTACTTTACCATTTACGACAACCCCTCCACCAACACCGGTACCCATGATCACACCGAAAACAACCTCTGCTTCATTATTGATTTCCCTTGCTGCTCCGAGCTTTGCTTCAGCCAGTGCAAAGCAATTTGCATCATTTGCCATATCAAACTCTATATTTCCCCGTCTTTCAAGATCCCGCCATAACGGTTTACCATTCAAATGAATTGAATTGCTGTTTTTTAACAATTGAGTTTGAGGGTCGGTTGTTCCGGGGGTTCCGATACCAACGCGTTCAGGCTCCAGGCCTGTCTCACTCTTCATTTTTTCAAGCAAGTGCAGAATGCGGCTTACCACATGCTCATACCCTTGATCAGCTTCTGTATCAATACGGATGCGGCATAAAGGTTCCGTTAAATTTGTCCTCTCCAGAACAACGCCTTCAATTTTTGTTCCTCCAAGATCAATTCCCCAAAGGTGAGATTTCCTTGTCATGGCTCATGTAAATTAATTTAAACACTCTTTTTTAACCAGAGGATGTCATATGGCTTTAAAATGAACCCCTGTTCATTGATGGCAGGCGGCTGCCCGGTGAGGCAATCGATCAATCCGTGCAAATCCATCCGTAGATAGTGAAGTATGCCGGTATTCACAATTTGATCATGTTCCGAAAGATTTGCAAGTACCAGCAGTTTATAATCTTCCTTTCCTTTTCTCGAAAACGACAGTACGTGTTCGTTTGAAGTTTCTACCATTTCATGGTTTCCATGATCAGCCAGCATTTTTTCCTTGGACCTCACACGGATCTGATGCTGAATCCCGTGAAATACCCTGCCCTCATCGGAAAGTGGATCATGGCGCTTTTCAGCACGATCCCATTGAATAATTGGCCTGTGCACCCAGCGGTTGTCATCCATTTTATCAGGCTCCCTGAGGAATGAGTAGTCGTTGACTGTGGCCAGCTCATCTCCATAGTACAGCATTGGAATTCCGCCCCAGCTCATTATTACACCATGCATCATCAAAATCCTTCGAATGGCGAGATCAGAAAGTTCTGTGTCGTTCAACTCATTCGCTGCCTCCAACCCGGCAAGGGAAGCGAGGCTCCCTGAAATCCTTGCATCATTCGTCTTCGGATTAACCATAAACGGTAATCCCCGGGCGAATGTACCTTCAAACTTTCCTGTGTAAAAGTTTACCATGAATTCCCTGTGTGGCATGGGTGAAAACCCCGACAACTCTATGTGACGGTTGTCGTAGCCAAGACCGATATCATCATGACAACGCAGGTAATTGATCCAGGTGGTTCCTTCAGGCTTTGGCGGAATATCACGTACAGCATGGTATAACACCTTATTACTCCGGGTCGCCACAGCATCCCAAAGAAGCGCCATCAGGCTGGCATTGTATGCCATATCACATTCGTTACTCCAGACATCACTTTCACCAAAGTATTTCATGATCTCCTGGGGTGCAACAATAGCTTCCGCCAGGAAAGCAACTCCCGGTGCTACGATCTGGGTACATATTTTAAATAATTTTAGGATGGCATGCGCCATCGGAAGATTTTGCGAATTCGTTCCCATCTGTTTCCACAAAAATGCAACCGCATCCAGCCTGAATATATCCACACCCCAGTTCGCCTGGTAGAGAAGGATGTCCAGCATTTCCCTGAACACATCTGGATTGGTGTAATTCAGATCCCATTGATAGGAATTGAAAACAGTCATAACCCAGCGTTTCATATCTTCAGACCAGGTAAAGTTCCCAGGTGCATTTTCAGGGAATACCTCGGGTAAATTCTGTTCAAAAAGTTCCGGAACTGTACGATCCTCAAAAGTGTAATAATAGTTCCGGTATTTCCTGTCACCGGCCTTTGCCTTCATGGCCCATTCATGTTCATCGGAGGTATGGTTCACCACCAGATCTGCCATCAGGTACATATTTCTTTTATGCATCATTGATGCGAGATGTTTGATATCCTTATTGGAACCAAACCTCTGATCTACGGTTTTATAATCGCTTACCGCATACCCGCCGTCATTCTTGGTTTTTGGTGACGTGAGAAAAGGCATCAGGTGAAGCAGGTTCACCGGCAACTCATCAAAATAATCCAGCTTTTCCTCAACCCCCCTGATATTCCCGGCAAACCGATCAATATAAAGCATCATTCCGCAGATATCGGAATGCAAATACCAATCGGGATTTCTTTCCCGCTTGTCATCGATTTTTTTAAGTGCTGCAGAGCGTTCGTTATACCTGTCTGCCATTGCCAGAACTATCTGGTAGAACTTATTCTCAGCATCGGGATGTTCACCATAAATATGCATGAACACCTCATTGAGGTCCTGAAACAGCAGGGAAAGCCTGAATTCAAATTCCTCAGAGGAACGACCTGCTTTACGCAACCGGCGTAAAAAACGTCGTAATAATTGAAGTGCGAGTGGGTTGAACATCAGCTAAAATTAGATACTTCGTCGATATTTCTTAGAATTTCCTGAATTTCTTCATTTTTCCTTGAATCATCCCAATTTAATGTATCTGCCATTACATCGGCTATTATTTGATAACCCTCCCGCACGCTATTAATATCAAAATAAAGTCTTCCGGTCCTTCGGATAAAGAAGTCGGAAAGTGTTCTTGTAAGTTCATAGGCCATGCAGTACTTTGCTTCTGCCACGAGCAAACCTTCGCCGCCTTTTTTACCCATATCTTTCAAAATCTGCAGAATGGAATCCGACTGTTTTCCATAATTACTGGTGAGGTACCAGGCGTCATAGTCGGTTAATCCGTAAGGCTCCAGGGCAAGTGCCAATTCCTGCTGATAATGATTAACATCTTCAGGACTGCGGAAAGCCGCCCCTCCAAGCGGTATATGATCAGTTTGAACATCTGCCAGCTCCGCATCTTCATGTTCCTCCTCAAATTTTTTCGTAAGGATATTAACGATACGTTCGCCCATTTTCCTATATCCGGTCAACTTTCCTCCTGCCATTGACAGCAAACCACTTTCTGACTCAAAAATCTCATCTTTCCGTGACAATTCAGAAGCAGACTTACCATCCTCATGGATAAGGGGCCGCAAACCCGCCCAACTACTTACAACATCAGCTAAAGTCAAATGGACAGACGGAAAAGTATTGTTCACTGCCTGCAGCAGGTAATCAACATCTTCAATATTAGTAATCACATGGTTTTTATCACCTGAATAATCGGTATCTGTTGTTCCAACATAAGTCACCCTGCCCCGTGGAATAGCGAAGATCATCCGACCATCCGGAACATCAAAATATACCGCCTGGTGCACCGGAAGCAAGTGATGGGGAATCACGATATGAACCCCTTTTGTGAGGTGAAGCCGTTTTCCTTCGAGGGAATCATCCTTATCCCGCAATTCATCAACCCATGGACCGGCCGCACTGATTACATAGCGCGCGCTGATATCAAAGAGGTTACCCGTGGCCATATCCCGCACATTTGCACCGTTAATGGTACCTTCATCATAGGTAAAATCAAGCACCTGCACGTAATTGATACAATCTGCACCGAAGGCGCAGGCTGTTTTGATTACTTCAACGGTCAGGCGCGCATCATCGGTTCTGTATTCGGCGTAAATTCCGGAGCCCTCAAGAACTTCCGGGTCGAGCAATGGCTCTTTTTCCAGGGTCTCTTCCTTTGTCAGCATTTTACGCTGATCGGCACTTTCCACACCCGCCAGCACATCATATACCATCAAACCCAGTGAGGTTGCGAACTTCCCGAATGTGCCCCCCTTAATAAGTGGCAGCAACATTTTCTCCGATCGCACCAGGTGGGGCGCGAGTTTGTGTACGATTGCTCTTTCACGCCCGACTTCACGAACCAGGGCAATCTCAAATTGCTTCAGGTACCGCAAACCGCCATGAATCAGTTTGGTTGATCTGCTGCTGGTACCCGATGCAAAGTCATTCATTTCGACAAGCGCAACCGAGAAACCCCTGCTGGCTGCGTCAAGCGCAATTCCAGCCCCTGTGATTCCTCCCCCGATCACAAGAACATCATAATCACTTGTTTTCAGGTTTTGAATGATCTTATTCCTGTCAAGTTTGGCTAATTCAATATCAGTCATCTTCTATCCAGTTCATTGTTCTTTTGACCGCCTTTTGCCATTGTTTATAAAGTTTATCTGCCTGTGCTTTGGACATTTCAGGTTCGAACACAGCATCAAGCTCCCGATATTTCGATATTTCTTTTACCGTCCAGGTCCCACAACCAATTCCTGCCAGGTAGGCCGCGCCCTGTGCTGTGGATTCGATCACGGCCGGACGCTCCACATTGGCCTGCAAAATATCTGCCTGAAACTGCATGAGGTAATTGTTCGCAACGGCCCCACCATCAACTTTTAATGATTTTAGCTCATATCCTGCATCCTTCTGCATGGCAATGATGATATCCCGGGTTTGATAGGCGAGTGACTCCAGTGTTGCCTTGACCAGGTGCTTATAATTTGTATCCCTGGTAAGACCAAATACAGCCCCCCTGGCATACATATCCCAGTATGGCGCACCCAATCCCACAAATGCAGGAACCATTACAACATCATGTGCATCTTTCACTTCTTCTGCCAGTGCTTCACTATCCGAGGCTTTCTTAATGATCTTCAGACCATCCCGCAACCATTGCATGGCTGCACCGGCGATAAATACGCTGCCTTCCAGGGCATAACTAATCTTATCTTCCAGGGCAATGCCTACGGTAGTAATCAGACCGTTTTTAGAGATCTCCATCTCAGGACCGATGTTCATCAGCATGAAACAACCAGTTCCATAGGTATTTTTGGCCATCCCAGCCTCGAAACATTGCTGTCCGAATAACGCAGCCTGTTGATCCCCGGCAATTCCGTGTATGGGAATTGTATGGCCTTTGTATTCAAAATCACCAAAATGAGCCGCACTGTGTTTAACATCCGGAAGCAATGCCATAGGTATATTCATTGCCTTTAAAATGGATTCATCCCATGAGAGATTCTGAATATTGAAGAACATCGTCCGGCTGGCATTCGTAATATCGGTTACATGTTCCTTTCTGCCGCTGAGGTTATACACGAGCCAGCTGTCTATTGTCCCAAACATGAGCTCACCATTTTCAGCTCTTTCCCGTGCTCCTTCCACATGATCTAGGAGCCACATGATCTTGGTAGCTGAGAAATAGGCATCAATTACAAGGCCCGTTGCATCACGGATTTTCGTCTCAAGTCCCCGTTTTTTCAGTTTCTCACAATAATCCGATGTCCTTGAATCCTGCCAAACCAATGCATTATGAATTGGTTCACCCGTTTTCCGATCCCATATGAGCGTTGTTTCCCGCTGGTTTGTAATACCGATGGCAGCAATGTCTGAAACATTTTCCACATGATGGGCTACCAGGTCTTCAAAGACCTTTAATTGGGTTTTCCATATCTCCATGCCATCATGTTCCACCCAGCCGGCTTTTGGAAAAATTTGTTCGAATTCCTGTTGCTCAATAGCAACTACATTTGCCGTATGGTCAAAAAGGACGGCACGAGAACTGGTTGTGCCCTGATCGAGCGCAACGATATACTTTGCTGATTTCATGTTTTTCTGTCTTTTAGAAAATTTACCAGAACCAGATCACAATGAAGGCCGTCAGTATTAGTAATAACACTGACAGTACCCTGTAGTTCATATACCAGGGTGTTCCTTTCAACTCTTTAGTTTCCGCTGTGAAAATCCTGCGATTCCACGTCATTTCATCCACCTTTTCAGCAGGCGGTGGTGCACCGGCATTACTGATAATAAAATTCAGAATGGCACAAATTGCAAACAGCAGGGGAACCTGAAGCAGGAAGTGGATGCCAGTAATTTCTGGTGCAATTCCATTTGACTTCATTAAGATGATGATAATGGCGAGCCCATAGGAAAGTAATAAACTATAAAATGCACCATTGGCATTTGCCCGTTTATAGAACAGTCCCATCACAAAGGTGGCAACGATAGGCGGGGCAATATAGGTAAGTACAAGTTGCAGATATTCCCAAAGTGAAGATGCCACGGTTTCAATCATGGGTGCCCAGGCAGCAGCCAGAATTACCAGGACAACGGTTGCAATCTGTCCGGCACGAACCAATGCCTTACTGCTCATGGATGGATTAATTTTAGTCACAAAATCCATCGTAATGAGTGTAGATGCTGAATTCAGGGTTGCCGAAATACTCGACGACATTGCAGCCAGCAAACCGGCGATTACCAATCCAAGAATCCCTGTCGGTAATAATTTATAAATGAGCACTGGGTAGGTCATATTCGGACAGTCTTCAAGATTCTCGCAGATAACCGGCATACCGGCGGCATTATCAATTTGATAATTCAGAAAGCTCACATCCAGGTCATGAAACAAAACAATGGCCATAACACCGGGAATTACCATAATAAAGAGCACCGGCAATTTCAAAAGACCTGCAAATAGTGCGCCCCACCTGCCATGATCCAGGTTTTTCGCCGAGAGCACCCGCTGTACCATGAATTGGTTGTTTGCCCAGAAATAAAATCCCAGCAGCGGAACACCGAGAAGCAGCCCAGTCCAGGGAAGATCGGGATCTGAAGCAGGCTTAACAAGGCTCAATACCTCTTCGGCATTCTTACCCTCCGGTGCCAAAGCGTTTACGCCATCGATCATTCCCTGCCATCCACCTACTTCAACAAAACAAAAATAGGTAAGTAACATTGATCCGAATATGAGCAGAATGGCCTGTATTACTTCGGTATGGACCACAGAAGAAAGTCCGCCCGGAATAGTATATGCAGCGGCGGCAAAGGCCAGGAATGATATTATTATCCATGACTCAACTTCCGGAAAAATGATCTTTAAGATCAGATTACCGGCATATAATCCCGATGCGGTATCAATGATCACGTTCCCGATGATTGTTATGGTTGAAAAGAGGTATCTCGAACGGGAATCGTACCTGCGTTCCAGGAATTCAGGCATGGTGTAGACCTTTGAGCGCAGGTAAAATGGAAGGAAGAAAATCGAAAAGAAGACAAGGACAACGGCAGCCATCCATTCATAATTGTACACCGCCACATTTGTCTGAAAAGCATCTGAAGCAAGACCAATAAGTGTATTACTTCCAATATTGGCAGCGAAAAGTGAAATTCCGACAATGGGCCAAACCATGTTTCTGCCGGCCAGGAAATAATCTTCGGAACTTTCCTTTTTTCCCTTTTTGATACCGTACCAAACAATACCAACCAGGTAAACTATTATTATTACCAGGTCAATTCCACTCAGACCAATACTTTCCATATAGCAGGGTTTTAGTTCATATTCATCATTCTTCTCCCCTCATATTATCCACCATTTCTTTTTCTTCAAATATTTTCATCATTGCAAGCGCCACGCCGTTCGTCCAGCCAAATCCATCCTGAAGGGCGTATTCTCCACCACCTGCGAGCAGGCTTATATCCACAACATTATATTTCTCCATCATTTTACCGGTTGCCTTGAATACTTCCCTATTACGCGAGAGCCATCTTCGCGCACCTTCATTCCCAAGATCATTGTATTCATAGTTATATAATCCATTCACAGTGATCCACTGTAATGGAGCCCAGCCGTTTGGCCAGTCCCACTGCTGTCCGGTTTTATTCAGCGTAGTAACAAAACCACCATCTTGTAGAAACTCCTTCTCCAGTCGTTCGGTAACTTTCTTGGCCCTGGCCTTATCCGCTACCTTGAAATAAAGAGGAAATGAGGCTGCCAGGGAAAGAACGCCAGTCGGACGATCATTCATAAAATCATAATCAATATAAAAACCGGCTTCATTATCCCACAGGTATGTATTGATAGCATCCCTTCTGTCGGAGGCCTTTTCCAGGTAGAACATGGCTAATTCCTGGTTGCCCATCCAGTCATACCCCTGGGCAAGTTTCATTTCCATGAAGTACATCAACGAATTCAGGTCAACTGGAATGATGTCGGTTGTATGTATTGTGGCAATTGAATTTTGATCAGCAAACCATCGCGAGCTAAAATCCCAGCCACTTTCCGCACCCGCTCGGAGATGTCTGAATTTTTCCTCAGTACCGGATGCTTCATTGCCGGTTGAAAGGATTTCCTTTGCGACAATTACATCTTCTTTAAAAGACTCGGGTCTGGGAAGCGGATAATCATCCCAATAGCGGTTTAAGATGGTACCATCAGGCATGCGCACAACCCTTTTATGGGATACTTTAGACGCGGACAACTCTTCACTGCCGGACATCCAGAAGTCATACTCCTTTTGCATTTGAGGGAGAAAAGAGGTATACAGATCCCTGTCCTTGCTGGCCAGCAGCTCCACCATGGCTGAGAAAAATGGCGGCTGAGACCTCCCCAGATAGTATGCCCTGTTCCCGTTCGGAATAAATCCAATAGTATCAATAAGATAGGCGAAATTCCGAACCATGTTTTCTGCCAGATCGCGACGACCGGCAACCATCAGGCCTTCCATTGTAAAAAAACTATCCCAGTAATATATTTCCCTGAACCTTCCGCCAGGAACAACATAGGAATCAGGCAGCGGTATTAAAGAAGAGTATGAAGAAACTTCATCCGGCTGTCGTGTAAGATGGTCCCAAAGAAGATTAATGTGATCTTTCATGGAACGCGACGTATCCGATTCGAAGGTCGAGAGAACATCGCCAGGAACTTCGAAATTTTCCTTCACGAACTCTTTCAAATCAAAATTCAACTCCTCTTTACTGATATTGTAGTCAACCAGGATCTCGGAAAGAGGCCTTTTGGCGGTACAATCAGTAAAAGTCTTTGAATCCGGAAATATGGCTTCCGTTTGTACCTGAATAAAAAGATCCGATTTATAAAATTCGCTCCAGGTAACTTCTTTTTTATCTTCTTCAGGAGAGGAACAACCCAATAATCCAAGCAAAAACAGTCCAGCGAATTTATATATCTTCATATACTTTAATATAGGCAAAAGATCCTTTTACTCGGTATCCGTGTAGAAGCTTAATTTGTCCACAATATAATTTCCCAATGCCCTGCCCTGTTTAATACCATTTTCGATAGCGGGCATATAATGGATACCTCCATAAAGCCTGCTGATCGCCGCTTCACTTGATGCATCACGGAATGAATCAAACTCACGGACTGTCAGACCATATTTGGCTTCGGTATCATCAACGAAATGAAAATTGTCGCCATAAATGGAGGTGAGCGCCTCTCCTGCCGCACCGGAGATCACACTATGTCCGCTGGTATATTCCGG
The DNA here is from genome assembly GCA_050289805.1 of Cyclobacteriaceae bacterium. GTDB lineage: Bacteria > Bacteroidota > Bacteroidia > Cytophagales > Cyclobacteriaceae > JAUILA01. Next base: position 82,202 of record JBNKGL010000012.1, read on the forward strand.
GAAAGGCGGAGTCTGCAACAATGGTACCCATTCTTCGTCAATGTACCTGTTGATCACAGTCTCAGGCCGGATAAGGTTGCTTCTGTATTTCTCATCCCAGCAGCTGATAAATCCATCTGCAAGGGCTATGGATGTGAGTGCATAGGTCATTGTAGCCTTTGCGAAATCGGCATTCGCTGTTTCTGTAGCGATCTTGGCGATACCCATCCAATGTCCTCCCGGAGTGATCTTCTTGGTGGCAAACATCACGTGACCACGTACATTCATCACATAAGGATTACAATCCCAGAAACTGGCGATCTCAGACTGCTCGGCATCGAGGTTATTAACCGTTTCATATACATGCATCGTTTCTTTATAAAACTCACTATCCTTATCAATCGAAAATTCCGTTGGTCGTTCCGGCGTGAACTGATCCGCAGAGTCAATGGCAAACGGACGTATTGAATTCCAGTGCGGTTCAATGGCTTCCATATACGCCGGAGGCGTTGGTTGCCAGGTTCCCTCACGGTTTGAAATGGTGTGTTTCATAAATGTCCGCGACTGCTTATAATTATCTTCACTTGACCATAGCATGATATGGGCAGCTACAGCATCACCAAAAGCAATTGAATTATCAAACAACTCGCCTGAAAGCCCGTCGTTTTTGATCAACTGATATATACTGTCGCGATACGCAACTACGCGATCCTCTGAAAATATCAGGTTCTGTCCGACCTTGTTAAAGGCCTCTAGCGCAGCAAGTTCAGGAATGATCTTTTCAGTAGGCTCCGGAATCGGCGTCAACCCTTTCAGTTGACCTGCCAAAGGGCGGTACATCGGATCGGATTGCGCCATAATTTCATAGGCCGCTATACTCGGATAGGCATATATCCTGCTCGCAACCGGGGGTGAAAAAATATCATGGACGATGACATCCGTTAAATTTTCCATGGAGCCGTACAAATATTCCTTATGTACAACCTCCCCGGTCACTTCTTTCTTCTCCTGGCATGCAAAAAGTAGCGTTACCGCAGCCAGCATGCTGAATCCCAATCTACACATCTTCATTTTCCTTTAATTAATTGATTATATGTTGGTAAAAATTTGATAATTGGTTATCCCCGAAATATACGATTTTTCACATAAAATTGCTGAAAAACGGGGGTTTGAAATACTATTCGTTCCAGAATATCGGCGCTTTCTCTTGTTGAACGATCATGTAATAATTTCTACCTTCTCCAAGTTTTACGATTCGTTTTGTAACACCCTGATATGCCGGCTCATTCCATACATCGACTAAACTAAACTGACCATTGCTGTAATTTAGTTGCATTAATGGAATTGCGTCAAGCGGACCTAGCGAGGTGTTGCCGGAATCTGAGTTACCTGCAGCCAGTACCTGAAGCCCGGATGAATCAGAATGAACCAAAATAAAATCATTGATACAGGTCCACTGCGACATGGATGGTAATACTTCCGATCTGAAGTCTAAATTGCCCGCGTTTATAAACGCCATGTGGGCAAAGGTTTCAACTTCCTTCTCTTTAACTTCGCTCCCAGCCATATCCATCAGAATTTCCTTAATATTTTGAGCCGCGGCATATGCCTCATACGATGTGAATTCCTTCTTCATCACCGGCAATTGCTTATCAAGCTCATCCTTCGTAGCAAACGGTATCTGTTGCCCTCCTTTATAATGAAAAATAACCGGGTCTTTCTGACCATTATTGTCAAAGTCGGCAAGCACCAATGTTACCGGCTCATCAGGGTTCGCCTTCAACGTATGGTTTAACCCCATATTGCCTGCTAAAATATCAGGCAACCCATCGGTATTAAGATCCAGTATCTCAATACTCCGCCACCATCCGCTGGTGCCCGGAATTGAGTGCCTGATAAAACTACCATTGGTATTCTCCATAATGGTTACGGGCATCCAGTCACCTGCCACGACAAGATCCTCATCCCCATCGCCATCCATATCTGCCCACTGAGCATCAGTAATCATTTCATTCAATTCGAATCCATCATGAATTTCGAAATTCATATTCCCCCGGTTGATAAGTATCATACTCTCAGGGGCGAGACCATACGATCCGGGTACAGAACGGGAGCCCACAAATAAATCTGTTAATCCATCATGGTTAAAATCCGCACTTCGCACAACGGATCCGTTCAGTGCAACGGATGGAACCGAAACACGGGTAAATGTTCCAGTCCCATCATTCCTGAATAAACGATCACGCAACAGAAAATTCCCCTCCTCATACTGATTGCCACCACTTACTACATAAAAATCCAAATCACCATCATTGTCAGCATCAAAAAACAGGGCATCCACGTCCTCATACGGGACCTGATCGAGCCATAAGGTGTTTCTTTGAAGTTCAAATCCACCCTGCACCGCCAGCCATAGGGTAGGCCTTTCTCCATGAGCACCGCCAAGATATACATCATCAAGCCCATCCCCGTTTACATCACCAATCGCCACCGCCGGGCCTTCCGTTGACAGGTTATATGGAATGAGATTTTCCCGTTGATAATCAACAAAGTTTTTATTTTCCCGCGGGATAAACTCCGACAACCCTGTCATGCGTACACGCAAATCCTTTCTTCCTGTATTATCCACAGGTAAATATGGATCTCCCTGTTTGACAATAGTCAGGATGGTATCGATCGGAACAGGTGCGATCGTCTGTTTGATAAACCCCGGCCATAAAATCACCAGGCTGTCCGGGGCCGGATTGGCTCCAAGACCGAAGTGAATGGTTTCCGTACTGCCCGACATGAAACCACGGGCGGTAGATATTTCCCGATACTGAATCCTGCCACCCTCGTAGAGTAAAACACGTACTCCTACACCCTTTTGATTATAATCATCGGAGTGCATCCGTATTGAAAGATAATGGTGGCGATTGAACGTTTCAGAATGATTCTCCCAAAGGAAGGCCTCTGCATTTACGTTGTTCACAACGATATCAAGATCCCCGTCATTATCAAGGTCGGCCAAAACAGATCCATGGGAATACGATGGCAAGGCTACCCCCCATTCCACGGTCACATCCGAAAATGCCAACCCCTGATCATTTCTAAACAGATAATTCGGGATTTTTACCTGTGGCATTTTTTCTATTAGCGCCTGGTCGGTGGGCTCCTTCCCTTTACCTGCAGTGTTTGCGAAATATTGGATATAATCAAGGTCATTGGGCCTGCCGGCAATGCCGTTGGTTATATACAGGTCATTCCATCCATCATTATCGAGGTCCCCGATAAGCGGTGCCCAGCTCCAGTCTGTCGCAAAAATTCCCGCGAACGGTGCAATGTCGCTGAACTGGCCATTGCCCCAGTTATATTGAAGACCGTTACGAACCGATTGTGGCCCATATCCATATTGCGCCTTGATCTCACGCACTTCATTCCTGTCCTCGGCAGCAGATTTTCGCAGGATCACAGGGTCTGTCGGAAGCATATCCAATGATACAATTTCGGGTAACCCGTCATTATTGATATCTCCGGCATCGTTCCCCATTGAATACCGGCTGGTGTGTCCGAATGCTTCCTGACCCCGTTCAATAAACGTTCCATTACCCTGATTCTCATAGAGATAATCATTCTCATGAAAATCATTTGAAATGTACAGATCGGTAAAACCATCCTGGTTATAATCGATGGTTGCTACGCCAAGTCCGTATCCAATCTGACTACTGAAAATTCCAGATTCCCGCGTGACATCAACGAATTCGAGGCTTCCCTCATTCATCATATTCCGGAATAACCTGTCACCGGACTCGGGATCCACTTCTTCCCTGATACTTGCAGGACCATAGGTATCAACACCATGGATGCTGTGGTTTAGCAAATACATATCCAGGTCACCATCATTATCATAATCAAAGAAGGCCGCCTGGGTCGATAACCCAGAGAAATCCAGGCCATACTCCCTGGCCCGCTCTTCAAACGTTCCATCTTGTTGATTGATATACAGCTTATTACGTCCTTGTTGTCCTTTATAATTCCCCACCTGGCAAACATAAATATCCAGCCAGCCGTCTCCGTTCACATCTGCCATTACCACCCCGGTACTCCAGTCGGCAGTCTCTACACCCGCCTTTGCCGAAACATCGACAAACCTGAGTGCACCCTCATTTAAATAAAGTTTATTGGAACCCTGATTTGATGCAAAGAACAGGTCAATCAGCCCGTCATTATTCACATCACCTGCCGCTACACCGGCACCGTTGTAGAAATACAGGTACTCGATGATATTCCATTCTTCAGTAGATCTTAGGGGATTGCTGAAATCAAGTCCGCTCGCTTCCTTTGGTACGAGGGAAAAAAGTGTATCAGGCTGTGCGGTCTCCCCATTGCACAAGCTGCCAGAAGACCGAAGATTCCGGCTAATACAATGTATTTAATAGGAGAAAACATTGGGAGTATCATTATTCCGGATCACAATCAGGCGTCGGCCGTTGCTCTTTGTTAACAGTAGTCCCCTGATCTCTCCGTCAACCGCAAAGCCCGACTTGCTGCCTGGTATGGATTCAAAAACTCCGCCACCCCGATTGAGCATCACAACGCCCCTGCTTCCATCATACCTACCTGCCTCAGGCTTCACACGATAGAGATTACCGCCGGCGACAAGATCATCGAGACCATCATTATTCACATCCGTAAAGACAAATGCATACAGGGGTGACATTTGTCCGTCCGCCGGCAACGGTTGCCATTCAAAATTATACCCTCCGTTATTTACAAGGATTGCCGACCTAAGTTCTTTAGCTTCCTTTAGAGTTGCCTTCTTTAATTGATCAGATGTAAATATCTCATCAATGTGCTGGTCATTATAATCGGCATATTTCAGGTATCTTTTTTTAAGGGAAGGCATTTGCATGACAAGCTCATGCTTCAACGTAAACGGATATATGAACCCATCTTCTTCCTTCTGTGCATAAATGTGCTCAATGGCTCCATTTCGATCAAAGTCACTCACATACAGCTGAACGGGCCTGTCAGCACTTGCCTTAAACCGGCTGTTGAGGCCGTGATTTCCAAGCACAAAATCCATATCCCCATCCGCATCCACATCATATGCTTCTACCGTATTATACCAGCCGCTGAATTCATCCAGGTGTGCCTGACCGTTCGACTTCATTAATTTACCTCCTTCATTTACCAGGAGCACCGGTGCCATCCATTCTCCAACGATCATCAGATCAGGATCGCCGTCATTGTCAGCATCAGACCATACGGCATCTGTCACCATGCCGAGTGCCAGGAGATCAGGGGCTTTTTGATCCGTTACATCCGTAAAAATTCCGTTACCCTCATTTTCCAGGAGACGGGAATCCGGTGACAGGCCGTATTTGAAGGCAACGGCTCGTGACCCTATAAACAAATCCAGATCACCATCATTGTCATAATCAGCAGATACGACTACAGAAGAAATATCACTCAGTTGATTCAGTACTCCCTGTTGAGATTTGGAAAAACTGCCACTTCCATCGTTCACATACAGTCGGTTTTTTAATTCCGGGGAAGCAAAACCAAATTCATTACCTCCACTCACGACGAACAGATCCATATCTCCGTCATTCTCAACGTCAAGGAAAACGGCATCCACATCTTCACTGCGTGCGTCTTCCTCCAATACCAACTGAGGAGAGACTTTAAATGCTCCGGAAACAGTTTGCAGCAAAATAGCACCGGCCTGATCTTTCGCTCCGCCAATAAACATATCCTCAAGTCCATCCCCGTTAACATCTGCCATCGCGGCGGCGGGGCCCTCATTTGATAGCATATGATAGGTTAACCTGTCACGATCAAAGTCGACAAAAGTATTTTCCGCATGCTGAAATGGGATGGAAACTGAATCTCTGGTGAAAATTTGTTCGGGATCGTTTTTCACGTACTGATAAGTGGATTGGGCATCCTTCTGATACAATTCAATTGATTGGTTCGCCTTCACCTGTTTAAGTACGGTAAGCCTGTCATCCGGCCAGATGACCGAGAGTTCTGCAATTATACTGTCGGCCCCCAGGCCAATATGTAAAACAGGATCTACAGAAGACTCAAAGCCCCTTGTGGGCTGCTGTTCTATGTAAAATGGCCCCGAACTAAGCTCACCTATGACCCGTGTTCCTACAGCATCCGTATTATTTCCTTCGCCATGTAGCTTGATTCTGAGGAAATGGTGATCAGCCAGCACTTCCGTTGCCTTGTTCATGAATATCCCCGCCTGTGCATTTACATTATTTACAACCAGGTCGAGATCTCCGTCGTTATCCAGGTCGCCATATGCTGAACCATTGCTATGGGCAGGTTCACCCAATTCCCACTCGTCAGCCATATTCGTAAAAGTAAGGTCCCCATTGTTTCGAAAAGCATAATTCGGGACAGGATTAACTGGAATCGGATCAATCAAGCCTTTATAATCCACTCCGCTTTCAGTAATGATTTTCCGTTTTGTTTCCTCGTCCTGGATAAAATTCAGGTAGTCAAGGTCGGTGATATCCTGGTAAATACCATTGGCAACAAAAATATCCTTGTACCCATCGTTATCCATATCAAAGATCAGCGCACCCCAACTCCAGTCAGTCGCTTCAACGCCTGCCAGCCGCCCTACTTCTGTAAATGTCCCATCGCCATTATTAAGGTGAAGCATATTCCGGGTAAACTGATAATGATATTTGTTCTGAACATTATACATGAGCTTATCCCAGTTCTCAAATGTGGTGACCTGTTTTAGCCGTTTAGTTGATTCAGGCAACATATCAGTGACAAAAATATCCATGTACCCGTCATTATTCACATCGGCCATATCAGCACCCATCGAAGCAGCACTGATCGATTTCATCGCCTGCTCCAGCTGCTCTGAAAACGTACCGTCGCCATTGTTGATATACAGATAGTCACGCTCAAAAAAATCATTGGAAATAAAAATATCCGGCCAGCCATCCCGGTTTACATCACCTACGGTAACCCCAAGTCCAAAGCCAATAATGGATCCATATATTCCGGCATCCTCACTTACATCCGTAAACCTGTTGCCATCATTTCTGAATAGCTTGTCACCTCCTACCGGATCCCTCTCAGGCCTTTTATTTTGCATGAGGTTAAAACTGCCAATTGCCTGGTAGGAGTTATTAAGCAAGTATACATCCAGGTCACCGTCCTTGTCATAATCAAAAAAAGCGGCATGCGTGCTGAATCCCTGATCGGCCAGGCCGTATTCCTCTCCCTGCTCCACAAATGTGCCGTCCCCGTTATTGATGAACAATTCATTCTGTTTATTATCACCTTCGATATCCCCGGAGTTGCAAACATAAATATCCAGCCAGCCATCTCCATTGACGTCTGCCATGCTCACCCCGGTACTCCACGCCCGCTTTCCTTCAACACCTGCACCTGCAGTTACATCCTCAAACTGAAAATCACCCTTATTGATGTACAGTTTATTTGGCACCAGATTACCCGTAAAATAAACATCCAGCAAACCATCGTTATTAACATCACCCAGTGCTACACCGCCTCCATTGTAATAATTCCTGTAGGTATAAATATTAAAATCTTCATTAAAAGATAATTCATTCTTAAAGCTAATCCCTGTGATTTCTTCAGTTACCTTCTCGAAAAGAGGTTCTACAGGACCTGGCTTTTCTTTGGATGATTCATTCGAACATGACATCCAAAATATCAAACCCACAATCAGAAATATAACCCTACTCATCTCTACCTTTCATTTGTTCACTCGTCATATCGGAAATATCTGCGGCGACAATGGCCACATCCCGTTTGAATATCCTGATCCTGCGGTTTCCGTCAACCTTTACCCACACGCTTCGTGATCCATCTTTATCCTCAAGGTAAATAAAACCGTCACCATACCACTTTTCCATAAGGCCTTTCACATCCTGCAATAATGAATCGGATGAAGTACTCATATCCCAGGGTGCATAGGCCTCATACACAAACTCCATGGGCATATTATAAATGTTTTTCTGATCATCAAACTGAGGGTAAAACCGCATAAATGCAGGAAACTTGAGTTCATCATCCAGGTAATACTGTACCGATAAATTACTTGGACCCTGAATTAAAAGTCCCTGCTTATTCATATCCCAGCAGCTGGCATAAAAGTCCTTTTGCTCCATGCCGAAATGAAACCCGAGGAACAAGCTGTCATTCCTCACATTTTTTGCCAATTCTTCATTGAGCATAAGATCATAGGCACTTCGCTGAGTACACGCAGACACAAACAAAATCAGCATCCAGAAAAGAATTCCCCTCATCATTTTAGTAGCTCCCAAATCTTAATTTGATCATTATTTCGTACGGCAATAACGCATTCACGTCCGTTAACATTCATTTTCAACAAGTCCCGAACTTCGCCGCGAACCCAAAAACCAGACTGGTCGTGTTTTATTGTTTTGAATTCATCATCCTCAAAGGTAATACTAACCCCAAAAGATGCATTGTACATGCCGAGTTCCGGCTTTACCCGGGTCTGATTCCCTCCCAAAAGTAGTGTTTCATTTTCAGTACCTTCTGAATTTACTTCCAGAATTGAGTAGACAGGACTCAATTGCGCCTGCCAAGGTAATTTTTGTATCATTCCCTCCTTTCCATTATTTATCCAAACGTAGCTTTCCAGTTCCTCAACTTCCAGGATAATCTCTTCCGACCGGTTCATATCTTTCAACACTTCGTAAGTGGCAGCATTTTTATAGGCATCAAAAGTCTGATACTTTTTACGCAACACGGGAAGTTGTTTAGACAGGTCCTGCAACAGGTTTAGCGGGTAGAGTGAATCACCATCATAAATGGATAAGATGTGATCCAGTCGTCCATTGCCATCGTAATCCGCAATATTCCAGGTAAGCGGTTTATCATGAGAGGCTTTAAATCGTGTGTTTGAGCCATAATTCCCGAAAATCAGGTCTTCACGTCCGTCTGAATTAATATCTGCCGTAGATACCGTCTTATACAAGCCAGAAGGCAAACTTGTAGCCACTGTTTCAAATGTTTGTCCATTCCATTCAAAAATCCGCGGGCGCATCCACTCCCCTGCCATCACTATATCGGGTACGCCATTCCCATTTACATCAGCAATGACGGCAGAGGTTAGCAATCCAATTTCCAAAAAATCAGGTGCTACGTCGGTTGTAACATTCTGAAAGGAACCATTACCTTCATTTCTGAAGACATGGGCGCTGCCGGGCAAGCCATATCGAAACGGGATCATCCTTGTACCAGTGATGATATCCGTATCTCCATCCGAATCATAATCATAGGCAAGCGCAAATCCTGTGGCTTCCGCCGGTGCTGTTGCAAACCCTTCTGACTTCTGAAACTGACCATTTCCATAGTTCAGGTACAGACGGTCTTTAAGCCTGAAATCTCCCAGGGAAAATTCATTTCCGCCGCTAGCGACAAAAATGTCCATATCGCCGTCATTCTCTGCGTCAAGCAGGATAATGTCAATATCTTCCGTCGCCTCATCACGATCAAAAACATTTGATTCGAGCAGGTTGAAAGATCCATCCTCCTCTTGCCAATAGACCTTTAAGGCTTGTCCGGAAGAACCCCCAAGAACAAGATCATCAAGGCCATCTCCATTCAGATCTCCAGCTGCGCTGCCCGGGCCTTCGTTCGAATACATCTCATAGAGCAATCGATCCCTGTTAAAGTCACTGAAACCATTTTCCCTATGAATGGCATTATCGAGGCCCTTCACCTGGATTGGAATCAGCATTGTCGGCTCCCGCTTCCCATTCTCCTGCGTAAAGATGAGATCGTGCGCCGTATGCTTTAATTCCAGCAACTGATTCGTTGCTACATTCGGGTAAACTTCCTTTTGACCATCAGGCCAGATAACCACTAGTGAATCCAGTTTTTCCACATCTCCCAGGCCAAAGTGCACCCGCGGGTCCATGGATGACATATACCCTTTTACCGGAAACTGTTCTGCATAAAAGACCTGTTGATCCGCATACGCGTAAAGCTGAGTTCCGAAGGCAGCGGTATTTCTGGCAGAGCCAACAAGCTTTATCTGCAAATAGTGATTTGAAGTATCAATATTTCGATACACAGTTGCCGTTTCGTTGATATTGTTCAGGATCAGATCCATCGCCCCGTCGTTATTGAGATCGGCATACACTGCACCGTTAGAAAAACCTTCCTGATCAATCCCGGAGTTAACCGCCTGCTCATTGAATACCATATTTCCCTGGTTGAGAAACAGGAAGTTATTCAGCGGAACAGACGGGATTTTATCGATGAGGGTTGTAAGCAACGTACTGTCACGCCTGTGCCTGGAAATAAGTATTTCATTATTCGAATAGAAATTCACATAATCCTGATCTGTCAGATCTTTGTAAATCCCATTGGCCACAAAAATATCTCTGTAGCCGTTATTATCAGCATCGAACAGTAACGCCCCCCAGCTCCAGTCGGTGGCATGCGTACCGGTAAGACGACTGACTTCGCTAAAAAATACCCTGTCAGGGTTTCCGGGAATCGGTCCGTTGTTAAGCTGAAAGGCATTGCGGGTAAACTGATGAAAATAACCATTGGTCACGTCACTCTGGTATTTATCCCAGTCCTCAAAAAGCGTCTTGGTCTTCACGCGCTCCAGTGACGTGGGAAGCATTTCACTCACATATATATCGGGGTAGGTATCATTATTAATGTCGGCAATATCCGCACCCATAGATCCCATGCTGATCTCATTCATGTACTCTGTGAGGCCTTCTTCAAAAGTTCCGTCCTGTTGATTGATATACAGGTAATCTCGTTCGAAGAAGTCATTGGAAACAAAAATATCGGGCCACTGATCCTTATTCACATCGGCAATGGTGACCCCAAGTCCAAAACCGATCGCACTCCCATAAATACCGGCCATCTCGCTTACATCGGTAAATTTATCACCGTCGTTACGGTAAAGTTTGTTCCCTCCTTCCGGGTCTCTGATTTCGCGCTGATGATCGCGCAAATCATAGATGCCAATGGAGCGAAGTGAATTATTCAGGAGATACATATCCAGATCACCATCCCTATCGTAATCAAAAAATGCCGCATGGTTGGACAATCCTTTGTCTGCGACACCATACTCGCGGGCCATCTCAGTAAACGTCAGGTCACCGTTATTGATAAATAATTCATTATTGCGATTTGGCGTATCGGGAGGCCCCGACTTGCAAACATAAATATCAAGGAATCCATCCCCGTTAACATCTGCCATGCTTACTCCGGTAGACCAAACGCCGGGACAGGCGAGTCCGGCCGACTCAGTAATATCTTTAAAACCAAAATTTCCCTGGTTCAGGTAGAGCCTGTTATCCACCTGGTTTCCGGCAAAATACAGGTCGACCAGTCCATCGTTATTGATATCACCTACCGCTATGCCAGCACCATTGTAAAAATTTCTATAGGTATAGGTGTTGATACGTTCGTTGTGCTGAAGGGTATTCGCAAAATCTATTCCACTTCTTTGCGCTGGAACAACCTGAAATATGGGGAGGGTATTAATTTCGGGAAGACGCTCTTCGACCGACGGCCGGGAGCATGCAGCCATGAGTGCCGGAAGAATGATTATCATGAACCTCACAACCTTTCTCTCACAGATCATGATATAAAGGTAAAAAAGGAAAGCATGCTTTCACATGCTTTCCTCAATTCAAATATTATGTATCTACTAGTTGTAGCCTGGGTTCTGTTCCAGGTTCTGGTTTCTCTGAAGCTGTAGCAGCGGAATCGGGAAGATATTCACGCTGGCTGCAGAAGCTGGTTTCTCCCACCATGGATCATTGTATTTTCCAAAGCGGATCAAATCTGATCTTCTGTATCCTTCGGCAAACATTTCGCGTCCTCGCTCTGCAAGCAGATTATCTGCAGTCAGACTGGCCAATGGACCAATTCCTGCACGTGAACGAACCTGGTTTACAAAATCAACTGCAGTTCCTTTACCCTGTCTCCACTGGGCTTCAGCATGCATGAGCAGTACATCCGAATAACGGAAGATGGGGAAGTCATTGCTCAGGCTTTGAGGTGAACCGGGAGCAAATTCCCACTTACCTACACGTACACCCGCCTGGCGTAACGCACCTGGAGCAAGTTCATTGATTTCAGGAGTGAAATTCAACGCTGGTCCATCGGGATCATTAGGTTCAGCACTCAGGTCAATCAATGGCTCACCACTGGCAGAAAACTGAGGTCCTTCCAGGAATGAATCAATACGTTCATCATCACTATCGAAAGAATTATAAAATTCTTCCAGGGAGCTGTAACCATTCCAGGGCTGCTCCTGCAGATTATATGTGTTTTGGCTGAGATAGTGAAGTGTCATTTGCGCAAGGTTAAATCCACCTGCGTTATCGCTGTCATAGTTGATTACAAAAATGTTTTCAACTGAACCTGCGTTATCAGTCACGAAGTTAGCAAAGAAATCAGGCTCAAGGCTGTACACCCCATCGGTGATGATTGCCTGTGTTGCTTCTTCCGCATCAGCCCAGCGTGCAGTTCCCACATAGACCTCAGCATTCAGATACAACTTCGCAAGGATCATTTGACCCACGTAGTAATTCACACGGGTATAAGTCCGCTCTTTCGCAAGAAAGGGAAGACTTGCTGTTACTTCATTTTCAATGAAAGTAAAGATCTCCTGACGTGAATTGGTTGGAGGTGACGGATTATCATCCGTTTCAAGGATAATCGGCACGTTACCATAGGCATCAATGAGCCAAAGGTAAACCAATGCACGAAGCGTGCGTAATTCCGCACTGAGGGCTTCACTTTCTCCAAACTGTCGGAGCAGTGTATTTACCTGACCGATAGCACCGAAGCAATATCCCCAGGCGTTGTTGATAGACTCCTCACTTGGAGTATATTCATGTCTGTGCATGCGAATCCATTGTCCGCCATCTTCCCAGTCTGGTCCTTTCTGCGTGATTACCATTTCGTCGGATGCAACTTCATGCATAGACCACAGGGAGTTATGTCCTCCCCAGGTACCGCGAATAGGTGAATACGCTGATTTAGCCAGTGAGGCAAGTACATCGGGGTCTGTGGATGTTAGAACCACATCCCTCGGAATGCTTGAAAACACTTCCTGATCAGGTTCAATACATGACGTACTGACCATGGACAGGGAGGCTATAAATGCTGAATAATATATTAATTTTTTCATAATTCCGTTATCAATTATTTAAGACTAGCTACTACACCAAAGGTGAACGAACGTACTGTAAAGTAAGTACCTCGTCTCTCGATACCCGGAGCAAGGTTTGTCTGGAAACCATCTCCATTCTCTGTGTCAGTTGGTCGGAATTCGGGGTCAATACCTGCATAATTGGTTATAGTGAACAGGTTCTGTCCAGCGACATACAAACGAATTTTTGTAAATGCCGATGAGCTTCCGGTTCCGAAGTTATAACCGATTTGCGCGTTATCCAGTCTCAGGAACGATGCATCTTCCACATACAGTGATGAGAATGTAGGAGTTGCAACAATTCTGGGATCCGCCTTCTCTGTATTTACGAAGTTCCAGGTCTTGTTATCCTGACGTGATTCGTAGAAGTCACGATATGAGTTGATCAGGTCATGACCAAATACACCACGCAGGAAGAAGTTAAGGTCCCATCTGCCCCAGTTGAATGTGTTGGCAAAACCAAGTTCAAATTCAGGTAAACCATTACCCAATTTTTCGTGGTTGTCAGGGTCATTGATGTCCGCTGAAAGAACATACTGTCCATTCTCATCAACACCCAGGTAACGGGGACCGTAGATATCACCTACTAGTTCACCGGGGATGTTACGGATAGGAATGGTATTGTTCTGTCCGGGAGAACCAAGGTTACCCAGACGAAGTTCAGAAATACCTATATCTTCTGTAAGCTGCAGACTTTCAATTTTCGTCTTCTGGTAGTACCAGGTAGCATTGAATGAAGGTGTCCAGGAAACTGGTCCGAGACGTATACCATTGTACGATGTAGCAAATTCAAGACCACCGGCTGTAAGCTCACCAATGTTTGCCCATGCGAAACCAACAACGGCGCTTTCACCAGGCTCAAAAGGGTTCGCTGCACCTGCAGAAATATTCAGACCATAAAGAAGGTCGCTGATATTTCTGGTATACCAGTCAATTGAACCGGTCCAGCGGTCTTCGAACAATCCAAAGTCAACACCTACGTTGATCTCCTTTTTCACTTCCCATTTCAATCCCGGGTTAGGGTCACGCTGCTGTTGCGGCACAACGAAAAGGTCATTGTTGGTGTCAGGATCTTCATCAAGATCTACACGTCCACCCGGTCCCCAAACGGGAAGGGCCAGATCTGCAGCTGGAGGTAATTGTCCTGTCACACCATATGAAGCTCTAAGTTTCAATGTACTAACAGGTCCCATGTCGAAAAGGTTTGTAAGTTCTGAACCGATACTTACAGCAGGGAAATAACCTGTCTTTTCGTCTTCACCAAACCCGCTCCATGATTCTCCACGAAGTGAAGCTGAGAGGAAGAATGTATTGTCGTAGTTGAAGTTCGCTCTTGCAAATGCTGAGTTCAACGTATTTTTATTTCTGTAGCTGAATAACTCTGTATTACCTCCATCACGAATGGATGAGAATGAAAGGTTATCAGCTCCCTGGAAATCAAACAGAAAGTTCCGTGCCATTACGGCGAAACCGTCACTGGTTCGAACCTGGGTTTCAGCACCCACCAGGATTGTGAAATCAAGGTCATCAATGAGTTCAGTATTGAACTGGGCAGTACCTGTAAGAATTTCATTCAGGCTGGTGTATTGTTCCTTACGAGCTCGTCCACCAGATCCGAAACCGGAAGCGAAATCCTGCTTCGACCAATATGCGTTATTGGTTCCACGAAGACGATCCTGACCATAATTTACAGCCAAAGTCAAATTCGGCAGCAGGTCATATTCAACCCTTCCATTCAAAAGAACGTTGGTACGGTCTCCAGAAAAATCCTGCTGGTTCGCAAGCGCTACAGGATTGTAGAAATCAAACAGATCTCTCTGGAAATACGGGCCGTATCGCTGGATCCGGTCTGCATTCGATTCGCTTTCGTATATCGGCGCGGTAGGGTTGTAAATGATGGCATAACGAAATGCTTCATTATTGATGTTGTTATCACTGCGCTCGTTGTAAGAAGCGTTCACACTAAATCTAAGTTTGCCATCGAGTGCGTTCTGGTTTAACTGCAAACGCGTATTGATTCTTTCGAAACCTGTATTAACCGCAACACCCTCGTTATTCCTGTAGTTAATGGAAGCCCGATATGATGAGTTGCTGGAAGATGACCCTCCAAATGCGAGGTTACCAGTATATGAAACTCCCGTACGGGTGAGTTCATCAACCCAATCGGTTTTGCTGCCAAAATCATTACCACCTGCGGCGAGGTATTCATCTGCCGACATAATATCAATGGTATTGGCAACATTGTCTACTGTTACATATCCATTAAAGTCAACAAATGACGTTTCACCGGCACCTTTTCCTGATTTGGTGGTTACGAGAATTACACCAGCAGAACCACGAGCACCGTAAATTGCCGCAGCAGAACCGTCTTTCAATACGTCAATAGTGGCAATATCATTTGGATCAAGGTTATCAAGGCTTGCGCCAATCACACCGTCAATTACAACGAGAGGCGATGTATTCGCACCAAATGTTGACAGACCACGCAAACGAATATTGAATCCGCTGTTCGGGTTACCACCAGCACGTGTGATGGAAAGACCGGCTACCTTACCCTGAATCAGCTGTGCAGGGTCTGTAACGTTACCAGTGTTAAAATCCTCAGAACCCACACTGGCCACCGCGCTGGTGATTTCCTTCTTTTCCTGGGTTCCGTAACCAACAACCACAACTTCAGAAAGCTGTGTCACATCTGGCGCTAATTGAATGTCAATGGTAGTTCGTCCTCCCACCGCGGTCTCCTGAGCCAGGTAGCCAACGAATGAGAAAACTATGACTGCATCCCCGCTAACATTCAAGGTGTAATTTCCATCAAGGTCTGTAACTGTTCCATTGGTAGTACCTTTTTCCAGGATGTTTACGCCTGGTAGAGCACTACCGTCTTCAGAATCTGTTACCCGACCCGATACTGTTTGCTGCGCCATCAACATCCCGGAGGATATTAAAGTCACAACAAGTAATAGTAAATACTTCTTCATAAGGGTTTTATTAGGGTGAGAATTACAAATTAATCTATGTTGTTAACAATTAATTTAATTACCAATTATACTAATTTAATAGACTTTACAACAATATTGATCGCCATAAATTCACGAAAACGTCTCCGCAAACGTTTGCAACTTCATGTGACAACACCGTTTTTGCCATAATTCTTAAAATATACGCAGAAATCAACAGATTTAAGGGTTTTCATTTAGAATAATCGAATCAAATGGATACACAAATTGTAAATATTGCAGATTTTCCTCATCGCGCGATGCTTAATTTCCGTACAATTATTGACCCGTAATCATCAGTTATCGTCACTAAATAAACTCCGCTTTTCAGGGTCGAAACATCCAGGGTCGTACCTGCTGAACGAGAGATTTCCTGGTACAACATTGTTCTGCCCTGGAGGTCCGAAATCATCACTCCTGATATAGAGCGATCCTTAACGTGTATTCGTACAAGATCCTTTGCCGGGTTTGGATAAATCCAGGTGTGATCGTTCTGTTCGTCCTCAATGCCCACGACAGTTTCAGTGACCGGAACATCGAAATAAATATCACCATTCCCTGCCACAAAATATCCTTCATATTGACCGGCTTCCAGGGCCGACTTCACCGACCCGTCGGCATTTCTGAAAACCATTGCCAGCCAGTATGCCTGTTGATTGCCGGTGAGTGAATAATAGCTCTTCGGGGTCAGGGTAATCCTCCATTTTCCGGGTTCACCTGCTACCGGTGTCATCTGACCAACACCATTATCTACTCCCCACTCCCCTACGACCTTTGTCCAGTCACTGCCCGTTGGCGTAGCCTTATCGGTAAGTACTACTCCCGAATGCATATAAACCTTGTCGGCACTTGCCAATCCGCCGGATCCAAATCTCGCATCATAGGTGATGGTTATCGCATCGTCCTGTGAAAATTCAACCGGGGTAATGGTTATGGGATCACCATCAGCCAATACAGACAGGTAAATATCAGACCCCCTGAATCCTTTTCCGAGCCGCGTACCGTTTTCATTACGGAAATACATTCCGAGCCTGAAAATGATTTCCGCCGCATCCAGTCCATAGTAATCTGCCGGTGTAAGTGTGATCTCCCATACGTCCGTTTCTCCTGCAACAGGGGTCATCTCTGCTCGCGCATCATTTATGACATTGCTAAGTTGCTTGCTCGCACCACTTTCTTTTACAACACCGGAATACATGAATACTTTAGAAGCACCAGGCAATCCGGCCGTTCCCGCAGAATTCGCCTTTTTTGCATCAAACCGTATCGTGATCTCAGAATCCTTGGTAAAGGGATCAGGAGTTACCGTAACAGGGACCTGAAATGTCTCCACGGCATTTTCAAAGCCGTTCGACAGGCGTTGATTAGTGTAGATGTGGAACTCTCCAGGCTGAAGTGTTACCGATTGACTGGCGGAGGTCACTTCATACTCGTCGCCGGAGAAATAATCATACCACGTCCCGGTAGAAGTAAAAGCAGCATTCATCGTAATGGGTGAAAGGTCAAAGTTTCCAATGATCACAAAATCATTGACCGATCCGTCAATCACGATCTGACGATCCGGGCCATTTACATCGACTGTATATTGAGCTGTGCGGATCTGTTCTGCATATTCATTCCGAAGATTGAGAATTCCACTATACACATCATATACATACTGACGCAGCGGATCCTCGTAATAACCGAGGTTACCCGATCCCCAGGGTAATGGTTTTGGATCAAGCCTGTTTACATTATTCGGTCCATTCAGGAAATAATCATACCCCAGTTCACCAAATTGCCATATCATTTTTGGCCCTTTCAGCATAAAGAAAAAGGCGGCATTCATTTTGAAACGTTCCAGCAGGATTACAGAGTCCAGCGTGCTGTAAGCACCCACTGTGCCTCCCTGTCCATATGCCTCATGAAGAATTCGTTCTTCATCATGGCTTTCCATGTAGGATACGTGTGTTGTTGCATTGGCACCTGAGAGATCGCCCTGAGATCCTTTCAAGGATTCGATGGCAGAGCCGTGAATATTTCTCCAAGGAAGCATGCCTTCCGCCGCAAGCTCGCCTTCTTCCTGGGATGATCCGAAATGTTCAAGGATCACATAGGCATCGGGATGATCATTCCATATCTCATTGGCCATTCGTTTCAGGATTGCAATACGCGAGGCATCATATGCAGACCATGCACCTACATCAGCACCGGTATTCACCTGAGTAAAACCCTTGCTCAGATCAAACCGGAATCCATCAACGTGATATTCCGAAATCCAGTAATTATTTACACTGTCGACAAAAGCCTGGGTATACGGACTTTCATGGTTAAAGTCGTAGCCAACATTGAAAGGGTGTCGTGCCACGGTGTTAAACCAGGGACTTTCCGCCGTAGGGGCATTGTTGGCAAAATACATTCGTACCATTGGATTCTCTCCAAAGGCATGATTCAGAACCATATCCATGATTACAGCGATACCTTCGGCATGTGCAGCCTGAACAAACCGTTTGAAATCATTCTTTGTACCATAGTATTTGTCCACAGCGAAGAAATAGGAAGGATTATAACCCCATGATATATTTCCCTCGAACTCCATGACAGGCATCAGCTCGATGGCATTGATACCCATACGCTTGATATAACCCAGGGTATCGATCAGGTCGTCATACGAATGGGTGCCCAGGAAATCACGAATCAGCAATTCATAGACCATCAGGTCCTCCTTTGCCGGCGGTGTCCAGGAATTCTCAGAGGCTGCCCATGAAAATTCCGTCTGCCCGGTTTGGAGCACTGTTGCCGGACCATACGGTTGATTGTACGGGGCAATATCAGGAAAAACGGATGCCGGAATCGATGGGTCATCATCTGGGTCTGCCACTTCATCGGCATAAGGATCCCCCACACGTATTACTCCATCGATCCAGTATTGAAAGACATATTTTGTTCCTGAGGTAAGGCCCGTTAGTTCATACCAGTAGTAGCCGGTAGCCGGATCCCGTTTCATCAGGTAGGAATTGGACGTCTGCCAGTCATTAAAATCTCCTACCACATAAACAAAGTCCTTGTTCGGTGCTTCCAGTACAAGGGTGGCACTGGTAGAAGATGTATAGTTGATACCTTTTTGCAGCCCATCCGGCAAGGGAGCTTCTACTGTAGCCGGAATTACATTGATAGAATAGGTCTGTGTAACCGATACTTCTTCTGCATCGATCGTCGCGTTGACCCGAACATCGACATCCCCGGAATTAACCGGCGAATAAAGATAATTGATGGTTGTACCACTGCTAACGGTCTGGACCACATTGAACCCGGAACCTTCATCAATTGCCAGGGTCATGTTGGTTACTGCAGAAGACGCGGTTGCCGAGAATTCAACAGTTTCCCCGTTATCAATGAACAGATCAGTATCATTGGGTGCGGTGATACGGACGTACGCTCCAACTGCCAGATTAACAAATATATCCCCGTTTGAAGCAACAGATCCCCAGCTGTAACTGCCGGGTGTTCCCGCACCTTTCAGTGATCCGTCAGCATTACGGAATACCATGGACAGGCGGAAGATGTTGGTTCCTCCGGGTACGCTGTAATAGTCACGGGCTGTTGGTGAAAGGGTAATTTCCCACAGATCGGTTTCGCCATCAACCGGCGTCATTTGACCTACACCATTGTCCTGTCCCCAGTCACCAACCACATATTGCCATTCGGTCCCGGCAGGACTGTCGGTAATCACCCCTGAGTGCATATAAACCTTTGCAGCACCAACAAGCGCATTAGCGCCCAGCGTGGCATCGTAAATCACTTTTATCTGCTGATCGCCATTGGCTGAAGACGGTTCGATACGCACGAGTCCTTCCTGAGCCAGGCCCGGGGTAAAGAGATACAGGCAAAGGCTTATCGCTGTAATGAATTTTTTCATGGATTTGTACTTAGATACAAAAAAAGCCCGGTAAAGGGCTTTTCATAAATGAGGTCGGAAAGCTTAATTAAATGAATAAGCTCCTGTACAAGTGTTGATGGTTACAGTGTAGGTTCCTGCATCTACCGGGATATTGGGACCGTCCTGTGTTCCAGTACCTGATGGGAATGCAGTATCACCCCAGTTGATAGACCATGCATCATCAGCCCGGAATTTTGCTTCGCCCTGAGCCAGTGTAATATCCAGCGTCCACAAATAAGGATTGTCGGGATCCTGGTTCATATTCGTGTCTGAATCCCACCCTCCGGGAGTTGCAGGACCGATAATTCCTACAGATCCTACAGGGGCATTGGAACATTCGATTACCGTAATAGTGTTGGATACTGTCGTAGGATTTCCACCAGTATCGGTGGCTGTAAATGAAAGCTCATATACGCCGGACGGAACTGCAGCAGATCCACTTCCGTCGGTAATATCAATTTCGATATTTGCCACTGCGTCTCTTCCTGAAATGGAAGCACCACCTGTACGAACTTCAGCCAGGCTGGTGGTGTCGGTCATACTGTAGAAATAATTTGCGAGGGGTGTAGAAGAATGCTCTTCAGATATACCATCCTTCATGGTAGCCGTAAATGAGATCGGTGCCCCACCTTCTTCAACTGCTGCTGGTACGCCCGATAAAGTAACGTTCGGCGCAGAATCGATCAATTCAGAATCTGCATAACCGTTGTCGCATGCCTGCATGAGGCCGGCACCTATCAACAGCACAAATAAATAGTAAAACTTCTTCATCATAAGGGTTTTTAAGGGTTTAACCTGCTGCTAATTTAAGCAACACGTTCTTGTTGCAATTATCAATTATAACAACTGTTTTTCTTCCTTCATAATAAAATTAAGACAATTTTAGCGGAGTTCCTTCTGCAAACGTTTTCGGAAATCGAATTTAAATTTTTTATCATTTTTTTTCTCAATTCAACAGATTTTGAGGGATTTAACTACTGTCGGAAATGTCTTGAACTTGATATTTTCCTTCTGAAAACGATTGTGCCGTATGGAATCAGGGTTTATTTCTGTATTTTAGTTCATAGTAAACATCACACATCTCATTGAAAAGTACTCAGATCACCATAAAGGATATTGCCCGTGAATTGGGTATCTCCCCGTCAACGGTTTCACGTGCCCTGAAAGATCATCCCGACATCAGTCCGGAAACAAAAAAGGCTGTGACCAAATTGGCAGAAGAGCTAAACTACCAGCCCAACAGTATCGCCCTCAGCCTCCGTCATCGCAAAAGCAATACCATAGGTGTCATCATTCCTGAGATCGTACATTTTTTCTTTTCAACAGTCATTTCGGGTATTGAAGATATCGCATATAGTGCAGGGTACAGCGTGATTATTTCCCAATCGAATGAATCCTATGAACGCGAGGTGATGGATACAAAAGCAATGTTCAATAACAGGGTTGATGGCATCATTGTATCCATGTCACGCGAGACACAGGATCTCAGTCATTTTGAATCCATCCATAAACGTGGAATGCCGATGGTATTCTTTGACCGGTCGTGTGATCTTTTCGAGTGCAGTAATGTACTTGTTGATGATTTTAATGGAGGTTACCAGGCAACGACACACCTGATCGACCAGGGTTGCCGTCGGATCGTTCACCTCCAGGGTCCTTCCAGTCTTACCATCACCCGAGATCGGCATGAAGGGTACAAAAAAGCCCTTGCGGAACATAATATCCCCTATGACACAGATCTGGTCATAAATGATGAAATGGGTAATGATGAACAGAGTGCCAAGGAAATTTTCGGGAATTACTACGACAACGCCAGGGAAAAGCCGGATGGCGTATTTGCCAGTACCGATATGATAGCACTGGGGGCAATACAGGCAGCAAAAGCACGTGGATTACGGGTTCCTGAGGATATTTGCGTGGTAGGATTCAGCAACTGGCAGTTCACCTCGCTTACTGAGCCTACCATTACCACTGTAGCTCAACCAGGATTTGAAATGGGTCAGGAAGCCGCCCGCCTCTTAATTCGCGAAATAGAGGCTGATGACGATGTGGTACTGGAACCGGTAATCAAAACCATGAATACTACATTAATCATCCGGGATTCCTCAAACCGGAAGAAGAAATAAATTACAATACCCGAAGGGTAGACATTCCCCCGTCCATTCCTAAAATCTGTCCTGTCATCCAGGAAGACTGATCTGAAAGGAGATACGTGGCTAGCCCGGCAATATCTTCCGGGGAACCAACCCTGTTCAGCGGATGTCTTTTCGCGGAATTTTCCTTGCGTTCCTCAGAACTCAACAGTCGGGAAGCCATGGGAGTGTCTGTAATGGATGGAGCTATCACATTCACGCGAATAGAGGGTGCCCATTCAGCCGCCAGTGATTTTGCCAACCCTTCCACCGCACCTTTGGATGCGGCCGTAGATGAATGATATGGCATACCCTGCGCCACAGCAACCGTACTGAAGAGCACGACACTTGCTCCACTACCTTTCTTCAGCAATGGATATACCTTCTGCAGTGTCTGAATGGCGCCAATGACATTGATATCAAAGTCAGCATGAAAATCTTCCTTTTTCAGCCGGTTAAACGGCTTTAGGTTAATAGACCCCGGACAATAGACAAGACCGTCCAGCGAATCAAAATCAAAGGACAGCTCATCATCCAGTACATCACCGGTGAGGTACGTAACGCCATCAACCGCACTTGTTGGCTCATTTCTGGCCAGGACTGTTACCTGATTACCTTGTCCTGCCAATTGTTGAGTGATTGCCTGCCCTATTCCTGAAGTTCCACCAACTACTAAAATATCCATATCTCCTTTTTTAGCATATTAACCTGTGAATGCTACATTTGTTATCTTGCCCCAGGCAATAAAGAGAACTATGCGTCGGATTTCTAAATTCTTTGTATTGGTCGGCAGGGCGGTCGCCTTGCTGCAACGAAACAACCCGCTCCTCATCAGTGGCGCCACGGCCTTCTTCACTGTATTTTCCCTCCCCCCTATTATTATCCTGCTGGGTAATATCCTGAGCAAAATCGTATTTCGCACGGAAGTGATCACAGATAAAATCTACGATCAGCTGGATAGCATTTTCGGGGAAGCAACAACCAATACCGTGACTCAAATTGTTGAGAACTTTCAGAGCATGGCCAGCAACCGGTGGATTACCGTGGGTGGTGTCATCTTCCTGATATTCGTTTCCACTACCCTTTTTAATGTTATTCAGCAATCCATCCATCGCATGTGGCGAATACGTACAACTGCAACCAACAATATTATGTACCGGCTGCGACACCGGGGCATCGCATTGCTGATCATTATTCTTGCCGGAATCCTTGTTTTGATTACAGCTATTGCAGAAACAGTTCTTGCAGTGATGAAAGAATACCTGGCAGATTTCTTACCGGACACCATTGAATTTTTCTCAAAGCCGGCCGGTTTAATCATAGGTCTTGTGGTGTATGCATTGTGGTTTGCCGGGCTCTTCCGCTATTTGCCCGGTGCACGAATGCCATTCAGGTTTGCCCTGCAGGGCGGTTTGTTCACAGCTGTTTTATTCTCCCTGGGTAAATTCATCCTGAGCAAAGTTCTAATTACCGAACGATTTGGCGCCATATTCGGAGCCTCGGCAAGCATACTATTGCTGATGCTTTTTATCTTTTACAGCTCAATTTTAGTATACCTTGGCGCAGCTTTCACGATCGTCCTACTGAAAGACAGCGGCAAGGAATTACCGGTGCGTAAGCATTCGGAACGATATAAAATTACCTCCAGCTGAAATCGTAGGACCACATGGAGCGTACCGATGGCACGCATTAACACCCTCGATTCCTTTCTACACATGGAGCGTACCGTTGGCACGCATTAACAATGTCTACATTCCGTCTACAGACGTAGCGTACCGTTGGCACGCCATGATAGATTCTATCCCTTCATCACACAGATTTGCAGACAGATTGAGTGCCGAAGGTACGATCCGTGTGTAGTTAACAGGATGACAGATCAACCCCGTGCCGAAGGTACATAGATAGACCCGTGCCGAAGGTACGGTCCCTGTGTAGATAACAGGATAACAGATAGTCCCGTGCCGAAGGTACGGTCCATTTATCCGTACAGCTTTTTGCTCAAAATGTCCGTGATATTTATTTGATTCCGGTATGAGTGGAACCTACACACAAATTCAAATACACATCGTGTTTTCTGTAAAACGGCGAGAGCCGATTATCCTGGGTACAGTAGAAGAAAAAATTTACAAATTTATTTCAGGTGTAGTGAAAAAGAATGGACACAAATTGTTGCAAATAAATGGCATGCCCGATCATGTTCATTTGCTCGTCTCTATGAATCCTAATCAATCAATTTCCGACCTAGTAAAAGGTATTAAACAAAGTTCCAGCCATATGATCAATTGCTCGGGTCAATTAAAGAATAAATTTGCCTGGCAGCCAGGTTATGCGGCATTTTCATGTTCACGGTCACATGCTTTAAAGGTTATCGATTATATAAAAAATCAAAAGCAACATCACCGAACCAAAACTTTCATGTCGGAATACAAAATGTTTCTCGATCTGAATAATATTGATTACGATCCCCGATATTTATAATGTTGAGGCACTTCGTTTGAATACGTGTTGCATTTCCTCACCAGGCGGGTTTGTACAGATGGAGCGTACCTTCGGCACGCATTAACAATGTCTAAATTCCGTCTAAAGACGTGGCGTACCTTCGGCACGCTTTTACACCCTCGATTCCTTTCTACAGATGGAGCGTACCTTCGGCACGCATTAACAATGTCTACATTCCATCTACAGACGTAGCGTACCTTCAGCACGCATTTATACCCTCGATTCCTTTCTACAGATGGAGCGTACCGTTGGCACGCATTAACAATATCTACATTCCATCTACAGACGTAGCGTACCTTCGGGACGGCATGCCGCTCCACATCATACGGAGTGTATCTATCTTGAAATAATATCGAGATGTTTTCTAATTCAATGCTCCATTTCGCCCAGGTCGATGTTAAGGGCGCGGGTGCTGATCTGGATTTCATAGATTGAAATTCCCAGGGAAACAAGAAGCGTGATCAGGCTTCCGCCAAAAATATAATTCCCTATGATCGGGTTTTGCGAGAAAAGCATGAACATACTCAAAACACAAAGGAAAAAACTTACCACACCAAAAATCTGCATGTTCCGGATCAACAAAAGACGGAGCTTAAGATTCTTGATCTGCGCTTCCACGTTCCTTTTTTCCGAGGCCTGATGATAATCCTTGTTCAGGTTTCGAATAAGTGTAGCAATGGCTAAAAACCTGTTGGTATAGGCCAGCAACAGCAGTGAAATTGCAGGAAATAATAATGCAGGCGTGGTAATGTTGATCTGCATGATTATTTCAGGTGAAAAAGATCATCAACTCCAGGGTATCTCTCCACGGTAAAGCCTTCTCCAAATTCTGTCCCGATCACATAGCCAAATTCCCGGGCACGAGATTCAATGAATTTCATAAAACCCGGCCGTGAAATAAAGGTTTCAGGTTCATCGCTATCCGGATCATAAAACTGTGATTTAAAACAACGAATTGCTTCCACCTTTTTATCCCAGTAATCGGAAATATCGACGACTATATCGGGCTTGATGTACAGACTTTGAATGTAATGGTAGACCGCCTTTGGCCTCCAGGCTTGCTGCTCTTTTCCATCCTCATCCTCGGTTACATATTTGCGTAATCCCGATAAAAAGATTGCTTCAGAAATCAAATCGGCGGCTTTGCTGTGGTCTGGATGTCGATCATGCACTGCATTTCCAATCACAATTTCAGGCTGATATTGCCGAATTTTGCATACCACCTGCCGTAAATGTTCCTTATCCGCCTTAAAGAAGACATCCTCAAAACCCAGGTTATCCCTTACTGATAAGCCCAATGTACGTGCTGCTTCACTGGCCTCATGGTCGCGTAAATCAGGGGTTCCGCGGGTACCCATTTCTCCGCGGGTAAAGTCGACCACTCCCACTTTATATCCCTTTCCAATATGTGCAGCGAGTGTGCCTGAACAACTAAGTTCAGTATCATCAGGATGGGCGGCGAATGCCAGTATATCTAATTTCATCGTTAATTTTTATAAAAAAGCCGGCCTGTTGGCCGGCAAATGCGATTTAAGCTATCTCCATTTCCTTTGCAGCAAGGAATCGTTCTGCATCGAGAGCCCCCATACAGCCGGTTCCAGCGGCAGTTACTGCCTGCCTGTAAACCTTGTCTGCGGCATCGCCGGTAACAAAAACTCCCTCAACATTGGTTCGCGTAGAGCCGGGCTGTACCTTCAGGTACCCTGCTTCATCGGTCTCAAGGTAGTCTTTGAAGATTCCTGTATTTGGCTCATGTCCGATAGCGACAAAAAATCCACTGATCTCCAGTTCCCTGGTCTCACCGGTTTGATTATTTCGCACCCGAACGCCCTTCACCTCTTCTTCATCTCCCAGTATTTCTTCGGTTTCTGTATTCCACAGCACCTCAATGTTTTTCGTATTCTGAACGCGCTGCTGCATGATCTTGGAAGCACGCATTTCATCGCGGCGTACGAGCAGGTATACTTTCGGACAAAGATTCGCTAAATAGGTAGCTTCTTCTGCCGCTGTGTCTCCGCCTCCAACAACTGCTACTACCTTATCCCGGTAGAAAAATCCGTCACAAACAGCACAAGCACTTACTCCTTTGTTATAATATTTTTCTTCTGACGGAAGTCCGAGGTATTTTGCGCTGGCCCCTGTAGAAATAATGACGGCATCGGCTACAATCTCGTAGTTATCATCAACCGTAGCCTTATGCGGGTATCCCGAGAAATCGACAGCTGTCACCATACCATACCGGATATCGGTACCAAACCGCTCTGCCTGTTTTTGTAAATCGACCATCATTTGCGGACCATTAATTCCTTCCGGATAACCCGGAAAGTTTTCCACATCATTGGTGGTTGTTAACTGCCCTCCGGGCTCTCCTCCTGTGATTAGTACAGGTTTCAAATTAGCTCGCGCTGCATATATTGCAGCGGTATATCCTGCAGGACCAGATCCGATGATCAGTACTTTTACTTTTTCGCTAGATTCTTTCATATTTCTATCAATTTAACCCCTTGTGCGGGTCGACTGCAAAAATACAAAAAAAAGGCCCCAAAAATCGTGGGGCCTGATAACTTTTACTGATGGCGTGATAGCTAGCCTAGATAGGGTTTTAGTGCTTTACTTCGTGATGTGTGGCGTAAACGGCGAATTGCCTTTTCTTTGATCTGTCGAACGCGTTCACGGGTAAGATTAAACTTCTCACCGATTTCTTCCAATGTCATGCTATGTTCACCATTCAGCCCGAAATACAATGTAATTACATCGGCTTCGCGCTGGGTAAGTGTCGATAACGCGCGTTGAACCTCACGGCGCAACGAATCATTCATCAATTCGGAATCAGGAGTTTCCTCAAGATCATTTTCCAATACATCCAGAAGGCTGTTTTCCTCACCTTGAACAAAAGGAGCATCCATCGACACGTGTCGGCCGGAAATTTTCATGGTATCCACTACTTCCGCTGTGGTCACCTCAAGCACTTCCGCCAACTCATCCGGAGATGGCTCACGCTCAAATTTTTGTTCAAGCTCTGAAAAGGTTTTAGAGATTTTGTTCAGTGAACCTACCCTGTTGAGGGGAAGGCGAACGATCCGTGACTGCTCGGCCAGTGCCTGCAGAATTGACTGACGGATCCACCATACCGCATAGGAGATAAATTTAAAACCCCGGGTTTCATCAAAGCGTTGTGCGGCTTTTATGAGTCCGAGGTTTCCTTCATTGATCAGATCTCCAAGCGATAATCCCTGGTTCTGGTACTGTTTTGCGACAGAGACCACGAACCTGAGATTTGCTTTCGTTAACTTCTCGAGTGCCAGCTGATCCCCTTCCCTGATCCGCTGAGCAAGTTCGACTTCCTCATCGGGGGTGAGAAGATCCACCTTCCCGATTTCCTGCAGATACTTATCAAGGGACTGGCTCTCCCTATTGGTGATCTGTTTACTTATTTTTAGCTGTCTCATTCAATAAACGTCGATTTCCCTCAACAATTATGCGGGAAATAAGGTAATGTTCCAAATAGGACAGCACGAAAATTATTAAAAATATTTAAGAATTTTCTGTTTTCTTTTCAGGTTTTGGCAACAGAACCTTCCGTGAAAGGCGATATTTTCCTGTTTTTTTATCGATGTCGATCAATTTTACCGTAACATCTTCGCCTACTTCCATCACGCCATCCATGCTCTCAAGCCGTTCCCATTTAATCTCGCTGATATGCAGCAATCCGTCTTTGCCAGGCATGAATTCGATGAACGCTCCGAAGGGCATGATCGATTTAACCTTACCTTCATAGACCTCACCAATTTCCGGGGTGGCAGCAATGGCTTTCACGCGGTTTACAGCCGCGGTCATGTCATCCTTATTCACAGCGAAAATATTCACAACACCTTTATTATCAACCTCTTCGATCACAATCGTTGCTCCGGTTTCCTTCTGGATTTCCTGGATAACCTTTCCACCAGGTCCGATAACCGCCCCGATCATTTCACGATCAATTTTCAGTACAACAGAACGTGGTGCATTCGGCTTCAGATCCTCACGCGGAGCATCAAGGGTTTTCTTCATTTCATTCAGAATATGAAGTCTTCCCTGCTTCGCCTGATCCAGCGCTTTCTTCAATACTTCGTACGACAGACCATCCACTTTGATGTCCATCTGCGTAGCAGTAATTCCGTCAGCCGTTCCGGTTACTTTAAAGTCCATGTCTCCCAGGTGATCCTCATCTCCAAGGATATCGGAAAGAATCGCATATTTGCCCGTCTTGCTGTCGGAAATCATACCCATCGCAATTCCCGATACAGGCTTTGCAATTTGAATTCCGGCATCCATCAGTGCCAGCGATCCGGCACAAACCGTCGCCATGGAGGATGAACCATTTGATTCAAGAATATCTGAAACCACACGGATTGTGTATGGATTTTCCTTCGGAAGCTGGCCTTTCAACGCTCTCCATGCCAGGTTTCCATGTCCCACTTCACGACGACCGGGTCCGCGGTTCGGACGAACCTCACCGGTTGAGAATGCAGGGAAATTATAGTGCAGCATGAATTTGTTCGATCCGGAGTACATGGCTCCGTCGATCAGCTGCTCATCCATTTTGGTTCCAAGGGTAACGGTGGTAAGTGACTGTGTCTCTCCACGCGTAAATACCGCTGATCCATGTGTCATGGGTAGGTAGTCGACTTCCGACCAGATCGGACGAATCTCGTCCATTTTCCTTCCATCCAAACGAATGGTCTCGTCGAGTACAAGATTTCTGGCTGCCTCTTTCTGGATTTTCTTAAAATACTGGCTGATCATGAATTCATCGTATTCATGTTCCTCGCCCAGGCTTGCCATAAAGTCCTCTTTGATTTTCTTAATGCCTTCGGAACGCTCGGCCTTGTTCGGGTTCGCTTTCTGAACGACTGCATAAATCTTATCGTACAGTTCCTTTTGCATGCGCTCCATGAGCGCTTCGTCGTTATTTTCGTGATTATATTCACGCTTCACCGTCTTACCGGCTTCTTTTTCCATTTCTTTCTGTACTTCACACTGAACCTTAATAGCGTCATGTGCTATCCTGATCGCTTCCAGCATGTCATCCTCCGATACCTCCAGCATTTCGCCTTCAACCATCAGAATATTATCGATAGTAGCCGCTACGATCATATCAATATCGGCTTCCTCTTTTTGGGCTTTCGTAGGATTGATCACGAATTCACCATTTACACGAGCTACGCGTACTTCTGAAATCGGACCGTTAAACGGGATATCCGATACCGCCAGCGCTGCCGATGCAGCAAGCGCTGCCAGTGAATCAGGCAGGGCGTCTTCGTCACCCGAGATCAATGATATGGCTATTTGTGTATCAGCGTGGTAATCATCCGGAAACATGGGCCGGATGGCTCTGTCTACAAGACGGCTGATGAGTATTTCATAGTCTGATAACCGGCCTTCCCTCTTCAGGAATCCACCGGGCACCTTGCCTGTACTGGCAAATTTTTCCTGGTAGTCAACCGATAATGGTAAAAAATCGACATTTTCCTTTGCATCCTTTGCGGATACGACTGTCGCTAACAGCATGGTGTTACCCATACGCACGACGACTGAACCGTCGGCCTGTTTTGCTAGTTTACCTGTTTCAATAGAGATTTCTCGCCCGTCTGGCAGGCTGAATGATTTGTTAATAATGTTGAGTTGCATAAAAATTAAATGATTATTCTTTTTTTCCGATTGGCCGCTTGCCTGTACGTTCTTTTACGCAGGCATAAAGAAAAGGGGAACACTTAACTGTCCCCCTTCTACTGTTTTTATTTTCGTAATTTCAATTCGCTGATGATCGCGCGGTAACGCTCGATATCAACTTTCTGAAGGTAGTTCAGCAATTTTCTGCGCTTACCTACCAGTTTCAGCAATCCCTGCTGAGTAGAATAGTCTTTCCTATTCTTTTTCATGTGTTCTGTGAGGTGATTGATGCGGTAGGTGAAAAGTGCAATCTGGGATTCGGCAGAACCGGTATCCTGTTTTGACTTCAACCGACCATGATTCTCAAACAGCTCTACTTTCTTCTCCGTCGATAAATACATAGCTAGTCTAAAGTTTAAAATTAAAGCGCAAAGGTAGCAATCGGGTAAATAAAGAACAAGTACTTATCCTTTTATTTGCTTTCTCTTCCTTGCGAAATTCTTCTGATACCATGTCCTGAACCGTTCTATCTGCACATTGTAGAAATCTGAATCAAACAACCGCGCATCAAGCCGGGCTTGTCGAAGGAAAATAAAACCAACTGGTAGCAGCAAATAGTTGGCAGCCCAGATACCCACCATGGGTGAGATTAATTCAGCCTTGGCCCATTTCTCACCGATTATACTGAGCACATAGAAAATGATAAAGAAAAGTATGGAAACCAGCACGGGTATTCCCAGTCCTCCCCTTTTAATGATGGAACCCAGGGGCGCGCCAATGAGGAACATCATAATACAGGCAAAGGAATTACTCAGGATCTTATGCCACTGAATTTCAAAAATGATCCTTTCCTTCTCAAGACGGTCTATTCTGGATTCATGAGTGAGTACCCGTTGTTTTCCCTGGCGTGCCAGGGTAAGTGCCGACTGCACCGTACTGAGTGTTAAAGAATCTTCCAGCAGGAATTTGCGGATGTCGGCCTCTGAAGGAATACTATCGAGCTTGACCCCCGCACGACTCCTGTCGACCCGCCGATTACGCACCTGGTTAATCCGGTTTTGAACTACCGACCCGGATTGGCCGAGTCTGGTAGCGTTGACTATTGGACCACGCAGGCTATCCGCCACACTTACGCTATCTGCACTTGTTCTGAGGGAGTCAGGTTTAACTGTTAATGAATCTACTACAATCGAATCTCCTGGTGAACTGGCTGAATCCGCAGCTACCCGGAGTCTCATCCTGGCAGCCCTCACTGAATCACGGTAGGCGCTATAGGATGCGAGTTGTACTGGCATATGAATCGTATCCTTTTGCAAATGATAGAAAAAGGCCTTTTTATTAAACCTGTACAGGTCCAGCTGTTCATCCATGATGTCAATGTTCAGTGAATCAACGTCTTCCACCAGTTCATTCAGGTTTCGCATGATACGGTTTGTCTGAAACAGGTTCTTATCGGTACGGTTAAGCGCAAAAGAAGAAAGATCCAGCACGAACTGACTATAGGAAAAGCTGCTGCGTGTTAGTGGTTCGGATATCGTGTTTACATTGCGGCCGGAAGTAGCATTACCTTCGATATAGGTATGTCCGTTATAGAGTTCGAGTTTTAGGTACCGTTCATTAAGAATGGTATACATCTTTCCGGAATCGGCCAGGGTCACTTTCTTGTTTCCCGAAACATCGCGATGATCATAGATAATCACATCACCAATTGTTTGTCCGTCTGAATATTTTTTATTCACCTTGATACTGAAGTCGGGAATTCCCTGGTAAAAGACCCCTTCACGAAGGTCCAGGGCAGGTTTTTTCTGTTTGATATCATACAGAAGGCTGTAGGCTTCCAGTGCGGCTTTCGGAACCAGGTTATTATTGGAATAGAACGCCACTCCCGTGAGTAAAATCACAAAAATGAAAATTGGAACCAGGGCACGGATGAGGGAAATTCCCGCACTTTTAATGGCCGTTAGTTCGAAGTGTTCACCCAGGTTACCGAAGGTCATCAAGGAAGACAGCAATACAGCCAGCGGGAATGCGGTAGGTGAAACGACGATACCGAAATAGAGGAAGAGCTGTGCCAGCAACCCATTGCTCAGGCCTTTGCCCATAAAGTCATCATAATATTTGAGCATCTGGACGTTGAGCAGGATAAAGACGACGACCACGAATGTCAGAAAAAATGGCCCCAGGAAAGAGCTGAGAATAAGCTTGTCGATCTTCTTCATGCCGCTACTGCTACAAAAACGTAGCCAAAATTATGGAATATTTGGCTACCCCCCTACGGTTTCCTTGAGGTTATCGATGAGGCCTTCCCAGAGATCATAGAGTTCGTCGTTATCATCCATATCTGAATAGTCGGTGACCTTGATAAAGACACTTTGGGTAAGTTCGTTCAGTTCGAGCTTGAGTTCAAAGTATGAAGGGTCATCTTCATCTTCCTCATCTTCCGGGAGAAACTCATAGCGGACGTAATGGTTTGTGCGATGTGAAACCATGACGGCAAAATGGTCTTCTTCATCCCAGATGAAGTTATATACTTTATCCTCATTGATGGTAACGTCGTCGGCCATCCATTGCGCGAGGCCGGATGCAGAACTCAGATACGGGTAAAGCATTTTTTTTGAGGCGTTTATCTCAAAATCCGCAGTAAATAAATGCTTGCTCATAGGCTAATATAGGACTTTTGGGCACCTTTTCGCCCGGATGGCTTAATATAAATAAAAATAATCAGGTATTGGAAAATAATTCACAAACTTCGTATGTTTGCGCTCCATTTCCGCCCCTTCGTTTCACAAGTGAAACTGCGGTGGATAGAAGGCGAGGTAGTTCCCACCTTCGCCAAAGCTTCGGTGGACGAAGCAGTTGGTTAGGGAGAAATACATATCCTCCATCTACGTTTCACAAGTGAAACTGCGGTGGATAGAAGGCGAGGTAGCTCAGTTGGTTAGAGCGCAGGATTCATAACCCTGAGGTCACGAGTTCAACTCTCGTCCTCGCTACGTTTAAAGGCCGTTTTTACGGCCTTTTTTCATTATGGGTACAACATAGGTACAACAAATTGGCAATTCTTTGCCAGGTGATGAAAAAAATTCACAACAGTTGAAAAATTTTCAGATAGTTCTGATTTCCTCTTCTCTTTCAAGAAAATTAGAGGTGATTTGCCGGGAATTCATGCTGGTGAAAAAAGGAAAAAGCTCAACAAACAGCTCAAAAGGATTTCTGAAAAAATTGGAATCGCGAAATTTACTATTTATTCCGCAAGACATACCTACGCAACCATGGGCAAGCGAAAGGGGGTTCCGGTATCTGTCATAAAGGAAAGTTTGGGCCATTCAAGCGAAGTGGTTACACAGTGTTATTTAGATTCGTTTGGAAATGAGGTTATTGATTCTTTTGACGAAATAATTTTAAAGGATTTATAAATGACTTGGCTGTCAGATTTGATCGTAGCTACTTCATCTTAGCTATTACAGTTTAATAAACACCCACCTGCTTAATTAGTCCATTTTTGAGAAATCATTTATCTCAAACTTGCCGTCAGTATAAAATAGATGAAGAGGATATTCATTAATTATGTCATCATTATAGGAATAAAGATTTATCTGAGTGTAAATCGTATTGGCATATTCCACCGGCCTATGAATCTCGACAAAAATCATTTCTGAATGGTATTTTTTATATTCATCAAAACTGCTAAATGTTAAACCTTGGATTGTCGGTAATTCAAAACAATCAAATTTCTCAAGGTTCTCATGCAATTCAATATCCTTTACATTTTTACTAACAAGACCACTCCATTCACAAATTTGATTTTCTATAACAAATCCTAACTTCAAGTTAATATCCTCATCGGGAAAAAATTGCCTGAAATTTTCGCTTTCACTGGTTGTGAATAGATCATCCCTAATGAAAATCAATACTTTTTCTATTGAAAACTCTGTATTCTCACTTTCTTGTTTCCCTTCACAAGAAATTGTTATTAGCGATAGTATCAAGACTGTCAATCTCAAGTGTGTCATAATTTGTTATCAAGTTTAAGGTTAGAGGGTTTCGTTTGATCTCTGCCACCCTCTAAATTACGTTTAAGCTGTTGCATGAGTTTAAGTGCAGATGCTTTACTTATGCCGGTTCCTAAGCCATAATTTATATCAAAAACAATAACATTTGAGTTATTATCAGTATTTCTATATGCAAGGCGAATTTGCCGTGTGCTATCAAATGTTATAATATCGATGTCAATTTTACCAGTCTTGCTATCAATATCAAATTGGTTCGATGCATCTCCATATGAATAAGAACCACCTTTTATGTTATATCGCTTGTTAACTGTTACTTCTATGGAAATTCCATTTGGCTGAAAATATGTATACTCGGTATACATCCCCAAAATAGTTTCTGCAGTTTTGTTTTTCCAATGTGAGTTTATATCAATCACGTCTTCTAAATATAATTTTTTTCCGGTCTCATCGACGTATCGCCCAATTCTTTGTAAATGCAAAATGAACTCCTCAAATGATTTAATTTTACTTAAATCTAATGGCTGGAATGGTAAAGAAGGGTCTTGCATTTCTTTAGTGAATGATTCAGTTTCGTTTTTTACCTCCATAGGTTTATCTTGATTTTGGATATCCGGGTTATTTTTTGCGTCATAAACGGTTACCAAGTCTTCATCCGTTACTCCATTATCCTTTTTCCATTCCTCTGTTGAGTATAAACCTGTTGGATCAAAAAATCTAACTGGATTATCGTTACCATATGCATATGGAGACCATCTTGTTAAATATTCTGATAGCGGATCGATTGATCCCCATCTACCAATGGCTGGATCATACATCCTGGCGCCGTAATCGAGCCAGTTCAGGTCCAGTTCGTCTTGTAGTTCCTTGCCGTTATAGAGATATTCATTCTGTTTGGAAGTAACCCGCTGATAGCTATTGAAGGTGAGACCAAATGGATAGTAATTATCAGCCTGGACAATCGGATGTTCGTTAACAGCAATCTTTAAATCATCAAAATATATATTGGTCTGATAATTCTGCTCATTGCTGACATAGATAATTGCGATTCCATTGGTGGGAGCTTCAAAATCTGTTATCTCAAGTAAATCATGTGGAGATTTCGTAGAGGTTCCAATCTGCTGTGCTCCTGTTGAAATCTGATCGAAAGCAAATCGCGACGCATCTATGGAAGGATCATCATCAGTTGAAATAAACAGTACATTCAAATATCCAGCTATGCCTCCGGATTCAGGTGCAAACCCTGCGGTGCCAATGATGGCACCGTTCGCACCAGTGTAGGAACTATTGATCGAAGCCTGGCCAAATTCATTGACCAGCGTAGTTCCTCCTGTAAGTGAATTGATCAGCATAGTTCCCAAAGCCGTTAATCCCGTATTCGGATTAGAGGTCACCGCTTCATACTTGGCATATACCTCCGCTAAGA
>JBNKGL010000013.1:0-117183 GCA_050289805.1 Cyclobacteriaceae bacterium
GTGTTGAAAGGATTGAATTCCTGCGCTTCCTTTATTCCGTGCGGAAAAGAGAAGAGTTCAATACCGACTCCGTCAGAGGTCGACATGTGCGCAATTTCAAATTCCTCCCAATCCTCTCCGAAGACATCTATGCACATTTGTCCGATTGCAGTTTCCCTTTCTTTTCTCACAGTTGAAGGCGGCATTATTACGTACCACCCCATCACGCTTTGATAAAAATCAACTGCTTTATGGATATCAGGTACCGTTATTCCGATATGTGAAAACGATCTGGGATAATTCATTTCTTTCATGATGGTTTTAATCTGGTTGACTTACAATTTAACGGCATTTTGTCCATAGAGGATAAAAGAATCGAACTCATCCTTTTCTGAAAATGTAACGGTGATACCGGTATTTGGATGAATAAACTCAAGTTCATCCCCGGCCACAGGGATAAGCTTATATTCATCACCATTCGGGAAATAGAGTGAAATGAGCCCATCATTTTCATCGAAAGTGATTGAAAGATCTATTTGATCATTCCACTTATATTTACCTGACAACCCCTTTAAAATAATTGGATCTATTTCGTTGCGCTGAACTTCCGTTTGCTTAAAATGCTGCCAGTCATAAACCTTTGAGGCTGATAAAAGAAGTTCATTTCCCAGTGCTCCTCCATTATCTGAATTTGTTAGATAAACAAATCCATTACCACTTGTCAGGCTTATGGTCATTCCAGTCCGGTAACCTTCGTTGCCGCCATAATGGGTGATGGAAATATCATCGCCGGATCTGTCAACGATGAAGCCATATACATGTCCGTCTCTTTCGTCACTTAGCAATGAATTGATTTCAGATTGTGAGAATATTGAACTTTCACCATGATACGCTCTGTATATTTCGATCAGAAATTTTGCCAGGTCAACAGAATTGCTCCAAAGGCCCGCAGCAGCTTGCTCAGGGTGGTTGCGCCAACCTCCTTCCACCATGTCTCCCGAATACGTGTAACCTTTTGCAGCCCGGTTGGAATCTGAAGCAGGAAGCGGTTGAGTAAATTCAGAATGGTTCATTCCGGCAGGATCAAGGATCCATTGTTTCATAATGGTTGAGAACTCCTCATTAAATATATTCTGAAGAGCCACTTCCGCAAGCGTATATGCGCCGCCGGAATAAGCCAGTGTTTCGTTTGGTAAACTGCTCACTTCGATAGCCGGAGTATTAACTCCTTCACTGCCTCTTAAAACTTCAAGGTCAGAGGGGAAAGGGAGGTTTCTGGCGTATCCCTGGTATCCACCTGGATTAATCCCGGAAGTATGGGAAAATATATTTCGGAATGTGACGGGATTCTCTGCGGTTTGTTTGCCCTCAGGTAATTTAAAATCCTTGAGGTAATCCTGGATATTTGTGTCCAGGTCTATCTCACCGGCAGAAGCCATGCGAACAGCCGCAAGAACCGTAACCGGCTTGGAAAGTGAAGCTGCCTGGAAAATACTGTTACAGTCCAGGGATTGCTCATCAGGAAAATCCTCATTTTTATAGATATCTGCCCATTCAATCTCACCTTGATTAATGACAGCAAGTGATAATGCCGGGATCTTGTATTTGGTCATTTGATCTGATATCGAACTAAAATTATCCGGCTCCCCCAAAAACTTTACCTTACCGCGAATTCCATTTTCCAGCAAATCTTTTCTTTCAGAAGCTATATCCGGGTTGATGCAACCGGGATTAGCATTTTTGCTAACCGGATCATTAGCATCCTTTGGCTGGAAAGAACAGGAGCCAATAATGAGTAAAATGAGGATTTGAAATATCGATTTTTTCATACGGGAATTTCTGTAATGAATTTTTATTTTGCCTTATTCATGCAACCGGTGTGCTAATAGAGTCCCCCAAGGACTGATGATTTACAGTAATTTTTATGCTTTCCCTATTTTTTTCCAATGAATTCATTGATAGTCTGATTTGCTTCAAATCCTCGTTGAATAAGCAAATCATATTCATTTAAAAGCCAGGAGAAACCCAATTCGGCCCTCAAACATAAGGCATAAAGAGTTTCGTCATCATATATTCCAATTTCGCTTAAATCGAGTTTTTCCAAACTTGAAATATACTGTCTGCCGTGTTCATCACTTATAAATTTGGTACCGACCTTCCTGAAAAATCCATTTTTCCAGAGTTCAGCTTCCAGGTTTTCCGAAAACTCATTATGCCTGAGTTCTCTGAATTCTATTTCTTCAACTATTTTTTGATAGTTATCCAGAAGTTCGTGAATCTCAGTGTTTTGATAATTCTCGAATTGATTTTTTACTTGTTTGTCAAGGTCCGAGACGAATTTAAGCTCTCCTGTTAAGGCTAAAAATGAATTAATAAATTTATGAGGATCCGCTACATTTTTATCATTGAGTTGTTTCATTAAATCGGAAGTGATGTCTCTTGCAGATAATCTTGATTGTTTCAGGTTCTGAAGTTGTATTGAATCAGATTTAATATTTTGGACTACTGTGGCTAACTGTTTCTGATATTTTATTTTTTCATTTCTTTCAGAATTCCAGTTGTTGATTCCCAGTGCAATTAAGATTCCGATTACTACCAATATGATTTCGCCAACTGCATAAAGGAGATACCTGCCCAATCTACCAGCGTGTCCGGCAGGCGGGTTCCGAGTGAGCAATTTTTGACGAATTTTTCGAAAGAAATTTATCATTGGTTAATGGTAGTCAGAATTAAGCTTAGCCACTGGTTAGCGAGGTTTAATTAAGGTAAAATGTACAATATCTCATAACACGAGTGTTGACTTTCTCAAAGATTTCTGTGAATGGAATAAATCAGGACATACCCAGTTAGTTATTATTTAATCTGCCTGGTCTAATTAGTCAATTAATTGAACTTTCAGGGCAACACACCCTGTTAAATCGCCCCTACCTTTGACATATCAATAATTAATCAACATCAAAAACTAATTGTCATGGATTCAAAAAAGAAAATTGTAGTACTAATCACAAAAGGCATGGATGATGAAAGAGCATCTGTGGCCTGGAGCATTGCCAATGGCGGAATTAAGTCAGGATTGGATGTAAATATCTTTTTAGTCAGTTCCGGGGTTGATTGGGTCAGAAAAGGAGCGGCTAAGTATGCGCATCTTAATCCAAAAGATCCAACGATGCAGGAAATGATCGATGCTATCATCGATAACAAATGCAGGGTCATGGTGTGCCCCCCTTGCTCAGCTGTGAGAGGTTACACTCCTGAAGATTTAATGGATGAGGTCGAATTAGTAGGTTCTCCAGCTCTGCACCAGCTTATTATGGAAGGAGCCGAAACAATATCGATTTAATTGTTTAATAAAATTCAAAATTTAAGATTATGGAAACTCAGGAAACAAAAGTGATGATCCCACAAATAACCGCAGATAAGTTAGATGATATTATACTGAATAGTAAATTCAAAATAATTGATGTGCGGGATCCCATGGGAATAGAGAAACAAGGAAGTATTCCCGGTGCTATTAATATACCGCTGGATTTGGTTGAGGAGGAAATTGGTAAAAGGCATGAAAACTCTGATTCTATTTTTAATCACGACGGGTCATTTTTATTTTGCTGTACAGGTGGCGTCATGTCCTATATGGGAGCGATCCGCGCGCATGAACACGGCATCAAAAATGTATTCAATTTAGAAGGGGGACATTCTGGCTGGATGAAGTGGAAGCAATCCAGGATCAATGAGCCGACGGAACTTTAACTACCGTCAACGATATTGATAAAACTATACATGAATATTCTGCAAGAATGAGTGTATAGTTTTTCTTTTATTTAATAATCGGTAGCCAATGCCTTTGACATTGCATCCTTCCACTGCTTAGGAGTTTTTTTGTATTGAGATTTAAAACTTCTTATGAAATGAGAATTGCTTTCGAATCCACACTCATAACAAATTTCCTGGATAGTCAAATCGCTATTCAGCATATATTCAGTGGCAAGTTTGAGACGCCTTGCCAGCAGCCATTTTCCAGGCGTGGTGTTATAAATATTTTTGAATTCTCTTTTAAACGAGGAAATACTTCGTCCACATAACCGTGCATATTCGTGAATCTTCAGGTTATACATGTATTGTTCCTCCATAACACTTTCAATGGCTCCCTTAAGATTTTGAGAAAGCGTGTAAAGCACATTTTTTATAACCTCGTTGTTTCGGTCGCAACAGATATTCAGCAACATTTCCCTGAATTTCAACTCTACTATTTTCTGAGGAATTTTATCGGGTTGTTTCAAATAAGAAAAGAAAGAATGATAAAGCGTTTGCAAACTATCTGAGACGTTAATCCTGTATACAATTTCAGGATGTGCAATTTGTTTTAATGGAAATGATTCTTTTTTGATGTCTTCTTCAACGCACCTCTTGATGAAATCATCTTTCATAAAGAACATCAATACGCAAAAACTATCTTCGAAATACTGCTTATTCTTAAAAGCGCCTTTCCTTAGAAAAATTGATTGGTTGGCTTTGACGAGGTATTCATTAGAAGGTGTAATCCACTTTTTTTGTCCCTGAAGAACATAAACCACGCTATGGCATTCCGACCAGGCAGCAAATAACTCTTCTTTGATAGGGCATTTGAATTCTACAATCAGGTAGTCGTTGCCAATGATTTTATTGTAACCCGGAGTTTCAAGAAAGTGTTTGTAGGAATCAAACATATGATGTGGTTCTCTGAAAAATCCTGATACAATTTAATAATTTTTATCGTCAAATTAATGGTTTTTGCTGCCCTAAAATGACATCCCGGCTATTACTGAGTTTTTGTTTACGCGGGTAATAGCCGTCCGGTTGGTCGGCATACGCCAGTCGGAAATATTGTCCCTGGTGATCTTTTACTGGCTTAGCTATTTGTCAAAACCCAATTTCACCTTGTTTCTTAGTTTGTTTAATTCTTCTTCAGACAGCCAAATCCCCCTGACCATAACACCATTTCTATCCTGCAGATTTTCAATGTGGTCCAGCGGGTTTGAATTTAATAATAGCAGATCGGCCCGCTTGCCTGCCTCGACGGTCCCGAATTCATCGTCCTTCTTCATGGCCAAAGCGGCATTAATGGTTGCCATTTTCAGAACTTCATAAATTGGAATTCCAAATTCATTCATCATCCTAAGTTCCTGATGCAGTGAATATCCAGGAATTAGAAAAGGAAGATTGCCAGCGTCAGTCCCTGCAATCAGTTTTGCTTTTGAATTGTACAGGCTCAAAACAATATTCCGGAGTGACGCAAAATTGCTTGCTCCATATTCGTCAATAATTTCGATTATTTCCTTTGACGGATTGTCCAGCCGATTTTTCCAGTTTTTACGTAGACCAGATGGAAATAAACCTGATGACTCAACGTACTCCATTATTTCAGAGACACCGGTTTTTGATCCATTCAGGTAATGATTGTAGATGGTTGGACAATTCCAAGCCCCGGCGTTGGCCGTTAAGGACGCGTAGTTGTCAGATACGCTCAAGTCAACCTGGTTATCCTTCCATTCGAAGTATCCGGTTAAATGTTCTATTGAATTTTGGTTCAGTTTGAGCGCATCCTCCAGGGTAACGTTATCGGGTATGTGTCCAGTCACTAACATTCCTTGATGATGGGCCTCATCTGCAATGGCTGCGTATGTCTCAATTGACAGGTCATCATAAACTTTAATAAAGTCGTATCCCAACTCATTCTGTCTCAGCACGAGTTTCCGGCCCTGCTCGGGAGATGATGCATATTCAAACAGACCTGATTTATCCGTTTTGCCATTAATGATCGGGCCGGCCTGATAAATATTGGGAGCCAGAATTTCATTTCTTTCTATTTCATCCCTTAATCGAAGTTTTCCCGGCTCTCCACACATATCGCGAACACTGGTCACGCCATTGATCAATAACATGATCATCCAGGTATTCTTCATCGGATGATTTTCAAAAAGGTGAACATGCATGTCTGTAAGTCCTGGCATTAAGAACTTATCTGTGCCGTCAATAATTATGGCATTTTGATTTTGTATATCAGTCCCAATCTCCTGAATGATCGCGTCTTCAATTAAAACGCTTGTGTTAGTGACCATTGCAGAGTCCTTCATTGTAAGGATACTCGCATTTTGAATTATGTAAGTTGTGGGTTTATGCTGTTCGGATGATTCCGTCAATAGAACATCGATGGCTGCCGACTCCTTTTTTGAAATGACCTGTCCGTTTGCAGTCAAATGAAATACGAATACAATTGTCGTGATTTTGAACAATCTGATTAATTCCATTTTGTCTGTCTTTATACCTGGCAATGAAAACGTGCCACGGTTCACATAAATTTAGTCAGTTACTGAGAAAGTTCTCCCAGATTAATTCTATAAACGACAATGACCGTTGTATAAATTAGCAAAAAAACAATCGCAATTAGCTTCTGACTCCTAGGATTATCCGATAAAGCTCCCCAAAAACTAAACAAGATTAATAAACCTCTGAAGATATTCATCTTTGTGAAGATTGAAGAGTCCGTCACAATAGACTGTATCATTCCGCCACCAACAATTGAAAAAATAAAGATGAAGAAATACAGTTTTTTATTATTCAAAAAAATAGTTTCGAGATTTATAAACTCCGTATCTTCTTTGATTTTAAGCATTTCCGTGAGTAAATAAATGGATGAAATCATCGTGAGAATCAAGAGGTAAAAAAAGAAGTCCCAATCAGGATAATTTCTGTATCCAAAAACAGTCCACCAAGCTTGAAATGATAGAAGAATTACAAACAAACAATGCATGTAATAAGTGCCGGAATGAATGATTCTGTGCTTATTCCGAATTAAAATTCCAACAGTATTCAAAACGTTGGCGATTCCAAGTCCGAGGACAATAGAAATCATTACAG
The DNA here is from genome assembly GCA_050289805.1 of Cyclobacteriaceae bacterium. Lineage (GTDB taxonomy): Bacteria > Bacteroidota > Bacteroidia > Cytophagales > Cyclobacteriaceae > JAUILA01. The sequence continues at coordinate 6,874 of JBNKGL010000013.1, forward strand.
AAATGTAATTGAATGTTTCCATGCGAAATCAAGCGTTTTCAACGCCCTTTATAAAGGGTCGTTCTAATGCCGTTTATTGGTTGTTGACAGTCGTTTCATGATCGATCTCTGTAAATAATATTTTCCTGATTGTTTCAAATCCGAGTGAATCCCGTAAAATTCCATGTCCGACACCTTCAATAACTTGCATGTGGACAAACGGGGACCCGGCTGATAACAGTTGTTCATAATAAGTTAGCCCTTGATTTAAAGCGCCTACCTGATCGTTCCCGCCATAAATAAGGTGAACAATGGTATTCGGATAGTAGTACTTCCCTCCATGAGAAATACTACTATTCTTATAAATATCATAGTAGCTCGTATCACCGAGTTCACAAGGCCCTTTAACATCTGAGTTAAAGCCAAAACTTTGATCGATTGCTGTTCGGGCACGTTTAGAATAATGAAGTTGACTATTTAAAGGATTGATATCAAAACATCCAATATCTAACCGCCCCATCCAAAAACCGGCAAAAACAATAGCCTTGTCGGCTATATTATCGATTCCATAAAAACTCAGCATATAGGCTATTTGTGCAGCGCCTCCTGAACTGCCAAAAAGAATAAATGGCTTATCCGTTTCTATTAAATTATCAAAGATGTAGCGAGTAATTGAAGCAGGATGAACAGCCAACGTACGAAAGCCTTCTCTTTTCTCCTTACTGCCTTTAAACCATCCCTCGTTCCATTTTATTTGAATTACACGATATCCCTTTTTTAATGATTCTTCTATGATTGCATTCCCTTGTTCAGAGTCACTATAGAAAAAAGTACCCATTCCGCCTGTATACATTGCAATAGTTCCAATGGTAGCGCCTTCGGGCTCATCTATCCTTAAAACCCCGGTTTTGGTTTCAAATACCTGGGACGAAGATGAAGTAAATTCATAGCACTTGCTTGTCCCGCAAGTATCAGGTTTAGGATTAAAAGCGACCTCACCCAGATCCAATATTCCTGTTATCTCGCCTTTTTCATCAGCTTTACATGACAATAAAAAGGAAATCACGATAAGCATTCCCAGAGCATACATTAGAGGATATGGAAAGTAGTTGCTAAATGATGATTTAATGATTATCATTTTAAAATTGGATTTTGAGAATGACTACCAAGCTACACGATAAAATGCCGTCTCAATGCATTTTATTTATGGTTTTATGGTTTTTGAAATTTTGCCACTGCTATACCAAATTCACCGGCAACCGAATAGTACAGATACGTTCCTGTTTCATCTATAAGCAGACCCGGGTCCCTTAATTGATGAACTTTTTCTCTCGCAGAACCTTCTTCAGATTTCCCAATTGGGAGATTGACCCCTTCATAGTCCATTTCCGGTTTTAATATTTCTATTGGTTCACTGGCGTTCCAATCCATCCAGGAACCATCATCAAGGTCCACTGATGAGAAAAGAATTCTTTCAGGCGTGTCGCCAATTCTCGAATAATAGATATAAAGCTTATCGTCCTCAGCAGCAAGTGCAATATGTCTCATTCGTGGAATGATTGCAGGCCCTTCTTCAAAGTTTGTTAAGCCGTCAATAGAACGATACAATACGCCGGTTTCAGCTCGCTTTTTACCAATGGCATAGTAATAATTCCGGTATTTAAAAACCCGAAAATAGGGCAGACCCAGCGGTTCGTTATTGGCTAAGAAAGTCATTCCGTCATCTGAGACAGCAACGAATGATTTTTGCCCTTCCCTGTTGGGAGTCGGCCCGTGAAAATACAGGCGGATCGTTTTAGTAGATTCTTCCACGATCACATCCGGGGAGGCGATGTGACCAATGGCAGCCGTTTCATCAAGGCTGAGCACGCCCGGTTCATACACATTCCACGGACCCTCCGGGTGGTCGGCATACGCCAGCCGGATATATTTTCCCTGGTGATGGGCAAAATACATATAATACGCTCCCAGAGGGTTCTCTATCCATTCAGGCACTTTAATTACAGAAGGACCATTAATATTGGACCCCAGCTCTCCTGAAAGACCAGGCATGTCCGGATAAATAATTGGGTTGTCCTCTGATCTAACCAATGACAATTGGCTCCAGTGTGTTTCCGAAACCTTTGGTGAACACCCGGCAAGCATTATGACTATAAGAAAGAAAGGTGTTGGCTTTAATATGTATCTGAACTTTATCATTTCATTTAGAGGAAATTTACTCATCATAACTTTTAAAATCCTCCAGGTGTTTGGCAGCTTCTTCCAGATCCATAATCAGAAAACCAAAACCTACGCCAGGTTCGGTATTATCTTTTCCTATCTGAAAACACATATATTTCCCATCGTCTGAAATTACACCCTGATTGGCCTTGTATCCTTTATAGTTGGTGAAATGAGTTAATCGTTGCATTTCTCCCGAACCATCTAATTTCAATTTATACAGATCCAGCAGGGGCCAGGCAGTTTTATCGGAGGGCCCGTGCTCGACCAGCGTGTGTTTACCATCAGGGAATATTCCTTCAGGCTCATCGTAGCAGCAGGGAGAATTGGTGATTGTTCTGTATTCCCCGGTTTCGCTGTCTACCATGTAGACATCCGTATTATTTCCATTGTTAATGGTGTAAACAGCAAATGTTACTTTTACGTCTTCCGGTGGGACAAGACTTTGTGTTTCCAGACTGGAATGACCCAGCGAAAAGGGTAACTGTTTCGAATCAAAAATCGTCCTTTGGTTCGCTAACCTGGGTATTCCAACCTCATAAATAATTTCGGCCATTAACAACTTCGCCCTGTTTTTCCCAAGCTCAGGTAATTGGCGATCCCGATGTGTCCAGGCAATTCTCATCCTGTTTCTGGAAACAGCTGGCCCTTCAGCGCAGAGTGTATTTAACGGAACAGGAGGTTTTGTGCCACTTTTATCCATGACGTACAACCACGTAAGGTCGCGCGCTTTATCTCTTTCCTCATTGTCGGTAGGGTCAAAGAGATCCTTCGGACCCGAGAGCAGAATATCTCCGTTGGATAAGTACATGGCGCGGGTAAATCCGTAATGATTGAAATGCCTGGTTTTCGGACGTATGATTCCGGTTGCCAATTCAAGTTCAAATACTTCGCCCATTGGCTTGTCCAGGAACAGAATGAATTTGCCATCATGGGACCAATCCGGACGTTCTCCAAAACCGCTTGCAAGTTTTATATAGGGCGGTAAATGATCCGCCGGACTTCCATTAATTAAATCAGCTTCTGTTTTTTCAAGGCTTTGTCCGAATGCACCAATGGATTGTAGCAGTATGCAAAAAAGAAGTATTTGCCTGAGTGGGATAGTCTTTGTGATTGTTGACATAAGGTCGAAATTTTAAAGTGCAATGGATAAAAGTTTATCCGGGAATTTTCAATTCTTCAATTGTGCTAAACTTTTAATTCAATTTATCCTCAAGATATAAGTCGATCATTTTTTTAGTATTTATTATGTCTTTTAAGACAAAAGCCAGGTCATAAAGATTGCTATATTTGATTTCTTTGGCATAATCCAGAAGTCTGTCAAAGTCAGGATTGCTTTTTAAATCTTCAAAATTCTTTGGGTAGTATAATGACGGGAATTGATTATTACTATGATCAAATTTGATTTCCCTGAAGTATCCCTGGAGTTGGGGTGTCAGATACCCGTAGGTAATTTTTTCAGCAGTTTCTTCCCGTTCTTTTAAAAAAGTAAATTGCGTCTCATATAGGTAGGTAATCGATTTTCTAATGGAATCTACGGCAATAATTTGGAAACCTCTGTTGGAAAGATTTTTATACCCGCTGGTATTCAATGTATAGGTTGGATTGAAAGTAATTCTGCCAAACTTACTGATCAAAGAATCAGTCAGTTCTCCACCTGAATCAAGTTCACTTTCGATGAACTGCACATTTTTAATTCCAGCTTCGTTCAGTCTAATATCATTCTCAAGTGATGAAATGTCTTCACCAAGATTTTCGGAAATTTCCTTAAGTACCTTTGTTTCAATATCAGACTCCTTCCTTTGCTCGTTCCAATTATTAATCGCTAGTGCTATCAATATCCCGATGACGACAAGAAAAATTTCTCCAAATGCATATAGGATGTATTGCCTAAACCTTCCTGTCCGTCCGGAAGGCGGGTTTTCGGAGAAGAGATTTTGCCTGATTCTTCTAAAGAAATTGATCATTGGTTAAGGATTGGGTCATCATAAAGGCTAATCGCGAGGTTAAAAGTAGTTGCCTGGGTAAACTAAGTTCTTCAAGTATGCACCGCGGAAATCCGCAAGTATATTCAAAAGCAGGAGAGAAGAAGCAAACTGTCCGCGCAGCTGAGTACGCATAACCATTGTCAGCCTTTAGATATTTCTTTATTTATTAATTCAACTACTTTTTTATTCAAATCTTTCATTCTCTTATAATCATCGATTAACAAGGAATTGGTGAACACAGACAGGACGAATCCATTCTTAAAGACCTTGTCATTTAAAAGTCTGTCCAATTCCTGCTTCGAAAGCTCTAAAGTATTGTCGATTTCTCCATTGTTGGCATAGAAAATATAGCTTCTGGCTAATGGGTCCAAATCAACAGTTGTGAACCATGGTGTATAGAAATATTGCTCCATGTCATTTCTTAAATGTTCCCGTAAGGATATAATTTCTTTGTGAATTAAATCTAAATTCAGCAGGCCGTTCTTGATCGAATCATTTGAAATGATCGTGAGATTTCCGGAATTTAATAATTCCAGAAAAGTGTTGTTGTTCCTCTGAAACTCCTGCCATATTCCTACATTAAACGTGTGGAAATTAAACAGGTGTATATTCTCTACCGGCTTGCCATTAAAGTGTTCAAGCGCAACTTGAGCAGAGCTCACGATACTTTCCCTGATTCCAATGTAGCGTTCAAGTTCGGTTTCCTCAAAAATTAAATCACTCTTCAGATTTCTCAGGAACTGTACTTCTTTCGCTCTTTGTTTATTGAATTCGTTATTATTATTGATTTGTAATGCAATCAGGATTCCAATTACCACGAGGATTATCTCTCCTATGGCGTAAATAAGATACTTGCTGAATTTCCCTGCCGGTCCGGCTGCCGGGTTATCATAAAGTATCTTTTGTCGAATATTTCTGAAGAATTTTAGCATACAAATTATCAAATACTTACGACTGAATTGGCTATGGATCTTGTGCAAAAACTCCGACTATTGGAACCAACAGAAGAATATTTATTTCGCATGATCATATATTTATTATTGAATTAATTTTTAACGTTCTTCGATGACCTCCCGGGTAGAAAAGCGATAGCGCATGTTTCTGTAGACAGCTATATCTGTGATGTCCTTAGGCGTCCCGTGGGGGATAGCTCTGGCATTTGCAGACACGCGGTACTCCCCCTTGACGGGTAGCACCCGGTGCCAGCAGTGCCCATGTACCAGGAGAAGTGTCCCCTTTTTTGGGGAAAGAACCAGTTGATCCTTCAAATCTTCATTGGGTTTGCCTGCCGGTATCTCACCCATTTTGTGAGAGCCCGGGTACACAATCGTTTGTCCGCCTGTCTCCTCATCGATGTCATGTGTATAAAAAAGGCGATTAAGATTAAACTTGCTTGAAATTTCCGGCGGACTGTCCTGGTGCCATGCCTGACCTTGGGTTCCTTGTTTTGAAAACATTACCATCAGATAAAGTGATTGCCATCCTTTCCCCAGGATTTCATGCGTGAGGGTATTGAGCAGAACGTTTTCTTCAATGGGTCGAAAATTTACGTTGCCCTCCTGGAATGGAAACCAGGGAATCACTTCTGTAGCTGATTTTTGAATGAAGTCATCCGAATGTTCCCAGGCAGGATTTCTTCCGAAATGTTCCAGGATAACCTGGTTCAAATGATCCATCAACTCATCCATGAAAAAGTTTTCTATCACAAGATATCCTTGCTCCCAGAAATCCCCGACATATTTTTGATAATTCATGGTGCACTTATTTGTTTATACACGTGGTTCTGAATAGGACAGAACAAGTTATGTACCCACCCACAATATATTAATAACCCCATAACTTTCCCGTGATAGGAGGATAATTTAGCAAGTGGCATTTACAATAATTCTCATGGCAATGTCAACGACAACCACGTAAAATAAATTTCTGATCTGAGGACCTTCTAAAATGTGCTTGTATAAGAATAACTTTGATAGGCGACTGACACATCCTATTGATAAGGTGCTAGCCCTGGTAAAATAGACCGGATATTTTTCAGGTTGGTTTCTAATTCATTTTGAGCGTTCTGATATAACACTTTATAGGCCGCCATGAGTACCGCGGCGCGTGGCGTGAAATCACGTTCATCTACATTTTCCCAGGTGTTATTGTAGATATAACTGTTTTTGTAGTTAGGGTCATACAACCGTCCAATGATGTTGTATTTCTTCACAAATTCGTCAAGGTGATTTCGGTATTGGTCCAGCGTGTTTTCATTTCTGTATTTATATTCATCCAGCATGGTATAATATTCAGATAATTGTTCCTTGATATCAATGGGCAGGATATCAAAGGTACTGGTGGATTTCAAGTTTGAAAATGTATTTGTATTGTACACTGGCGAAGAGTACCATCGAACCGGAAACTCGTTCTTCATTATGTTGATAAGTGAATCCAGCGTAACCTCTGTTGCATAAGAGCGCTTTATTAGCGCTTCAATTGTACGATATCTTAAGTCAACTAATGGTTTGACATTGTGTATCAGAACGCTATCTGCGACAAGATCTTTATGTATGGATTGCATTGCTGCATTAAGCTGCATCGATTGTTTTCGTTGTTCATTCCAGGTATTAATCTGCAGTGCAATCAGGATTCCAATTACCACGAGAAAAATCTCTCCAATGGCGTAAAGAACATACTTTCGCATGCTGTCGGGAAAAATTAGCCTGTGACGTATATGTCTGAATAATCTCACTTATAAGGTCTTCTTTATCTCCTGCATCAGTATGGCATTCTGTTCCAGAAGACGTACTACATTATTTTTAAGGAGAACTATTTTTACATGAACATTAAAGAGCATCTGAATGAATGCCTCATTGTTTAGTTCCTCAACAAACCGGTCATGATAAATCATGGGAATGGAGTCTCCTTCTTCCTGAAAATGATATCCGAAATTCAATAATTCTTTTTCAGCCAGATAGTTGCGAACCTGATCCTCAAGGATATTATTGAAGTTATCTTCCACAAAATTCAGTTGATCCAGTAATTGATAATGCGTTAAAACAGCAACCCGGAGTTCTTCACTTCGAACACGATTTGCCAGATCCGGATAATTGGATAGCGTTATTGGTGTAAGTGCTGAAGACCTGCGAATGAGTTCTAAATTAGTTAATTTCGAGGCACTTAATTGCCCGGAACGATAGAGATGAATATTCCTGTGAAGTTCTGATATATTGTCAAGCGAAACAATTATCCGTTCAAAACTAACAGAATCTGTTTTTAATGATTCCAGCACCCCGGATAACAGTTCTTTTTCCTGGCGTATCATCTTCCTGTTCTCATTCCAGTTATTCACCTGCATCGCAAGTAAAATTCCGATCATAACCAGAAAAATTTCGCCAATTGCATACAACAAATACTTGCTGAATCGATTTTCAGTAAGCAGTCTTTGTCTGAATCTTCTGAAGAATTTTAGCATTTATGTGACATTGGTTATGCAATGATGGGGATTATTTCAAAGCATTAGTAAAGTCGGAATAAATTTCCTTTCAGTCAAGGCGCTGAATGAGAGCCCATTTTAGTTAAGCCAGCGGATGGCAGGCTTTCATTATTTTTCTAATTCGGTTTCTATTAAATCAATAATGTTTACTGTTTTCTCCCTAACACCGGCCGACTGGTCATTTGTGTAAGCTGTGTAACTGATGAGTTGTAACAAATAGTCTTCAAATTCCGAATGATTCAATAAACCTTTGAAATCCGATTTCTGAACCAAATTTTTCATGGTATCATAATTTGTAATTTCACCCATAGTGATTTTTTCCCTTAATTTCTTATCATCTAAAATGACCATCATCAATCGCCCTATTTGATAGTTCTCCCTCAGGAAAGGAATAAATTGCTGCTCTGTTAAATCAAATATTGCTAATTCTTCTTCATATAGCTCACTCAGCGAACTGGAATAAGAGGATACACTGTTCCTTAATTCCGTATTTTGGATTAAATACAACTTCCCCGAATTGATCAATTCATCACTCACGCTAAGTTCCGGGTCGAAGGTAGGTCTTAAGGTGATCCTGAAAAGATGGGCATCAAGACTATCCTGATCAATGGATTCGGGGTTTACCTTCCGATATTTTAGAAGTGTAAAACACGAGTTCAACATTTCATTTCTGATTTCAATTTTCTGATCAATTTGCTTTAGATTACTGGTATATTCTTTTGAGAGTTGTGCCAGAATCTGCTGCTCCTGTTTTCTGTTTAACCTCTCCTGATTCCAGGTATTGATCTGTAATGCAATCAAAATACCAATAACAACAAGCACGATTTCTCCGATTGCATATTTCAGGTACTTCGTGGTTTTACCTTCATTGAGCAGGTTTTGCCTGATTTTTCTAAAGAATTTTATCATTGGATAGGTTGTTCAGAATGAAGGGAAACGCTTTTCACATCGTTATTCATTATTGTCTGGTATCGTAATATTTAATATTCAGTTCCATTAATATTTGTTATATCTTTTAGTGCTTTCCTAAATGAATCAACTGATCTATTCACATCTTCTTCTGTGGTTGCCCAGGAGCAAACACTAATCCTGATAACCTTACGTCCTTCCCAAATGGAACCACCAACCCAGCATTCCCTCATTTCTTGTATTTCTTTAAGTACTTTTTCTGTTAATTTATCATTCTCACATTGCACCAGAACTTGATTGTAAACCACCTGATTCAGGACTTGAAAACCGTTTTCAGAATTCAATAATTCAGCAAATTGGACAGCCCGTTTGTGTAAATTATATATCAGTTCTTCTATACCAGTCCGTCCCAGATATCTTAAAATAGCCCAAAGTTCAATAGCTCTGCTTCTTCTTGACATTTCTGGTACGTAATACATGCCATTTCTTTCAGCCTCATTAGGAAGATAAGCAGCATTTATATGTAGAGAAGAAATTAGAGCCTCCTCATCGGTACAAAATATAATACCGGAGTCGTAAGGCGAGTTTAATGTCTTATGTGCATCAACTGCCCAGGAACTGGCATGTTCATAACCAGTGGTAAGATGTTTAAAATGTTGCGTAGCACCGGCCCATAGTCCGAATGCGCCATCGATATGAACCCATGCCCCTTGGTCTTTAGCTTTCTTGCAAATTGATGCAAAGTCGTCAAATGCACCGGTATTTACGTTTCCTGCTTGTAGAGATAAAATTGTTGTACTATCAAGTTCAGGAATTTTATCTGCCAATATCCTGCCTTGGTCGTCAACGTCCACTAATTCAATATTGTCAATGCCAAAACCTGCCAGTGATATTGCCTGCAGCATGGAGGAATGGACCTGTTTGCCCGTTACAACCCTGATTTTTGGGGCATCAAAAAGTCCTTTTTTAGTAACATCCCAATTCAAATTTTTTAATATCCGATATCTCGCCGCTGCCAGGGCACAATAATTGGCTGTCGAGGTGCCGCTTACAAATCCAGCTATCGTGTCACGCGGCAAAGAAAGTAGTTGGACCAGCCACTTTTGGACAACAGATTCTAATTTTGAAGTGATGGGAGAGCTCTGGTATACAGTTGCATTTTGATCCCAAAATGTTGCCAGATTCTTTGCTGCCAGCCCCACAGGAATTATTCCACCATGAACAAATCCAAAATATCTACCACCAATTTGAGCTGTTGTTGCGGGAGCTCCATATCTATTTAAAAAAGTTAGGGTTTCAACAGGATCTCCGGAATTTTCCGGAAAATCTTCCTCAAATCTTGAAAGATCATTGAGAGCACTTTTGGAAGGATATACATTTCTTTCAAAAATGCTTCCCAGGTAATCCATGCCAAAGGATTCCGCTGTGCGGAAGAGTTCGGCTTCGTTCAGCTCCCGGAACATTTTACGTTGTAATAAATTGTCTTCCTTCATTTTTATACGGTTGACTATACCATTTAGTGTTCGGTGCATATTCCGAAGGGAATGCGCTAAACACCTTATTGGAGGTCGGTTTATTTGTTAAATAGTTCTAAAATTGCAATGGCATCAATATAATTCACCTATTGTTGCTGGTATTCCTGATCTCCTCTGGTAAGCATCTAATTAATATAATACGAGTTTGATTTATGTGCTTTAGTTAAAGTCGTAATAAAATACTTAGTTGTCAAGGAGCTGAATGATTGCCGTCGTCGTGCCTGCCTGCGGAAGGCAGGCTTTCGTTATTCCTGAAGATATTCTTCACCTGGTTTCTAAATATTCCTGAATAGTCCTGTCCAATGCCAGCGCGTTATTAAGCAATTCCTCATATCGTGGAATTAACGCCTCTATGTTCCATTTTTTTTGCCTCAAAGTATTAATGATAAAATAGCTGTTCTTATAATCATCTAATGTCTTTTCGGGCTTTTCGAAATCTTTTGGCTGACCAGTCATTTCTAACTGGTTCCCGTAAATATCATTGGAAATTACTTGTGGTAAATAGTCAAATTGTAACACATAAGGGGCAGTAATATTTCTTGTATAATCCTTTAAGGCAGATTCCCACAATTGATAGTCTGAATTATAATAACTGACAATATTATCAGCTAATGCATTATTTCTTATTAGTCTTATTTGTCCGGTTGTTTGCAAATTGTTGAAAGTTGTCCTGTTTAACTGCACTTGTCCAACCTGTAGAATAGAGGAATAGTAGCTCATGAATTCTTCTTTTGTTGCAAACGTTTCGCCAGATAGTATGTCTAAACATTGCTTATAACTATCAACCATAGACTTTTTAAAGTCTATTGAAAACTGCAGGGTAGTCACATCATTACTCAAGTCTAATTGTAGTCTTTGCAGGATTTCTCTTTCTTCAATTCGGGCTTTTCTATTTTCATTCCAGTTGTTCACCTGTAATGCCAATAAAATTCCGATCATAACCAAGACAATTTCCCCAACGGCATACTTAAGATATCTTGATGTTTTACCTTCCTTGAGCAGGGTTTGACGGATTTTACTAAATAAATTTATCATTGGTTGATAGTTGCGCCTGCCTGCGGAAGGCAGGCTTTCGTTATTTTTTTAACTCATTTTCAATCTGAGCTTTTAATTTATTCAAAGCGTCTTTCATCTGCCCTGAGCGAATTATGTAGTTGTTATATTTTTGTTGTTCCAATTTATAAATCCAAAGAAAATCCTGATTAGCGATGATATTATCGACTTTGACATCAAGCTCAAGAAACTTTCTGTCATCTTGTGGTTCAAAGGTCTTGTGATTAAAGATTTTATACTCTAAATCAAATATCCTGGGATTATTTTCGTCATCTATTTGATTTGAAAAGAATTGAAAGAAGGGCAGTGTGGTATAAGTTCTATTAATGGCTGTTCTTAATGAATCGTTTCTTATATAATCCAATCCTATAGATTTCAGTGCTTCATAAGGCCCTTGATCATGTTCTAACCTGATGCCTTGCTTCATTTTATTATAAAAATCTATAAAAAGAGTATCATGAATATCATGGCCATACTGCATATAATGATAAAGACTATCCAGTCCTGTTTTTTTTCTTTCAAAACGAGGACCATATTGTTTATCGAAATTAAGAAGGGTTCTGTTTATTGAAGTTTCGAACTCTTTCAGGAATAACTTTTCTTTTTTTGCTGCCTTTTGTTCCTCATTCCAATTATTGATCTGGAGAGCGATTAAAATCCCAATAACCACTAACACAATTTCCCCAATGGCGTATTTAAGGTAGTTGACAGTTTTTCCTTCAGTCAATAATCTTTTGCGGATGGTTCTAAAGAATTTTATCATTGGTCGGTATTTAGTCCCTAGGAAGCACAGTGTAGTTACTTTCGATTACACAATATGGTTCTTTTGATGTTAATTTCTCATATCCAATTCTAAACCCAGAACAATCGGCAAACAGCCTGATACCGTCTAACATTTTGATAGCAGACATTAGGAACTAATCTGGTAAAATACATGGTTGACTCAGTTTAAGATTGCATACAAATGAATATCGATGGCGCTTAAGTTCATTTAAGGTTGAGCTGGTCCGGCTGTTGTCATTGCTTCCGCAACTTCAGCACAGTTTAACCAGGACTCGTGACTTTGAATAATCATCCATTGATCTTCCTTTTTCTGAAGTGTTGCTGTCCATATAAGCTGCCCTGTGTATTCAGGAATTCCTTTAAGTTTTAGCTTTAGTTTAACAGGAAGCGTGAATGTGACAATATCTGGTGAAAGCACCTGTACATTCCAGCTTTCTATCGTATTGTGCAATTCTTCAACAGCAGGTCCTATTTCCTTATATGATTTCTTAAGGTCAGACAATGAATGCATTATACCATCTGTGATATAGTATGAATCAGAAGATTCTGAATAATGGTTTAATCCGGATTCAAAATCCATGTTATTTGAATATTCAAAAACCTTTTTGACAATGGCAGTTGTAGATTCTGTAATTTGTTGGATCTCTTCTTGTGTTAATTCAGTTTCCTGCTGCTGACATGAAAAATTCAAAAGGCATAACGCACCGGATAGTATTAGGAAAAATCTTCTCATCATGGTAAGTGTCATATTAATTTTAACATTACAACCGACTATCCGTCTTTTTAATGCGAGGTACCCATCGCATAAACCAAAACCGGATGTTTTGCGTCTCATCCTCCCAGTAATGGTAGGTTTTAAAACCGAACCGTTCATATACCTTTTGATTTCTCGGAACCGCGGTTTCCAGATAAATCGGTAAATTTTTCTGTTTCGCCTCTTTCAAAATAGCATCTTTCAGTTCGAATGCCGCCTTTTCTCCACCGTGCAACACCCCCAAAAACCAGAAATACAAATACTCACCCGATGCAGGCCGGATCTTTTTTCTGTATGATTCACGCTTCAGGATTTTAGGTATCGATCTGAAATCCAATGAATGGAATACAAATCTTAGTTGATAGAGGATTTCGGTAAGTGAGAATTTCGTATCATTAAATGGATAGCAAATTGCCACTCCCTTTTCATTGGAGGAGATATATACGCCATTTCTAACCAATCCTTTCATAAAAACATAACTCGCAAGGCTTTTCATCTTTCTCTTATGGTCCCCGCCCTTTTTAAACATCCAGTTTACACCCGGATTTTCAGCGAAGGATTTGGAGATGATATCCACTACTTTTTGCTGGTCGAATTTAGTTGCCTTTCTCATATAATCAGTTGACCTGCCCTCCGTAATATACGTCGTTTGGCAAATCCACCCCATTATTTTTAAGACTGAAATGTCCTCCATAGTACCAAAATAAGTCCGACAATAAAAATTGTCGTGAAGATGATCTTATTGTGCTTTGCCAGCCAGTTGGGCAGGAAGATGTCGAAATTGTCTTTTTGTGAATCGGAATATTTTCGGGCAACTAATGTCAGCGGACAGAACATCCTGAATATTGCCAGCGTAAAGCCCTCACCAATGATCAGCCCGATACCAATCCATGTGTACACGGTTACCCGATCAGTGACCCCGCTGTAAACGATATAGAAGATTACACCCACGAAAAAAATCCATATCAGGGTATGTACTACCTTAATGAATAATAGTTTGGATGCCGGTTGCATGACTTAATCAATAATCTCCGTCTCAATCAAATCCTCTACAATGTTGCCATCTTTCACCGAGACGAACCAGGCATGGTTATCCGCATCGAGCGAAACGCCCCTGGTGAGTTGTTCATTGATAAACAGCAGCCCCGCGCGGTCGTCAACGGCGTATCCTTCCTGGAGAACCCCGTTCAGGATATTATTATGATAGAGTGGACGCCTTGATTCTTCTGAATTGTAATGCGGACAGTGGCTCTTCTGGATATAGCCTAATCCGTGCACAATGGATAATTCCTTCGGACGGGAGTCAGTCGTTCCCCCGGTGAACCAGCACAATGAACCTGCGCTGCCGCCTGACATCACTACACCTTTTTCATAGGCGTTACGCAATGCAACATCAATGCCCTGGGCTTTCCAGATGGCCAGCATGTTCAGTGTATTCCCGCCGCCTACCATGACCGCATCTACGTTAGAGAGAATTTCTTCCCAGGATTCCTTCTGACGGTAGGAGGCAATCCAGACCCGCATTACGACAGGCTCGACATTCAATGAGGCGCAATATTCATAAAATCGATTAATCCCCCTTTCATTATCACCCGAAGCGGTTGGAATATAACAAATGCGCGGTCTTTCCTTACCTGTCAGCTCAGCGAGGTAATTGATATACGTCGTATTAAAAGCGCCGCCGGTAATAAATAATTTGCGGTCCTGCGCATTCGCGGAAAATGCAATGATGAGGCAAAGTGAAATGAATAAATAACGTAGTCCTTTCATGGGTTGATTTCCAGGTTATGTTTAAGAATCGAAAATGTTGGTGTTGAACGTATCAGGGTTTGATCGGAACTGAATGTCGCTGCCAGGTATTGAATACCGCCGGGACTGCCGTATGTTTTTTGGAGCGTTCCGTCTGTCCGCCAAACCTTTACAGTACCGTCTTCGGCTGCGGTGAGTATCATTGTCCCGTTACTGGAAAATTCAGCCTGGCTGATCTCGTCGGTATGACCAGTAAAGGATTGGAGTAAATTGCCATTCAGGTCATGAAGAGCAGCTGTTTTGTCGAAACTGGCCGATAATATTGATTTGCCATCCGGAGCAAATGAAACAGCACTTACACCATCCGTATGATGATTGATCTCAAATAATTTTTCTCCGGCGATACTCCAGACTGAAATATTATTATCACAGCTTCCAAGGACAATCAATTGATCGTCCGGGGAAAAAGCAGCCTGGTAGATAGTGCAGGAATGTCCAGGAAATTCCCTGATAAGTTCACCGTCAGAGGTCCACAAACGTGCTGTATTATCCCCGCCACCACTCAGGATATATTTACCGTCATGTGAATAATCCACAGTTTTCACATAGATTTCATCTGCCTCGATGGTAGCCCTGAGAGTGCCGTCTATATTCCATATTTTAAATGTCTCATCGCTTCCGGCTGTCACAAACGCCTTTGAATCCGGACTGAAAACAACATCATTAACACTCCGTTCATGTGCAGCCAACTGCGTAATTATTGTACCATCGCTATTCCAGAGAATTGCAGTGTCATCATCTCCGCCGGATAACAAATATCTTCCATCCGGTGATTCATCGATTGCGAGGATAATTTCGGTATGACCGATAAATTCAATTATATCTGGTTGTGAAGTACAGGCGAGCAAAAACCCGGGAAGACAGGCGATCAGCAGATTTTTCACCGGTTTCATAATTTAAATTCCTGTCCCAATTCTGCAACCCTGAATCCTGCATCAAGTACTTCTTGCCGTGCTTTACTATCAGCATTGATAACAGGGTTGGTATGGTTGAAATGTATGAAATAGACTTTTTCCCGATCTTTTTTCCCAAGACTCTTCAGAACCTCCAAAGTCTCGGGGATAAAGGGATGCGGGATTTCAGAGATATCCCGGTACCCGATTTCTTCTGCATCATAGAAGGATCCGTCAATAAAGGCATAATCAACTTGTTTGATAACTTCGGAAATTTCCTTTTCCCACTTGTGCCACTTATCAATGTCCGGAATGAAAATGGCACTTTTATTCGGACCGGTAATCCTGAATCCCACTGTTTCCGAATATTCATCGCGATGCGGAACCAGGAAAGGAATTACCGACAGTTCATCCCCAAGCACAACAGGTACATTATGATTAATCGGAACGGGTTTGATGTTGTTCAGTGAGACAAGCTGGCCCCAGGGGCCGTTCGATTCCAGGAAATCCTTCATTGAGGGCATGGTGTACACCGGAACGCTGTTACTGTTTAATGCCTCGCGACCCAGGTACATCAAACCGGTATAATGTCCGATATGTGCATGGGTAAGAAAGATGCCGTCTGCAGTTTTGCCATCTCCAAAAGGCGCAGCCTCATTGAGCATGTGCAGTTGACGGGTCATATCGGGAGTGGCTTCAAATAGATATCGTTTTTTTGCTGTCGGGTCAACGAGTCCGAGGGAAACCACCATCCTGTCCGGGTCAGGAGCATCATATAGTGGGGCACAGCATTCACGGGTACAACCGATATGCGGAGATCCGCCGTCCTGTATAGTTCCAAGGATGACGAGGTAAGGGGTCGGTGACTGTTGTTCGGTCTGTCCGCAAGCCATCTGGCCGATGCCAAACAGGAACAAGATCATCAGCCTGAAGCCAGAAATATGAAAATCAATATTGAAACCTGACAAATTCATTAGTGTGTCACTTTTCCGGTATGAGAACTTCAAGCTCAATTTCAATCATGAATTCGGGCAATGCCAGTTCACGCACGCCGAGCCATGATCCGGTAGGAAAGTGATTCTTGTAAATCTCATTGCGATATCCTGAAAGTTCAAGGAATTGAGGCATGTTCGTCGTAAAAACATTTTCCACTACCACATCATCGAAGGTGCATCCAAAGTGCGCCAATACCTTTTCAAGGTCGCTGTAGCAGTTCTTCATCTGTTGCTCCAGGTCACCCACGGCCGTTGGATTACCCTGGTCATCCATACTCACCGCACCCGAAACCTTTACTTCACGGCCGATCTTCACCGCATGGGAATATCCATAGGCCTTTTCAACATCCGGGCGAAGCAGAAAGTATTCAGCAGTCTCTGCAGGCATCTCAGAAACTATTTCCAGTTTGTCTTCATTCCCGGTGTCAACCGTTTTCTGACAGCCAACTGTCAGCCCTGTGAGTAGCAGCGTTGATAAAAAAAGTAAATAATGTGATTGCATAAGTTTCATTTTCAGGTTGAATTAATTGTGTTGCCTACTCTACGCGGTTTTCGGCCTTCCCGTTTTAAAAAAAGATTATCCGTGGATCAGGAAGTTGATTTATAGGAGATCCATTGGTTCATACTGAAGGTAAACAAAACGATCCTTCAGCGTTTTTCGCAGGTCCTCCGGATCCGGATATACTACTTTCGCAATTCTCTTCACGAGTCCGTGGGCATGTTTATTCTCATCATGGGTATGCACCACCCTGCGGGGGTCTAGTTCATTTACAAGCCTGATCGCATTTTCTTTTCCCGGGTTCACAGCGCCACCCAGGAAGGAGGGGAGCTTGAAAAGTGAGAAACTGGTGATCAGCAACAATACCTCGTACCGCTGCAGGATTTTCAGCTGATCAGGGTTGAGGGTGAAGCCGTGTGGAAAATATACGATGACCTGATCATTCTTGCGTATCACAATGCCATTATAAATGGGGTCAATTTTCCTGCCCGGGTCGAGATATGTCAGTTCGATATCACCCAACTTAAGCCAATTTCCCGTACCAAGCTCATCAAGAACCTTTATATCATTACCCTCGGTTTCCTTTTGAACCCGTTTCCGTGCAGAAGGGGTACAGAGTAACGGCACCTTTTCCAGTGCTTTTAATGTATCCCCATGGCAATGGTCAGAATAGGACTGCGAAACAACAATTGCATCGTATTTTCCGATTTTAGCGATTTCAACAGGTTCTGTCGCATGCCATTGCTCATTGAACCAGCGGAAGCCATCCACTTCAGAGCCAATTAGCCAGGGGTCCAGTAATACTGTCGTATCATCCCAGCGGATCAACCAGCTGGTATCCATGTTTAGCCGTTTTACCTGTAGCAAGTATTTAGATTTTAGCTTTAAAATAATGACATTCTTCGATTCGATCCCGGTTAAGCAGAGATTAATCTCACTTCGCCAATGGTTTCCTGCAAAGCGGCGCCGCCACCCATGTCGGTAAGCCGGTCTGAGGTGAGCGCATTCGCACTGCTTCCTCCATCCATGAGGGAGGGCCAGAAACCCTGGGGCATACAAGCCACTCCTTTCGCTACCCGGTCTGAAATATGGGCTGTGAGCAGGACCCTGCCGTTGGCATTATAAACTTCAACATGGCTGCCATCTGATATTCCCCTGGCCCGGGCATCTTCCGGATGAATGTCAAGCTTCGGCACACCTTCATTTTTAATTAAATGATCCACATTGGCATGGCTCGTGTTCAGGAAGTTTTTGGTGGATTTGATTGTAAGGATTTTCAGTGGATAAAGGCGGTGATGCTCCTCTGAATACAATACCGGTGAATATACCGGCAGGGGAGACATCCCTGCTTCCTCCAGAGTTCTACTATAAAGCTCTATTTTTCCTGAAGGGGTGTTGAATTTGCCATCCGAAAACGGCATCCAGCCGTCAGGAATATTGAGCCGTGCCCATCCATTTTTTCTGAGTGAATTAAAGCTTATTCCCTCCATGAATGGGTGATCACTCTTCAGTGTTTGCTTGATTATGTCGATATCAGATTCATACATGTAATCATCCATAAAACCCATTTCGCTGGAAAGGAGACGGAAGAATTCCGTATTCGGTTTGCTTTCTCCAAGTGGCGGAATTACGGGCTCATTGATATTAAGATAGGTCTGACCCCATGAGCTCATCAGGTCCCAGTGTTCAAGCTGTGTAGTGGCAGGAAATACATAATCTGCGTATCGTGCTGTGTCTGTCATGAAATGTTCGAGTACTACGGTGAAAAGATTTTCACGCTTCAGTCCGGCAATTATCCTGTTCTGATCCGGGGCAATAACAGCAGGGTTGGAATTGTAAACAAACAACGCATACAACGGATTTTCAGTATCATTCAATGCGGCTCCTATCTGTACCATATTGATGATACGGGCATCCGGATTGGCGATTGTATCCGCCACAGACAGTCTTTCCCAGTTCAGGGCCTGGCCGAAAAATTCATATGTCATATGCATAAATCCGCCACCCCTGTTTTTCCAGGCACCTGTGAGCGCCGGCAGCATGGAAACGGCCCTGAATGCATTAGCGCCATTGGCCTGATGCTCCATGCCGATCAGCATCCGGATCAACGGTATTTCAGCCGATGCATATTCCCTCGCGAATGTCCGGATCAGCTCAGGGTCAAGTCCGGTGATTTCGGCTGCTGCCTCGGGTTGATATTCCTGAACATAGTCTGATAATTGGCTGAATCCGGTGGTATTGTTTTGAATATAGTCCTGGTCAGTCAATTGCTCTTCAATGATAACCTGCATCATACTGAGGGCAAGAACTACATCTGTACCCGGCATGGGTTGAATATGCTGATCAGCCAACATTGCCGTAGCCGATTTAAACGGATCCACTACGATGATTTTAGCGCCGTTTGCCCTTGCCTTTTCCGCCAATGGCCACACGTGCTGGTTTGAAACCACGGGGTTTGTTCCCCAGAAAACGATATACCTGCTGTAAATAATATCTTCAGGAAGAACTCCGGAAGTTTGCCCGTATACTGATGTGACACCTGCCACCGCAGCATCGCCGCAGATTGTTCCATCCAGTTTGCTGGCACCGAGTTTTGCAAAAAATCTTCCGCCGATAGAGTCCCGCTGAACAAGACCTTCCGTACCGGCGTAGCAATAGGGGAGGATGGACTCTGAACCGTGATATTTGATGGTTTGCTGAAGCCGTGCGCCTACATCACGAATTGCGGTTTCCCAGCTGACAGGTTCAAACTTGCCTTCGCCCTTGGCTCCAGCCCTTTTCAGAGGAGTAAGTATTCGATCGGGATGAAACGTGACATCCATCGGAAACTTGTCCATCTTTGAACAGAGCTTACCTGCTGTAAAGGGATTTGTTTTACTGGGGCCGAATTCGGTAATGGCACCTTTTTCGGCGGTCACCGTCCAGCTGCAGGTATCAGGGCAGTCATGATAGCACGCACCGTGTGCCGTTTTTGCCTGGGTGTCGGCACAGGATAATGTACCGATGAGTGATACGCTAAGGCCCTGTGAAATCGTAAGGCCTGTGTACCCCTGGATTCCCTTGTTGAGGAATTTCCTCCTTGTTAATCCTTTGGGTGTATTCTGGTTGTGAGGGTCATTCATGGCTAAGGTGGTCAATAACAAATCAATATAGTCTAAGAATTCACGATTAGCAAGGAGCGTCAATGCCCCAAACATTTTAATAGATTGTCCGTTAATTGATAAATAAATATTTATCGGATGGATACGGAAGTCACTATAGAAAAAAGCGGCAGCAAGGGTCGCGCATTTATCGGCAGTCCGGAAGAGCCCGAAGCAGAAATGACATTTTCAATTGCCGGTCCGTCATTGATCATCATTGATCATACCGAAGTTCATGACAATCATCGGGGGAATGGTCTTGGCCGGAAATTGCTGGACTCCGTTGTTGAAATGGCACGGACAGAAAATATAAAAATAATTCCTTTATGTCCGTATGCCAATAGTGAGTTTCAGAAGGATCCTTCCATCCGTGATGTGCTGAGATAATACTAATTTCTTAGTTTACTCCGGTATTTTCATTCCGGTAGAATGTCCGTCCAGGCTGATCATGTTTTTCTCCTTCCAATACTCCTGAATTCCGTCGGTCCCTTTATTCGCTGCCCAGTCTTTTAGTATGGTTCGATCCGATTGAAATTCCATTAGCGGAACGGCAAAGCCGCATGAAGACTGCACAAGATCAATATCCAATTCAAAAATTTGCCTTTTGCCGGGGATGTCTGGGAAATGAATCATGAGATCCTCAAATCCGGCATCTTCTGCATGGTAGGTTTTTGCTGTTCCATATAGCCGGAGGATCAGGGGCTTCCCTTCAAATGCGCAAAACATGATTGTCATTCTTGGATTTTCCTGAAGATGTGCAGCCGTCTCATTACCGCTGCCTGTGAGGTTGAGCCAGATTACTTTATTCGGACCAAGAACACGCAAAGAATCCATTCCTTTGGGTGAAACATTCACCCGCCCGTCTTTCATGGCAGTTCCTACGAAAAACAGGTGCTGTTTTTCAATAAATTCCTGTAGTTCGGAAGTGATGGACTCCATTCGTTTTCCCATGATCGATCGGTTTTATTCTGTTAACGATTCTAAAAGCCATGAGTTTGGTTAAAATATAGTTTTTCAGACAGTTTACCCCAAACCCCCTTACGAGGGGGAAAATATGAACCCGGGCGGACAAATCATATTCCAGGGAACAATTTAAAATTGATCATCCTCATCTTCTTCTTTTTTATCTACCATTTCAATTTTTGCGGGCTCATCGTCATCCCGTTTTTTAATTGGCAAAATCGGTACCGGACCTACAATTCCAATTCCGAAGCATGCCAGCATAAGTAATGCTATTAACGCAATCCGTTTCAGGATTACCTTGAATTTTTTCATATGTAAAATGTATTATCAGGCGGGGAGGCCTGGTTGAGAAATTCCTTATGATGCCGGGTTAAGGGTTAACCCAAAGGAATCTCATCATTGGATGGAATAACGAAAAAATGGCTGCGAAGAAGTATAAATACAGGAGGAGAGTAAGCCACAAGTGATTTCAATCGCACCTGTACGGAATGGGTTTTGACTTCAGACAAGTGGCTGCAGACAACTGTTCCGACAGGTGGAATAAATGCTGTAGGACCAAGAAAATGAAATGTACGCTTTATTGCCCGCTGAGATGTTCCTTCAACCACTTCAGTCCTGGACTTATAAAAATCAGTCCGGGCATTGACCGGCGCCACGGTGATGGTGGCCAGCAATGAAAAGATCAGCAGAAATATGAAACGCTTTTTCATTATACTAAATGTACAAAATCCTGATGAAATTACTGACTACTGACTACTGACTACTGACTACTGACTATAAAAGTCTCTGCTTCCCGCTCCCACATCACCCGTAAGTGCATCTCCGAGTTCGTGGCGAATGGAATCTGCCAGGTGATTGATTTTTTGAACGACTTCAGGATAATCGCTGGCCAGGTTGATTGTTTCCGAGGGGTCATTCTCCAGGTCATAGAGGGAAACCTCTTCCAGCTTAATGTAATCATAGGGTGCTGGAAACCCGCCCGATCCGCCTGGCCGGCCACTGAGGGTCCGGTAAATATGGGGGAAATACATTTTCCATTTGCCATACCGCACACCGTGCAGCTGATTTACATGGTAATAGAAAAAATAGGCAGGCTGAGGACTTTCATCTGTTTCTCCCGTTAGTAAAGGCCAGATATTTTTACCATCGATGGGTAGTGACGGGAGCCTGGAGCCGGTTACAGCAGCCACCGTTGGTAATATGTCAATTGCCATTGCAGGCGTTGTGATCGTCTTTCCTGCCGGAAGCTTTCCGGGATACCTGGCGATGAAGGGTTCCCGGTGACCGCCTTCGAATGCCGTACCTTTGCCTTCCCGGAACGGACCTGTTGATCCCGCATGATCTCCATAGGAGAGCCACGGGCCATTATCGGACGTGAAAATCACCAGTGTGTTATCATCAATGCCATTCCGCTTTAAGGCATCCAGAATTTCGCCTACAGACCAATCGATCTCCATGATCACGTCACCGTACAGGCCCCTGGCTGATTTGCCCCTGAATTTGTCGGAAACGAAAAGCGGAACATGCGGCTGGGGATGCGCTACATACAGGAAGAACGGCTGGCCTTTATTTGAATCAATAAATTCAACACTTCTTTTTGTAATGGCGGTTGTAAGAAATGACTGATCATCGAGCGTATCAATGATTTGATTGTCTTCATATAAGGGCAGCGGCCCGAAGTTGAAGGATTCCTGTTCAGGATGATAGGGCCACATATCATTGGAATAGGGGATACCATAAAAATCATCGAATCCCTCTGCCAGCGGCATATTTTCAGGAGCATCCCCAAGGTGCCATTTTCCATAGATGGCGGTGGCGTAACCCTGTTCTTTGAGCATTTCGGCCATGGTGGTCTCCTCAGGCCGAAGACCTTTCTTTGCCCGGGGCATGAATGCCTGGTGGATTCCCACCCGGTTTGGATAACAACCGGTGAGCAACGCTGCCCTTGATGCGGAGCAAACAGCCTGTGCGGCATAGAAGGAAGTCAGGCGTACGCCTTCACCGGCCATTCTGTCGAGATTGGGTGTTTCAATCTGCTGACTGCCGAATACGCCAACATCCTCATATCCCTGATCATCAGTAAAGATGATCACAATGTTGGGAGGGATTGTGTCTTCTTCAGGTTTTGAACACGAAAAGAGGGCCAGCGTTAAGGAGAATAATATCAGTCTTATCACGACGGAAAAATACGGTATGCCGTGTTACAGATCAATTATTCCGAAGGTTTTCGAGCATCTGACGGTATTCATTATTATCGGGATACCGTGCAATAAGCTGATTTACGTATTTCTCTGCCTTTTCAATCTTGTTCTTTCTTTGTGCTTTCAGTGCCCTGTCTATCAATTTACCATCAGCAAGTGCCTGATTTCCGGCATCCATCGCATTGATGACGGCAAGCGCATCCTTTGCCACAGGCCCTTCACCATTGATGGTAAAAGAAAGTTTGATCCGGATGCGTTCTGATCTGGTGGATGAACAGCCATACCAGTTTCCCTGGGTCGACTGTATGGCCTGGATAATGGCTTTTTCAATATTATCACCCATCACAGTCTCGAACTGAAAATCAAAGGGCACATTCGTGTCACAATTGATGCCGAATGTAAAAATGGAAGTTCCGATTGTACCATTGATGCGCGCATCCCGGGGGTAGTCAAGCTTGTTGGTTACAAACAACCGGAATGCATCTACACCTCCCTTGAAGGAACTGTTGAGCGAGGCCCTGCCGGCTTGTCCGAATAGTAGCGCCGGGGCCAGAAAAAAGAGAATAATAACAAGTTTTATGATCTTCATAGCAGAAGTTTAACTTCAAAAATTATTCCATTTTTCGGAAATACAAAGCTCTTATCAGGAAATGTGAATAGTGAATACATACCTACTGGTCATAGATTCACGTACTGGTCGCAGGTTCCTATCTACGACCAGTTAAAAAAGAAGCATTGGTCGTAGATAGGAGTCTACGACCAGATTGGAGATGACGGAAGAGGACAATCTGTCACCACTGTCCACCTGCCTGCCGGTTAACTTACCGGAACATAGTGGAGGCAGGCAGGCTGTCCACTACTTAACGACCTTCCTGCCCGGCAAAGCGCCGGTGTGCTCGCCATCCTTTAATACCTGGACACCATTCACGAACACATGTTGAACACCCGTGGCATATTGATGCGGATCACTGAAGGTGGCATGATCGCTAATCGTATCCGGATTGAAAATGACCACGTCCGCAAAAAAACCGGTGCGTAATGCACCTCTTTTCTCAATCCCCAGGTTGGTCGCCGGTTGAAGGGTGAGTTTACGGATGGCTTCTTCTAACGGAATTACCTTTTCCTCACGGACATATTTTCCGAGAAGCCTTGCAAAATTTCCATATGCTCTCGGGTGTGTGCTGGTTTCCAGGAATTTTCCTTCAGGTGCCATGGATCCGGCATCAGAGCCGAATGTCATCCAGGGCAGTGCGATCTGTTTTTTTACATTTTCTTCCGACATCAGGAAGTATACGGTTTCTACCCGGCTGCTATCCTGGACTACGAGGTCCATCGCGGTTTCTTCCGGGCTTTTGCCCCGCATTTCCGCTACTTCTTTAAGCGTCTTTCCCTGCAAATACTTTAATGAATCATTTCTGAAACCAACCAGCAAAACATTATCCGCAGTGCCCGCCGATAAAAGCAGGTTCTCCCAATCATCTGTTTTCGTTGTCATTTCCTTATAAACACGGGCACGGATCTCAGGATCCTGCAGCCGTTCTGACCATTGCTGATATCCGCCTTCCTGTACCCATGGCGGCATGGCAGCATCAAGACCTGTGGCGCCGGCAACATATGTGTACATATCGGCGGTGATCGTCAGTCCTGCTGCCCTGGCAGAATCCACCTTATGCACGACGTCGTCAAACTTGTTCCAGTTATCCTTGCCAGCCATTTTCAGATGATAAATTTCTGCGTGTATATCAGCTTCTGAAGCAATCCTCAGCAATTCATCGATACTTTCCAGTAATTGGTTTCCCTCATTGCGCATATGGCTGATATACATGCCATCGTATTCGGCTGCGACCTTGCAAAGCTCTATCAACTCTTCGGTAGTGGAATAAAATGCCGGCGCATAAATGAGTGATGAACCAACTCCCAGCGCACCTTCTTCCATCGCCTCGCGAACCATATCTTTCATTTGTTCCATTTCTTCGGGGGTAGCTTCCCGGTCTTCGAAACCAACCGTGTTTACGCGGAGAGTTGTGGCTCCTACAAATGATGCGACATTGGTGGAGATACCCTTTTCTTCGAGATAGGAAAGGTATTCACCCAATGTACGCCAGGAAATCTCAGTGTCCTCCTCCAGCATCCCTTTCATATACATGGCACTGGATTCAGTAACAGGACCCATGGATATTCCCTCCCCGAAAACTTCCAGCGTTACTCCCTGTCGAATGTCACCCTGCGACTTTCCATCGGTAATCAGGGAAGTCACAGCCCAGCTTAGCATATTGATAAACCCCGGGGCAACCGCCATCCCTTTGGCATCGACTTCTTCAGTTCCAATAGCACTGGACAAGTCGCCGATAAAGGCGATTGTGTCGCCCCGAATCCCCACATCTGTATTTACAGGCGCTTCGCCGGAACCATCATAGACGATTCCATTCCGAATGATGAGGTCATATTCAGGATTGGATTTTTTACAGGAAATTACAACGGTTAAAATTGCGAGGGCGAAGAGTGAATTTTTCATCCGGTAATATAAAAAAATATAACGGACCGGGGTATTATTCCGGTCCGTTATGCTTGCAATTTATTCGGTATTCCGATCGTCAAAATTTGTCTTTGCCAACTCGAATACCTTCAGGTTATCAACTACACCCTGAGAGACCCTGTATTGATGTCCGCCAACATAGAATGGCCAGGCAACCACAGGCTCGGCATATTCATGAATTTCTGTTTCAGCCGAATGGCCATGTAATATGCCATTTACCCATAGCTCGAATCTGGGTGAACCGTCATATCCGGCAGGATCATATACAACTGCCAGGTGTACGAGATCTCCTGCATTCCAGGAGACATCATTATCAATGATATCATTTCTGAAGAAGGAATAATCACTCAGAACCCGGTAATACACTAAATCTGCCACAACATCGGTAGGTCCGGTATATCCGCCATTGATCGATAGAATGCGAATTCCTGCATTTGCTCCATCCCAGTTCCAGCAATTGGCAACAATAACATGTGCCCTGCCATATGGAATCGTTCCAACAATCCGGTTGTCAACGACGGAATAATCAGGTTTGTACCATACCTCGATCGTCCATGGTTCAAGTAATGGGTTTGGAATGAATTCATTGAAAACACCGACCGGAATTTCAGGAATTTCGGACGCATACCTCGGGTATACACCATTGCCAAATTTGCCCGGGGCAAAATTGGGTGTTCCAGGCACATTCAGTGAAGGCCCGACCTCGCTATTGGCCACTTCATATGCGCTTCCAAGCTTATTCCACACGATCAATCCATCAAAAAGATAAAGATCGAGCGGACCATCTTTATCTTCGAGTAGTTTTTTCAATACCTGTTCGTTGATCAGTGTATCCAGGGTAACCCGGTTGGGTTTGGTTATTTGAATCAAATAGTTTTCATATCCGTCCCGAACCGTAATTCGGTTCAGGCTATTGCCTAGTGCGTTTTCGAATAGCACATCGCCATCTGATTCGATCATGAGGAATGCATCCGTTAACTCATATATACCGGTGGTCCGATTGAAATCAAATACCCGAAGATCGAAATCAAGGGTCTTGATCTTGTCAAATTTAAAGCTGGCATATCCAAAATCCTCGGGATTTTTGTTGGTTGCATCCAGTACTTCCGGGGTAATGGCAGTGGTTTCGCCAGTGTAGACAATAAAGTCCAGGGGCAGGGGATTATCCGAAAGATAGGCCATCGGAGAATTTACAACGGGAGCTGCGAGCAATACATTGTAATGATAGTCAACCACAAGGAATTCTGTGACATAATATTTTCCAATCCGCAGTTGAATGGGTTTGGAAGCATAGGATTCATTCCATTTTTTAAGTTTGATTTCCTCAGAATTCCAGACAATTGCGCCATTATGGTCTTCAAGTGAAATAATCAAATTAAGTTGTTCCGGAAGTTCGGCTTCAACCAGTTTGCCTGAAGGAAAATCCTTCTGTAGGTCATTCAAAGATATTTCAACATATCCTTCAGCTATAGGATCTGAAATACCTTCTTCGCTGCATGATACAAAAAGACCAAAGATGGTCAATATCAGCAGCGGTGCAAAAAGCCTGAATAAAGGTTTCATTTCATAAGTACTTATCTACCTATAAAACAATATTGGAAGGCGTTAAATTTTTGAATTTCAGACTGATAAATCATGTGATCACATGATTATGGCACTTCTTTTTACGGATAAAAAAAGGTATATTCTAGGAGATGTTCTGGTCTTCCAGGTATGCGTCCAGATCCTGAATCTTGTACATCCAGTCGAAAGAATAATTGGCCGCATTTTCTGCCAGGAATTGATATAAAACCCGGGCTTTTGAAAACAACAATCGGGCACCATCCTCGTCGCTATTATCTTTTTTTCGGAGCCCAAGTTCCAGGAGTAACATTGCCATTTGCTCAAGAAGGGAATCGCCTTTGATATTTTTATCTTCTAAAAAACTGATGAACTCCCTGTCCTCAATTCTTACAGCACTTTTGAGACGAATTCCCAGCTGCGTTTCGAGCGCCTCTTCGGTATTAAGAATAACCTCATCTGCATCGCTGTCGAGTGAGGTTCCCAGGAGTTCGGCGAGGATTTTACCCAGTACTTTGCCGAGTTGCTGGATCTGGTCTTGCAGGTAATCACGTTTGATCATGATCTGAACAATTGAACAATCTATAATATACGAATTTGGATTGAATTGTAAAGACCCCCGTGAAAATCTCAGGCGGAGCAAATCATTCAGGAAATAAAAAAGCCGGAGTAAATCCCCGGCTTCTGTATTTTATCGTGATCTCGAGTATCGTTTTCGCGAATTATTCCGATTTGATCCGTTAACACGTGTGCCTTGTTTGGTTTTTGGAGGCTCCGATTTTACACGTTCTCCATCCATGTAGGGGTGAGGTTGAATCACCGGCAGTTGCTGTCGGATTAATTGCTGAATATCACGGAGGTAGGCTCGTTCTTCCAGGTCACAAAAAGAAATAGCACGGCCACTCGCTCCGGCGCGTCCTGTTCGTCCGATCCTGTGAACATAGGTTTCAGATACGTTGGGAAGGTCAAAGTTGATCACATGGGAAAGCTCATCGATATCAATACCACGTGCTGCAATATCGGTAGCAACCAGTATACGGATATCCCCGTTTTTGAAATCAGAAAGTGATTTCTGACGGGCACCCTGAGATTTATTCCCATGAATGGCACTCGAAGAGATGCCAGCACGATCCAGCTGTTTAACAATCTTATTCGCTCCGTGCTTGGTTCTGGAAAAGACGATAGCAGATGGAATATTCTCTTCTTCCAGCAAATGAATTAACAATGATGCCTTTTGTTTTTTCTCAACAAAATAGACCGACTGATTTATTTTCTCTGCCGTTGTCTGTTCCGGTTTTATGATCACCTTCTCGGCATTGTGAAGAATCTTGCCTGAAAGCTCCAATATCGGTTGCGGCATAGTCGCCGAAAAGAACAGGGACTGGCGCTGCTGAGGCAGTTCACGGATAATGCGTTTCACATCATGAATAAATCCCATATCAAGCATTCGATCCGCTTCATCCAGGATAAAATATTCAATGTCTTTCAGGGAAATATATCCCTGGTTCATCAGGTCAAGCAGTCGGCCAGGTGTGGCGATCAGTACTTCGGGGCTTCTTTGCAACGCATTAGTTTGCTGTCCTTGTTTAACCCCGCCGAAAATGACGGTATTCCGCACATCGGTATGGCGGCCATAGGCAGTAAAGCTTTCTCCTATCTGGATTGCCAGTTCGCGGGTAGGAGTTACGATCAATGCGCGCAACGGCTGTCTGCCGCCTTTTCTGCGATTGTTGTCGGTAATAATATTTTGTAGTATGGGAATGGCAAAAGAAGCGGTTTTTCCGGTTCCGGTCTGCGCACTTGCCATTAAATCTTTTTTACGTAGTAATACAGGGATTGACGCCTCCTGTATGGGCGTAGGTGATGTGTATCCTTCTTCGGCCAGGGCCTGAAGGATGGGCGTGATAATGCCCAGTTCTTTAAAATTCATAGGGGTTGTGTTACTAAAAAATAGGGGGCAAAAAAAAGCCCTTCTTCGCGAAGGGCTTTCAAGCGATATAAAGTTAGCGCGTAACGCTTAAACAACTTTAACGTTAACCGCGTTTAATCCTTTTCTTCCTTGCTGTAATTCAAATTCTACTTCGTCACCTTCACGGATCTCATCGATCAAGCCTGATACGTGTACAAAGTGTTCTTCGTTTGATCCATCTTCTTTGATGAATCCGAATCCTTTCGACTCATTGAAGAATTTTACTGTTCCTTTACTCATGATAATAATTAATTGATAATAATAAAGTGTGAAGGTACACTTAATTAAACGGATACTACTGTTTTAAGGGATTTATTTTACCTTTTTACAGCTAATTGTACCTTTTTGGCGATTAAGTGCACCATTTAGATGTGAAGCTACACTAATTCTGCCGTAGTAGGGTCAATTATTCCGGATATCTGGCTGATCTTGTGTGCAGGAATACCGGATTGTTCGGAATGTTCGCGAATTAATTCGGCACTGGGCGCAATGTAAACACAATACACTTTGTTATCTGTTACAAAACTCTGGACCCATTGAATAGAGGGACCAAGGTTGTGCAGGGTGTCACAGGATGTTTTGGATACTGCGCGCATTTCATCGGCTGAGAGGCTACCCACGTTGGGGATGTCACGCTCAATAAGAAATTTTGGCATTGATGGGTTCGATTAATTTTTTGGTTCTTGCATATCTTGGTGTAAAACCGGCAATTCCGGTGT
Organism: Cyclobacteriaceae bacterium; assembly: GCA_050289805.1. Lineage (GTDB taxonomy): Bacteria > Bacteroidota > Bacteroidia > Cytophagales > Cyclobacteriaceae > JAUILA01. The sequence goes on from JBNKGL010000013.1 coordinate 36,857, forward strand.
CTCGGGAGCAAGGTAATTTAGTGAAAATTGATGAATATTTAATACCCCTGTTACCAGGAAATATTTAATGAAATGGGTTGTTAACTTTAAGCAATCAGGCAACCGATGACTTCAGTGCCCGGTTAATTGACCTTCTTCTCCAGTTTGCCTTTCAGGAGCAGGTTGTATTCTTCACAGGTGAGCAATCCATGCTCATCACTGTAGGGGCATTCGCGATAATTCTGACCAAAGGCGGTTTTTGTTATAATCACTCCGCGTCCCTGGCAAACAGGACAAATGACCATTCCGGAAGGTCCGCAGTCTATCTCATAATCGGAGGCAAGAATGGCTTCAGTGGCTTTTGCCTCTTCCTCACGTAACAGGCGTACTGCTTTATTTGATTTATTCAGGAGATCGGTAGCCTCTTCAAAAAATCTGCCCTGGGTACCCTTGAGCTGGATGTATTTGTTCAGCCAGTCGATGCTTTGTTCATACTTCTCCAGGTAAAAAGAGTTCTTTCCGAAATAGAAAGTCATTTCTGTAGGAACTACCTGTGCATTTTTGAGGACATCCTTGAAGATGATGTTTGCACCCTCGAAGTCGCCCGCATCCATTTTTTCCACCCCGCTTTCAATCAGCCTGTCCAATGCCGCCTGGTATTGTGCCTGACGCTGTTCGATATCTTCCCTGATTTTATCCTGTTCCGTCTGTGCGGAAAGTTGATAAGAGGATAGCAGCACAAATATGACCACCCAAATCCTATACATAGTCTTTCTTATTCAAATCCAGCCATTCCAATGTGGCATTGCAGAAAATATCTTCAACGATGCCCGAATCTAAATTCATTTCTTCAATAAACCTGCCAATTTCCAGATCTCCAAGGGGAAAAGGATAATCGGTACCCAGGGTGATGCGATTTGAGCCTTGAAGGTCAAGTACATAACGCAACATCTTGGGATCATGCGTGATGCAATCTACCCAGAATTTACCAAGATAGTTCCGTGGCGGAACATCATTATCAATGGCTACAAGGTCGGGCCGGCAATTAAATCCATGCTCTATTCTTCCCAGGGTAGACAGGAATGAGCCCCCTGCATGCGCAAAATTTACACGAAGTCCGGGAAGTCTTTCCAGGGTTCCGGAAAAGATGAGTGAACAAATGGCACGGGATGTTTCGGCAGGCATACCCACAAGCCAGGGGAGCCAGTATTTTGTCATATGCTGCATCCCCATCATTTCCCAGGGATGCACAAGCACGGCCATATTCATTTCCGCACAGGCTTCAAAAAACCTGAAGAAGCGTGGCTCGCTTAGATTTTCGTTATTGATATTGGACCCGATTTGAATTCCGGGCAAACCGAGGTCGCGGCAACGCTCCAGTTCCTGGATTGCGAGATCGGTATCCTGCATGGGGACTGTTCCGAGCCCGATATAATTTTTTGGATAGTTGCTGCAAAGCTCGGCGATGTCGTCATTAAGGAACCTGGAAAGATCAAGGCAATCATCCGGCTTCGCCCAGTAGGAGAACATGACCGGAATCGTGCAAACAACCTGCACCTGGGTTTGGAATCGCTCATATTCTTCTATGCGTACTTCCGGGTCCCAGCAGTTTTCCTCGATCTCGCGGAAGAACTGGTTTCCCTTCATCATTTTGGCGAATCCCTGGCGGTGGTGCTGTAAATAGATGAAATCGCCATACCCGAACTTTTCAGTCCAGTTGGGCATCTCTTTCGGGATGATATGGGTATGCATGTCGATTTTAAGCATGGCACGAAGGGTCTTGCAGGAAACAAAAGTATCAAATGCAGAAGAATATTACCTAACCCTGCTTCTTTTTTGGGTTTTCAGGTACGGGATCATAACCGTGAGTACCCCAGGGATGGCACCGTGCGATACGCTTGATGCCGAGCCAGGTGCCTTTTACCGGCCCCCATTCATTGATCGCCCCGATCGCATAGTTGGAGCACGAAGGTGAATGGCGGCAATTTGAACCCAACAGCGGACTGATCGTGTACTGGTAAACACGGATGGGGAAGATTAATATGGACTTTATAATAGTCAATAGTCAGTAGTCAGTAGTCAGTAGTGGAGTTTGTAGTCAGTAGTAGGGTTTGTAGTCAGTAGTAGGTAGTCTGTTTGCATTGTATTTATAACTCAAATTAGCGTTTAAGCGTTCCCAGTCATGTTATGATTTCACAGTAAGTGATACACTAAAAACTATTAACTCACTACTATTCACTACACTACTGACTACTGACTACTGACTACTGACTACTGACTATGTACTACATAAGTGTTAATCAATAGAGTATTCCGTGCCTTCTTTTCCATCCTTCAGCGTAATTCCAATCTTCTTCAGATCATCCCTGATCTGGTCTGCCAGGGTATAATTTTTCTGTCGTTTGGCATCCGTACGAAGATTGATCAGGACATCAAGTGTCCCGTCAAGCAGGTGAATATTGGTGTCATTTTCAGATTTTAATCCCAGTACCTCCGTGATGATTCCGGAGTAATGCTCAATCAGCCGCCCGAAGGTAGCGTTGGACAGGTCCCCGGTTTTTTTATTACCTGTCTTAAGGTTGTTGATTACGGAGGTCAGGTCAAATAAAGATGCCAGCGCTTTGGCCGTATTAAAGTCGTCACTGAGGTTCCTGAAAATGGCATCAATCTGGCCATTTACTTCCTCATCAAAAGCTTTGTCTTCCGTTCCCGCCACATAGTGCAGCTGTTGAGCAGCTTTGTATCCCTCCATCAGTCTTTTGTAGCCTTTTTCAGCGGCTCCTAAGGCCTCGTTACTGAAATCAAGCGTGCTCGAATAATGGGACTGAAGCATAAAGAATCGTACTACCATCGGCGGATACCCGCGTTCGAGCATCGGGTGGTTGCCGGTAAAAAGCTCATGAGGCAAAAAAGAATTGCCGAGGGATTTGCTCATTTTCTGACCTTCTACCGTCAGCATATTCGTGTGCAGCCAGTACTTTGCCGGGTCATGACCCTTGCATCCCACAGATTGTGCGATTTCACACTCATGGTGCGGAAATACCAGGTCCATACCGCCACCGTGTATATCAAAAGTATCTCCCAGGTACTTGGTGCTCATAACTGAGCATTCCAGATGCCAGCCGGGAAAGCCATCACCCCAGGGTGAAGGCCACCGCATAATATGGGCAGGAGAGGCCTTTTTCCAGATGGCAAAATCGATCTTGTTGCGCTTTTCATCCTGGCTGTCGAGCATTCTGCCACTGTCCATAAGCTCCTCTATCTTACGGTTTGAAAGCTTGCCGTAATCGTGCTCCTGGTTGTATTTGGTTACATCAAAATATACTGAACCGTTTACCTCATAGGCGAGCCCTTTTTCGAGAAGCGTTTTTACCCATTCAATCTGTTCAATAATATGACCTGTCGCCGATGGTTCAATGTCAGGAGGGAGCAGGTTGAATTCCTGTAAAACTTCATGAAATCCGTTCGTATACTGCTGAACGACCTGCATAGGCTCAAGCTCTTCCAGTCTTGCCTTTTTTGCGATCTTGTCTTCACCCTCATCCGCGTCGTTTTCCAGGTGGCCGACATCCGTGATGTTTCGAACATAACGAACCTTGAATCCGAGATACCGGAAATATCGGTTGATGACATCGAAGCTTAAAAATGTTCTGACATTCCCCAGGTGAACATCATTGTATACCGTAGGACCGCAAACATACATTCCAACATGGCCTTCATGTGCAGGCTCAAATTTTTCTTTGGTGCGGGTTAAGGTATTGTAGAGTTCTATCGGGAATTCTTCGCGTAATGACATGCTTTAACAATTTCAAAACACGAAGTTAAAATATATCGATGAATAATGAATAGTGAAAGAAGAATCCTCTCCCAACTATTCATTATTCATACAGAATGGTAGCTATTGCCGGGTAAGTTCCATGCCCAAAAAGGGATACCATTGCTGGCCATTGGCGGAATACTCTCCGGTTTCCTTCCAGGTAGTATCTGATAGTTCAATAGTATATCGTACAGTGCCGCCGTTAGGTACCCCGAACTCCCAGTAAAATCCACTTTCTGTAAAGGTCACATCTGCTGCCGTAAAATTACCTTCACTTGTCCATGCATGGATCTTTGTTGCTCCTGTTGCCGGATCTTTAAACATGATCCCAATAGCCTCAAAACCCACCTGTCCGGATTTTTTCTCGGTTCCTGTTCCGTGAAACATCAGCAGCTGGCCGTCCAGGAGAGTAGTTACTTCTTCTGTCTGACTGAACTCCGTTCTGCCACCATCGGGTAAGTTCTGATAGCCTTCACCTGTCCAGGTGCTTTCTGTTTTAAATAGATCTTCCATGGTCATTTGAGCATGGATAGTTTGAAATCCCAATACGAGGGGAATGATTAACATTGCTAGATTTTTCATGATAAACTGGTTTATATTATAAACTAAATGAATAAAAAAAAGACTATGGTTTCAGGTATTTTTCAAGATCCTTCACATACTTTTTGAAGGCCTGAATCCCTGTTTTGGTAATGCTGCAGGTTGTAACCGGCTTTTTACCCCTGAACGACTTTTCTATGCTGATATAATCTGCCGTTGACAGTTTATCCAGCTGAACGCTCAGATTTCCGGCGGTTGCATTCGTCTGTTCTTTCAGGTATACAAATTCTGCTGATTCTACATTCATCAGAATGGACATAACAGCAAGCCTGAGCTGAGAATGTAATAACGGGTCCAGATCGTTGAATGCTGTCATGATTCCTTCTTGGCGTTCATAAGATATCCGGGAATTAAATATGCTGCTACAACAGCCGCGGCCGAAACGAGCAGGCTATTCACAGGGGAGACGTAAAGCGCGACCGCAGCAAAGATCCAAAGTGAGCTGCCGCCATAGATCAAAGGCTTATAGCGGGTAATGCATCCGGTGATGAAGGTGGCCATGCCCGCAAGTATAAGTATTATTGAAGGAATCAGGCTTCCGAACCGTCCTGAAAAAATGATCAGGATGATCGAAATGGCAAACGCACTCCAGGTCCACATGATCAGTCGGTCTGTGTAATTTACAAACCGTGCCCGTTTTTCCTGCCTGCGTCCATACCACATGCTGATCAGCCAGCCTGGAATACTGATGATCCAGATTACATAGGGGTGAGGATAATCGGATAGTGTCGAGATGAGATACTGACCCACATTGCCAATAACCGCAATCCATCCCCATAAAATAAAGTAGAAGCCCCCGCTGCGTACGTTGCCCCGGGTTTGGCGGATCATTTTTGTGATGATCGCCAGACTTTCTTCCGACGATTGAATAGTGTCTGATGTTTTCATCTATAAAGTGGTTTATATTATAAACCAAAATAACAATTAAATTTTCAATTTTCCAAAAGTGACCTCAAAAATGTATTTTTGGACTATACGACTAACCTATGTTTACAGGAATCATTGAAGCTACCGGAATTGTAAAAGCCATAGAAACTTCTGGCACCAATCGACATTTTGAAATTGAAAGTCCGATTTCTTCCGAATTAAAAATTGACCAGAGTGTTTCTCACAATGGTGTTTGCCTTACGGTCACTGAAGTGGGAGAGGGTCATCACCGTGTGACGGCGGTGGAAGAAACTCTACGGAAATCATCATTGGGCCATATCAAACCCGGTGCGGGAATCAATCTTGAACGCTGTATGAAGAGCGACGGCCGTTTCGACGGTCATATTGTCCAGGGGCATGTAGATACTGTGGGAGAAGTAATAAAGCGGGAAGAACGGGATGGTAGCTGGCTGTTTACGTTCAGATTCCTTCCTGAATTCGGGCGTTTTATCGTAGAAAAAGGATCTGTTACCGTCAACGGCATCAGCCTCACCTGTTTCAGTGTTGGCAGGGCGGAATTTACGGTGACCATTATACCCTATACGTTCGAACATACCACGATGAAGGAACTCAAACCGGGTGATCAGGTTAACCTGGAGTTCGACATCGTGGGTAAATATATACAGCGCATGCTTTCGTTAAGCGGAAGACTTTAGCCGCCATCTGTCATATAGTTTCCGGCTAATCCAGAATGAGGCACCACCGGCCACTGCACCAATGGCGCCACCCACTATCACATCCGCAGGATAATGTACACCCAGGTAGATCCGGCTGTAGGCTATAAGCACTGCCATTACAAAGAGATATCCCGTATATCGAACTATGTCCTTCAGTACCAGGTACAGGAAGGTTGCCAGGGCAAATGCATTGGCGGCATGGGAAGAGGCAAAGCCATATTTGCCGCCCTTGTATCCATTCACAATGTGCACGAGCCCGTCTTCAAATGACGGATCTCTTGACGGCCTGTAGCGTTCAAAGAATGGTTTCATGAATCCGGAAGTTACCTGGTCTGCCAGCGTGATCGCCAGCGCAATTCCACCCAGCCAGACCAACGATTTCCATCCAAAATTTTTAATCAGAATCCACAGAAGCAGAACGAAAACCGGGAGCCAGGTAAGCGTTTTTGAAATATAATACATCAGGGGATCCAGCCAGTCGGTATGCATGCCGTTCAGCAGAAAAAACAGGTCCTGGTCCAGTTCAGAGAGTTGTTCCATCAGAAAGCAAGCCAGTTAATTCCTTTCTTCAATAGTTGTTGGGTCTCAAATTCCCGGCTGCCTTCTGCAGGCTCTGCGTTATATTCCCATCCGGCCAAAGGAGGGAGGCTCATCAATATCGATTCGGTACGCCCGTTGGTCTCCAGTCCGAATTTAGTTCCACGGTCCCAAACCAGGTTAAATTCAACATATCTTCCTCTTCGCAGGCGCTGCCAGTTTATTTCCTTATCGCCATAAGTCAGCTCGTTGTTTTTCTTCATAAAGTGTGCATAGAGCGGCGCGAACAATTTACCCAGTTCAATGGTAAAGGAATGCAGGTCCGGTTTATTTCCATCCAGCCTGTCAAAAAAAATACCCCCGATGCCCCGGGTTTCTTCGCGGTGCTTAATGTAGAAATAATCATCAGCCCACTTCTTGAATTTCGGATAATATTCCCCGTCAAACCGGTCGCATACTTTTTTTAATTCGGCGTGAAAATATTTGGCATCTTCCCGATCAATGTAATGAGGGGTCAGATCAATACCGCCCCCAAACCACCAGTGTCCTGAAGTCATCTCAAAATAGCGCACATTCATATGGATGATCGGCACCATTGGGTTTTTTGGGTGCAACACAATTGAAACCCCCGTAGCGAAGAAATCTGATGGAGGAAGATCCAGAGATTTGAGGATATTGTCAGGCGTGGCCCCATATACTTCCGAAAAATTCACTCCGCCTTTTTCAATTATTTGACCGTTACGAAGGACACGCGATATGCCGCCTCCCCCTCCGGGTCGTTCCCAGGTATCGGTTTCGAAAGTACCCTGACCATCAGCTTTTTCCAGACCGTCAATAATCAGTTTCTGGAGGTGCCGGTAACTTTCGGCAATTTTTTCCTTTGTGAGCATTCCGCAAAACTAGTTAAATTGATTACCTGTGAACAAAGATGTCCTTAAATTCTAAATATCCAGGGGGACAAAAAGCATCAAATTCAGTAACTTCGCAAACGATTGAAACAGAAAAAGACTATGTCGACAACGAAAGCAGCAGTACGGGGGAAATCATCAACAACAAAATCTACCAAATACCCTGCTGATATACCTGAAGACATATTACTGAAGGCCTATCAGCTCATGTGTACAGCCAGGCGGATGTCTGAACTTTACGACGAAAATCGTGAGATCTGCAGCAAATATGTGCACAGCACCAGCAGGGGGCACGAGGCAATTCAGCTGGCTGTAGGCCTGCAGCTGACCGGCAAAGATTTTGCCTCACTTTACTATCGTGATGAATCCATTCTGCTTGGTATTGGTATGCAGCCCTATGAACTCATGCTGCAGCTCCTGGCTAAAAAGGATGATCCGTTTTCTGGCGGGCGAACCTACTATGCGCACCCGTCACTCGATCGTGATGGTTTCCCGAAAATTCCACATCAAAGCAGCGCAACCGGAATGCAGGGTATTCCGGCAACCGGTATGGCCCAGGGAATTCAGTACCTCGAGGATATGGATCTGATGGAAAAGGAGGGTAGTCTTGTTTTCTGTTCATTCGGAGATGGCTCCATCACCGAAGGCGAAGTGAGCGAGGCCTTTCAAATGGCAGTGCTCAAAAACATGCCCATACTCTATGTAGTCCAGGATAATGATTGGGGAATATCGGCCACCGGAAAGGAAATGCGTGCCATGGACGCCTATGAGTTCGCTGCAGGCTTTAAGGGATTGAAACGTTACCAGGTGGATGGTGCCGATTTCATTGCTTCCTATCGGACCATTAAGCAGGCGATGGATTACGTACGGGGTCGTAAAGGTCCGGCCATTGTTCATGCTACCTGCCCGTTGCTGGGTCATCATACATCCGGAGTTCGCAAAGAGTGGTATCGCGGAGATGATGATCTGAAGGCACATGCGAAACAGGACCCCATTCCGGCGTATGAAAAAACACTGCTTGACATGGGTGTAGGGGCGGCACGCCTTAAGAAATTGAGGGAGGCTGCCATAAAGGTGGTAGATACTGATTATCAATATGCCCTGGATGCCCCCGATCCGGATCCTGCGGAATTTGATACCCATATTTTTGCTCCTACTCCGGTAGTGGAAGAAAGGGGTAACCGAACGCCGAAAGACGGCGAAAAAGTAGTGATGGTAGACGCCGCCCTGCATGCAGTTGATGAAATTTTGAAAAAACATCCTGAAGCTCTCCTCTACGGGCAGGATGTGGGTGGAACACTTGGTGGTGTTTTTCGTGAAGCCGCTACGCTGGCTCAGAAATACGGCGATAAACGTGTGTTTAACACACCCATCCAGGAAGCATATATTGTTGGGTCGACCGTTGGGATGTCTGCAGTAGGCACTAAACCCATTGTAGAGATACAGTTTGCAGATTACATCTGGCCCGGCATCAACCAGCTGGTGGAGGAGGTTTCCAAAAGCTGTTACCTTTCGATGGGTAAATTCCCGGTTCAAACGCTTATTCGTGTACCTACCGGTGCGTATGGCGGAGGCGGCCCCTATCACAGCGGGAGTGTCGAATCGGCACTTCTTGCAATCAGGGGAATCAAGGTGGTGTATCCTTCTAATGCGGCCGATATGAAGGGATTATTCAAAGCATCCTTTTACGATCCCAACCCTGTAGTCATGCTCGAGCATAAAGGTTTATACTGGTCGAAGGTACCCGGTACCGGAGAGGCTAAAACGATTGAACCTGATGCGGATTATATTATCCCGCTCGGTAAAGGGAGAATGCACCATGAAGCCTCTGAAGGTGGAGACAGTCGTGTTCTCGTCATTACCTATGGTATGGGGGTTCACTGGGCTTCTGCAGCGGCAAAGAATTTTGGAGGAAGGGTGTCCATTCTGGATTTACGAACATTGAATCCGATCGACTGGGAGCTTATAGCTGAAAAGGTCGGTTCGCATAACCGGGTCCTGATCCTCACCGAGGAACAAAAGAGGAACTCGTTTGCAGAATCAATTGCAGGGCAGATCGGTCAGGAATGCTTCGAAATGCTGGATGCACCGGTTCGTGTTCTTGGTGCCGCGAACCTTCCAGCTGTACCGCTCAATGTGAATCTGGAAGCGCGGATGCTGCCCAATACTGAAAAGGTTTCCGCTGAACTGGAATGGCTGCTGTCGTATTGATCAGAACGGGTACCCGATACCAATATTGAAGATAACTGTTTCCGATGCCGATCTCGTGAATGGAGCGTCGTAAAAACCCCTCGACAGAATAAACCGTTTGCCCGGACTGCGGGCAGGATCATACACCTTAATCCCGGCATCGAGACGCAAAACAAGGAATGAGAAGTCAAATCTGAGTCCGACCCCGGAGCCTACAGCAATTTGCCGGTAGAACCTGTTGATTTTAAATACTGCTTCATCCCGGTTATCCTTGAAGTTCCATATGTTTCCGAAGTCAAAAAAGAAGGCATAATCAATGAATCCTATCAGGTTTTTCCTGAACTCGACACTTCCTTCCATGAGTATCGTACCCGGCTGCTCAAAACTGTAATCCACCTCGGGGGTGAGCAAACCCTCGCTGTTAGTGACTGTCGAATCGATTCTCACAAAGGAGCCCGGCCCGAGGCGGCGGGGTCTCCAGGCGCGTATTCCATTACTTCCCCCGGCAAAAAAGTATTTCTCATAGGGCAGGATGTCATTATTTTGTCCATAGCTCTTCGCAAAGCCAATATTGAACCTGAAGGCAATGGTCGTATTATTATTGAGCGGCTTATTATTCCTGTAATCAAAATTGGCCTTGATCCATTGGTAAAATTCCAGGTCTTCACGCTCCAGAAAATTAGTATTTACAAAATTCAGCGTGGTTCCGCCACTTTCCACAAACAACCGGTAAAAGCTTGAATTGACATAGTTGAGGCCATAACTATTCTTGTTCCAGGTGGCACTCAGGATCATGGAGGACACGAATGAAGGGTTAAAAGTATTGATCAGGTTATTTCCATCTGCTCGCAGAGAATCCAGCAATTCCTCGAATGAAGGCGTAAGCGTTGATCTGATAATACTCGCATCTGTAAGCGTAAACTGGTAAAAAGTGTTCTTTTCACTTTGCCAGGTATAGACTGCGGCGAAATTGGTATTTTTTCGTATATATTCCGGCCTGTCTGTATAGCTATACCCCACCGTTAGCCTGGTTTTCGGGTTCACTTTACCCATCCGCTCCTTGACTTCGGCGCTTACGGGCATAATAAACTGCGGGAAGGTAAGGCTTGCATTGATGCCTCCTTCCACACTTGTGTAGACATCCTGCACCTGGGTTGCGGGAAGAACACCTTCATACCCGATTCGGCCTGAGATCTCAAAAATTTCCAGTCCGCCAAATACATTTCGTTTTTTCAAAGAAAGATTTACGAAAGGCCCCGGAAAGCCCTGGGTAACATTCATCCCGATTTCCGAGGTAAGCTGGTAGAGTTTAAGCGGACTGGTATAAATATTGGCAACCAGCTTGCCCCCCGTAGAGTCGTAATTTATGTTGATGAATCTGAAAATATCCAGGTTGGCCAGCTGTTTCTGGGTCCTGAAAGTATTGGACCGGTTGTAGAGTTCACCGGGAGCAATAAATATCCTTCGGTTTAAAACCTTCGTATTGTAGCGGTTCTTAACGAAAATATAATTGATATTCTTGTACTCTTCAGGCGTGGTTGTATTCATGGGAATCACACCCTGGTTCCTGTTCGTGATAAAATTTACCGAATCAACCCGGAATTGCCGGTGCCTGTCCCGGTTCAGCGGTTTATTGATCTTGGTACGAATGGCTACATGCTGGGGTTCTCCATACGAAGTATCCACCTCGAACTCAACGTATTGTCTTGAAAAGGAAAAATAACCATTGTTTTTCATCAATTCATCTATGCGCTGCCGTTCATCGGTCAGGTTGGTCTGATTATAATTTTCTCCTTTCACCAGCAGGCTTTCCTCACTGTTTGCCCGCATGAGCGTAGTGATCACAGGATCATCGGTTTCAAGCATTAAAGTATCAATCACATAAGCCGGCCCCTGATCTATGTCGTATTTAACACGAACTTTTTTTCCGGATATGGCGAGTGATGTATCAACCCTGGCCTGGAAATAGCCTTTCGACTGGAGATATTGCTGAATGCGGGCTGCGCTGGCTTCAGTTTTGGAGGAATCGTAGATGGCAAGTGGCTCGCCCCAGCGCATCAGTGTATTACCTTCCTGGATATTGAGATCCATTTTCTCAACCTTCTTTCGTTTCCGACGTTCAAACTTGGCTACCTTCTTCTCCTTACCCTCGGCTTTTGCGATTTTCCTGTTATACTTTTCCTGAATTTTCTCTTTCTTCTCCTCATACTTCGAAACATCATAGCGGTTAAGTCCGAAATAGTATAATCCTACATACGGGTAAAAGGGGATAAGCGGAACTTTTCGGTTGGTCTTCTGTACGTATAACTGGGAGATATCTTCCGAATCGATATCCTTGCTGGTCTTGGAGACCTGTTGCTTCACCAATAATTTTTCTCCTTCTTTGAGATGGCGTGTACCCAGACATCCTGTCGTCAGGAGAAGCAGGGTAAAAAATGCTAGATGTCTGAATTTCCTCAAAAGATGACGAATGGTAAAACTCTCAAAGGCTCACACGAAGTTCATTAAATCACTCCAATTAAAAAAATACAGGCAATTGGAGCAAACTTTTCTTGTAGAAGGTGAGAAAAGTGTGCTTGAAGTGCTCAATTCTGATTTTGAAGTGCGGGAAATTATAGCTACCGCCCGTTTTATTGCCGATCATGAAAGTTCGCTGGCCGGTATGGAGGTGATAGAAGCAGACAGTCTGTCTTCGGTGGGAACACTCAAAACCAATGAATCTGCCATCGCGCTGGTACGAATGAAACCCAACATCGTATTTTCTCCCAAATCAGGTCTCACTCTTCTTGCCGATGACATCAATGACCCCGGAAACTTTGGAACAATGTTGAGAATTGCCGACTGGTTTGGAATTACGAATATCGTTGCGTCTAAGGATACCTGTGAACTATATAACCCGAAGGTGATATCATCCTCCAAAGGTTCATTCACTCGCATAAAAGTGTGTTATGCCGACCTCGAAGCAACGATTCGTTCCGCATCACTTCCGGTATTAGCCGCTGATATGTCGGGAAAAGATGTGCATTCTTTCGATTTCCCAACAGATTGTTTACTTATCATGGGAAATGAATCACACGGGATATCTGAAAGATTAAGTCCGTTTATCACGGAACGACTTACCATTCCCTCCTATGGAGAAGCGGAGTCATTAAATGTGGGGGTAGCGACAGCCATCATTATAGATAACTACCGCCGTACCAATGGTTAATCCACGAGTTCCCTAAGGTCTACCGGCACCACCCGGGAAACGCCCTGTTCAATCATGGTAATTCCGTAAATGACATCAGTACTCGACATGGTGCGCTTGTTATGCGTTACGATGATAAACTGACTGTCTTTGGAGAATGTCTTGATGATATTATTGAATTTATCAATATTGGCATCATCCAGCGGGGCGTCTACCTCATCGAATATACAGAACGGCGCTGGCTTCAGCAGGTAGATTGAAAAAAGCAGTGAGGTTGCCGTCAGGGTTTTTTCACCACCGGACAGCTGGTTGATCGTTAACGGCCGTTTCCCCTTGGGTTTGGCCATGATCTCAATTTTTGATTCCAGTGGATTTTCCGGATCTGAAAGCTTCAGGTCGCAATCGTCCTCGTCTGTAAAAAGGCTTCGGAATACTTTTACGAAATTTTCCTTGATCTTTTCATATGCATCCAGGAATGTCTCTTTCGCTACCGTATCAATTTCATCGATGGTCAGCAACAGTGATTCCTTGGCCTTGAGCAGGTCATCGCGTTGTGTGGTTATAAAATCATTCCTTTCCTTGATTTCCTGGTACGCCTCCATGGCCATCGGGTTGATGGGCCCCATCCTGTCAAGGCGATCCTTGATACGTTGTACATTATTGGCGAGGGTCTCAACGATTGAAGGATCCGGCTGTTCATCCGGAATATCTTCCATCAGCGAATGCATCTCAATATTGAATTCTACCGAGAGCCGTTCTTTAACAGCCGAAAGTTCAAGCTTGGTGTCGTTAAGCTTATTCTGCAGTTCGATAAGGAGGGTATCAAGCTGTTCCCGGTTTCGCTGTATTTCGCGTTCCTCCTTATCAATCTGGTCTATCAGACCCCGTGCTGAGTAATAATCCTTTTCAGCTTCGTTTACACCGGTCTCAATAGATTCCTTTTCCTCGTACATTCCGATGAGTTCATCATCGGTCGCTTCAGATTTATCGATGAGCTGGCGGATTTCCTCATCGGTCTGTTTTAATTCCGAAACATTTTTGTCAATACGTGCCCGTGTGGACTCGAAGGTTTCTTCCTTGTATTCCATTTCCTGGATCAGGCTTTTCAACCTGTTCTCCTGCTGATGGAAGTAGATGTTCTGTTCATTAAAGGCGGAGGAGCGTTCATTCAGCCGTTGGTCTTCTTCGGAGAATTCTGCCTCCATTTTTGCGAGCTTTTCTTCGATCTTTACAAGTTCCCGGCTGTTTTCTTCCGCTTTGGGACGGTGATCATCCAACTCTTCACGGATTTCTTCGATTTTAGCCTGGATATCTTCCTTGCGCAGATCTGCTGCTGAAAGCATTTGTGCGAACTGTTCGCGTTTGGTACTGATGGAGATATATTCCTCATTGATATGCCGGATTTCCTCCTGCATTTCTTCCAGCTCCGAAATATGGGTTTCACTTCGGAGTTTTTCTAATTCTTTCTGATTCTGCGAGAGGCTCTGTTGTACGCTGCTCAGCTTTTTACTAAGTGATTTAATCTCTTTATCCAGCTTTTCGAGATTTTTGGCCCTTCCGATCCGTTTCCCTTCAAATAAGCCTACAGATCCTCCGGAAATACTGAAGCGTCGCTTGGTCACCTTTCCATTCCGGGTGATGAAAATACTGTCATCGCTGGGGATCGTCGTATGGTCACCTTCGTAGATGTAGACACGATCCAGGATGTAGGACATTAACGACCGGTATTTATCATCGTATTCAATGATCTCTGTGGCAGGAAACGCATTATCATACAGCTGCGTATCGCTTGACCTGAATCCTTCAAATGAATCAAGGATGAAGAAATGGGCCTTACCCTTGGCCGCGTCACTCAGGATATTGATGGCCTCGTATGCGTCGGCTTCCTTATCCACGATGTAATAATTAAGATAGGGTTCCAGGTAATTCTCGATGGTAACGCGATATTCGTCGTCACATGTAAGGATGTCTGAAAGGAGGGGGGCATTCTTTTTCCAGCCGGCTTTTTTCTTCAAAAACTTGATGGCTTCAGGGAAACCCTCCAGATTTTCAACCAGTGATTTTGTCAGGTTATACTCATTTTGCCTGGCGTCCAGTGTGCGGTTGGTTTGTGCCAGCTCTTCCCGAATCATTTCAATGGTTTTCTGGGTATTCTCAATTCTGATTTGAAGGGCTGTCTCCTGGCTCTTTATTTTATCAAACCGCTGCCGTTTTACAGAAAGCTCTTCTCCCAGTGATTCTGCTTTCTTCTCAAAGTCCAGCAGACTGGCATTTTGTTCACTCGTATTGGAGGCTGTCCGTTCGAGTTCCTGTTTCAGTGAACTGAGCTGAAGCTCCTTTAACTCTACTGACTTACGCAGCTGGTACACTTCCTCCTGGGCATTTTTCTGAACGCGTCGGAGGGTTTCGGTCTCCTCCTGCAGCAATCGGGTTTTACTTTTTTGTGTCTCGTATTCCTGCTGAAGCTCTTCTTTCCTGGAAGTAAGTTCCTCCATTCTGTCTTCCGCAGCGATTCGTTCCTGCCGAAGGCTTTCAATACTGAAGGAAGCACGTTCGCTGCTCTTCTTGTCCTGCTCGATCTGTTCCTTCAGGTTGTCTGACTTGTCATTGAGATATCGGAGACGCTCATTCTTGATTTTCTTTTCACTTTCATACTGGCGTATCTTGTGAACATGATCATTCAGGGCTTTCTGACGACTGGCCAGTGTTTTCTCCATATGGATCAGGTCTGTTTTGGCCTTTTCCAGCAGTGCTTCCTTCTCCTTTATCTGTTTGTTGAGCCCGATTTTCTTGTCATTTTCAACTTCGATCTGTTTTTGCAGTCCTTTATATTGTTCTGAAAACCGGCTGATGCGTAAACGTGCCAGGGCGAGACTGGAAGTCTTGTATTCCTCCTTCAGCTCATAGTACTTCTCGGTCTGCTTTGCCTGCCGTTCAAGCGATTTCATATTCTTTTCAATCTCAAACAGGAGATCCTCTACCCGTTCAAGGTCGGCATCCGTATCTTCAAGCTTCCGGAGTGTTTCTTTTTTACGTTTTTTGAATTTCGAGATTCCTGCAGCCTCTTCGAACAGTTCGCGACGGCTGTTGTCCTTATCATTGAGCAGGTCATCCACCATCTTCAATTCTATGATGGCATAACTGTTCGAGGCGATACCGGTATCCATGAAAAGGCTGGTGATATCCTTAAGCCGGCAGGTGATCCCATTCAGAAGGTATTCACTATCCCCGGAACGGTAGTAGCGCCGGGTAATGGTAAGCTGGGAATATTCAGTAGGAAGAAGATTTTTTGTATTGTTGAAAGTGAGGCTTACCTCGGCCATTTGTGAAGCCTTTCGCTTCTTGGTCCCGTTAAAGATCACATTCTCCATCTTGTCGGACCGCAGGGTTTTACTGCTTTGTTCACCCAGTACCCAACGGATTGAATCAACAATATTGGATTTGCCGCATCCGTTAGGACCCACAATACCCGTGATGCCTTTATCGAAATTAATCGTGACCTTATCCCCGAAACTTTTGAATCCCTTGATCTCCAGCTTTGAAAGCTCCATACGCGCGTGATGTGTTGATTATGAATTGCCCCACTTTTGGCAAGGAAACAAATTTATTATTTTCTCCTGATTTTATATGGTTGCCATGACTAAAATGATCCTGCATCCGAAATAATTAAGAGAAGGATTGCTTATTCTGCAAAATATCGAAGTTTTTGTCAGGTTCCGTTTAGCAGGTAGGATACCATCGGACTCAACACCCACCCGAAAATGAGCAGTGCAACAAATAATCCGAGGATGTCATATGCCGATCCGAATTGTTGAATAATACACCTCCGGGTAAAAACAATGATCCATATCGGAGCCATCAGCAAAATAGTGATCGTGAATGGACTCACTACAAAATAAGTATCGTATAGTTGAAATGTGATATCGCCATGGAGACTGAAGCCGGCAAATAACAGCAACGTTAAAAATCCCAGGATCAGAAACAGATCACGCACGCTTCGATTATTCTTCATTTCGGGACATTTTTCGGGAGAGTATTAATAGGTCACTTATATGGGAATAAATGACAACAGGCACGATCGTAGCAGGCAGGAGGATATAGGGAAATAGTGTAACAGCCAGGTTGGGCTGATCAAACGCAAATTGCTGAAAGGGCATTTCGGTTGAAAGGACTCCATTCACGAGGATGAACAGCACAAGACCGAGGCAGATTAAATTCCAAATAAAAAGCCCCCGATCGCCCATCCTGTGCCGCAGATACAGCAGCGCAATGAAGGGTGCGGTAATTCCGGATAGTATATCATAATTCCGGCCGGCAAATGTCATTAATTCAGGAACCATGCCGTAACAGAATAACATATAAAGGACAAATTCTACGGGTATCCGGATCGTATGGATTAGTGTGCTTCGCACAAGGTTTCGTTGAGATTCAACTTTCCTGATCCTGTTTCCGGTGCTGCCGTACAGGATCATTAAAACAGGCGGAACTAAAACGAGCAGGAAAGGAGGAGGGAACTGATTCATATCCTGATATACACCCATCCATGCCAGTATGGATTGCAGAACTGACCATACAATGATAATAAGAGTAATTCTACCCATTCCGGGATTTGCCCGGAAAAAGAGTCCAATCGTCAATAAACAAATGGCAATAAACAGAAGATCAAGCCAAATTGGGACCATATCAAACCTTTCCTGAATTTATCTAAATTAATCCTATATTTGAAAAGCATGGACCGCGAAATCATCATTTACATTATTTTCCTCGTCATAGCCCTCCTGGGCAGGTTGATGGGGAAGAAAAAAGGACAGGGGCAAAAGCCTGCTTCCTCCGGACAACCTTCCAGGCGGCCAAAGCAACCGGTAAAGACATTTGAAGAGCTGCTTCAGGAATTTACGTCGGGAAAGGAAAGCAGTACGGAATCGGATGTTGAGGAGGATTGGGATGACTGGGAAGAACCGGTTCGTAAGGAAAAGGAATATCCTAGGCGTAATTTGGAAAAGTCTCCTGAACCCTCATTTACTTTTGACCGCAAAGAAAAACTTCGCAGTCTGGATGAGTTGGTGGATATCGATAATATCAAAACAAGGACTTCACTCACTATCGAAGAAGATGAAGAGGAGGAAGTCCCCGCGGATGAAACAGGTATCAGAGAGATGCTTCAGAATCCTGAAGATGCCCGAAAAGCCATCATTTTATCCGAAATCCTGCAACGGAAATATCACTAATCAGTGATTTTTCTTACATATATAAATCCACCCCATTCGGATTTCCCTTAGAAAATAGTTTGAATAAATTAAATTTAAAACCATATTTACGATACGTTCGGTGGTCTGTAAACTATTGAATGGAGATCATTTTTTTAACTATTTTTTGAATAGGCAGATTTTTTATGTCAGTATCCAGCATATTAAAATTATCCATTTTGCTGCTGTTGATTGCGACAGTACCCGCGCTCAGCCAGTCGAAAGAGGAAAAAGAAAAGTTTTCAAGCAAGTGCTTTAACGGTAAAATTGAAGCGTCAATCCGACATGCATCTCCGGGGCAGAACAACGGGCAAATTGTCCTTGATTTTCCTCCCGGTGCAGGAAAGGTTCAGATTGTGTGGATCACCGTGGATAAACCCGTAAAGGGTGACCGGCAGCTTAGAAACCTAAAGGCAGGATATTACAGTGTTCATATCACTGACGAAAAAAGGTGCCAATCCATCATCGATAATATTCAAATAAAGGAAATTGAATAGTATGAAAGGATATTTTTTAAGCTTTCCAAAAGCATTAAGATTATTTATAGCCTTGTCATTGCTGTTTGCTCCATTGCTTTCGGTGCAGGCCCAATGTCCTGTAAATGATATAACTGTAAACCTTACCGACGTCACTTGTAATGGCTTCGATGATGGTACACTTGAAATTGTACTGAACAATCCCAATGGATATACCGGTACTTACAATTATATTATTGTAGGAATACCATTAAGTGGTGATGCGGTTATTCAAAATCAGATCGTGAATACACCCAGTGTGACATTCACGAATCTGCCGGCCGCTGATTATTCAATTTTTGTGACCTTTCCAACGGATCCCAGCTGTACGGGCTTTAGTGATCCCGGCCCTTTTCAGATATTTCAGCCAACGCCTCTGATTGCTGGTTTAGACAATGTAACTCCCGCTTGTTCACCGGGAACGGGAGCTATTGACATCTCAGTTTCGGGTGGAAATGGCAATTATTCATACGCGTGGTCTGGCCCTACAAATCCAGGGAACGTTGAAGACCCTGTAAACCTGGATGCAGGTGATTACAGCGTGACAATTACAGATGATAAGGGATGTACGGTAGACATTATTGACATTTTTGTACCCATTATTACCGCTGCAGATGCCGGACCGGACCAGGTAGTTTGTGATAATAACGCTGTTCTGGCAGGTAATGCATACCGGAACCCGGGTGAAATAGGCAGCTGGAGTGTGATTTCAGGTACCGGTACTTTTGCAGATCCCAATGATCCGAATTCCGCTGTTAGCGGCCTGTCGGAAGGGGATAATGTTTTTGAATGGTTCATCACAGATGACGGTGGAATCTGTCCCGGAACAACCGATCAGGTCACTGTTACCTGGTATAATCTGCAACTTACTTCTCCCGGTGATATCGTGCTGAATTGTAATGCTGTGGCAGATGGGGCAGGGACGTTTTCTGTTACTGGTGGAAATGGCCCGTTCAATTTTACTGTTGATCAGAATACTGCAGGGGCGACCATCACACCCAACGCTTCTTCCCTTGATTTTTCAGGGGCCGGGCCGGGTATCATAGAAATTACGGTTACTGACGCAGATGGCTGTGCCCAATCACAACTCATTACCCTTACGGAGCCGCCTGCGCTGGTTATAGATTCTTTTTCATCTACGGATGCAACATGTAATTCAGGAAATGACGGTACAATAACGGTCGTTGCTTCCGGCGGAACTGGGGCGCTTGTTTATACCCTTCAGCCCGGAGGGATAGCCAACGGCACCGGGGCCTTCGCCGGACTTTCGGCTGGTGATTATACGGTGGAAGTTTCTGACGCCAATGCCTGCGGGCCAGTATCCACCGCGACAATAACCATTGCTGAACCTACGGCCATCTCAATAGACAATGTGGTTTCTACAAACGTGACATGTAACAGTGGAATGGATGGAAGCGTCACTGTTGTTGCCACCGGAGGAACAGCTCCGCTCACCTATACATTGCAGCCCTTGGGCATTTCAAATGCCACCGGAATATTTCCGGGACTCGCGGCTGGAGTTTATACAGTTGATGTAGATGACGCTACAGCCTGTGGTCCCGTTACAACAGCACCCATCAACATTACAGAGCCAGCTTTGCCGGTTATCGACAATATCACCGCGACGGATGTTACCTGTGCCACATCAACAGACGGAACTATTACGGTCGCCGTGAGCGGAGGAGTAACACCATATACATTTACCCTGAATCCGGGGGCGGTTTCAAACAACACCGGTGTATTTAACAATCTTGCCCCGGGAACCTATAATATTGATATTACCGAAGCCAACGGATGCGGACCGATCACTACAGGAGATATAGCAATTGGCGCACCTCCTGCTATTGTGATTGATAATACGAATTTTTCAGATCCGCTCTGCAACGGCGCGGCTGACGGTACTATTACCGTGGCGGCCTCGGGCGGAACAGGTACTATCACCTATACGATACAACCTGCAGGGGTGTCGAATACGACGGGTGTATTCGATAACCTCGTTGCAGGTGATTATACTGTTGAGGTCACCGACGACAATGGATGCGGGCCTGAAGTAACGGGTACAATTACCCTTACCGATCCTGCTGCGATCGTTATTGACAATGTTGCGACAATCGATGCAACCTGTGGCGGTGGGAATGATGGAAGTATCACGGTGACCGCTTCCGGCGGAACCGGAACACTTACCTACACACTTAATCCGGGGGCTGTTTCCAACAATACCGGAATATTCTCAAACCTGGTTTCAGGAACGTATACCGTAGACATTACCGATGATAATGCCTGCGGACCGGTAACCACGGCAGATTTGATCATTGGAGAGCCTTCATTGAACCTTGCAGTCACCAATCCAACTATATGTGATCCTGCACAGGGTGATGTAGTGATTACCGTAAGCGGAACAACGGCTGGAATCACATACGAATTACAAACTCAGGCAGGTGCATCGCTAACCCCTGCGGTTACGGCAGTAAGTACAGGAGGTGACCTTGATCTTATAATACTTCAGGCGAATGCGCCGGTTGTAACAACAATCTATCGTGTGGTTGCCCAGGTCGTGGGCTGCGGCGAGATCATTAATGCGAACGAGCCGGTTGTTACGGTGAGCCCTCAGCCTGATATTAATCTTGCAGTTTCAGATGCGGTTTCCTGTAATCCGGCTTCAGATCCAATTACAATAACCATTGCTGCGTCTGAGAACGGGGTGACATACGAACTTCAGGACCTTGGCGGAAATCCGCTCACTCCCCCGGTAACAGTAGCGGGCAATGGAGGAAATGCAGATCTTATCATTGCGGCAGCGCAAGCGCCCAATGTGAATACAACATATCAGATTGCGGCTGTTAATGCTGCTGGTTGTTCATCCATTCTTACGGATCAGCCGACAGTAAGTGTGTCTGATGCACCCACCGCCCTTTTTCAGGGAGATGTGACGGCCTGTGAAGGTTCGTCATCTGACCTTGGCGTAGACCTCACTGGTATTGGTCCGTGGGATCTCACCTATAGTGACGGCGTAACCGAAACGACTGTAAATGTAGGAGCCTCTCCATATATTTTCCAGGTAAGCCCTTCTGTTACGACCACCTATGACCTGGTACGGGTAACCGACCTCGGTACCGGATGTACTACAGATCCACTTGGAAGCAGTGCTACAGTTACTGTGCAGCCTATTACAGGAGATGAGGTAAGTTTCGGGTCAGGTGACTGGATAGGTTACGTTTATGAAGACGGTCCTACAGGGCCTCCATATCCGGGCCGTGTGGATTTTGATCCTGCCAAATACAGGGGATTCATTAATCAGCCTGAAAATTTTGACTTAAATCTTGGAAATAATCTTACACCCCTTACTGGACCTGATTTGTGCGGGGCTTACGATGATAATTTCAGCATACGATTCAAGCTTCGTAAGGATTTTGCACCGGGTACATACCAGATTACAGTAGGAGGGGATGATGGCTTCAGGCTTTCGCTTGACGGTGGTGCAACCTTCATCATTGATGAATTTGTGCTTCAGACTTATACAACCCGTACTATCAATATATGTCTGGACGGTTCAACAGATCTCGTTCTGGAATATTTTGAATCCGGAGGGTCAGCGCGGGTGTCGTTTAATGCAACACTGCTGTCGCCGGCAAATGATGTTTCAGTAACAATTGCAGCCGATCAGCTGCCAGCATGTATTGGAACACCTACCACGTTTACGGCAACGCCGGTTGATGCCGGTACAAATCCTACCTATCAGTGGCAGGTGAATGGTGTAAGTGTTCCTGGTGCAACTTCATCCGACTTTACGACTACGCTGCTGAATGATGGTGACATTGTGAGAGCTATTGTTACAGCCGATCCGACGATCACCTGTGTAATTAATAATCCTGCTACATCGAACGAGATTACATATAACTCGACAGATGCACTTACAGCGGATGTAACGATCAGTGCTGATCAGAATCCTGTCTGTATCGGAACGGACGTCACTTTTACCGCAGTAACAACCAATGCCGGAGCACTTCCAACATATCAATGGCAGGTGAATGGTGTAGATGTTCCCGGGGAAACAGCAGAAACTTTCACAAGCTCATCATTGAATGACGGAGATCTGGTTCGTGTAACGATCGCTACCGATCCCGCGCTCACCTGTGTGACGAACATCACAGCTCAGTCAAATGAGATTGCCATTAGTATTGTGAGCGATCTCACAGCTACTGCAAGCATTATAAGTTCTGCAAACCCCGCATGTATTGGTGAAGATGTTATATTCCAGTCGACCGTTACCGATGCTGGTGCCAATCCTACGTATCAGTGGCAAATTAATGGCGTCGACGTTGCAGGGGCAATTGCACCTACGTTTACGTCGAATTCACTTAATGACGGAGATGTCGTACGGCTGATTGTTACTGCCGACCCTTCAGCTACCTGTGTAAATAACAGCCCGGTAACATCCAATGAAATTACTCAGCAGGTACAACCCGGCACGCCGATGACCGTAACTGTCACAGCGGATAACACCAGTATTTGTTCCGGTGAAGATGTGACATTTGAGGCGGTTGTTACCGACGGAGGTGCCAATCCCACATACCAGTGGCAGCTGAACGGATTAGATATTTCAGCAGCCACGAATTCAACATATATTGCGACGGGCTTATTGAATGGAGACCAGATTACGGTAGTCGTAACCGCAGATCCTTCTGCAGGTTGTGTGCCCAACAGTCCGTTTACATCGAATCCCATAACCATCCTTGTGCAGGATGCAATTACTCCTGTTGCCGATATTACGGTTGATCAAAACCCGGTCTGTATTGGCGATGTGGCTACATTCACTGTAAATATTACCGACGCCGGGACTGCGCCAACGATTCAATGGCAGGTGAATGGGGCAGATGTAGCCGGAGAAACCGGAGCTACATTTACTTCCGCAGGCCTTAACGATGGTGACCTGATCCGTGCTGTGGTTACAGCAGATCCTTCACTTATCTGTGCAACGGTAACCACCGTAACGACCAATGAAATTGCGCTCTCCACAGTTTCAGATCTTACTGCCTCTGTCACAATCGATGCAGATCAGGATCCTGTTTGTGTGGGAGATGCAGTAACTTTTACAGCGACGGCTCAGAATGCCGGTGCTAACCCAACATTCCAGTGGCAGGTAAATGGTGCTGATATCGCGGGCGAAACGAATGTGACATTCACCTCATCCACGCTGGCCGATGGGGATCTTGTAACAGTGGAACTTACGGCAGACCCGGCGGCATCATGTGTTAATAATCCGGTCATTACCTCATTACAGTATACGATCAATGTGGTTAATTCACTGAATCCTTCGGTTTCAGTTGTAGCGAATAACACCACGATATGTGCTGGCAATCCCGTACAATTTACCGCAACGACAACGGAAGCCGGATTGAATCCAACATACCAGTGGCAAATTAATGGAGCCCCTGTCGCGGGTGCCAATGCCGCGGTGTTTACGTCAAATACGCTTGTGGATGGTGATCAGGTCAATGTGATTATTAATCCCGATCCGGCGGCAACATGCGCCCCGGCCGGTCCTGTGTCATCAAACGTGGTTAATATATCAGTGCGTCCGGCAGGTGATCCCGCCTGTACCGGTGGTGCCGGTTGCGGTGCATTTATTGTACAGGTAACGCCCGTTCGGCCTCCCTGTAACCTTCCTGATGAAGGGTCTCTAAGTTTCCTCATTACGGGTGGTTCAGGCAGCTACACTGTAGTATTATCCGGAAGTAACGGTTTTAACCAGGGTGAGATTGGTGCATCAGGAATTCCAATCCTGTTTGAAGACCTTTCTGCCGATGATTATCAGTATACAATTACCGATACCAACGGTAACACGTGTACTTTGCCGTTCACCCTCGAGAATGAAACTATTCTGGAAGCCGCCGTAATTGATGTGGTCGACAGTGAATGTTTTAATGAGCCGGACGGACAAGCAACAATTGAAATCCTTAGTGGCGGCAATGCGCCATACGAATATTCTCTTGATGGAATTCTCTGGAATCAGGCGCTTACATCTGTATTTACGGTAACGAATTTGTCAGCCGCAGATTCTCCGATTGGTATTCTCATCCGTGATGATGCTTCAGATGTTTGTCCGGAAGAAGTGTTCGTAACCATCAATAACCTGTATCCTGAAATTGTCACGCCTGTAGCGTCGACGCCG
This sequence comes from Cyclobacteriaceae bacterium, assembly GCA_050289805.1. GTDB lineage: Bacteria > Bacteroidota > Bacteroidia > Cytophagales > Cyclobacteriaceae > JAUILA01. Next base: position 61,612 of record JBNKGL010000013.1, read on the forward strand.
GTAACTACGTGTGACGGAGATGAGGGATCTATCACGGTTACATATCCTCCGATGGGTGGTAATTCGCCAAATAACATATGGCAAATCTCGGTTGTACCAGGAAATGGCCCCGTGGGTGATTTCAAACCTTTCACCGCAGAAGAGGTGGTTACAGACCTCACTGCCGGAGCCTATTCAGTCTTTATCCAGGATGAGGGTGGATGTATCAAACGGATCCCGGTTACCGTAGGATCGCCCAACCAGGTAGATCTTGTAGCGAACGTTGTATCTGCAGACTGTTCGAATGATGGTCGCAGCGGCGGATTGCAGATACAGGTGAACAATACGATTGAGGTTCCTGGTCCATACCGTTTGACGATAGAAGCGCTGAATGGTGCTCAGGCCGGTCAGGTAATTTATGAGGACCTAACCTATAACGGTGGGTATATCGAATTTGATACGCTTATCTCTGCAACCTATTTAATTGTGGTAATTCCTACGGATGCCAGCTTATGTCCTGTAGAACTTGAGCGAACGATCACTGGTGGTCCACAGCCGGTTGCCTTTGATTTCCAGCTTACATGTTCAGGGGGCACGAACCTAAAGCAGTTGCTCCTTACCGATATTGAAGGGGATCCGAATTCACCTTTTACATTGCGCGTATTTGATAACCTGTCATCACAACTGGTTGAGGAAATAACCTTTAATCTTAACATTGGAAATCAGTATCTGATTGAGAATTATTTCTTCCTCACATCCAATAAGGAATATAAACTCAGGCTGGTTCAGAGCCCTTCGATCTGTGCTGGTCAGGAAATACGGTATGATCACCCTGAGAACCTCCTGATACCGTCGCAGCTGATGGCACGTATTGGAGAGACTACGAAGTCGCTTCCGGACAGGGCGACGGGTACATTGCAGGTCATTGATTTTGTAGGCGGATATCAGCCGGTGGATAATGACTTCCCTTACCTGATCGCCATTGAACTGGATTCTGCCGCAGTACCCGGGCAATCATTCTCTACGGATTTTGATACGGTTCGAATCAACAGCAACCTTGATTTTGAGAAACTCTATGAGGATATACCTGCAGGCAGGTACCGTGTATTTATAACTGATCAGCAAGGTTGTTCGATTGAGCTAGTAGCACGTGTGCCGCTGGATACCGACATATTCATTCCTAATATCTTCACGCCAAACGGTGATGGTGATAATCAGACATTCTTCATCAGGAATAAGCCGGATGGCGATGTGAAACTGATTATAACGAACCGCTGGGGTAAACGAGTCTTCAGCGCAGATAACTACCAGAACAACTGGGATGGTGGTGATTTGCCGGATGGTGTTTACTTCTACCATATCATGGCTGATGGGGAAGAGTACAAAGGTTGGGTTGAGATATTGCGGAATATAGCTCCGTAATTGATACGGTCCTCGGTTACAGGCTGAGAAGAAACTCCATTGTATCCACATGATCAGCATAATCCCATAATTCGGGTAATTGCGCTTTTCCAAAGGGTATACTTCCGGGTATTTCTGTCGAATCATTTGCCTGAACAATACACTGAATTTTATCACTGTTGTCATTCAACACCTGATGCAATTCCCCGATACTGTCATAGTATTCAAAGAACAGGACTCCGACAGGAGAAACCAATTGGGTTGACGGCTGGAGAAGGACAAATCCGTTATCCAGGTGAGGCTCACCGTTAACCAGGAGAACAGATTTATTGAAATCGTAATTGTTGTTGTATTTGTGTTGATGTATTACGTGTTCAAACTGTTGGATACCTTCAAAGAAGGGCGTAAAATCATAATTTTTCGGGACATATAACTTTGAAACATTGCGACATCCCAGACCGAAATAGCTGAATATATCTGACCCCAGGAGTGTGAAATCACCAGTAGTTTCGGAACCTGTTATAACCGCTACGGAAGTGCGGTTTTTACGAATGATATTTGGGTATTTCCCAAAATAATATTCAAAGTAGCGTGCCGAATTATCACTTCCTGTCGCAATGATGGCATCAAGATCATTCAGTCTCTCCTGAATGATGATACGCTCCCCTGTAGACGGACTAATGGAAGTGATCTGATCAATTACAAATCTCATCAGCACATTGTCCTTGGAACTCATTTTTACATATGCCAGATTATTGCTGGCCAGAACGCAAAGCAAGTCGTGAAAACCAACCATTGGAATATTTCCTGCCAGTATAAGCCCGACCCTGCAAGGTGTGGAGGCAGTATCGTATTGCCCGAGCCATTGTTCCAGCGAGGGCCTTTTTAGCATGGAAATAATTCCTTCCATGGCAAACTCCACATTGTCTTTTGTGAACCATGGGTTTTCATTCGAAGCCCTGAGATAAAGCTCATCGATGTCTTCTTCGGATAATTCCTTCAGATTTTCGCCAAGTTTGGAAAAAACCTGAATGAATTCCTTTTGAAAAATGTTTAATCCCATAGAAACTGTAACTAATGGATGGTTTAATTTGTTTGACACCACGAAGATACTTTCTATTTTTGTAACAGTTAAATTTAGATACGACTTAAGCAGCTGAGATATGGCAATAATGATAACAGACGAATGCATCAACTGTGGTGCATGCGAACCGGAATGTCCGAATACCGCCATTTATGAAGGTGGCATGGAATGGACATGGGGAGGCGGAACCGACCTCGACAACGTAGAAATGGAAGATGGAACACTGGTGGCGGCTGATGCGCCTCAGGAACCGGTTTCCGATGAATTCTATTACATTGTTTCGAGTAAATGTACGGAATGTATCGGCTTCCACGAAGAGCCTCAGTGTGCGGCTGTATGTCCCGTAGACTGCTGCGTACCTGATCCTGATTATGTGGAGACGGATGAAGAATTATTGGCGAAAAAGGAATGGATGCACCTCTAACGCATCTTAGACCTTTTCACCAGGTATGAATAGAGGACATCATTGAAGTCATTGTGAATATCCATCGGGATAAAATCAATCTTCAACTGTCCGCATTTTAGTTTTAACTCATTATAGAAACGGTCTATCTGTTCACGGTAGGCCGTTTTTACATCGGCCGGATTCAGTTTCATTTTTTCGCCTGACTCGAGGTCGATGAATTCATAGGGCCTGTCATCAAAGGAAAACTCAAATTCCGTTTTTTTATCGGTAATGTGAAAAAGCAACACTTCATGCTGATTGTGCTTGAGATGCTGCAGTCCCTTGAACACCTCATCCGTATCCTGGCTGTCGAACATATCACTAAACAGTATGATAAGTGACCTTCTTGGATTCATTTCGGCAATTTCATGCAGAATGGTGGCCACCGAAGTTTTAGATTCCACTTTTTCATCATCTGCAAGTTTTTGGAGCTGGATGAATAACTTGTTAAGATGCGTAGAGGTCGACCGGATCTGGGAGGTGTACTCAATTTTGTCTGAAAAAGTTGCCAGGCCCACCGCATCCCGTTGCCGTTGCAGCATAAAGGCTAGGGCTGCGGCACTCAGCAAACTGTACATTAGCTTTCCCCGGTTTTCTGAAGGGTAATACATGGAAGAAGAAACGTCAATCACCAGCTGGCAACGTAAATTTGTCTCTTCTTCATACCGCTTTGTGTACAACCTCTCTGTTTTGGCATATACTTTCCAGTCGATGTGCCGTGTGCTCTCACCTGTATTATACAGCTTATGTTCAGCGAATTCTACAGAAAAACCGTGGTAAGGTGATTTGTGTAATCCGGTAATAAACCCGTCCACAAGCTGACGCGCAAGAAAGTCAATATGTCCAAGTTCTTTTATCCTGTCGAGCGGAAGTTTCATATGTGTTTGTTACCGGAATGTTATAATATTCATCTACCCGGAATATTACTGAAAATTATGGATAAATCGCAAATTGCGGTTTGCATCTAATACTTTTATTATACTATATTAGGACTTGATTTGTTCGAAAAATTCGATAGTATAAACTAAATAACCTGGATTGTGGAAGAGAACAACACGAATGAAAGAGAAGAAATATTTTCGGAAAGGGTACGTGCCGGTAAACGGACTTATTTCTTTGATGTAAAGGCGACGCGTTCTAATGACTACTATTTAACTATTACCGAAAGTAAGCGCAGATATAAGGATGATGGCTTCACTTACGAAAAACATAAAATATTCCTTTACAAGGAAGATTTTAATAAATTCGTAGAGGCACTGCACAATACGGTGAATCATGTGAAGGAGGAACTTCTTCCCGATGTGGATTTCACACAGTATGATCGTCTTGATGACGACGAATATCATAATAATAATTCCAATGGCAGCGGGCTGGACACAGACCTGAAATGGGATTGATATCTGTCTGTAAGTGATTAAAGTGCCTCGGAGAGATTCGGGGCTTTTTTATATTTAGAAAATGCGATGAGGAGAAAGCCAATTTTATATCTGGCCATTTTGGTGGTGTTTATGCTTTTCCTGGGCTGGCTTTTCACAGATATTTTTATCTATATCCTTATTGCGGTTGTGCTGAGTGCCATCTTACGACCACTCACAAACCTGATCACACGCATCCATATATTCAAACAGCGCATTCCGCGCTTTTTAGCAGTGATATTGTCGTTCGCGGCATTAATTCTATTCATCTCCGCATTTATTGTCCTGTTCATTCCCCTGATTTCGGAACAAATCCAGGTAATCGGACGGATCAATTATGAAGAGCTCTATGAACGTGCCACGTTGCCTCTACAGGATTTTGAGGATTTCATGATTGTGAATAACCTTACTTCGGATGACCCTGGATTTCTGGTGGATGTACTGAGGCAAAAGCTGATCAGTTTTATATCGACCATCCGTATCAGTAATATTTTAAATGAACTGTTATCCTTCACCGGAAATTTCTTTGTGGGGGTTCTGGCTGTTACGTTCATCACATTTTTCTTCCTTTATGAAATGGGATACCTGCGGAAACAGCTGATCTCATTGATACCGAATAAATACTTTGAGGTAACGATCGCCGCGTTTAACAAGATCGAACGATTATTATCAAATTATCTTGTAGGTCTGTTGATACAGATGTTTTCTGTATTCAGTATTGCTGCGATTGGATTGTCAATCCTGGGGATCAAGTATGCCCTAACGATTGCTCTGTTTGCGGCGGTTGCCAACCTGATTCCCTACCTGGGGCCGATCCTGGGCGCCTCGTTTGGAATCATTGTGGGGATTTCCACCGGGGTTAATATTGTTACCCAGCAGGATTTTCTTTTTCTCGTCATCAAGATCGCATCCGTATTTGCGATTGTTCAGCTGATAGATAATATTTTCCTTCAGCCACTCATTTTTTCAAAAAGTGTGAAAGCGCATCCTTTGGAAATTTTTATAATTATATTTGCAGGCGCTTCGCTGGCCGGGATCCCCGGAATGATCGTTGCAATACCCGTTTACACGGTTTTGCGAGTTTCATTGGGTGAGTTATACACCGGTTATCGAAGTTACAAGGTATTTAGAACACAAAGCTTGCAGACATGGCACTCAAATGCGGGATCGTTGGACTTCCGAACGTAGGTAAATCAACACTTTTTAATGCAATTTCAAATAACAAGGCTGAAGCAGCCAATTTTCCTTTTTGTACTATTGAACCGAATGTAGGGGTTATAACAGTTCCGGATGAACGGCTGAATATTCTGAAGGGCCTTGTAAACCCTCAGCGTGTGATGCCAACAACCATTGAGTTTGTAGATATCGCGGGCCTGGTTAAGGGGGCAAGTAAGGGAGAAGGTCTTGGAAATCAGTTCCTTGCAAATATCAGGGAAGTTGATGCCATTGCCCATGTCGTACGATGCTTTAACGATGACAATATTGTACACGTAGATGGCAAGGTAGACCCTGTATCAGACAAGGAGGTGATCGATACCGAACTTCAGCTGAAGGACCTGGAATCGGTAGACAAGAAAATTCAACGCCTTGAAAAAATTGCCAAGAGCGGTGATGCTGCGGCAAAAAAGGATCTGGCCGTACTTCAGAAATTCAAGAATCACCTGGAAGCCGGAAAAAATGCCCGTTCCCTGGTGGTTACCGAAGAGGATAAAAAAGCTATATACGACATACACCTTCTAACCATTAAGCCCGTTATCTATGTGGCGAACGTGGAAGAAGGTGCATTGCCCGATGGAAATGAGCACAGTGAACGGCTGCGCGAGGCGGTAAAGGATGAAGAGGCCGAGGTCATTGTGATTTCAGCTTCCATTGAAGCGCAGATAGCTGAACTGGAAGATCCTGATGAAAGAAGCCTTTTCCTTGAAGAGTATGGACTGAAGGAGTCAGGATTAAACAAGCTAATCAAGGCGGCTTATCACATTCTCAACCTGATCACCTATTTCACGGCAGGAGAGAAGGAAGTTAGGGCATGGACGATCAAAAGAGGCTGGAAGGCACCTCAGGCCGCAGGAGTGATCCATACTGATTTTGAAAAAGGATTTATTCGTGCGGAAGTGATCAAACTGGATGATTATGAAAAGTACAGGACTGAAAATGCCTGTAAAGAAGCCGGTAAGGTTGCTGTGGAAGGAAAAGAATATATCGTTAAAGACGGGGATATAATGCATTTTCGCTTTAACGTTTAAAATTGAAACATTTTATTACATGAATTTTTAGATTTAAGCTTTTAATACTATTTTTAGAAGCTATAATAGCATTTTTTAATCGCTTGGAAGATCCAACGATTTTTGAATAGACCATGAAATTCGTAAGGCATTGAGGCTATACTCTACTATATCCTGTGCCCTGATTTTTTAAAAAAACGAAGACAAATTGAGAGTCAGGATCATTTTTCTACTTAAGAACAGAGGAAGTCATATTCCCTTTCATCATCAATATTTACTTGCACAGATGATCAAGGGAGTCCTTATGAAGGGCAGCGACGAGAAGTATATAAACTATTCGTTTTATAATTTTTCCGGACTGAAGGGACAGACCAAGATCAGCCGAAAGGGGCTGCATTATTATTCATCACGTGTAACACTGGTACTTTCCTCGCCGAATAAGGAATTTATCGATTACTTCCTGACGAACTTATTCGATTTTCCCAAAGTTGAGCTGGGCGCTTTGGCGCTGCAGCCTGAGTTTGTGGAACTTGAAGAGGCAGTTGAAATGGGGGAGTATGGAAAATTCATCTGCATATCGCCGCTTGTTCTGATGAATTCAAGTTTCAACGACAGCACGGCCAAGCGATTCATTCCCCCGGAAACGGATTCATTCTCAGATCTACTGTATGAGTCGACCATTCAGAGAATGGCCAGCACAGGTGATTTTACGGATGAGCAGATAGCCAGCTTTTATAAATTTCAGTTAATTCCTGACAAAAATTACATTGCCCGTTTGACGGCGCAACAGAAGAAATACGCGCGGATATATCCGGTATTTGATCAGGATGTGAAGTATGAAGTCAGGGGCTATACATTTCCGTTCACCCTCTATGCGGCTCCTGAAGTTCTTGATTTTGTATTCAATTGCGGACTGGGTCAGTTCACTCATAAAGGTTTTGGAATGCTGGACGTTGCCAACTCAGATCCTAACAGTCGGGTTCTGAAATACGAATTTAACGCAACCGTTCATTGAGGGTAATGTGGCGGTAGCCTATCAGCTGATCGCCACGCATTTCAAGAGGGGTGTAATACACCAGTATCTCGTATTCATTTTCCGTTTCGAAATGATTTCCCTCCAGGTAATTCATGGGTAATGTGTCATTTTTGATCACGTACTGGTAGTCATACCAGCCCTGCTTGAGAATTTGACGTCCAGTGTATATCCCGCGCGAACGGTCATACTGCATTCTGTTCTCAGGGATATAATGGTAATTATTCATTTGTCCCACCACATAGACTTCCCCCGGGATCGGCTCACTTTCAAGTGTGAATACCGCTTCCACATAATCAGACTCCACGACGCCATTGCCGGTATCCATATTCGAAATGATGTAATTTCCGTTAAGGTCGTTGAGCAATGAGTATACCTCAAAAATCCTCGTCTTGTCCTTACCTAACACTACCTGGGTAGGGCGCTTGGAGAGATCTGTATAGGCGACATTCTGTCCGGGTGAGCGAAGTGACCGCATATCAAAGAACCTGAATTCATTTCCGCCTGTGAAGTAATCATTTTCAGCAAAAAAACGGTATTCCAGTGTCTTGTCTATTTCGCGGAAGAATGTAGGCTTGGTTACAGTAATGGAATTATCCCACCGTTGATTTTGGCGAAGGACAATGGTTATCTGTTCCATGGGGTTCTGAATCGGAAAATCCCGGTAATTAATGGCGAAATCCAGCTGTTGATTCATCCTGCTGATGGACGTGACGTTGGTGAGCCCGGAACTAAGGGCAATGTTGACCCGGTTATCAAAGACCATGAAACGTTTTGTAAGGATAATATCCTTTTGATCCCCTTCCCGGTACGCTACCAGCAGATAGTTGCCTGGTATTTTTATCCTTGGAACCTTGAACCTGTAATGGACGTAGTCCAGCTTGGTATCAATTGAAAATTCGTAGGTATTGATATTAAATTCATTATAGTCAAACAGGTAATCCAGCGGCTTAAGGCCCGATGGTTTCCAGTCGCCGTTGCAATGAATGATCCGTACCATGTAGTCTTCGGGAGAATCTACGAGATCATCAAATTCAAGTACCAGGGTCTGACTATTCAGCGCAGCTGCCGGTGGTTGCAACATATCCTGCGGCCGGCCCGTAAACGGATATAGCATTACCGTGCGTATCTCGGGCTCATAGGACCAGTCTTCATAACGGAGGGTTTTGTCAGCCTGAAAGTTTGAAAGGAGACCAAGTAATAGTGCAATGACGGATATATACGGATATGACATAAAAGTTTTGTGGCAAAATTTTTGCCATGTTTTGATAAATACGAATTTATGAAAATATTTTTACCCGCTTCCAACCTATAACTCAGGTTCCGGGTCACTAAGAACAGATACATGGAATCTGAAAAAGCGCTAATCAGAGGTTGTCAACAGGGGGACCGCATTTCCCAGCGGGAGCTCTATGATAAATTTGCCGGACAAATGCTGGCAATCAGCAAGCGCTATTCCAAATCTGAACTGGAGGCGGAGGATATCCTTCAGGATGCATTTATTAAGGTGTTCAGAAATATTTCAAATTTCAGGGAAGAATCGAGCCTTTATTTCTGGATTAAACGAATTGTCGTTAATACCGCGCTAAACAGCCAGCGAAGCAAATTATACACATTTCCCATGTCGGATGTGTATACGCTCCCATTACACGTAGGGGAGAAATTTACACTGGCAGATTTTCATTTTGATGAATTACTGAAAATGGTGAGAGAACTGCCTGATGGCTGTCAGACAATCTTTAACCTGTTTGCAATCGAAGGTTATTCGCACGGTGATATCGCTGAAATGCTAGGAATAAGTGAGGGCACCTCAAAGTCGCAATATGCGCGGGCCAGGAGCCTGTTACAGGAAAAAATATTGAAAGAAAAAGGAGTTACCTATGGAAGCTCAGAATAATAATTATTTTGAAAAGGCCTGGCAGCAGGCAATGAACGGGGCCGAAGTCACGCCCAGGCCGGAAATCTGGGAAGGTATCGAGGCAAGACTCGATCAGGGCGGTGGCTATGGAAAGCGGATATGGCTTTTGAAATTGGCAATAGCCGCCTCTGTATTGTTTGCCATGACAACGGCAGGCCTGTATTTTACGGCTAAGCCCGGCCAGCATGGTGTATCTGAATTCACATCAGATACCGGTAAAAAAACTGAATCTGCCATTCCAGAGACCCCGGACAATACCGGGTTGCTGTCAGAAAGCACCGCCCCGTCGAAGGATGACAAAGTAAATGCTCCATCAAAGATGAAGACATCGAAGATGCCGGTACCTGTTTTGTCAGAACCTAGGGGCAGGGATGAGCAACTCACTGGAGATAATGTATTTGGGGAGACAGAACCTGTGCAATGGGTGGTTTTTGATGCTCCTTCGATCGATGGACTAAATCCGTTTGTGGCTGTAACCATTGAGCTTCCTTCTGAAGTTATTTTCCAGCGTGTATTGACTTTACCGCAGCCGAAAGATCTTGCAAATAATCATCTTTGGGCAGGGTTAAACGTGGCCGGAGGGTCTTTAAATTCAAGTGCAGGATCAGTTTCCACGCTTCAGGTGGCAGATTTTGATAATACCGCAGGGAATGTCATGGTTGGCAAAACAGAAACCCAAACCACGGGAACTGTAATGAATGTTGGCCTTGGCCTTGGAAAACGAATCGCACGCAGATGGGTGATACAGGGTGGTCTGAATTACAGTCAGCGTACTGCCAGCGGAACATCAAACCTTGTTTCGGGAAGCAGCAATGTACAATCCGTGGCGATGGAACTAAAGCAAAGTCAGGATAACGCACAATTAACCGTAACAGAGCCGTACGATGTTAATCATACAATAAGTTATGTTTCAGTTCCGGTTCAGGTTGGTTATGTTCTTTTGGATAAGAAGGTTGATATCACCTTGCTTGGCGGTATTTCAAATGATATTCTCATGCAGCATAAGGTTTCTGATGCTGATGGAAATCTCGCTTCGACAACCTTGAATGAAGATTCTAATTTCAGTAAATATGCTGTGAGTGCCCTGGCAAGTGCCGAAGTGAGTTATCCGCTGGGTAAGCATTATACCATCAGTGCATATCCTCAAATTCGCCAATATCTCACCGAGGTTCAAAAGGACGTAAATTCCAATCCTCCTTTATCGCTTGAAATGGGATTTCGCCTTAGCTACGTATTTTAGGACTGTTCTATAGTATCGATTTGCCCGGCGATCTCTTCCCACTGATCCTGGAGCTGATCTATTTTAGATTTGAGCTTATCGTACGTTGCGGTAGCCTTTGAAAGTGCATCAGGATCTGCATAAACTTCAGGTTTTGCCATGTGCGCCTCACTCATTTTGATTTCAGACTCAATTTCGGCGATCTCATCCTCAACACCGGATAATTTATCCTGCAGCTTTTTTAATTCTTTTTGCTCTTCATCAGGCTGTTGCCGACGTTCTTTTTTAACAGGTTCCTTCCTCGTATTTTCTTCGGGTTGACCCGTCTCTTCCGGTCCCCGGACTTCATTTCGCCAGTATAGATATTCCCGATAGGTTCCCGGGTATTCCTTGATCTCATGATCTTCGATATACCAAATCTTGTTCGCCACCTCCGATATAAAATGGCGATTGTGACTTACCACAACAAATGTTCCCTGGTATTGCTGAAGGGCCTGTATCAGGATGTTCTCGCTTATGAAATCGAGATGGTTGGTTGGTTCATCCAGCAGCAGGAAATTGGCTTCCGAAATTAATGTTTTTGCCAATGCGACGCGCGATTTTTCACCTCCGGAAAGTACCTTGATCTTTTTAAAAACATCATCATCACTGAACAGGAAACAACCTAGTATTTGCCGCAATTCAAGTTCCGTTTTATCACTGCCTGCCTGCTTTAATTCCTCAAGAATTTCATTGTTCACATGAAGTGCTTCCAGCTGGTGCTGGGCATAGAAACCCTCGATCACATTATAACCTTCTTCACGCTCTCCATCAATTTCTTCAGTCCCTGATATGATACGCAGCAGGGTGGATTTTCCTTTTCCATTGGCCCCGATCAACGCAATCTTATCACCGCGCTCGATGATTGCTGAGGTATTTTTCAGAATAGTAAGATCACCATATGATTTGGAAATATCATGCAGTCGCATGACATGGCGACCCGACTTCTGTTTGAATTTGAATTTAAAATTTACCGCTGCAGTATCATCCACCACATCTTCAACCCGATCCATACGCTCGAGGGCTTTCACACGTGACTGGACCTGTCGTGCCTTGGTCGATTTTGCACGAAACCTTTCAATGAAACGTTCTGTCTGCCGAATTTTTTGCTGCTGGTTCTCAAATGCGTTTTTCTGGATCTCAGAGCGGAGCTCTTTTTCTTCCATATAAAAATCATAGTTCCCTTCATAGCTGATGAGTTGTTCCATTGCAACTTCCACTATCCGGTTCACGGTATTATTCAGGAACTGGCGGTCGTGGGAGACAATAATCACAGCGCCTTCATAATTGCGTATATAGTTTTCGACCCATTCTATGGAAGGAAGATCCAGGTGGTTGGTCGGCTCATCCAGCATAAGCAGGGAAGGCTTCTCAAGTAATAGTTTGGCCAGCATCACGCGCATACGCCAACCTCCGGAAAACTGTTTTAGCGGTCGGTGAAGGTCTTCGGTGCGAAATCCTATTCCTTCGAGAATCTCTTCCGCCTTTGCCTGCATTGAATATCCTTCCAGTTGTTCAAATTTATCCTGAAGCTTGGTAAGCTTGTCAATCAGGTCATCCGAATATTCTGTCTCTAGCTTTTTGAGGATCTTTTCAATCTTTCGCTGTGTATCCACGGCTTCTCCAAAAGCGGTCATGGCTACGGTGAGAATGCTGTCATCGGTAAGGTATGAAAGAAGGTCCTGGTTTAGAAAACCAACAGTACATTCATTACTCTTTGAAATCTCACCCTCATCCGGCTGATAATCCCCGTTGATTAGTTTCAGTAAAGTGGACTTACCTTTTCCATTCAACCCGATAAGCCCGATCTTGTCTTTAGGTTTAATGTGAAGAGCGGCATTTTGGTATAATGCCCTTCCACCAATGAAATAGCTTAGATTATTTATTGCAAGCATGCTGCAAAGGTAGCAAACCATCAGAAATGACCTTGCACCGCATGGCGGAACGATGAAAAAAAGTTAGATTCGTGCTAAATATCTTTATTATGAATAAAATATATATTCTCTTATTTCTCGCTCTTTGTGTGTCATGCAAATCAGAAACGACTGAAGTTGATGAGCCTGCTGAGCCAGTCCAGGAAGAAGCACTGGCTGCATTAAATCTTCCGGATGGATTTGAAATCCGAACCTACGCTAATGTGGATAATGCCAGGTCGATGGCTTTAAGCCCTTCCGGTATATTATATGTGGGCAATCGCAGCGGTGATAAGGTTTATGCGGTAAAAGATACCGACGGTGACTTTGTAGGTGATGAGCTGTATGTAATTGACAGCGGATTGGTGCTTCCGAATGGTGTGGCATTCAGAAACGGCGACCTGTATGTGGCTGAAGTTAGCCGGATACTTAAATATGCAGATATCGAAAACAACCTGGCATCTCCTCCGGATCCTGAAGTGATCTACGATGAATTTCCCACGGAGAAACATCACGGGTGGAAGTATATCGCTTTTGATGCCGATGGAAAACTGTACGTCCCGGTAGGCGCCCCCTGTAATATTTGTAACCCTGATGATGAGATCTTTGCATCCATTACCCGGATGAACCCTGATGGAACCGGACTGGAAGTTTTTGCCCATGGGGTGAGAAATTCTGTTGGCTTCGACTGGAATCCGGAAACCGGTGATCTATGGTTTACTGACAACGGCCGGGATAATCTTGGCGACAGTATTCCTCCCTGTGAAATGAACCGGGTAACTGAAGCCGGACAACATTTTGGATATCCATTCTGTCATGGCGGTTACATCTCAGACCCCGAGTTCGGGGAACTGGGTAATTGCGATGATTATGTCGCTCCCCAGGTTCGTTTTGAAGCACATACAGCACCGCTGGGAATGAAATTTTACCAGGGGAATATGTTTCCGGCTGATTTTAAAGGTGATATCATTGTCGCCCAGCACGGATCCTGGAACCGTTCAAAGAAAATCGGTTACAGGCTGATGCGTGTATCGGTAGAAAACGGTGAAGCAACCGGCCACAGCGTATTTATTGACGGGTGGCTGAATGATGAGACACAGGAATCGTGGGGCCGGCCTGTCGATGTGGTTGAGATGCCCGATGGATCCCTCCTGGTGTCTGATGATCAGGCAGGAAAGATCTATCGGATCACCTATAACGGTTAAGGTTTTTCCTGACGAATATAAAGTCCGTCAAAAGATGAACTCCAGGTTGTGCCATTATCCCGGGAGGTTTCAATCAGTTGACGGACATTTCCATTTTCAAGCAGGGTGAAGGTCATACGGTTTGTGATCTCGTTTCCATTAGCTCCAATCATATTTCCGGTAAATTCAAGCATACCTTCAGATTTGCCTGTTTCAAAATAATTGGTGATGTCACCTGCACTGCCCACCCAATGCTGGTGCCATCGCTTTTCCAGCGGGTCATAATAGTTAATGCTTTGTCCCGTATAATCCCTTGGATAGGTGGTATAGCTTTCATGAATTGCGCACCCTCCATTGGCACGTGTGATCATGTTTTCGCCCACCTTTCTTCCATTCACATAAACATCCCATGAACCGATCCAGAAATCAAAATGCCGTGATTCCTGCTGACTCAGGCACGGGTAGGTATTAAGTTCGACTTTTTCAATCATGGACTTCCATTCCGGCATTGAATGCAGCGGCTCAAATACGGGGTCCTGCGTGAGGCGAATATAATTACGCATTCCCGCAACAGATCCATCCGTTAATTCCTTCATCGCCATCTTGATGTTGTCCTGCTCCAATTGATTCTGAGCCCGTTGAAAGGCGACAATGGGTAAAGGAAAGTTATTCCTGACAGCCAGTTGGAAAAATTGATCTGCCTGATCCCATTGCTTCAGACCTGTATGTACCATACCCAGTTTATACATGACCAGTGAATCTTCCGGGTAGGTTTTTAAATAGGAACTGTACAGGTCTTCAGCCTCCTGGTATTGATTTTCCTGTAGTAATTGATCGGCTTCAGGAGTCTGCGCAATGGCTGTTGTTGTTATCAGACAAATTATCAGTGTCTTGAATGCTTTCATGGTACATTGAGTTTTGAACCAATAAATGGAATTATTGGGAGATAGGAGTGTGAATTTATAAAAATATACTAATTACCGGCAGTAGAGGCTATTTTTGATCGGTTGCGAAACTGCATCGGTGATTCCCCCGTTACTTTTTTGAAGTGTTTGAAAAATGAGGATTTGTTGTTAAAACCTGCAGCGTATCCGATTTCTGTGGTGGACAAATGCGATGTTTCCAGGCTTTGGAGAAGTTTCTTCGCTTCCTGCACCCGGTACCCATTGATGAGATCAGCAAAATTCTTTCCGCCACTATTGATTAGCTCTGAAATTTGGTGAATAGAAAATCCTGTAGCTTCACTTAATGACTGGAGGCGTAATTCATTATCGAGGTACAATTTTTCTTCTTCAATCCTTTCAATGAGAATGTTTCTCATTTTCATCTGAAGGTCATCGGTCGGTTCAGATTTCTTTTTTGAAAACAGGATAAGGTAGGCACCGCCGTACATAAATACGGAACCCATCAGTGAAACAAAATAATCCTGTTGGCGCGTCAGTATATTTGTCCAGTACAAAATATAGTAGGAGAGATGTGCAAGTCCAAACCCAAGGAATAACCAGGCAATCTTGTTCGTGATAAAGGAGGATGAATGTCGAATCGCCAATGACGCATAAACAAGCACAAAAATACACTGGAAGGCAGCCTGTAGCTGAAAAGACAGCGGTGGGAAATCAACAAGTGCCGAGAGAAGGATAAATGTCGTGTAGAGGAGAAACACCAGCATATGCCGCCACAAAGTGAATCTTTTTATTTGCCGGTATATCAGAGGTGCGATGAGGTAGGGAAATCCCATGATAATTCCGGATCCACGAGGTAGGGACTGAATATTTCCGGTCCAGAAGGTCACATAATAGAACAGCAATGCGGAGAATAATACTATCGCCCACGAAAAGTAGCGATAGTAAGGTTTCATCTTTAAAATGAGTCCGGCCAGCAGGATTCCCTGTCCTGCAATAACAAGAAATAAAATTGTCCAGAAATTCCAGCCGGCTTCCATAATGTCTTTTACGGGAAAATGACTCAGGAAGATTTGAACTTCTGCTTACCTGTTAAAAGTTCAAAGAATAATTTGAAGTCTGAGGCAAGACTATAAAGGGGATATTGAAATGTTGCAGGTTTATTCTTTTCAAAAAAGAAATGTCCGATCCATGCAAATCCGTATCCAACGACAGGTATCGCCAGAAAAAACCAGCCATTGCCGGTGATTATTCCGGTGATCAGCAATACAAAAAACAGCAATGTACCTATAAAATGGAGAACCCTTGAAACAGTATCCTGATGTTCGGAAAGGTAGAAAGGATAGAATTCACTAAAGGATGTAATGCGTTTGTCCATTGGCTAGTGTTCCAGGAATTTTATCGGAATGGAAACCATGGTACGATCCCACATGAGTCGCATTTCTGCGGTTTCATTATTCTGTTCGAAAACGATGGTAAATGGCTCCCATACCTCGTTTTCAAGTGTATGGACGGGTACATTGAACCGTAAAACATCAGAAGACTCATTGTAATTATAACTTCCCCACTGGCCAAGCTCACTGTTAAGGATAATGGTCCATTCCTTTTCTCCCGGGATACTGAACAGGGAGTATGTTCCGGCTTTCAGAAGATTTCCGCCGATCTCAATATCTTCCGTCACCGTCAGTTCCGTAGCTTCATTGGCTCCGGTTCTCCATACCTCTCCGAACGGAACCAGTTCTCCAAATACGGACCTTCCACGCTTATGGGGCTGGCTGTAGGTTATTTTTAAATAGGTGTCTTCATATTTCACAGTTACGATGGCAGTCGGACTGGGTCGGGGGGCAACCGCTTCCTGGCCCATAACGCTGGTGATAAACAAAGAAAGTAGTACAACTAAAGACGCAATTCTCATGAAGGTTCCAATTTTTATTTGTGGCTAAATATACGCAACTTTCCACACAAATATTGTACCTGAAAATCCACCCGTTTTTATGAACAAACCTGACTTTGATGATATTTATATGGAGTTGGCTGTGAACCTTGCCAAGCGTTCACATTGCATCAAACGTCATGTAGGGGCTGTACTCACAAAAGATACCCGAATAATTTCCATTGGCTATAACGGTCCGCCTGCCGGGACCCACAACTGTGATGAAGAGTGGCCAGACGCCGGCTGTCCGCGAGACAGCAAGGGCGGCTGTTCCCTTGCCATTCATGCAGAACAGAATGCCCTGTTATATGCAGTCAAAAATAAGACAGAGGTGCAGGGCGCGACCCTTTATGTGACGCTGGCACCGTGCCTGGCATGTGCGAGGATCATTTTCACGATGGGCGTGACCAAAGTGGTTTACCTGAATTCCTATGCTGAATACAAGGGTATCGGCAGTGATGAGGGAGTAGACTTTCTTGATAAATTCGGGGTAGAAACAATTCGGTATGCGGGAAACCTGGATAATGTGACCCACATGATCTGATCAAATGATATTTACTTCAGGCTGAAGCATGATCCCAAATCGTTCATTAACAGAATCCTGAATCTCATAAGCGAGCTTTTCGATATCCGCTCCCTTTCCGGTACCATAATTCACTAAGACAAGGGCCTGATTTTTGTGAACGCCGATACCATTGCGAACCAGCCCTTTCCAGCCGCATTTTTCAATCAGCCATCCCGCCGGAACTTTTACCTGGTGCTCGTCAACCTGATACCCCGGAATTTCAGGAAAGTCCGCTTGCAGGGTTTTGTACTGTTCACTGGTAATGGTGGGATTTTTGAAAAAACTTCCGGAGTTACCGATTTCTGCCGGGTCGGGTAATTTACTCCTGCGAATCTGTATTACCGCATTGCTCACATCGCGTATAGTTGGCTGAGTCACATTATTCTGTTGTAACGTTTCCTGAATGGCGCCGTATGACAACTTCAGGGTATGGGGGGATTTTCGCAAGGTGAAGGAAACATCGCATATGATAAAGTTTCCTTTTTCTTCCTTTTTGAAAATACTTTCGCGGTAGCCAAAATTGCACTCTTCTTTTGTGAATGTATGCAATGCACCGGTAACCCGGTTTACTGCCCGCAGGTGATCAAATACCTGTTCTATTTCAACGCCGTAGGCGCCAATATTTTGCATCGGTGCGGCACCGACGGTCCCGGGAATTAATGATAAATTTTCGATGCCTCCAAGATCCTGATCGATCGCATACATCACGAATTCATGCCAGTTTTCTCCGGCGCCAACCCGTATCGTAATTGAATCCGCGGTTTCACTTAAAACCTCTTTTCCGAGGATATCCATTTTAAGAACCACGCCCTCAATATTTTTTGTCAGAAGGATGTTGCTTCCGCCGCCCAGGATAAACAGGGGAGAAGCGCCTGCTTCATTCACCACCGCCTGTACTTCTTCAATGGATGAACAGCGAATAAAAGATTGTGCAGTTGCCGGAAGTCCGAATGTATTTAGGCCCTGAAGGGGGAAATTTGTCTGGATGCGCATTCAGCCGATATATTAAAAAATGAATGATGGCTAAATTTCGGATAAAAATGGAATAGTTAATAAAAAAGGGCTGCTAAAAAAGCAGCCCTCCGTGTCTTTTCCTTTAGTTAAGGTTTCTTTTGCGCCCCATGTCCGATGTACTGGCGGCTATGGTGGAGCCATATTCCTCCTGCAGTGCGCGCGCCTTATCGGCACCTCCGGCAAGTTCGTTGAGCGCCTTTTGCCATTTGATCCCGTCCGGCGATCGACGCCATTCAAGATCGGAAATATCACTTTCCCAGATCACCATCATATCCCATTCTCCGGTCATCATATTGACGGCCATCATGGGTGTGCGTGTACCGGATTGTTCGGATGCCTTCATGAAATAGTCCCGAACTATTTCCATAGCCCTTCCCATTTTACCCGGGTGGAATTTCATGTAACTGATCTGGATTAGTTTTGAATCTGGAAATTTTTCTGGTTGCATGTCCTGCGCGAACATGGGTGACATACAAAAGCACACTAGTGCTGTTAGGATCAATAGTTTCTTCATAGTTATTAATTGATTATTGGTTTGGTAGGCAGAATATAGTAATTTTTCGTGATTAAACGATACAATACTTTTTATAATCAATTGATTTTCAGGAAAAAATGAAATACTACCTCATTCTCCTTTTAGGATTAGCAAGCTTGACCTCCAATGGGCAGGTATATAAATCTTCAGAACCATTGTCCCACACGTTTTCAATTGTTGCGCGTGACGCAGAAACCGGTGAAATGGCCGTGGGTGTTCAAAGTCACTGGTTTTCGGTGGGAACAGCTGTTTCCTGGGCCAGGGCAGGTGTGGGGGCCATTGCAACCCAGTCCTTTACCAATATCAGCTTCGGGCCCCGGGGCCTGGCATTATTGGAAGAAGGAAAAACAGCTCAGGAGACCCTGGATATTCTTTTATCAGATGATGAAGGCAGGGATTTTCGTCAGGTCGCCATTGTGGATGCCAATGGAAAGGTGGCTGTACATACCGGGGCGAAGTGTATCGCTGAGGCAGGAATGCGAACCGGTGATGGATATTCGGTACAGGCCAATATGATGCTCACGGATGAGGTGTGGGACGCGATGGCAGAGGATTTTGAAAGTACGAAGGGGCAGCCGTTGGCAGAACGGGTCGTTTCAGCGCTCAAGGCTGCCCAGAATGCCGGGGGCGATATCCGTGGGAAGCAGTCTGCAGCGTTGCTGGTGGTAAGTGGTAATAAGAATGTGAAAGCATGGGAAGATCCCCAGATTGACCTCAGGGTGGATGATTCTGAAGAACCACTGGAGGAGCTGGACAGGTTGTTACATGTGTATCGCGCGTATGAGCACATGTCTGAAGGGGACCTTGCCCTCGAAGCCAATGATATGCAAAGAGCCCTGGATGAATATGGGGCTGCCCAAAGGATGTTTCCTGATAATCTTGAAATGAAGTACTGGACGGCCGTCACGCTGGCAAATAACGGTGATGTTGCGAAAGCGTTGCCACTATTCAAGGAAGTGTTCAGGGGAGATCCGAATTGGAAGGAGTTAACAAAACGTCTTCCCGCATCCGGCCTTCTTCAGGTAGATGCGGAACAGATGACCCTGATCCTCCGGCAGTAACTTATTGTTTTGCTGTGATCTGGTTTGAATATTTGCCGACCAGAAGAGCGATGATAATGGTTAGGTAAAGCTGTCCCACTACTGAAATTAGCACGGTCAGGGACTTAGCAAAAGGAAGAACCGGCAGGACATCCCCATAACCCAGGGTGGTGAGGGTAACAAAGCTGAAATAGATGAATTCATTGTTTTTTACCACTTCAACATTGGAAAAGCTAAAAGATCCGGGTTCAATACGATGCATGAGTGAAATCATGGCAGCGAACATAACCCCCAGCAGCAGGTAGCCATTAATGGATTCAAAAATCACCGCTTCCGAGATTTTCTTTGCGCGTGCAATTCTGCTGATGAGCAGGGATACGATGGCCGAGAAGAAGATGATATTTATGATTTGAAGACTGATGAGGATTTGGGGAAAATCAAATATCTGGGATATCACCTGAAGCCCCATAGTTACCCAAACGAGAATGAAGAACTTCCTGTTAAGCGACTGAATACTCATGGCTGATGTAAAATAGATCAGGATGAACATGATCACATTTAAGGCAGTGATCATGTCAGTTGGCAGGAAACCTGAAACAAATACCAGTACAAAAATCTCGGCCATCAGAATTATACTCCAGAACTTTTTAGGAATATGCATGGGTTCGTTTCAGTTAAATTGAAAATGATAATACTAAAATTCCGAAATATTCACTAATTGACAGGTCACCTGGATATCAGACGTTGAATCTTATCGATCATTACAGGTTCATCCCAGGGCTGCTCACCTTCTTCCTTTAGGAGTATCTCACCCTCAGGGCCGATCAGATATGTTGTGGGCAGATACATTAACCCATAGGTCTCGATGGCCGAAGGCATCAGGTAACTTGAAATGCCAATAGATCGGTCCCTGATAAATTTATCCACCTTTTTGCCGTCTTCATTGGAAATAAATACAAGCTTCAGGCCTTCATCCGCCAGCTCTTGTTCGAGGTGTATGAGTGAGGGAATTTCCCGGATACAGGGTTTACACCAGGTAGCCCAGAAATTAATCAGGTGGTATGCATTTTCATTACCCGGCAATTGCGCAGGTTTACCTTCCAACGTTTCTAATTCAAGTTTTTCGAGGAAATCTGATTTTTTGCTGCCATTGCATCCATAGCAAAAGACAACGATGATCATCAGCGAAAATATTCTCATTTATAACAAAAATTTAATTGCCAGCCCACCGGCAAGCCAAAGGTAGCACGCCCAGGCTAAATATTTCAATATTGTATCTGTTTTGCCACGATCGGCCATTGAATGCTGCATATGGGACTTATTTTTTTTCGATAGCCAAAATAACAGTCCGCTCAATAAACCAAAGACAATATTCAGGTAAAATGTATAATTGATATTAAAGAATTCCTGGTCTGAATTCTCAAGTTTGACCTGCTCCGGAAGGATGGATATCAGGTCGAAGGCATAATAAAGGGTTAGAGTACTCAGAACAAGGGCAAATAGCAGGGTTATCAGAATGTAAAATGACATTTTCCAGCCGTAGTATTTGGCATTGATTCGCAACACAGGCAGGACGACAAGATCACTGAAAATAAAGGCCATGACCCCGGCAAAACTAACCCCGTTTTGATACAGTACACCGGCCAGTGGAATATTTCCCATTGAACCTATGAATGTAAAAAACGCGGCCACAGGACCTGCAATGGTATGTTCCAGAAGTTCCCAAAATGAATAACCATCATCCGGATTTCCGATAAAGAGGTGGTCAAAAAATGAGGATGGGACAAAAGCTGCAATGATTCCGGCGATGGTAAAACCGATGGTCACATCTTTCCAGACCATATCCCATTCCATAAGGTATCTGCTTCCCACCTGGTACCATTTTTTTTCATTCAGGATTTGTTCCTGCAGATTTTCAGATTCTTCTGATGAGTGCGTCTTGTCGGTCTCAAATTTCTCCCTGATACTTTTAATCAGTTTGTCGGGCCGGGTGACACCGACAAAAATCCACATGAAGATGATGAGAAGAATTCCACCCAGGTATTCTCCCACAACAAACTGCCACGATAAAAAAATCGAGATCACAATGCCAAGTTCTATCACAAGATTAGTGGACGCGAGTAAAAAGGCTAGGGAAGGAATGAAGCCGGCACCTTTTTTGAACATTGATTTGGTGGTGGCGAGTGCGGCGAAACTGCAGGAGCTTGATATAAAACCAAAAAATGTAGCCAGGGACACTTGTCTTATACCGGAGCCACCCAGAACCCGGGTCATTCGTTTGGTTGTGATGAATACCTGAATGAGACTGCTAACTATATATCCCAGGGCGAATGCCCAGAAAGCCATCCAGAAAAAACCTGCGGCTGTGTAGGCCGCTTCGCCCCAATTTTCCAAAAAGGATGAATTCATGATGGATTATACCTAATTTTAAATGAATACAAAAATATATCCCTTTCGTCCGGTATGAACATGCAGCCGGTTCTTTTGGTTAATTAGAAAAAGTGATCCGATGAAAATAGTCTTAATAGTATTCTTTCAGATTACCCTGATTTGGTCCCTGTCGGCGCAGGAAGTGGAGAAATACAAATCAGGGAAATTAAACTTCGGGCTTGAACAGGTCGAAAGCTTGTCGGGAGTTCCCTGGGGAATCGTCTGGCTTGCCGATGGTTCGATGCTGGTTTCGGAGCGTTCCGGGAAATTGCTCAGGATCAACAATACTACAAAGGTCGAAATTGAAGGGCTTCCTGAAATATATGCCAGGGGACAGGGTGGATTGCTCGACCTGGAATTACATCCGGATTATGAAAACAACGGATGGATCTACATTTCCTACTCGGGGGAACAGGGTGGAGAGGGAGGCAATACCGTGCTTATCCGGGTGCGGATAAGTGAAGATCGCATCGAAGATATGGAGGAAATTTTTCGATCGACCCCCAACAGTACGAGAAGACAGCACTTCGGCGGCCGGATTGAATTTGATGATCAGGGATATCTCTTCCTCTCACTTGGCGAACGGGGTGATTCAAAAAATGCGCAGGACAGGAGTGTTACGGCCGGGAGTATCGTAAGGCTGTTTGACGACGGCAGGATTCCGGATGACAATCCGTTTGTGGGAGAAGCATCAATGAGGCCCGAGATCTGGTCCTGGGGTCACCGGAATCCCCAGGGGCTGGCATGGCACAAGGGATTGGGCGTAATGTTAGAGACTGAACACGGGCCTATGGGAGGCGATGAACTGAACCTGGTGAAAAAAGGCGCGAATTATGGGTGGCCTGAAATTACTTATGGAAAGAATTATGATGGCTCGACCATTACTGATGAAACAAAGCGGGAGGGCATGGAGCAGCCACTGACATATTGGGTACCTTCAATTGCACCAAGCTCGCTCACCATAGTTACAAGTGACCGATATCCGGAATGGGACGGCGATGCACTGGTGGGATCGCTAAAATTTGGCTATCTTGAACGGGTTGTGTTGGATGGACTGAGAATTGTCTCTAAAGAAAAAATGATTGATAATATTGGCCGTGTGCGGGAAGTGAAAGAAGGACCGGATGGCTATATTTACATTCTTGTGGAAGGAAAAGGAATATTTAAAATCATACCAGAGAAATCATGAGGATACCAGCAATCCTAATCTTGTCAGTAATACTTCTTTCTTTTACCTGGCAGGACCAGAAAAAAGCGCAGAGTATTGAGCGGGGAAAAGCAATATATAACCAGCTCTGTATCGCCTGTCATCAGGCCAATGGTGAAGGAATACCCGGCGCTTTTCCTCCGCTGGCAAAATCAGATTACCTGCTGGAGGATGTCACCAGAGGTATTCATGCCGTTAAATTCGGGCTTCAGGGAGAAATTGTTGTAAATGGGAAGACATATAATTCTATTATGACATCCCAGCAACTTACAGATCCCGAAGTAGCGGATGTATTGAATTATGTCCTGAATTCCTGGGGAAATTCGCACGAGTATGTCTCTGTGGAGCAGGTTGAAGCAATAGATCACTAATTTGTGATGGCCGGCAGGTTTCTGTTATTTCTTTGTTTTCTGTTCTCAGGATTTATCCTTCACGGTCAGGCGACCATACGTATCATCGATGCCCGCACAAACCAGCCCCTGGGCGGAGCAACAATTCAATGCGAAGGCGAAATCTCTTCTATCGCTAACGATGAGGGTATAATAATTATACCTGAAGGGAGTGAAAATTGCCTGATACGATATGTAGGTTATGAATCTGTCTCCGTGTCAGTTTCAGGTAATGGAGAAAATGTAATTTATCTTAAACCCCGACTGGAAGTTTTACCATCGGTAGTAATTCAGGGATACCAGGAAGCGGTAACGTTAAATTCTGTTGCCGGGGGATATGCATATCTTCCCGGCAAGGAGATCAATGTTTTTTCTGCGGTTACACCTGTCACAGCATTTAACAGCCTTGCGGGCGTGAGGATGGAACAGCGTTCCCCTGCAAGTTACCGTGTGAATATTCGTGGCAGCACGCTCCGGTCGCCATTTGGCGTAAGGAATGTAAAGGTGTACTGGAATAATATTCCCCTTACGGAACCTACAGGAAATACACCCCTGAATCTCCTCGCTCTTGAGCAATTGGGAAATGTCCAAATCATTAAGGGACCGGCCGGAAGCAGTTATGGTGCAGGTATTGGAGGTGTTATCCTGTTGGAGAATGAACTTTCAGCGACACAGCGTGGCCTGTCGGCAGATGCTTCGGTTACAATAGGAAGCTTTCAGATGAGCAGGCTTCAGGCCGGGTTTACCTACAATGGAGAGAATGAATCAGTTCAACTTCAGGCGTCGAAACATTCTTCAGATGGTTATCGTGATCATTCACGTTCCGAACGGGGAAATCTTGTTCTGAGCGGGACGGTTTCGATATCGGATCATCAGGAGTTGGGGTTTCATATGCTGGCAGCGGACCTGTTTTATGAATTGCCGGGAGGCCTTACGGAAGAACAGTACAGGGATGACCCGACAATGGCACGGACAGCATCGGTTTCGCAAAACAGCCTGATAGATCAACAATATCTTCTTGGGGGTATTGATCACCAGATTTCATGGGGAAAGGGATCAAATCAGTCACAGGTTTTCTTTTCAAATTCAAAAAAGAGAAATCCATTCATCACCAATTATGAATATGAGAACCTGAATGGGGGAGGGATCAGAACCCGGTTTCACCAGGATTTGGGACCTTTGAAATTAACGTTAGGCGGCGAATGGCAATGGGGCAAAGCGACAGCCGACAATTTTGGGAATAAACAGGGGTTTCCCGATACCCTCAGATATTCAGATGACAACCGACAATTTACCGGATTTGAATATCTACAGCTGTCATATCAGAATACAGATTGGCATTTATCGGCGGGTGGTAGTGTAAATCATCTTTCGTATAAATTTAACAGGTTGCGTGATGCTGCTCTCGACAGCAGTTATCGACTGGAGAGACCTTTCGATGTAATTTTCTCTCCCAGGGTAGCCATCGTAAGAAAATTTCAAAATGTATCTGTTCATGCTTCTTACGGACAGGGTTTTTCGCCTCCCGGACTTGATGAGGTACGAACCAGCGATGCCACTATCAATACAGGTTTGAAAGCGGAATTTGCCAATAACTACGAGATTGGTTTCCGTGGCCACTTTTTCAGGCAATTACTCGCAGTTGATCTGAACGCTTTTTACATGCGCCAGAAAAATACCATTGTAAGCCGTATCGACGAAAATGGAACGAGCACGTTTGATAATGCCGGTAAAACGGAGCATAGCGGTCTGGAATTATTGGCCGGGTTGCGGATTTTGGAAAAGGACAGGGGTGCGGTGAGGTACCTTTATTTGAAGTCTGCCCTGACCTGGTACCGTTTTAAATTCCTGGATTATGTGAGGGCCGCAGGTGGTGAAAATACTGATTTCAGTGGAAATGATCTGACCGGGACACCAGATCTGTCGCTTAGTTTCTGGCTGACGGCAAGGTTCTTCAAAGGGATTCAGGCGGATTTGAATTATCAGCATGTATCTGCGATTCCGCTGAATGACGCGAATACGGTTTTGTCGGATTCGTATGATCTTGTTCAGCTGAATCTCCAGTGGACATGTAGTTTGAATGATCGGTTAGCCCTGGTGGTCTTTGGGGGAATAGATAACCTTTTCGACCAGAAATATTCACTTGGAAATGATCTCAACGCTTTCGGAAGCCGTTATTTCAATCCGGCAGCCGAGCGTAATTACTTTGCCGGTCTACGGGTCATGTTCAATCGGTCAAATACGGTTCAAAACGGAAATCTATAAGTCCCCACATCTCATTGTCATAGAATTCAGTGGGGTATTCGGTTTGAAACGCCTCTTTTTTGCCAAAGCGAACAATTTCAACATTTTCGATAGTCTGGGGAAATATCGTACCCGTCGCCGGTGGTTCATATTCATACCAATATATGGTATTAATGGTAAGCATGTAGGACTTGCCGGCGGTGAGATCTATGGGATCATCAATAAAGAATTCCTGGTAGAGATTTGAGAAATATTCAATCTCCCAGGATCGTATGACCTCTTTTGAAAAGGCATCCCATAGTGTGATCTTGTAGGCAGTGGTTGCCGGCAGCACCCCGGTGATTGACTGAAATTGTCCGTCTACTTTGGGGATGAATTCATATCCCATCTCAAACCGTCCGGATTCATTCCGGATTGTATCCTTTACGGCAAGGGGACGGGCAACTTCCACAATGGGGTATTGGCCTGTGATTTCGGGTAGTTCCACCCCATCATTACAGGAGGCTATAAAGCCTGTGACCATTGTTATCAGAATAACCGCGTACAATTTCATTTTCTTCATTCCTTTCGCTTCCTTCCTAAAAATTTAAATGCATCCACCATCATATAAGTTCCGGTAATTCCCGTAACTCCACCGGTAATCAGCAAGGCCTGACCAAGAGTGTCATTTTCCCGGCCCAGCATCAGCCCACCGGCAATGGTAACAGTATACCCAATGGTGGCGATCAGGATTCCTTTCTGAAATTTAGATCGTGACTTTTCAAGGTTAAGATTAATGTTGTCAACCTCCGCCTGAATGTTTATGATCTCCTGTTTAAGTGAATCCAGCCGATCTTGTGTCTGGGATATTACCGGTTCCGAAACAAAGAATAAAATAATCGTTGTAAGCACAAAGAGTATTTTCATAGCTCCAAATTAAATCATTCAGATTTGTTAGAAAATATTTAGATGACTAATTTATTACCCCGGAAAATACATTTGGGCGAAATGGATTTTCTATTGAAGCCAGGTCTTGAAATTAGGGACCCTTGAACGGCTGACGATCAAATGATCGCCGGATCCTGATTTTGTGAAGACCTGCAACCGGTTCCCGTTTAACTGACGGATTTCCCTGATCGACTTAAGCTGAACTATGGCAGACCGGTTGATCCTGAAAAATGACTCAGGATTGAGCATATCCTCAAGCTGTTCCAATGTAAAATCAATCAGGAATTTTTTACCCTCCAGATCTGTGAGATAGCATAATTTATCATCCGCAAAGAAATGGTCAATCTCTGCAGTATCCCTGAAATACATTCGTTGGCCGGATTTTACGAGGAATCGTTCCTTAAATTTTCTTTTTGTGAGGAGGTTGTTAATTAATTCCCTGGACATAAAGGGAGCCTGATTTTTTTGTATTCTGAAAAATTTATCGAGTGCCTTTTTCAGATCTTCCCTTGAAATGGGTTTCAGTAAATAGTCAATGCTGTTCAATTGAAATGCCTCAATCGCATATTCGTCGTATGCGGTGGTAAAGATCACAGGATTATTGAACTGAACCTGATTGAAGATCTCGAAACTCTTGCCGTCTGCCAGCTGAATATCAAGAAGGATCAGGTCGATGGTTTCACGATGATCTTTCAGAAAATGAACTGCTTCCTTGATGGTGTCGAGCGGCCCGAGAATATCAATGGTATTATCATAATCGGAGACCATACCATGTAGTCTTTCTGCTGCCAGTTCTTCGTCTTCAACGATTAAAATTCTCATCTTCCACCTTTAAAATAGGTATTTTAACAATGAATTTGCCATTGGATTGTACAATCACAGCATCTTTACCACATAAAAACTCATATCGCTGACGAATGTTTTTTAATCCGGTGTTGGTGGATTCTTCCGGGACGGGTTTAAGCTGAACATTATTCTCCACTATATAATAATCACCATTAGCGTAGAGCCTGATGGTGAGTGGATCAGCCTTAGAGACAATATTATGTTTTATGGCATTTTCAATGAGCATCTGAAGAGTGGCTGGAGCGATATAATCAGAATCCCCGTTCGAATTAATAAGATTTTCTATTTGGAGGTTTTCCCTGAACCTGATCTTGAGAAGGAAAATATACGCTTCCAGAAATTCAAGTTCTGATTTTAGTGAAACAACCTTGCTTGTTTGATTATTCAGAAGGTATCGATATACCTTGCTTAATTGCTGAATAAATTTCGAGGCTGTTTCGGGATCCTTGTGAACCAGTGTATTCAAAACGTTGAAACTGTTGAATAGGAAGTGAGGATTCACCTGGTTCCGGAGGGCCTCAAATCGTGCTTCGGCTGTTTCTTTCAGGAGGCTTTCTTTTTCAAGCTGGTTAACCCGGCTTTGATTCATGAAATAGATGATGGCATTTACGCAGTGCAGAAAGAGGTTGACCCTGAACGCAAATCCAAGAGAAAGCTTTAATGTAAGGAGGTAATCATCTGATAACTGATGTGTCAACTGCAATATTCCCGTGACAAGGAAGCCTAACATCAGTACCCATATGAGACTGAGCAGATAAAATTTCAATAATGGGTGTACCCTGATCGACCTGAGGGCGGTAAGACCTTTTTCAATTAATCGGTTTCCATCCCAAATGAGATACACCATTCCCAGTATGATTCCGAAGAACAACGCCGGACTTGGCTGGAAACCAAATAATTTATCACCTTCAGTAAACAGAATATTCAGATATGAATATATAGCCAGAAGGATGATAAATATTAACCGGTAGCGGTGAGCGAACATATACGAAAATAAAAATAGGGAAAAGCACGGAGTCACCGCGCTTTTCCCAAATTATTACTTTATTAAAGAGCAGTGTCGATAGGCAGTAATATGCCATCAATCACATGAATTACTCCATTGGTTGCCAGGACATCTGTTGATGTAACCGTAGGATCAGTCACATCGGGATCCTTATCGGTAAGAGTTACTGCACTTCCAAGGTTTACAGTAAAGTCTCCGCCCTGAAGCGTTGCAGGCATAATGCCGTCTGAAAGATCAGATGAGAATACACGTCCCTGTAAAACATGGTAAGTAAGAACAGCTGAAAGCGTTCCATCGCCCAGCAAAGGATCGATGTCTTCCGGACCGTCAACTCCGAGTGCAGTGTATAGCGCCTGGAATGCGTCGTTGGTAGGAGCAAATACTGTGAATGGTCCGTTAGGTGCAGAAACCGCGTCCACAAGGCCCGCTTCTGTCAGGGCTGCCGCAAGGTCAGAAAATCCTGCAGCGACCGCAACTTCTACGATGTCTGCACTGGCAGGTACCAGGGTTCTGTTGATGACATGCACCACACCATTGTCCTGATCGATATCTGTAGCCACTACTTCAGAATTTCCGTTTATGAAAACTCCGTTGCTGTTGTTAGTCAGGTAAAAATCACCTCCAAGTGAAGAAACCGTTGTGGCGAAGCCTCCGGCAGTGCTGGGTAGGTCGGCGGCCTTCACTTCTGATCCTAAAACGTGATACGTAAGGATTGGAGTAAGGTCATCAGCAGTCAATCCGTCGAGGGAAGTAATATTCGCTGCAGCGAATGCATCATTATCCGGCGCGAAAACTGTAAGTTCTGCTTCCGGATCGATCAGTGTTTCCAGCAGTCCAGCGGTTACAACAGCTTCGGTGAGAATGGTGAAATTGTTGTTAAAATAAGCAGGTTCCACTACTGTGTTCACAATGCTCAATTCCAGTTCAGGAACAAGTACACCATCCACAACATGAATGATACCATTGGATGCCGTTACATTGGCTGTTGTTACGTTGGCTCCATTTACAGTTACAGCTCCTCCTGCAACGCCAAAGGTTAAGATGTCACTCGATGAAAGAGCGGTGGTTGCAGTAAGACCATCAGTAATATCTCCGGATGCTACACGGGCTCCTGAGATTACGTGATTCAAAAGGATACGGCGCACAACTGCATCCGGGATATCATTAGGATCAGTTTGGCCAATAACACCCAACAGGTTTGCAAATGCAGCGTTTGTTGGTGCGAATACAGTGAAGTCCCCGTCATTATTTAATAATTGAACAAGGTCAGGATTTCTTTCCAGCAGGTCGACGAGGATGCTTAAATTTGGATTGTTTTGAGCGATTTCTACAATGCTGTCGTCATTAACAGACATTCCATCGTCATCGTCATTACATGCGCTGAGTACAAAAATAAATGTACTCACCATCATCAGAGACAGAAGAGTTTTAAAAGATTTCATTTTTTTAAAGTTTAGTTGTTAAATGTGCTTCAGTGCTTTTGATGTTATAACTTCTATTCCGGGGAATCTTCCCGCCGAAAAGGAGCGGACTGTATGAAATGAGGAGTGAATGGCACAAATTGAAGTGTGAAACATGAATTTGTTACAGGGACTTTTACCTCTGCGAGAGAATGTTTAGTTTAGAAAAAAAAATACTCGATGAAATATTTATCAATTCTGTTTCTGTCACTGATGCTGTTTCCCAGCAGCATTTTTGGTCAGACAAAACCTGAGGAAACCGAAGTCTGGGAACCCATCCCGCCGGTAGTGAATACAATGGGAGAAATCCCGTCTGATGCAATTGTGTTATTTTCTCCCGACAAAGGCCTTCAGGCCTGGCAATCGGCCGACGGAGGTTCACCGGGCTGGACAGTTGAAGGTGATCATTTCACCGTGAAACCGGGAACCGGCATGATTCGCACAAAGGATAATTTCGGTGATATTCAGCTGCATATTGAATGGCGCACGCCTGAAAAGGTGGTAGGAGAAGGCCAGGGCAGAGGTAACAGCGGTATTTTCCTTATGGGCAAATATGAAGTTCAGGTGTTGGATTCATACAACAACAGAACCTATTCAAACGGACAGGCCGGAAGTGTTTATAAGCAACATATTCCGCTGGCTAATGCCAGCCGTCCTCCGGGAGTCTGGCAGAAATACGATATAATCTTTATTGCGCCGAAATTCAACAGCGACGGTTCATTAAAATCTCCTGCGCGGGTTACAGTAATTCATAATGGTGTTTTGGTCCAGAATAATGTTGAACTTATGGGGCCCACAGAATATATTGGTAAACCTGTTTATAAATCACATCCCGATGCGTTGCCGCTTGAATTGCAGGATCATTCAAATCCCGTCAGTTACCGAAATATCTGGGTAAGAAAGCTCTAAAAAAGGGGCGCTTCAGGCGCCCTTTAATATTTCGTTTATGGCCTTCAGTTCGTCTTGCGTGAAAGCTGTATTATTCAGTGATTCAAGGTTTTGATCAAGCTGTCGAACCGAACTTGCGCCGATTAATACTGATGTGACTACAGGATCTTTCAATAACCACGCAATTGCCATTTGTGAAAGTTCCTGTCCACGATTTTTTGCGATCTCATTGAGTGCCCTGATCGACGGTATCATTCGCTCCACCTCATCCTTTTCCAGATAGGTCATAGCTTTGCCGGCTCTTGAATCGGCCGGAATTCCATCGATATATTTTGATGTAAGCATTCCCTGCGCCAGTGGCGAGAAGGCAATGAGTCCCGTTCCGTTGGATCGAAGGGTATCCAACAAACCATCTTCAACCCAACGGTCAAACATTGAATAACGTGCCTGGTGAATCAGGCATGGGGTCCCTAGGGAATTGAGTATATCAAATGCCTTCTGGGAGTCTTCTGCAGAATAATTAGAAATACCCACATAGAGTGCCTTTCCCTGGCGAACGATATGGTCAAGGGCCATCATTGTTTCTTCCAGTGGGGTATCGGGATCCGGCCGATGGTGGTAGAAAAGATCTACATAATCGAGCCCCATTCGTTTCAGGCTTTGATCCAGACTTGCAATCAGATATTTACGGGAGCCAAGATTGCCATAGGGTCCCGGCCACATATCAAAGCCGGCTTTGCTGGAAATAAACAATTCATCGCGATAACCCTTAAAGTCGTGACGCAGAATTGTGCCGAAATTTTCCTCGGCCGACCCAAACGGAGGTCCATAATTGTTCGCCAGGTCAAAATGTGTTATGCCCTTATCAAACGCCCTCCGCACAATCATTCTGCCCTTGTGGAGGTCATCTATAAAACCAAAGTTATGCCACAGTCCAAGCGAAATATTCGGAAGTAAAATACCACTCTTCCCACAGCGCCTGAATGCCTCCTTATCATAGCGGTTGGAAGCCGGCTGATAGGGAGTAATTCCCGACTTATCATTTATGTGCAATTCCATATTAATTAATTGTATTTTGAGAGGTATTCGCGAACTTTTTCACTTACCTGCGGACCGGTAAAACCAAACTTTTCATCCAGTACACCGGCAGGTGCCGAATAACCAAAATGATCAAGCCCGACCGCTGTGCCTTTAGGACCTACCAGCGTAAGCAAATTATCCGGCAGCCCTGCTGTAAGTCCGAATACCGGAACATTATCAGGAATAACCTCCTTCTGATAGGATTCGGGCTGGGTCCGGAACAGACCCTCCGAGATTGCGCTGACAATTTGTATTTTCAATCCGTCCGATTCCCGAAGGATTTCAGCGGCATCTACCAGCGTTGAAACTTCCGATCCGTTGGCGACAAGAATGATATCGGGGTTTTCATCCTTTGTCACAATATATGCTCCTTTTTTGGCACCCTGTGCCGCTTCATACCGGCTTACACCTCCCATGGTGGGGAGATCCTTGATGTTTTGGCGCGAGAATATCAGGGCGGTGGGTGCACTGGTGTTTTGCAACGCCATTTCCCAGGCTACGGTAGTTTCAACGGCATCTGCAGGCCTGAGTGCAAGTAAGCTCATCTTGCCGGAATGATTCTTTAGTTTTTCCAGCAATCTGATTTGCGCCTCCTGTTCCACTGGCTGATGTGTTGGTCCGTCTTCACCTACACGGAAGGCATCATGGGTCCAGACATATTTTACAGGAAGCTGCATCAGAGCGGCAAGTCGGATCGCCGGCTTCATGAAATCTGAAAATACAAAGAACGTAGCCACAACAGGAATAACTCCACCGTGCAGTGCGAGTCCGTTTGCAATCGCTGCCATCGTTAATTCTGCAACCCCTGCCTGTAAAAAGGCTCCCTGGAAATTCCCCTTGGTAAAGGAGGTTGTTTTCTTTAAGAAGCCATCCGTCTTATCGGAGTTTGAAAGATCGGCCGATGAAACAATCATATTGCCCACTTTCTCTGCAAACATAGCTAATACAGTACTGGATGCATTTCTGGTCGCAATATTTTGCTTCTGTTCCACCTGGCTGAAGTCGAGAACAGGAGCATCGCCACTCAGATATTCGTCAAGAAGACCTGCCTTGTCGGGATTGGCAGATGCCCAGCCATTATATTCTTCATTTTTTCGTTGTACGTAGGCACGCTTTTCATCGAGCACCTTTTCATAATACGCTGCAACATCATCAAAAATGCGGAAAGGTTCTTCCGGATCTCCCCCGAGGTTACTAACGGTTTTTGCGAAAGATGCCCCGGCTCCGGTTAACGGCTGACCATGGGTATGATAATTGGCCTCCATACTTCCGCCTGCATCATCTACGGCACCCTTGCCCATAATTGTTTTTCCGATGATCAGGAAAGGCTTTTCCTTTTCGTCATTGGCTGCACGCAGGGCACTGCGAATCTGCTCATGATCATGGCCGTCAATGGTCATCACTTTCCATCCCCAGGCTTCGTATTTCGCTGCTGTATCCTCATGGGTCACATCTTCAGTAGGAGAAGAGAGCTGGAGGTCGTTCGAGTCGAAGAACATGACCAGGTTCGACAATCCCAGGTACCCGGCGATACGGCCTGCACCCTGGCTGATCTCTTCCTGGATACCACCATCAGAGATATAGGCATAGGTCTTATGGGCCATCCAGTCGCCAAATCGTGCCACCAGGAATCGTTCGGCAATGGCGGCGCCTACCGCCATGGCGTGTCCCTGTCCCAACGGACCGGATGTATTTTCTATTCCGCGCTCAACATCCACCTCGGGATGACCCGGGGTCGGGCTTCCCCACTGACGGAAATTTTTCATATCCTCAATGGAATATTTTCCCTGGAAGGAAAGAACGGCATACAACATAGCCGACATATGGCCGGGATCAAGGAAAAAACGGTCACGGTATGGCCATTTGGGATTATCCGGATCAAAATTCATGAATTCAGAATAAAGGATCTGAACGAAATCGGCACCGCCCATAGGACCTCCGGGATGGCCGGAATTTGCTTTTTCGACCATTGCGGCCGAAAGGATTCGAATATTGTCTGCAGCTCTGAGTTGAATGTCGTTTTGCATGTTAACGTGCTCTGTATAGGGATTTATTTATTTCGATGGTGAAATTACAATTCCTGATGATGTATCCCAAAAGAGCGTAAATATTTGTACTGAGAAAAAGAATGGTTTTCGTGCCTTTCAACATTTGGAGTAAATTACGCTGGTGCGTAACTTGAATGCGAAATTAAAGTTTATTCTATGTTCACTCCGGAAGATCAGCAGCTTATAGCCCAGTTAGGAATATCGGATTCAGATATTGAAAAGCAATTTGCACAATTCAGAAAGGGATTCCCTCCGCTTGAGATTGTGAAAAATGTTTCAGAGGGAGATGGTATCCATAAAATCAAAGACAATGAAATGGATGACCTGATGGGCCTGTATGAACATGCCTGTGAGGAGTTACAGGTTCAGAAATTTGTGCCCGCATCGGGTGCGGCTTCACGAATGTTCAAGGCCTTATATGAATTTGTTGCTGATAATAATGCCACGCTTGATAGTCATAAGGATGTAAAATCCTTTTTTGACGGAATCCATACGTTTGCCTTTTATTCCGATCTGAAGGATGCCCTGGAGCGCGGGGGCAAAAACCTGGATTCATTGATATCGGATGGAGACTACAAAACAGTTTTACATTATTTGCTGGATGATACGGGGCTCAATTATGGATTCCTTCCGAAAGGTCTGATCAAATTCCATCATTATGATTCCTATTCGCGCACTGCGGCTGAGGAACACTTGGTGGAGGCTGCTGAATATGCCGTTTCCAAGGGACGCCAGGTATATCTTCATTTTACAGTTTCACCCCAGCATACTGAATTGTTCCGTCAGCATCTCAATGAAGTGAAAGGAGCCTATGAAGACAAATTCAATGTTACCTATCACATTGAATACAGCGTGCAGGACCCGGCGACCAATACCATCGCTGTTGACTTTGAAAATGAGCCGTTTCGTGATGAGACCGGAAGCCTGCTTTTCAGGCCCGCCGGTCATGGAGCGTTGCTGTCCAATCTCAACAAGCTGGACAGCGATCTTGTGCTCATTAAAAATATTGATAATGTGGTGCCGGATCGGCTCAAGCCTGAGACGGTAACCTACAAGAAACTATTAGGCGGTCTGCTAATCCGATATCAGAGGAAAATCTTTGGCTACCTTGAGGATCTGGAGAATCAGAATAACCCTTCAGATGAGTTCATCGAAGAGGTTCTTAAATTTTTACGGGAAGAGGTCTTCTATCAGGTTGCCCCTTCCTTTGCTAACCTTTCAAACCACGAAAAGCAAAAAGAGCTGATCCATATTCTGAACAGGCCGATTCGTATTTGTGGAATGGTGGTGAATACAGGAGCCACAGGTGGCGGACCGTTCTGGGTCCGCAATGCCGACGGAAGTTCATCGCTTCAAATCGTGGAAACTGCCCAGCTGGACCTGAATGATCCCAGGGTAGGGGAACTGCTCAACGGGGCGAATTATTTTAACCCGGTAGATGTGGTATGCGGACTTAAAAATTATAAAGGGCAGCCGTTTGATTTAATGAAATACCGGGATGATGACACGGGGATAATTACCGAAAAGTCACAGGGAGGCAAAAACCTGAAGGCGCTTGAATTACCCGGACTTTGGAATGGTTCAATGGCCGATTGGTTAACGGTATTCATGGAAGTTCCGGCAGTCACATTTAATCCTGTGAAAAGCGTGAACGACCTGATGTCTTCAGCGCATCAGTAGATTTTGATCAATTACCGGGTTTTGATTTCCCCATCCCATTCCGAAATTCCTTTCGCCAGATTATAAAGCGGGCCTTTGAATCCCATGTCATCGAGGATCCTGCAAGCTTTTGCTGAACGGGCCCCGCTACGGCAATAAATGAGATAGGTCTTATCCTTGTCCATTGATTTGGCCTTATCTTCAAAGGATTCGTTATTAATGTCCACAAAAATGCTTGCCCCTGGAATATATCCTTCCTGTATTTCATTGGGCCCGCGAACATCAACGATTACCACACCGGGCTCCTTCATTATTCGCTTAAATTCATGGTTTAATATATTCTGATACATGATGTTAAATTTCTATATTAATGTAATTATATTTTTTAAATAATACTATTATTAATGAGTATTACGCATTTGGTTCAGCGAGGTTGTCATCGATATTTTCAGCAATTGTTTTAATGAAAATATTCTTTGAATCCCTGAATATTTTATGTCCCATGGTCAAAGCCTCGGAATGACATTGGGCATGTTCCTTTGTGAGGATACCTTCCAGCAATTCAACCTGGAGGGTGTCGAGCGGGATATTCCGCAATGCATTGTCGAGGAGATATAAATCCTGATCGTTTCCCAGTATGGTGGTCATCAGGGCAATTTCTGCATTGAGGCTCTGCATGAAAACGATTTTTTCCGGAAAAAGCAGACATTGATATTGTAAGTCCTTACTTCGCTTGCGCCATTCGTGCAGGTGTTCAGATTCAATTTTTTCTTCAATGGCGAGCAGGGCCGACCTCGCCGCGGAATAGGTTCTTGAAATGCCTTTTAACAAATCTGCAGGATCATTTATATAGAATGGTTCATAGGATTTTTGAAATTCAAGAAGTCTGGCTTCGGTTCGATGTAAACGTTTTTCAGCTGTTTTGGCAACAGTATCTTTTTTATTCAAAAGATATTCATTCAAAGGATCCAGTGTGGAAGGCTTGAGGTAGGGATCGTACTTTAACCTGATTTTCTCCAGGGCTTCCAGTGCTGAACTGCTATCCCTGAGCGTAGAGATCTCTTTTCCAGCGGTTGACAGCCGTCTGTTAAAACTTCGGGCATTGGGTAATGACCAGACAGCTTTCAGCCAGCCCCTGATTTTTTTAAGAGATTTTCTGGTTTCGTGAACAGCCTCGTCCAGTGTATTTTGATTACTGGTTCTGACCAGGTGAAGGCATTTATTGATTTCTGCAAGTATGAGCTGATCAAAATAACTGTACGATGATTCCATAAGTAAAATTTAAAAAGAGCCTGACAGCGTACTGCCAGGCTTAAAATGTCAATTTGATGAATTGCTATTTATTCCACCTCAACACTCCTAATGACATGTTGTACACCCGTTTTATGCGGCATATAAATTGTTAAAATTCCCTTATCAAGCGACGCATGAATTCGATCCTGATCGATGATATCGGCTATTTCAAAGGATCGTTCGCTACTTACAGGAACAGGACCTTTTCTTTCGGCTTTAACTTTTATAATGTCATTTTTCATCTCGATGCTAACATCTTCCTTAGAGAATCCCGGCATTGTAAGCTCAATCTTATATTCATCTTCAGTCTCGATGACATTGGCCAATGGCTTGGTCATCCAGGTATCCTCAAAGGCACTTCTTCCCATGAAATGCCCATAATCAAAGTAATGCCCATACGTATCTCCGATCCGGTGAAACGGATTATTTCGAATATGCAGCGGTAACATAATAACCTCCTTTTTATATACCTTAATATACCACGAAAACACGGCAGTTCCGGTGATCTTCATCACGGAAACTGATGATGCTGGTCATAAAGGAATTAGGGAATTACACTGAACTTGTATGAAAACAATTGTGCTATGGAATACTATCATGCCAGGGAATTTTCAGGAGAAAGTTATGATGAGATTTTGTCAAGGGTTCCTGCAGCGTTGAAGGAGCAGGGCTTTGGAGTGCTTACTGAAATTGATGTTGCACAGGTCATGAAGGAAAAACTGGATAAGGATCTGCGGCCCTATAAGATATTGGGAGCCTGTAATCCTAATTTCGCTTTTCAGGCGCTTTCCCTTGAAAATAAAATCGGTACCATGCTGCCATGCAATGTAGTCGTTCAGGAGCTGGAAAATGGTAATGTAGAGGTGGCGGTGGTCGATCCAATGGGATCAATGCAGGCAGTCGAAAACGAGGGATTGGCGGAAGTTGCAGCTGAAGTCCAGGCGAGACTTAAAACAGTCCTGGAAAAAATCTGATTATTTGAGTGAATAGTCGCGCAGTATGGTCGATGTGAGATAGGACGTTTCCGGTCCTCCATTTTTGTTTATTTCGAAAATGACATTCTCGAATTGATATTCTCCAATGTCTTTACAAAACCAGCGGTTTTGCTCTATGCGCTGGTTCTGATAGTAATAAATGCTTAATGTCCGGATACATTTCCGGTCTCCAAATCGGGTAGCGATAGTAGGCAGACCTCCGCGGATGAAATGCTCATATGGAATGTTTCCCTCATTTTCGGCCACCAGGTAGAGAGAATCCGATGGCTTGTTCACATAATCCAGACTCAGGTACTTATTTCCTCCGCCGGAATATATCCATCCGTCACCTGCGTCATACAGGTAGGTTCTGCCCAGATCGGCACTGTCAGGCGTCAATTCTATCCTGTCAATATAATAACAGCAGGTATCTACGCGCCAATACACATCGGTTTCGGCAAACAGATCTCCATTTGATTTGTAATAGTATTTATCGAATTCCCAATAATTGTCGATTGCCAGTGGCATAAAACTGGAAAGGTCTGTTTCATTAATTACAGGATCGTCATCTGAACAAGACAAACACCAACAGAAGGAGAGCAGTACCAATAAGGTGCCTGCATTGTTTTGCATGAATTCCAGGTTCATAACCGGTCAAAAAATAAATATCTCAAAGGATATGCAAAAAAATATCTATAAAGTACAATTGTACTCGTTTAATTAGGCGAAATTTTGGTTGAAAAGCAAATGACGCCGATTGAAATATGTCCCGCGGAGGCTAGTCGATGCCGGGAATTTGTTCGGGTTTGTCTTCACTCCAGCTTCGTAATGGAGCTGGGTTTTCCTGCGGGTAAACCTGGTTTAACGTGCCGGACTCGTATAGCCTTCCATTGATCATCACCATTTCGATGCTTCTGGTATTACGAATGTTTTCCAACGGGTTTTGGTTTAATATCAGTAAATCAGCCTGCTTTCCGGGTTCGAGGGAACCAACCTCCTTGTGGAGGCCTATCGCTTCTGCCCCCATGATGGTGGCTACCTTCAACGCTTCATGGTTAGACATTCCGCCAGACTGGACAGTCCACAATTCCCAGTGGTATCCCAATCCCTGTAGTTGTCCGTGACTGCCAACACCGGCTCGTCCTCCTGCCTGTATGATGGCGTTCACCTCTTTAGCCAGCGGTTTGAAAACATGTTCTTCTTCCATGAACCAGCCCCCTGGACCCGGTCCTGTACCTGCACCGCGTCGTCTGGTTTTGCTGTCTATTTCTGAGTGAGGCGTGAAATAATTCAGTTGAACATCATCATGCGGATTTTCACGTGTGTAGTAGAAATTTTCGGCCCACGGACCGCCATAGGCTACCAGCAAAGTAGGGGTGTAGGCAGTGTTGGAAAAGGCGATCAGACCTACCGCATCCTCATATAAGGGGAATATCGGAAATGAATGTTCATGACCCGGGTATCCATCGATGATTTGGGTGAGATTTTGTTTGAAATTCAGCGATCCTTCTGTGGTAGGCATTATTTCCTGTTCGCGACACGCCATAATGATCCATTGCCGTTGCTGCCGGTTGCCGGCAACATACATTTTGATAGTCTTTGTGTCATAGTACCTGGAATACCTTGAAACCAGCTTACGTGCATGATCCAGATCTTCGATTTGTTCCTGCCAGAACATTCCCGGGCCTGTTGAATAAATCCTCGGGCCGATCATTCCGCCTGCTTTAACACGATCCTCATACGTAAGAATATCGGTAGTGGAAGTTTGAGGGTCCCGCACGGTTGTAACTCCGAATGCAAGGTTTGCCCAGAATTGCCAGGCCTCCTGTTTATGGATATCCCATGCGGGCCGAACATGCGCATGGGTATCGACAAACCCGGGCATGATCGTTTTTCCATTTAGATCCATGGTCTTTATCCCTTGCGGAATATTAAAACTATTTGCCGGGCCCACATTTTTAATCCGGTTGTTCTCAATAAGGATCATGCCATTTTCTATCACTTCATTGCCATTCATCGTAATGATCCTTGCACCCGTGAGTAGTATTTGACCTGTTGGAAGATCACGTGTTGCAGTCACACGTATCCTGAATTCTTCCGGCATGTAGGTGAGTGTATCCTTTTTCAGTTTCTTGTTTTCCTCCTTGAAGGATTTCGCCACGATTTCACGTTCCTTTTCCTGTGCCGTCGCAGAATCTATGTTGTAAACTACATGTGCGTTTCCGATTGACCAGTGAACAGTTTTCATATCCCTTGAAAAGGCGAGGAACTGGCCCCCGATATCGGATAGCTTTTTTACGGGAAAAGATGCCTTATCGCCTTTTGATACATTGACAGTCTGTACTTCGCCACCCACCATCGGAATGGTAAACAAATACATATCATTATAAACCTGGGCGACTGCCTGCGTTTCATCATAGCCCATGATGATTCGGGAGGCTTCGAGGGGACTTCTTGAACCGGGTGGGGTGGTTCCCGCGATTTTAACATGCTTTTTCTCATCACTGCCGTCCCAGCGGATCGACAGCAACGTTCCGTCATTGTCATTCAGGTATATGCGGTCATTATTTTTTGAAAAATGAGGAAATTCCCTGCGATATGTATAATCGATCAGGGTAGCTTCACCACCTTCCGAACTGATCCATATGAGCTCACGGCCTGTTCCCGGCGCGCGCTGGTTCAGGGATTTTTCGAAGTTTGATGCGGGTCCACGGAGCGCCACAATTCTTTTGCCATCTGGAGACCAGGAGGGGGTTTCATAAATGGCATTTTCCCTGGTCAGCTGAATGGGTTGCCCGGCTTTCTTTCCCGCGACAAGCGTTTTGAAAAGGTGCCCTGTTCCGTCATTCCATGTCGTGTAGGCCACCCAGGCGCCATCCGGCGACCAGACCGGCTGAGCCTGAATTACATCCTGATTAGTCAGACGGCGTGGGACACGCTCTGTGAGATCCATCACATATAACCGGTCCAGAGAAGTGAATACCAGTTTTGATCCATCAGGTGACGGAACTGCATCACGGATTTGCTTCACAACGAATTCCAGGCTGTCGGGAATTGAATATTCAAACTGCAATTCCGGCCCTAATTCCACGGTTGTGTTGATATTGAATGGAATTTCAATTGCTTCACCCCCTGCAATAGGAATGCGCCATATTTTTCCCCCGTAAGATGCCAGTAATTCCTTTGAGTCCGGCGTGAAAGACATGCCGGGCAGGACATCACGGGTTGCGCGTGATTCCTGGTCATCCCGTTGGACAGGATAGGCAAGCCAGCGTTCGACGCCGGATTCCAGGTCCCTGATAATCAAACCGGTCTTTGCTTCATATCTTGTTCCATAAACCAGCCATTTTCCATCCGGTGATAACGTCGGCCGGATGCCGGAACCTTCGCGAAACGACATCACTTCATTCTTGCCAGTTTCCCGGTCGTACCTTCCCAATTGGTATTGCGGGAATATGGCATTATACTGCCAGTCTCCCTGGCGTTGTGCAAACCAGATGAATTGATCAGAATTGCCGAATGCAGCCCCTGTCATTTTTACATTGTCCGGGTCCGACATCAGTTCAACACCGGTGCCCCCATCGACATGATACATCCATAATTTCAATGTGCCGCTTCGAAAGCCGGCCTTGGAGGCAAGGATATATTCTCCGTCGGGTGACCATTCCGGACTTTGATAGCGGTTTGTGTTGCCCGTGGTAATTGCGCTTTCCTCCCTGGTTTCCAGGTCAATGGTCCAGATGTTTTCCCCTCCGCTTTTATCTGAAGTGTAGACAACTTTCTTTCCATCCGGGGAAAATCTTGGCTGGCTGTCAAATTGCATTCCTGAAGTCAGCTGTTCAGCAGCGCCGCCTGAAAATGGCAGAATGTATAGGTCACCCAGAAAGTCAAAAACGATCTTTGAACCATCCGGATGAACATCCAGGCTAAGCCAGCTGGCTTCATTGGTATCAATGGAAAACTCGCGGCCAGCTTTCAGCGGCAGGTCTTTATTTTCAGTTTTTGTTGAGTCTGCGTTTTCCTGTGCGAAGGAATAAGTTGAAATAAAGAGTATGAGGACAATGAGGGTGTACTTTTTCATGGGTGGGAATTCTTCTTTTTTTTAAAATAGGAAATGCAGGAATTATTATTCTGAAAAATGTGATGGACGGAGAATTTTTGTTTAAAGCGATGCCCGTGGATGTTTTTTATGATCAACTATATCAACATCACCCCTGATTTGCTTTTTTCTTTGTTCACGATTGCCGAAATTTTAGTAAAGCGGTAGCTGATGCTGCTAAAAATTCAAATTCGGGTCATGAATTAAGAATTTGGCCCCGAAATCTTTAATTAAATCATCGTTATGAACAAACACACAAAAAATATATCAACGGCAGGAGGAGAACGAAGAATCGCAGACCTGGGCTCTGTTTCGGGAATCGACAGACTTCCATTTTCCATACGAATTTTATTGGAGAACGTAATTCGGAATATTGATGGTTTAGGTATAACCGAGGACCATTTTGATATCCTGGCAAACTGGGATCCTGCGGGAACCGACAGGGATATTCCTTATAAACCGGCAAGAGTATTGATGCAGGATTTTACAGGTGTTCCGGCCATTGTTGATATTGCCTCCATACGATCTGAAGTTATCCGCAAGGGCAAGGATGGTTCAAAGATCAACCCGCTGATCCCGGTTGACCTGGTGGTAGATCATTCCGTACAGGTGGATTTTTTCGGAACCCAGGATGCCTATGAAAAAAATGTGGCGAAAGAATATGAACGGAACCACGAGCGTTATTCCCTCTTAAAATGGGGGCAGAAATCGTTTAATAATTTCGGAGTTGTACCGCCAGGCATGGGCATTTGTCATCAGGTAAACCTGGAATATCTGGCTCAGGGCGTAGTAGACAGGGATGGCTGGCTGTTTCCTGATACGCTGGTAGGTACAGATTCCCACACGCCCATGGTCAATGGTATTGGTGTGCTGGGCTGGGGCGTAGGGGGAATTGAAGCAGAAGCAGCCATGCTGGGCCAGCCGATTTATTTCACATGTCCGGAGGTGATTGGTCTTGAACTTACCGGCCGGCTTGGCGAGGGAATCACCGCGACGGATATGGTGCTGGCCATTACGGAATTGCTCAGGAAATACGGAGTAGTGGGAAAATTTGTTGAAGTATTCGGGGAAGGGCTGGATCATCTTACCGTACCGGATCGCGCCACGATTTCCAATATGTCACCGGAGTTCGGATGTACTGCTACCTATTTCCCGATTGATGAGCAAACGCTTGAATATATGCGTCGGACCAACAGGCCACAGGAGGTAATTGACCGGGTAAGGAAATACACGGAGCAAAATCACCTGTGGAGGACCGGAAATGAAAACATTGAATATACCGATGTTATTTCAATGGATCTCTCCAACCTGGAGCCGACAGTTTCAGGCCCCAAAAGACCACAGGATAAGATTTTGGTTCGTAACCTCAAGGACAGCTTTTATCGCCTCATCAATGAAGAATATGATCACAGGAAAAAAACCGCGGAAAGCAATGCAGAGGCGAGCTGGCTCGGAGAGGGGGGATCGCTCACCGAATTCGTACATGCCGAGGATCAGATACAGCATGTACGTTCCGCCTCGGTGGAATACGATGGGAAGGAATTTGTTTTACACGACGGATCCATCGTGATCGCGGCGATAACAAGCTGTACAAACACTTCGAACCCGAGCGTGATGGTAGGTGCAGGCCTGGTGGCCCAAAAAGCACTTGAAAAGGGACTCAATGTAAAACCGTGGGTTAAAACTTCCCTTGCCCCGGGGTCAAAGGTCGTTACAAGATACCTCGAACGGTCCGGTCTCGACAAGTCGCTCGAAGAAATGAAATTCAACACGGTTGGTTATGGATGCACATCCTGTATCGGAAATAGCGGTCCGCTACCTGATCCCATTGCAAAGGCAGTCACAGATTATGAGCTGAATGTTTCTGCGGTACTCTCCGGGAATCGTAATTTCGAAGCGCGTGTGCATCCGCAGGTGCGCATGAATTTCCTGGCTTCCCCGATGCTGGTGGTGGTATATGCCATAGCCGGAAGGGTGAATATCGACCTGATGACGGAGCCTATTGGTTATGATGAAAATGATGTGCCCGTCTTTATGAAGGACATCTGGCCATCCATGCAT
Source organism: Cyclobacteriaceae bacterium (assembly GCA_050289805.1). Taxonomy (GTDB): domain Bacteria; phylum Bacteroidota; class Bacteroidia; order Cytophagales; family Cyclobacteriaceae; genus JAUILA01. Next base: position 106,067 of record JBNKGL010000013.1, read on the forward strand.
GAAATTCAGGAAGTTATGAAAAAAGCGATTTCCAGGGATGATTATGCTGAAACCTACAGCGTTATTTTCGATGGAGAAAAGCAATGGCAGGACCTGCCTGCACCGACTGGACTGGATTACCAGTGGAGTGAAGATTCAACCTATATTAAGGAGGCGCCGTTCTTTCAGGCAATTTCTGAGCATCCTGCAGATCCTACTAATATCACGGATGCCCGCGTTTTGCTGAAACTTGGGGATTCCATAACTACAGACCATATTTCACCGGCGGGTGCTTTCTCACCCCAGTCGCCGGCAGGAAGATACCTGTTGGATCAGGGTGTTGAATACAGGGATTTTAATTCCTACGGATCGAGGCGGGGGAATCACGAGGTGATGATGCGCGGAACCTTTGCCAATGTGCGGATTAAAAATCAGCTGACCGCCAAAGAAGGGGGGTATACCACCTACCTCCCGGATGATATGGAAATGAGCGTTTTCGATGCGTCCATGAAATACCAGGCCGAAAAGACGGATTTGATCGTTATTGCCGGCAAGGAATACGGAAGTGGATCTTCGCGTGACTGGGCGGCAAAAGGAACAACCCTGCTCGGCATCCGGGCAGTTATTGCAGAAAGTTATGAGCGGATCCATCGAAGCAACCTGGTTGGAATGGGCGTATTGCCCCTGCAGTTTCTCGAAGGAGAAAATGCGGAATCATTGGGCCTTACCGGTAAAGAATATTATTCAATACAGGGTATTGCCGATGGGCTCGAGCCGGGCAAGGTTCTTTCCGTGGTTGCGAAAGCCGGGGATGAAGAGAAATCATTCGATGTAATCTGTCGGCTCGATTCGCGTATTGAAATTGAGTATTACAAGAACGGAGGCATTCTGCATTATGTATTACGAAACTTTCTGGCAGGATAACCATGACTTTATACGAAACTATCCAATCTACTCCCGAAGATGCTGAGCCTCAGCAAAGCTGGTCACCCGAAATCAGAGCGCTTTGGTATGATCGGCAGGGTGACTGGGATAAGGCCCATGAACTTGTACAGGATGCTGATTCCGGCAATGGAGCCTGGGTTCACGCCTACCTGCACCGCAAAGAAGGAGATTTGTGGAATGCGGATTACTGGTACAGAAAGGCGGGCAAAAAGCGGCCTGAATTCTCATTGTCAGAAGAATGGCAGGATATTTTGAAAGAGATCAGTTCGTAGTGCCTATTCTTCCACATGAATATCCGGATCAACAACATTAAGTCCTTCAGGTGACAGCATTGGTTTTGGGATATTGGCCCGGATGCATTCGGCAAGCTGATCAATAAGGATTTGTTTGTTGTTCTTTTCCCGGATTATCAACCCGATTTCCCGGGCAAATGGCTTGTCGGCAATCGGCCTCAGGTTTTCTTCCTGTTCCTCCGTCAGGCTGAGTGTGGTAAGCTCCGGCAAGATGGTGTACCCGCCCTTGGTGTCTACAATCCTGATCAGCGCGTCAATAGAATTGCTCCTGTACACAAATGATTTGTTCTTTCGGATCTCTGAAAGATTGCAGAAATTATTGATCTGATCCCGAAAGCAATTACCTTCATTGAGCAGCCAAAGTTTCTGATAATCTACAGTCGAGAGCTGGATGGTCCTGTCATGGGTTTCATATGAGGTGTAAAACATGAATTTTTCATAGAAGAGGGGGATGGAAACCATGTTATTGATGTGCAATGGGGTAGAGATGATGCCCGCGTCCAGATCTCCGTGCCTTACTCCGTGGATCACCTGGTTGGTGATTTGTTCATGAATATCAAGGGATATGCCGGGATGATCCTTTTGCAGTGAATCAGCAAAAAGAGGGACCAAAAACGGGGCCAGTGTAGGGATGATTCCGATTTTAAGTTTGCCGGATACCTTCTCGGTAAAGCCCGCGGCAAATGCCTGTAATTCTTCCATCTGACCCACAATTTCACGTGCCCGCAAAAGAAACTGATAGCCCTCCGTGGTGGGTTTGATCGGGGAGTGGGTACGATCAAAGAGTGAAAGCTCAAGATCCCGCTCCAGTTTGCTGATCTGAAGACTCAGAGCCGGCTGTGTGATCTCAAGTTTTGATGCGGCCTGCTTAAAACTTCCGTATTTCTGCAGGGCGATCGCGTATTGCAACTGGGTGAAGGTCATAACATAATCTTATCGTTATTCAAAAATAATTAATATTACTTATTTAGTGATGAGGTTTGAACGATTATGGGTAAAAAATAAGGTTAATTCATCCGTTCATGTAAGGATGATACGGGGGGAATATTTTTTTACATAATTTAGGTCAGTATTAATGAAATTAAGATGAAATCATTCAGCAATAAAACAGGATTTATAATTGGTATTTGTGCAGTTGCTTTTTCCGCAGGTTGCAACCAGAAGGAGGAATTACCGAAGGAGACACCACTTACAATTCGTGAAGACGCGGCAACGGCGCAGCAGCGCGCCAGGGAAATTGAAGCGGCCAACCCGGTAGAAATTTATGAAGGATTGCAGATTAGTCTTTGGGCTTCAGATTCTTTAGCCCCGGATCCCATTGCCATGTCCATTGATGATGATGGTAATATTTATCTTACGCGTACGAACCGGCAAAAAAATTCTGAATTTGATATTCGTGGTCACCAGGACTGGATGACCGCATCCATTTCCCTTCAAAGTGTGGAGGAGCGCAGGGCATTTCTGCATAAAACCTTTGCTCCCGAAAAGAGCAGTGAGAATGAATGGCTCCCTGACCTAAACAATGACGGTTCCCATGACTGGAAGGACCTGGCGGTTGAAGAAGAGGAGGTTTGGAAGCTGAGTGATGAGGATGGAGATGGCATTGCAGAGGTTTCAAAACGTATTCTCAGTGATTTTCATGATGAAGTCACCGATGTGGCCGGAGCGTTGCTGGTACGTGACAATGATGTATTTGTTGGCGTGGGCCCCAATATGTGGCGTCTTGAGGACACCAATGATGATGAAGTTCTTGATACGAAAACACCCATTTCGGACGGCTTTGCAGTTCACATTGGCTTTGGTGGGCACGGTATGTCGGGCGCCATCGAAGGTCCGGATGGCCGGATTTACTATGGAATAGGCGATATCGGCGCTGATATCACAACGGTGGACGGTGAGCACCTTCCCCATCCGAATGAAGGCGTAATCGTGCGTTCAGATCCAGACGGAAGCAACTTTGAGGTTTTTGCCAAAGGACTGCGAAACACACATGAATTCGTCTTTGATCAATACGGTAATATTATCAGTTCCGACAATGACGGTGACCATCGCGGAGAAAGCGAACGCCTTGTTCACATTGTAGAGGGTTCCGATGCCGGATGGCGTTCCAACTGGCAATATGGAAAATATACGGATCCGAAAAATAACGGATACAAAGTTTGGATGGATGAGCGTCTGTATCAGCCCAGGTGGGATGGCCAGGCAGCGTACATTATTCCGCCGATTCAGAATTATCACAACGGGCCGACGGGCATGATCTTTAATCCCGGTACTGCGCTTGGCAAATCATGGAAGGATCATTTCTTCCTGGTAGAATTTGTAGGGAACCCTAGCCGTTCGGCGATCTGGGCGTTTACACTGCAGCCGGATGGGGCAAGCTTCAGGCTTGAACAGGAAAAGAAGGTAATTTCCGGTATTCTTCCTACGGGTATCAAATTCGGACCGGAAGGAGCGCTGTATGCGGCCGACTGGATCAATGGCTGGAATACCAAGAATTATGGACGTGTCTGGAAGATTGATGTGGACGAATCCAGCAATGACCTGGAAGCGGAACGCAAGGAGACTCTGCGCCTCATGCAGCTCGATTACGAGGCAGTGGATGATAAAGAATTATCAGGATTACTTTCCTATGCAGATATGCGTATTCGTCAGAAGGCTCAATTTGAGCTGGTACGCAGAAAAAATAACGACGCTCTTGAAAGTGCCATAGCACAGACCGACAGCCAGCTGAAGAGAATCCACGGGATATGGGGATTAGGACAGCTTGGCAGGGAAAATCGGGAGGCTGCCGCGCCCCTGATGAATTATTTGAATGACAGTGATCCGGAAATAATTGCGCAATCAGTTAAAATTTTGGGTGATGTACGGTATTCACCAGCGGGACCTGAACTTGTTTCGCTTCTTCAGCATGAAAATTCACGTGTTCGATTTTATGCCGCCGAAGCAATTGGTCGGATTAAGTATCAGGAGGCAGTTCCTGCACTGATTGAAATGATCAGGGAAAATGATGACCAGGATGTGTACCTGCGTCATGCCGGGGTTCTTGCCCTGAGCCGCATCGGTGATGTTGAATCGGTAATGTCATTAAAGGATAGTGACAGCAGAGCACTTCGTATCGCGGCAGTTTTGGTGTTGAGAAGGCTGGGCAATGACCAGGTGGCTGTTTTTCTTGACGATAAGGACGAATACATCGTTACCGAGGCAGCCCGTGCAATCAATGATGATCTTTCCATTGAACCGGCCTTACCGGCACTCGCGCAAGTTCTGAACCAGGATAGGTTCACCTCGGAGCCCTTGTTAAGAAGGGGTATTAATGCTGCCCTTCGGGTAGGAGGCGAGAAAGAGTTAAATATGCTCATCGCATTTGCGAGACGAACCGACGTTGATCCGGTGGTCAGGGCCGAGGCGCTGGCAACGCTGGCAACGTGGTCTTCTCCGTCGGTACTCGATCGCGTTGATGGCCGTTATCGGGGTGAAATAGAGCGTGATCCCGCTCTTCTCAGAACTAAAATTTCACCGGTGCTTGATGAGTTTCTTAAAAGCGGCAATGACCAGGTCCAGATAGCGTCCATTAATTTGCTGCGCGCACTTGAAATTACCGAATATAATGATCAGCTGGCTGCATTGGCCAGATCGGGTAAAACCCCGGAAGTTCGAGCTGCAGCCCTTGAAAGCCTTCATCAATTGAATTATTCAGAGATGGAGTCACTCATCAGGGTAGGAATGAATGACAGTGACAGCCGTGTTCGTACTACGGCACTGGGTATGCTGGGCGACCTCGACATTTCTGCAGAGGTGCTGCCTTCCTTGGTTCAACCGGTCTTTCAAAAAGGCACGCTGCAGGAGCAGCAGCAATTGCTGAAGGTGTTGGGTAAAATGCCTTCGGAAAAAAGCATGCCGATCCTTGAGACTACAACCGAAAGGCTTATCGCAGGCCAGGTTGATCCAAGTCTTACACTCGACGTAATTGAAGCCGTCGAAACATCAGGGAATGAAGAATTAATAGCCAAAGTTGATGCGCTAAAGTCGACTGATAAAACATCTGTGGAAGCCTTCCAGGCCGCGCTGTACGGTGGTGACGCCGGCCTTGGCCGTCAGATTTTCTATAATAACGCCGCAGCTCAGTGTACAAGATGCCATGTAATCAGGGGTGAGGGTTCTGATGTAGGTCCCGCGTTGGGCGGTATCGCATCCAAACTGTCCCGCGAACAATTACTGGAAGCCCTGATCGAGCCAAGTGCGAGGCTTGCTCCCGGATTCGGATCTGTTTCACTTACACTCAAGGACGGACAAAAGGTTTCCGGTATCCTTCTTGAAGAGAATGATAAGGAGCTATTATTGAAGACCAATGAAGCGGAGCCACTGCACATAGCGACGGAACGGATCAGTGAACGGTCTAATTCCCCGTCGAGCATGCCGCCCATGGGCTTGCTGCTTTCTCAGCGGGAAATCAGGGACCTGGTTGAATTCCTGTCAAGGTTGGAGTAATATCCATGAATTTGTGGTATAACTACAGCTTATCCGTTGATAATTTAAATAAATTTTATTTATACTACTTTCGCGGTACATGATCTGCATTTGAAGTCGATCATGGCGTAGTAGTGATTGAATATTCGGTTTGAAAGATAGTTATGAATTTATTTGAAGCCATTAAGCAAACTTCACTTGATGCAGTAAAAAAAGCTGTTGACGCAGATCCTTCATCTGTTAATCAGGTGGATGTCAGGGGGTTTAGTCCATTAATTTTAGCAACTTATCTGGGACAATTGGAGATTACTTCATACCTTATTGATAAAGGAGCTGAGATTAATGCCCAGGATGCATCTGGCAACACCGCGTTAATGGGTGTATGTTTCAAAGGCTCAGCAGATATAGGCAGGTTGCTGATTAACCGTGGTGCCGATGTAAACCTGAAAAATGCGAGTGGAGCGACAGCGCTTTTCTTCGCGGTGAATTTTGGCCAGCTCGAAATGGTGAAATTGCTCCTGGAAAACGGGGCAGACAAAAATGTACAGGATTCGAACGGTACAACGATTCTCGCTCAGGCGAAAATGCAGGGCAATCCGGAAATCCTGAAGTTACTGGAATAAAGAATGCACATATGTATATGGTAAGTATTCAAGGCGCGCATGCCAGGTCACTGGCAATACCACAGAAAAGGATTCGTGCGTTTGAATCTGCCGTGAATGCCATTGTGGGTTCGGATGCTTTCTTTATTTTCTCCGATTACAGGTCTGACATTATCTATCATGGAACGGCTGATCATAACCCCCAGATCATTGCCCTTTGGCAGATGTATGCGGATAAAGCAAATGGCTCATCTCTCTCACGCAGCTTCTTTCAAAGCAGGGGTAAAAAGGATTCACTGGAGGCCTTTTTCGTGAGGCTGGTTTACCTGAGTGCAAACAAGCGATGGTTCGACAAATACGTTACAAGTCTTCGCAGGACGCTGTCGGTACGGTCCTCACACCGGATATCGAATGAACTTACGGAATGCCAGAAGTACATTGATAATGAAGGGATCCACAAGATATTTGAGATTGCCTTAACGCCTCCCCAATTCCCGGATCCATTGCCAGGGATTCCTGAAGACATTACGAGGGAGTACCTCGACGAATACCCTGTTAATTAATCAATTGCCTGTTTCTGTTTGATCTGACTGCCATTTTGAGTACCTTCTTTCATGGCAGAGAAGCAAGATCTTGATTTCACATATTCCACGATCGACAGGATCTTCAGGTTAAGTATGGGTGAAACCGGCGATTTCAGTGGCGCCAAGTATGATGGCGATTTTTCAATTTCCCTTGAAGAGGCCCAGCAACGTAAACATCAATATATAATGGATATGCTGAATATCAGCGAGAATGACCGTGTTCTTGATATGGGATGTGGATGGGGTCCTTTTCTGAACTTTGCGACATCACGCGGCGCCAAATGCACAGGGCTTACGCTTTCGGAAGGTCAATATAAGAGTTGCAGGGCACAGGGTATGGATGTTCACATTCGTGATTGCAGGGAAATTACCGATGCTGATTTTGGAAAATTTGATGCCCTGGTTTCGGTTGGGGCATTTGAACATTTCTGTTCAGTGGAAGAATACAAAGCCGGACAGCAGCTGCAGCGTTACCGTGAATTCTTTAGAAATGCAGCCACATTACTTGACCCGGGCAAGCGGTTCTTTTTACAAACCATGGTTTTCGGGAAAAATATGCTGCCGCTGGAGGAGATCGACATCAACGCCTCACCGGATTCTGATGCTTATATACTGGCACTGATGGTTGAACAATTTCCGGGATCTTGGCTGCCGTATGGTCCGGAAATGGTCGAAGAGGCGGCAAAGCCGTATTTCCGCCTGGTGACAAAAACAAGCGGACGGCTTGACTATATCGAGACCATATCCCAATGGAGAAAGAAATTCAGGAAGTTCAATCTTTACAAGTATGCCCTTTACCTGTCATTGCTGCCTCAATATCTCACAAGCGCCGCATTTCGTCATCGTGTAGCCATCTTCAGGATCAGTCCGAACCGGGTGTGTTTCGAACGGGAAACGATGGAACATTTCCGGTTTGTGTTTGAAAGGATTGATTAATTGAATGGACCCGGTAAGCAAAAAGGGCGAAATTAATTTCGCCCTTTATTTGAACTTTTATCGAATCATCATTAAAAGTTGTGCGATCTTCCTGTGTCGCAGGTCACGGGTTTGAATCCCGCTGGACGCGGCCATCACTGCCATGTAGTCTAACGGATCTGCGGGCGATTCAATATCATTTGTCAGTTGGGCCAGGGTTTCATACATGCTGACGGTAATATGGGTTGCATAGGTCTCGGAGCCGGAAGGAAGTATCACCCTGGTTAGACCCCAGTTCATTTTTTCCCCTGCATCCACGGCTTGCTGGTGCCAGACTTTATATATGCTTTCTTCCATTTTCTCATAATTTTCATCCAGCTGCTTCATAAAGTCAAGCGTTGCGTAGATTCCCACTTTCATTTCAGGACTGTTGATGGTCGATGATATTTGCTTAATATAAAGCTGAGCAGCAATATCCCGGCTCACCACTGTTTTGTCCATCATGGCATCAAGTTCCTTGTCGGAGATATTGTGGGCTTTTTTTGCATATGCACGAATCTGATCACTTGACATGGATGCCATCATTTGTTCAAGACTCGAATAAACGGTGACGGTGAGATATTGAGCGCCCTGATCCGAACCATTGGGGGTAAGTGACCAGAGGTCCCAGCCATCAATTGTGCCATCGGCGACACGTTGCTGATGAATTTTTGACCAAAATGTCTCTATTTCTATATAATCCGCCCCATGTTCGTCATCGACTTGCATGAATTCGAAAAGTAGATAGGGTAAATCCTGGGCATATAAGCTTGATGCCATGAATATGACCAGACATAAGGTGATTAGCTTTTTCATGATTGTTCGAAATTTGATTGGTATTATAAGATAATTAAATCTCTTGATTATCAGAAAATTATTTGGGATTAATAATTTCAATAATTCAACCAGATCAGCCCACATGAAAAGTTCTGTTGAAAAATTAATAACGACTGGTATTCATTGCGTAGAACCCGGCAGCGGTGTCGTTAATTTGCTTTTGATGCCGGTTGTTTCCTGGAATTCTGAAGGATGAATTCGACAATCAAATTCCGGTATGAGCTTTCCGCTTCATAGGACATGTTTTTCCATAAAGCAGCATGGGTAAACTCATTGGCATATTCTACCCGGACGTTGGTGAGATCTGTCTGTTGAATCCTTTCTTCAAACAGGCGTGTATAATTTGCCACAGTGATATCGCTCATCAGGAGCATGGGTATTGATAAGTTCTCCATGTAGGTCATGGGCGAAGCACTGATCAGGTCCTGTTGTGTTGGTCCGAATACCGCCTGAACATGAAGTTCTGCAAGTTCTGGCCTGTCGCTGTTTTTCAGGAAGTTATAGTAATCTACCATGTCGTAGGCTCCGGATACCGGTATCACACCACTGAACAGGTCGGAAGGTAATCCCGCGGACTCCAGGTAGGTCGGGTCCATGGTAATGAGGGCTGCAAGGTGCGCACCGGAAGAAAAGCCGCCGATGAAGATATTGTTTTTGTCGAAACCATAGGTTCCTGCATGGTCATAGAGCCACTTTACGGCTGCTGCCAGGTCCTGCATATGTGCGGGGTGCTGAACGCCGGTATTCAGGGAGGGGTCACGCCAGGTGGCCGGGCTAAGCCGGTGCCCGACACTGGCGACCGCGATGCCGTTTTCAGCAATCCTTTTCGCCAGGTCCATTTCAACATTCCGGTCAACGTAGGACCAGGCGCCACCGCCGATCCAAATAAGCAGCGGGGGAGGGGTGTCGGAATTTTGCGGGATCACGAGGTTCAGTCGGCGCAGGTTGTCTTCTTCGGGAAGGCCATTGATATAGGCAATATCTCTAAACTCATTCTGCTGGGAATGGCTGCAAAACGGAAGCAAGAAAAGGAGGATGGCTAGGGTTCGGATGATCATCGGGGCAGGGGTTTATTTCTTTGTACGGAAATGAAGCGCTTTCGTTGGTTCGGCAGGAAAAGGGGTGAATTTAAATTGTTAAAGTTATTTTGGGCTGTCCGCACGGAGTTCTATTTTACCCCCAAGAAAGGGGGTTGGGGAGAGGCGAATAAGCTGCTTTGTCGACGGAAATCTTGAAGAAATGGCAAAAAAGAATAAGCTGTTTTAATGTTTAATCAAATTTTAATGCAACATTTACCTGATTTCAAATGGTTATGCTCAGATGATTTGAAATTAATTACTGACCAAAATTAAAATATCGCATCATGAAAGAAATTCAGGTAATCGCACATTTAAAAATTAAGCCGGGAAAAATCGATGAGTTTAAAAAGCTGGCTCAGTCCTGTATCGAAATGGTAAAACAAAAGGACAAGGGAACATTGCAATATGATTGGTATTACAATGAAGACAACACCGTATGCATTGTGCAGGAACGTTATATAAATGCGGAAGCCGGGCTCCAGCATATTGCCAACTTGGGTGACCTGGTGGTAGGGTTATTTGAATTGTGTGATTTGTCTTTTGATATATTTGGCACTCCGACTCCGGAGCTGAAAAATGCGCTTGAAGGAATGGATATCACATACTATGAATTTGCCGCAGGTATAAATTAGAAACAAGTCTAACCGGAACCATCCATAATCCTATGAAAAAACATTATACCCTTCTCCTGCTGATCATTTTCTCAGCAGCTCTGTCTCAGGCCCAGGATATTGTATTTCCGGCCATTCAGGGTTATGGCGGCGTAAACCCGGTTCCTTTTGAGGCGGAAAAACCTGATCCTGCTGCGCAGTACAAATTTGTGATCGAGCTGGGGCACAGGTATTCCGACAAGACCCAAGTGGCCGATATGCTGGATTACGCAGCCAGGATGTATAATCTCCACATTTACGCGGGAGTCCCGAAGGAAAATATTCAACTGGCCATCGTCGTTTATTCCGGTTCAACACCCATCGCGATGACTGACGCTACCTATAGTCAACGGTTTGATCAGGCAAATCCAAATGGCGCCCTGCTTGAGGAGCTGATGAGAAACGGTATTAAGGTAATCGTCTGTGGTCAATCCATGATGAAGCAAAACCTTCTTCCCGGCGATATATATCCGGGTATCGAAATGGCCGTGTCCAGATTTACGGCCACTACCGATCTGATGGGCAAAGGTTATAAGTTGTTTGTTTTGTAAAAACGAAACAGAGGTTCAAAATAATTATTTGTGAGCATGCCATTGCTCAACCTGTAAGCATCATCTCCTTCAGAAAACGCCATCCTTCAGGATAAGGTGACAATTATCTATTGTTGCCACAGCTCTTCTGTCTTTATTTTTTCTCTCAAATTCAAAACTTGTAATATATTTGTAGA
>JBNKGL010000014.1:0-106655 GCA_050289805.1 Cyclobacteriaceae bacterium
CTCTTGCCGCGTTCGAATGCCTCCAGCGGTTGCTCTTCATGAAGGTGGGAGTACAGTATTTTTTCGGCCAGTGTAAGGGGGCCATTCACAACTTTTCTGGCAGCTTCAATTCGCTCGTTCATGCGACTGTAAACTGCCTTGATCATATCAAGGTCAAAAGCCATATTTACGTATAAGTTTAGTGTATTCTTTGATGAGGTATCAAAGTTACAAATTAAATCCTTTAAAGGGAAAGTAGGTGAAAAAAGGAATAATGCTCAGAAATTATCCCCGTATCTTGTCGAGCAATGTATTCAGCTGAACAGCTTCTTTCTCACTCAGGTTGTCCAGTAAATGAGAAAAACCGCTGACCGTATTGTCAGTATCTTCGAGGAGCTTCAGCCCTGATTTTGTAATAGTAATTTCAACAGCCCGGCGGTCTTCATCACTTTCTTCGCGTTTTACGAGCTTTTTCTTTTCGAGCCGTTTCACAATACGGGATGTATCCGACATTTTGTCCAGCATCCGGTCTTTTAAAAGGTTGATGGATGCAGGTTTTGGATACTGACCCCGGAGTATTCGAAGTACATTGTATTGTTGACGGGTAATGTCATGCTCTTTGAAGTAAGCGTTCATCTCATTGATGACCGTATTATAAGTGTAAATCAGGTTCAACAGCCCTTTCTGTCGCTCGTCGATAAATTTACTTTGCTTAATGTCTTCGGCTAATCCCATAACAACCAATTATTTGGTGTTAATATAGTTCAGGAATTCGTTTTTTATTTGCGTATCCTTGAATTTTCCTGAAAAAAATGCGGTTCCGGTCTTGCTATTGGTATCGTTCACACCCCTTGATGCTACACATAAATGGGTCGCATCAACAACAACAGCAACGTGATCTGTGTCCAGAGCTTTCTGTAATTCCTTGCCGATTTGTACGGTGAGGCGTTCCTGAACCTGCGGACGTTTTGAATAATACTGAACGATCCGGTTGATTTTTGAAAGCCCGATCACTTTGCCCGTTGAGATATAGGCAACGTGTGCTTTACCAAAAATCGGCACAAAATGATGCTCACAATGTGAATAGAAGGTGATGTCCTTTTCAACCAGCATCTGATCGTAGCGATACTTGTTCTCAAAGAGCGTTACCGATGGTTTATTCATCGGATTCAGCCCACTGAAAACTTCAGTTACAAACATCTTTGCGACCCGGTGGGGTGTACCCTTCAATGAATCGTCTGTGAGATCGAGCCCGAGAATCTGCATGATCTCGGTAAAATGACTCTCAATCTTTTGAATTTTTTCTTTATCCGTTAAGTCGAATGCGTCATCGCGCATGGGAGTTTCATAGCTTGATCCCATGTGATCATCACCGTATTCGTCAATTTTAAACTGGGTATTCGACATAATTTCTTTCTGTTTCGTATAGGGTAATTTTGAGATCCAGCGAGGGGTCAATCTTTTCCCGCAGGATATCATAAATAACAACAGCAATATTCTCAGCTGTAGGATTCAGGTTCTTGAAGTATTCTGTATCCAGGTTCAGGTTTTTGTGATCAAATTTGGCAAGTACGTTTTCTTTAATCAAAGTACTCAGCTTTTTCATGTCATAAACATAACCGGTACGGGCATCTGTTTCGCCTGTCAATTTCACAATAAGCTCGTAATTATGACCATGATAATTCGGGTTGTTGCATTTACCAAAAACCTGTTCATTGGTTTTATCGTCCCACTGCGGATTATGAAGACGGTGGGCGGCGTTAAAATGTTCCTTTCTGTATACTGCAACTTTCATCAGATGTTTTAACATTCAGTTTAATAAATGGTTCAGAAATGTTAAACATAGTACAATAATAGGCATAAAATTAATGTCAAGAATGTTTCGTCGCTTACTTTCCACACCATTGTGATTTACCTATATTTGATTCAAAACAGAATTCGTGACGTTCGAGGAAATAGAAAAGAAGCTTTTTGGTTTTAAGGAATCAGGGAAAAGTCTGTTCACGACGTCTTCCTTCCAATCTCACAGTATTGTAATGCTGCACATACTGAGCAGGATTGATCCGTCCATACCGGTCTATTTCATCAATACGGGTTATCATTTTCCTGAGACTGTTCGTTTCAGGGATGAAGTGACCCGTTTATTTTCGCTCAATACGGTGAACCTGAAACCAAGTACACCGAAATTCATGCAGCGGGATAGTGACGGGAGACTTTTATTTACCTCAGACCCCGATCATTGCTGTTACCTGAATAAGACAATGCCGGTGGATTCGTTGCTAAGAAAGTATGATATCTGGATTAATGGAATTCGTGCAGATCAAAGTTCGGTACGGAAACGGATGAAGGTGGAGCAGGAAGCGCCTCATGGAACTGTCAGGTTTCACCCGATGCTGGACTGGACGCCAAAAATGATATATCAATATCAGAAAGAATTCAATCTTCCCCGTCACCCCCTGGAAGAAAAAGGCTATATCAGTATCGGATGCGAACCCTGTACCCGGAAAGTAGACCCGGAAATGATGGAGCGGGAGGCACGCTGGTATGGCATGAGCAAGGCGGAATGCGGATTACACACAGACCTGGTTAAAAATTGATTTTATGAATGTATTGCTCACGGGAGGCGCCGGCTATATTGGCACTGCTTTACTGGAAGAACTTTCCGCACGTTCTGATGTAAACAACATCATTATTTACGATAATCTGAGCCGCGCAAATTATAATTTATTTCTGGATGGCAAGCGAACAGGTGCTGAGAAGGTATCCTTTGTACGGGGTGAATTACTGGATTCACGACAGCTTAACAAGGTATTGAAGAATGTGGATGTGGTTTATCACCTTGCCGCCAAGGTGACCACGCCTTTTGCCAATACAGATCCCCATTTTTATGAGCAGGTAAACCATTGGGGAAGTGCTGAACTTGTATATGCCATCGAGGACAGTAATGTTCAGAAGATTATTTATGTGAGCAGTACAGCAGTCTATGGGTCCTCCAACAAGGAAGTGGATGAAAATACGATCCCAAATCCACGTACATTCTACGGTATATCAAAATACAGGGGAGAGGAGCACATGAAGCGCCTTGAGGGTTCGCGGAAAACCTATATTCTTCGATGTGGCAACGTTTATGGGTACAACCGAAGCATGCGTTTTGATGCCGTGATAAATAAATTTGTTTTTGAAGCCAATTTCAACCGGCAAATTCAAATCCATGGGGATGGGAAACAGCACCGGGCGTTTGTTCATATCCGGAACGTGGCATGTGCACTTTCCCGGATACTTGATAATAAACTTGAGCCGGGCACCTATAATCTGGTGGACCGGAATGTAGGAGTACTGGATATTGTTGATGAATTAAAGATGCTGATTCCTGACCTTGAATTCATTTTCATTAACCAGCATCTTAAACTCAGAGAACTCAAAGTGAAAACGAATGGGAAGCTGAAGGAGACCCTTGGTCTGAAGACCGACATGTCCTTTACGGATGAGTTGCGTGAATTCCTGGACCACTTCAGTTTTTAGAGACCGGCAGAGTGGCATCCTCATATTCGTGAATTCTGTCGAAGAACAGGTGGATATCACCTGAAGGATGTGTATCAAATGTAGGGACATATTTCGCTCCCCAGATGATCTCGTCACATTTATAGGAATACCTCGAATGAACTGTCTGACTGAAGGTATCGTCAAATCCTTTTATCATGATGAGTATTTCCCCTTCCATGGCGATCAGCTCCTCGCGGGTTTTACCGTATAACGGACTGTGCTGATTTATGGGGTGAACAATTGTCCAGTTCAGGGGAAAGAATAATATCTGATGTCGTTCAAGTTCGAGTGGCATAAAGCTCCGTTTCAAAACACCCTTGTCACCTTTCTCCACGACCATCAGCAAAACAGTTGCCTCCATTTCCATCAGGTTGCTGTTGCGCATATTGGCAATCCTGAACTGGAGGCTGGTACTATCAGATCCATAAGGTGAAATGATCGCATGTTTGGAATAACTGAGTCGTGCAGATGGCCGGCTGAATCTTCCATAGAGAATACCAGTGATGATGGCAAAACTCATCCACCCGAAGATGGCTTCGAAAGATGCGATTATATTCGCCAGGTTACCAATCGGGGAAATGGCACCATAACCCACCGTGGTAAAGGTTTGGAAGCTGAAATAATAGAATTGTAAATAGGTATTGACTGATGTAGTTGTCGTGATTCCATTAAAATGAATCTTGCCAACCATCAAGTAGGCCGCAGCGAACAAGCCGTTAATTATGAGTAAATACAGGATGATAATCCCCAGGAATTTCATCCATCCAATCTGAATGAGGTATTGATAGGTATTTCGTGTACTTGGAGGAAGGGCTACTTTTTTTACATTGAAGGATCCATCCTTATTGATAATCCGCTTTGAGTATGCCTTGTACTGGGTTCCTGTTCCCGGATCGCTGTTGTTAAATCGCTTGGCCATTGGCAGTGAAAGAAAAAGCCCGGAAAATCCGGGCCTTTAATTTAGCAATATTCTTCAAACACCTGCACCAGGTGCTGACCAATCATCTGTGCATTTCTGCCTTCAATGTGATGTCGTTCAATGAAATGAATGAGCTCGCCATCCTTAAACAACGCGATCGAAGGTGATGACGGAGGATAGGGGAGTGTATATTCGCGTGCCTTGCTCGTAGCATCAGTATCAACTCCTGCAAAAACCGTTACCAAATGATCCGGTTTTTTACTGGCATGCTCAAGTGCGAGCTTTACCCCTGGGCGTGCAGCTCCGGCAGCACATCCGCAAACCGAATTGATTACCATTAGCGACGTGCCTTTGTGATCGGTCATGTGACCGTCTACAGCTTCGGCAGTTTTTAATTCTTCAAATCCGACAGAACTTAAATCTGTTCTCATCGGGGCTACTAATTGTTCGGGATACATATGTTTTCCTATTTATTGTGTTCGTATTTATTATAAAAATCCTAATTCAAGTTTGGCCACCTCAGACATCATGTCCTGGGAATACGGGGGGTCAAAGGTGATTTCAACATTTACGTCACCAACACCTTCTACCATGCTTACTTCCCTGTCAACGTCTACAGGAATTGTTTCTGCAGCCGGACAATTGGGGGAGGTAAGGGTCATCAGAATGAAGACGCTGTTATTGGGCGGATGAATTTCAATTTCATAAATCAATCCGAGTTCGTATATGTCTACAGGAATTTCCGGATCATATACGCGCTTAATGGCCTCAACGATCTGATCTTTCAGGCTCACTTTCTGCTTGTCTATGCTGCTTTGTTCACTCATATTGATTCTTTCTGACTTTTCAATGCAATCGCATAAAGTTTCATTTGCTTGATCATGGCTGCGAAACCATTGGATCGTTGTGTGCCAATGAAACGGTCCATGCCAATTTCTGTTGGAAAGAATAAATCCGTTGATATAATATCTTCAGGCTTTTGGCCTGAAAAAACCCTCACCAACAGGCTCACCAGTCCCTTGGTTATCGCAGTATTGCTGTCTGCAGTAAAAATGACCTTTCCATCCTTCATCTGCGCATGCATCCATACTTTTGACTGGCATCCCTTGACGATATAATCATCGGTTTTAAATGATTCATCCAGTGGGTCGAGTTTCTGGCCGAGTTCCATGATATAGAAGTTGGTCATTTCCCGGTCACCCTCCAGGATACCGAATTCTTCAATAATTTCCTGCTGTATTTCGTCGACGGATTTTGCCATTATTTTAAAAATCGAATAATTCGGTCGATGCCTTCCACCATCTGGTCAATTTCTTTCCTGGTATTGTAAACCGCAAAGGAGGCTCTAACAGTTCCCTCGATTCCAAAATGATCCATTAAGGGTTGCGTACAGTGATGTCCTGTGCGAACGGCAACACCCCTTGCATCCAGCATTTGTCCTATATCAAACGGATGAATTCCATCGATCAGAAACGAGAGTACGCTCACTTTGTTCTCTGCTGTGCCCACTACCCTGAATCCGGGTAAAGCACTCGTTTGTTCTGTGGCATATGTAAGGAGTTCGCTTTCATATGCAGCCATTTGCTGTTTGTTTGTCGCTGTAATAAAATCTATGGCGGCCTTCATTGCGATCACATCGGCAATATTCGGGGTGCCCGCTTCAAATTTATAGGGAATATCGTTGTAGGTCGTTTGGTTAAATGATACCTCACGGATCATTTCGCCCCCTCCCTGGTAGGGTGGCATAGCTTCCAGCAATGCGCGTTTTCCGTACAGTGCTCCGGCACCGGTGGGTCCGTAAAATTTATGAGCCGAAAGCGCATAAAAATCACAATCTATCGCCTGTACATCAATATCGAGGTGGGCCCCTGCCTGCGCACCATCGATCAGTACGACCGCGCCCGCCTCATGTGCAAGTTTTGTAATTTCCCTGATGGGATTGATGGTTCCAAGGCTGTTGGAAGCGTGATTCACGGCAACAAGACGGGTTTTGTCATTGAGCAGTGTTTTGAATACATCCATATCAAGGCTGCCATCTTCCAATACGGGTATGACACGGATAACGGCCTCTTTTTCATTGGCAAGCAGCTGCCAGGGAACGATATTGGAATGATGTTCCAATCCTGAAACGACGATCTCATCTCCCTTTTTCAATGT
Organism: Cyclobacteriaceae bacterium; assembly: GCA_050289805.1. Classification (GTDB taxonomy): domain Bacteria; phylum Bacteroidota; class Bacteroidia; order Cytophagales; family Cyclobacteriaceae; genus JAUILA01. The sequence continues at coordinate 6,599 of JBNKGL010000014.1, forward strand.
CTGCCGGCCCCACGATCCTGCTACCAGGTTGATGGAATCGGTCGTTCCTTTTGTGAAGATGATCTCTTCCTTTTCAGGGGCATTGATAAATTTCTGAAGCGCCCCACGGGTTTGTTCAAAAGCCTGGGTAGCTTTTTCCGCTAACGTATGAATACCCCTGTGGATATTGGCGTTATAGGAAGAATAGTAATCGGTGAGCGCATCAATTACCTGCTTTGGTTTTTGAGTGGTAGCAGCATTATCGAAATAGGCAAGCGGTTTACCATTGATCGATTGATCGAGGATCGGAAATTCTTTCCGAATCTTCTGAATATCCAGTGCTGTTACCTCCGCACTCATGAAAACTTGAAATTCAGTTTGTGACTGATCAAAGATTCCAGGTAATTCTTCAACGGTTCGTTTTCCACATGATCAATGGCTTCGAGTGCGAAAGCATATAGCATAAGCGCACGGGCCGACTTCTCGGATAAACCCCGTGATCTCAAGTAAAACAATGCTTCCTGATCGATCTGTCCGGTGGTACAGCCATGGGAACACTTTACATCATCAGCCCATATTTCGAGCTGAGGCTTGGTATTCACCGTGGCATTGTCGGAAAGCAAAATATTCTTGTTGGATTGAAATGCATTGGTTTTTTGAGCGGCCTGGCGAACGAATACCTTCCCGTTAAAAACACCCTTTGCATGATCATCAAGAATACCCTTATATAATTCATTGCTGAAAGAATGGGGTTTTATGTGATCAACCGCCGTGTGATTATCCACATGGGTTTTACCGTCAATCGCGTACAATCCGTACAGGTGTGACTCGCAATTTTCCCCATCCAATGCAATGTTTACATTATTACGGATCGTATGACCATTGAGTGAGACCGTAGTGGCCGAATAGCGGCTGTCCCGTTCCTGGTAAACCTGGAGCTGATCAATAATGTAGGATTGTTCCTGGTCGTTTTGAATCTTGAACCAGTGAACTGACGCATTGGTGGCAACAAACGTTTCAGTAACGGTATTCAGAAGAAAGTCTTCCTGACCTTCAGAAACATATTTTTCAATGAAAGTTGCTTCACTGCCGTTTGAGGCCAGAACCAGGTGTCTTGTGTAGGTGACCTGTTTTTCGGTTGCGTCGGTGTGGTGATGAAGAATGACAGGGTGACTGAGCCTAACATTCTTCGGAACATGAATGAAAACGCCAGATCTGTTGAATGCGGTGTTGAGCGCAAGAAACGGATCATTTTCCATGTTTCCTGATTTTCCGTAAGCCTCCTGTGCATCTTTGTTGTTTTTCAGTGCATCTGTGAGACTGGCGACAACCAGTTCTTCGTCAATGACAGTGGACAGTTCGGAATTGAATCTTCCATTCACAAACACAAGTTCATTTGCAGTGATCCCGTCTATGGAAATATCGGAAGGTGAGGTAGCGCTGGCCTTGCCGGGAACGATATCCTGGAATTTCAGATAAACTTTCGACAGGTCGGTATATTTGTATTCCTCATGTTTCTTGCCCGGGATGCCCTGTTTTTCAAAGACATTGAAAGCTTTCTTTCGCGCATCAAGCAATGCAGGACTGGCAGAACCATTCATAGCAGCTTCATCAGCTGCGAACAACTCCTTGATGTGTTCCATCATTTCCGTCATAATTTTAGGCTGTTTGTGCGTCGATTTCTTCTTTGATCCAGTCGTATCCCTTCTCTTCAAGTTCTTTGGCGAGCTCTTTTGTGCCGGATTTAACAATTCGCCCTTTGTACAAGACATGGACAAAATCGGGAACGATATAATCCAGTAAACGCTGATAATGCGTTACCACGATGGTCGCATTTTCCGGGCTTTTCAGTTTGTTCACCCCATTGGCCACAATGCGCAACGCATCGATGTCCAGTCCGGAATCTGTTTCATCCAGGATTGCCAGTTTAGGTTCCAGCATTGCCATCTGGAAGATTTCATTTCGTTTTTTCTCTCCTCCTGAAAAACCTTCATTAAGAGATCGGCTCAGAAGTGACTGATCGATTTCCACCAGTTTCATTTTTTCCTTCATCCGGGTAAGGAAAGATACAGCGTCAAGCGGTTCTTCTCCACGGTATTCCCGCACCTGGTTTAGCGCGGTTTTTAGAAAATTGGTAGTACTTACACCGGGAATTTCCACCGGATACTGAAATGCGAGGAAAACACCTTCACGGGCACGATCTTCCGGACTCATATCAAGAAGGTCCATCCCATTGAACGATACCGAACCCTGGGTAACTTCATAATCTTCACGGCCCGCAAGAACAGAGGCGAGCGTACTTTTTCCTGAACCGTTTGGTCCCATGATGGCATGAACTTCACCGGCTTTAACCTCCAGATCGATACCATTCAGGATTGCTTTATCTTCTATGGATGCGTGTAAATCTTTGATCGTTAGCATACGAACTATTTTTTGAAATAAAATGTCAATTTTTTAACCTACTGAACCTTCGAGTGTAAGGGCAAGTAATTTCTGCGCCTCAACAGCAAATTCCATTGGCAACTGGTTAAGAACCTCTTTACAATAACCATTCACAATGAGGGCGACAGCACTTTCTTCATCGATGCCGCGTTGTGTACAGTAGAAGATCTGATCCTCACCAATTTTTGAGGTAGTGGCCTCATGCTCCACCTGGGCAGAGGAGTTTTCGATATCAATGTAGGGGAATGTATGCGCACCGCATTTATCTCCCATCAATAGTGAATCACACTGGGAGAAATTCCGGGCGTTGGCTGCACGTTTCAGCACGTGAACCTGACCACGGTAGCTGTTTTGCGATTTGCCGGCAGAAACACCTTTTGAAACAATCCTGGACCTGGTATTCTTGCCAATATGGATCATTTTGGTTCCTGTATCCGCTTGCTGATAATTATTGGTTACGGCTACGGAATAGAATTCCCCAACCGAGTTATCTCCTTTTAATATGCATGAAGGATATTTCCATGTGATGGCAGAACCGGTTTCCACCTGGGTCCATGAAAGTTTGGCGTTGTTACCGGCGCAAATGCCTCGTTTTGTCACAAAATTGTAGATTCCGCCTTTTCCTTCCTTGTTTCCGGGATACCAGTTCTGGACGGTGCTGTATTTTACTTCAGCATTTTCCTTCACATAAATTTCCACTACAGCCGCATGAAGCTGATTTTCATCACGCATGGGTGCTGTACATCCTTCCAGGTAACTCACATAGGAACCTTCTTCTGCGACAATCAGTGTGCGTTCGAACTGGCCTGTGTTGGCGGCATTAATTCTGAAATAAGTCGATAATTCCATCGGGCAACGAACTCCTTTCGGAATATAGCAGAACGAGCCATCTGAAAATACGGCAGAATTAAGTGCTGCGAAGTAATTGTCATTGGCGGGAACCACGGATCCCAAATACTTTCGAATGAGTTCGGGGTGCTCCCTTACAGCTTCACTGAATGAGCAAAAGATAATGCCCAGTTCACCCAGCTTTGCTTTAAACGTTGTAGCAACGGAAACGCTGTCAAACACCGCATCCACTGCAACCCCTGTAAGGCGCTTTTGTTCCTCCAGTGAAATCCCCAGTTTCTTGAACGTCTCCAGCAATTCAGGATCAACCTCATCAAGATTTTTTGGGGTAACTTTTTGTTTTGGAGCTGAATAATAAATGATATCCTGGTAATTGACAGGAGGGATGGTCAGGTTAGCCCATTGTGGCTCTGCCATCTTTTGCCAATTTCTGAAGGATTTCAGCCGCCACTCAAGAAGCCATTCCGGCTCTTCTTTTTTGGCTGAAATAAAGCGAATGATGTCTTCATTCAGACCCTTCGGTGCCTGATCGGCATCGAGGTCAATGTTCCATCCATGCTCATATTCCCTGGAAGTAAACTCCTGTAATATTTGATTGTCCTTACTCATTTGGATTATTTAGACTAATTTCAAATTACCGTACAAATGTACAACAAAATTTACTCTATCTGGTTCCGTAAAAACGATTTTTACCATAGATAAATCCAATGAAGGGAAAGGAAATATCGATCGTTTTACAAATTGAGCTCGATATTGCGGTTGATACTTTCTTCAAGAGAAATCATGGTATCCGTTCTCACAATACCTTCCACGCGCTGGATCTTGTCGTGCAGTACATCTTTAAGGTGCTGTGTGTCACGGCAGTGAATACGCGCGAACATGCTGTAGTTTCCTGTTGTGTAGTGCACGTTTGTTATTTCAGGGATTTTGTCCAGTTCGGAGATTACCTGGTCATATAGTTCACTTTTTGACAGGAAAATCCCGATGAAGGCAGTGATATCATACCCAAGCTTTGTATGGTCTATTTTCAGGGTGGTCCCCTGAACAATACCCATATCTTCCATTTTGCGCATTCTTACGTGTACCGTACCTCCGGAAACCGGAATCAGTTTGGCAACCTCGGTATAGGGTTTTTTGGCGTTTTTCATGAGGATTTCCAAAATCCGGATATCCACATTGTCAATTTCATAATGAAGCGGCATAATTCGATGTGGTTTTTTTTACTCTTTCACAAAGTACAATTAAATTTTAAAAATATCATAAATATTCTGTTAATTGTTTGTCATAATTTTAAAAAATGAGACCAATTACTAACTTTGAAATATCAAAAGCGATACTGTAGAGTGTTGAAAGCGGCAGACAAGCCCTCCTGTCTCGGGGGTGGAGCAAAACCGGAATAAAGCCGAAAGGCCTAACCGCTCCGTGGAGGTTCGAATCCTCCCTCTACAGCAACCGGATACAAAAGCGTATCGGTTTTATACTGTAGGATGTTGAAATTGGCAGACATGCCCTCCTGTCTCGGGGGTGGGGATGAAGGAAAAAAGCAACCCGTTAGCTAGGGGTGTGCCTAACTTCCCCGTGGAGGTTCGAATCCTCCTCCTACAGCTGCAGCTCAGCGTGATTAGCTGCAATGGAAGGGTTTAAAATTCATGCAAGTGGTATGGAACCGCCGGGAAACAACCCGGCGGTTCTTTCTTTTTTAGGAGCGGAACTTTTGCCCATTCCTTCTAAATTCAAACAGAAGCGATATTTCTACTGAGATATTCTTAACAGCACCCCTGTATAATTTTAATATTCTGCAATTTTTGCAATCTTTGATAGCTACAAGAATTTTGAAATTATGCAGAATAACTCCTTTCCATGGTTGGAGCATTACCCTGCCGGCATACCGGCAGAAGTGAATGATCCGGATTACCGTTCAATAGCCGAAATGATGATAGATTGCTGCGAGCAATATGCAGACCGGGGCGCATTCGAAAATATGGGAAAGGCAATGACCTATGCCGAAATCAATGAGAGATCGTTGCATTTGGCAGCGTTTCTTCAGAAAAAATTTCATTTACAGAAGGGGGACAGGATTGCTGTTCAAATGCCGAATGTCCTCCAGTACCCGGTCGTTTTACTTGCCGCACTGAGAGCCGGGCTGATACTGGTGAACACCAATCCACTGTATACGCCCCGCGAAATGGAGCATCAATACAGGGACGCTGAAGTAAAGGCGGTGATTATTGTGGCAAACTTTGCTTCAAACCTGGAAAAGGTATTGAAAACGGTTCCTGTCAAGAATATTATAATCACCGAGCTGGGGGATTTACTGGGCGGTCTGAAGGGTCCGCTGGTGAATTTTGTGGTAAAACGGGTGAAGAAGATGGTGCCTTCGTATTCCATTCCAAATGCGATCTCCTTTACAAAAGCAATGAAGGAAGGGGAGAAGCTGAAATTCGACCCGGTAGAAATTACGCTGGACGACCTTGCATTTCTGCAATATACGGGTGGAACCACGGGTGTTTCCAAAGGAGCGCAGCTTTCACATGGGAATGTGCTGGCACACACCCGGCAGACCCGGCTATGGTTTACACCATTGCTGAAAGCATCCGAACAGGATATCATGATCACGGCCATACCGTTATATCATATTTTTGCATTAACCGTAAATGGAATGCTGATGTGGCGGGTGGGTGCTAAAAATATTCTGATTACCAACCCGCGGGATATGAATGGCTTCATCAAAGAGCTGAAGAAACATCCATTTACACTTATGACCGGTGTGAATACCCTGTTTAACGGGTTGCTTAGTCAGCCCGATTTCAAGGAAGTCGATTTCTCCCACTTAAAGGGAACAATTGGCGGAGGTATGGCAGTTCAGGATTTTGTTGCCCAGAAATGGCAGGAAGTCACAGGGACGCCCCTGGTTGAAGGATACGGTCTCAGTGAAACCTCACCAGTACTTTCGTGTAACCCACTGGATGGCACACACAGAATGGGTACCATTGGCTTACCAACGCCCAGCACCGAAATGGCTATTTTTGATGAAGAAGGGAATCAATTAAAGCAAGGGGAAGTTGGGGAGATATGCGCGAGGGGTCCGCAGGTGATGCGTGGCTACTGGAATAAGGACAATACTGATGTATTCTTTCCGGGAGACTGGTTCAGAACAGGCGATATGGGGATGATGGATGAAGATGGGTTTTTCAGGATTGTAGACCGGAAAAAGGATATGATCAATGTTTCGGGATTCAATGTATACCCCAATGAAGTGGAAAATGTACTGGCGAATCATGACAAGGTTCTTGAGGTTGCAGCAATTGGGGTGCCTGACAAGCACTCCACCGAGGTGGTGAAGGTCTTTGTCGTAAAATCAGACCCATCGTTGACGGAACAGGAAATCAGGGATTATTGCCATGAAAATCTGACAGGCTACAAGCGTCCCAAGTATATTGAATTCCGGGATGAGTTGCCGAAATCAAACGTGGGAAAAATCCTTCGGCGGCAGCTCAGGGATTCGGATCCAATGGTGATTTAGTGTTTACCTTTCGGCTGTAAATCAGATATATACACATTGATGTAATGGTGCGCAATGATAGGATTTTTTGAATTTCAATATTTGTCTTTTAAGAAGAAGAGCCTGGGCAACCTCATAGCCCTTGCAAAATCTGATGGCTTCATGGATCCTGCAGAAGAGCAGTTGCTGTATAAACTCGGCAGTCGATACGGACTAAAGGACCGCCAGATAACGGTAATGATCAATAATGACAGGGCTTATGAATTGTTTGTGCCTGAAACGCACGAGCAAAAAATGAATATGTTCTTTGATCTCATGCAGCTTGTTTATGCCGATGGTATCATCGCAACAGAAGAAGTTGATTTTTGCCACAATGTCGCTGAACGATTTGGCTATTCACCCGAAATTGTACCCTGGCTGATTGGCGCATTTCACAAAGGTCAGGCTCCCACCACGGAGAAATGGAAGCAACTGGTTGAAAAAGCCCGCAGGGAATTTATTTCAGAAAATTGAAATATCGAAAAACTTCGCAAGCATCGTATTGATGAACATGAAGCCCAGCAACACCGGCGATACGACGGTAATCATTGCGTTAATGACTTTCTCATGAATAGATCCGGGATAATTCGGAAAACCATGGCTTATCTCTTCTGAAAGGTTGTGCTTTTTCCATCGCACAGCAATGAATATTGACATAAGACAGCCTCCCAGCGGCAGACTGATATCGGAGAATACTTCACTTACAAAATCCAGAAAGGATTTATCTCCGTACCAGGACATTGACGAGAATGCCGGAACCGCTCCCTGTGATAGCATACTGGGTAATCCAACAACAAAGATGAATAATGCCAGTCCCCAAACAACTGCTTTTCGAGGCAATTTCTTTTCATCAACAAAGTAGGCTACCGGAACTTCAAGTAAAGAAATGGTACTGGTGAGTGCGGCGAAACAGAGCAGCAGGAAGAATCCGCCACCAACGATCTTACCTACCATAGGACCCATCGCATTAAATACACCCGGCAGTGCAACAAAAACAAGACCCGGTCCTTCAGAAGGAGTTTGTCCCTGTGAAAATACCAGTGGAAAGATCAACAGCCCGGCCAGAAATGCCACCGAAACATCCATGATGGAGATCATTGCTGCCGATCCCACGATATTTTGATTTTTATCGATGTATGAACCATACGTAACCAGGGCCCCCATTCCCAGTGAAAGGGAGAAGAACGCCTGCCCCAATGCCGAATAAATTGTTTCCGCATTCAATTTGGAAATATCCGGCAGCAGATAGAAACGAATTCCATCCATCGCATTGTCAAGGGTAAGGGCATAAATAATGAGACCTATCAGGATCACGTAGAGCATCGGCATGAGTATTTTTGATGCTTTCTCGATACCGCCGCTTACTCCTTTAACTACAATGAATGCTGTGATCGCCATAAAACAAACAGAAAAGATAAGATTGTCACCGAAATCGGCTGTATATCTTCCAAAGAACTGACTGAAGCTCGTTTCGGCGAGGAGATTGCCAAAGGATATTTCAAGAAAATATCCGAAAGCCCATCCGGCTACAACATTGTAGAAGGAGAGGATCATGATTCCGCATAGAATTCCAAAAAGACCAATATAGCCCCATTTTTTGCCTCCAATAGATGCATAGGAACCATAGGCATCGCGCTTGGCATGCCGGCCGATGGCAATTTCACCAACCATGATGGGAAAACATATGACGAAGGTGCAAAAGAGATAGACCAATAAAAACATGGCCCCGCCATTTTCGCCTACTTCATAGGGGAATTTCCAGATGTTTCCCAATCCAACCGCAGAGCCTGCTGCGGCTACGATAAATCCAATTCTGCTTGAAAAGCCTCCTCTGTTTGCCATAAGATTTTATTAAATACCCGGCCAAAATATGGACAAATACCTAATATTCAAAAAATATAATTCCCTTCAGCGGTTTACATTATGTAAACGGCAGGAATTAATAAAAAAGAAATGCCTGATATTCTTTAAAACCTTTTTAAACCAATAACTTTGGTGAAGATATGATGCCTGGAATATATCATGAATGAGCTTAGGAAATTAACTACCAAGGAACGAGCCCTGCAGATAAATCTGAAAAACGATATCTACGGGACTCTGGCTGAAATTGGAGCCGGCCAGGATGTGGCTTCCAATTTTTTCAGGGCAGGGGGTGCATCCGGTACGATTGCAAAAACCATGTCGGCCTATGACATGGCCTTCAGTGATGCCATTTATGGCGCACATGAACGATATGTTTGCGAGGCGCGCCTGAAGAAAATGCTTACCCATGAATATGACCTTCTTACCGAACGTCTCCCATTAAAGGCCCAGACTCAGCGTTTTTTCGCCTTCGCGAATACCATGGAGTCTCTTAACTACAACAGGACCAATCAGGCGCATGGCTGGATAGGTCTGCGTTTCCAGCTCAAACCCAAGGGTGACTACAATGAATGTGTGATTCATGTAAAAATGCATGACAATGAAGCGGTCTCCCAGCAACAGGCTATAGGCGTGATCGGTGTGAACATGATATTCAGCTGTTTTTTCCTGGACCAGCCCGAGGAAATGTTGCTTTCGCTGATGGACGGTTTGCTTCCCGGTCGAATTGAAATCGATATGTTCCGCTTGAGCGGACCCGATTTTAAGCATGTCGACAGCAGGTTGATGAGCCTGAAACTTGTTCGAAGCGGATTTACCCAGGCGGCAATGTTCGGACCGGATGGGGAAGTACTTCAACCCAGTGAAGCGCTTTATAAACGAAATGTTCTGGTGCTTCGCGGCAGGTTCAGACCTGTGACCCACGTAAATGTGGATATGCTGCTGGCCGCGCGCCGTCAGTTCAAGCGTGAGCCGGATGTGGATAAGGATCGGATCATGGTACTTACCGAGCTGACCCTGACTAACCTTGAAACAGACGGGGAGATTGATGAAAAAGACTTCTTGAACCGTGTGGATATAATTTGTTCCCTGGGACAGAATGTAATGATCTCAAATTACCAGGAATACTACAAGGTCGTGGGCTACCTGTCGGATATGAACCGAGGCAGGAAAATTGGCATAATCCTGGGAATTCATAACCTTCAGCGGGTATTTGATGAAAAATACTACACCGACCTCAGAGGCGGCGTGCTGGAAGCATTCGGTACCCTGTTTGGTCATAATGTGAAATTATATGTGTATCCCTCCCAGAGAGACGGTTCCGATGAGCTCTATACACTCGATAATTTTGAATTACCCCCGAATCAGCAATCCCTGTTCAAATTCCTGCTCGATAACGACAAGTTAGTGAATATCCGTAATGTGAATAAGGAGCATCTGCATATCATCAGCGACGATGTATTGCATATGATCCAGTCCGGAGAGCCTGGTTGGGAGGCCATGGTTCCCAGAAAGGTCGCCGCCGCCATTAAGAAGAAGAGCTTGTTCAATTACCCCGGTGATACCGTTAAAAGTAAATAGCCGCACCCTAAAAAATTCCTGAATTATTTGAGGCCAATCATTTTGTGTCACACAACTTCAGTCTATATTTGTAAGTACTTATATAAATACTATTATGTTATATAAAAAAGCAGGTTATCTCACCCTGGGATCACGTTTGAAGCGGCTTGGAGAGCGTGCGCTTAACGAAGTGAGAACAGTTTATCGCCAGTCTGAAGTGGAGTTCGAGACAAGCTGGTTCCCTGTTTTTTATGTACTTCAGCAAAAACCGAAATGTTCAATTCTTGAGCTGTCACAGGAGCTCGAGGTAAGTCACTCCGCAATTTCACAGCTCATATCACAGCTTGAAAGGAAGGGGTTGATTGATATCCGGGTATCGCAGGAAGATCAGCGAAAAAAGGAAATAGTGCTGACTGATTCGGGCAATGCCCTGATGGAAAAAGTACTTCCCATGTGGCGGGCATTCGAAATGAGCTTTCGTGAACATCTCGATCCGAACTTACTGGATACATTGGATAGCCTTGAGGTTGCCCTTGATTCCGGTCAGATTGCCGCCACAGCACTGGATAATCTCCATCAAAATGAAGAAGTGACCATCAAATTTTTATCAGTCATCAATGATGAAATTTCTGACTTTAATGCGGCTTATAGATTGAATACAGAAACCGGAAACCGGTTTGTCATTGTGAAGCAAGGTGATTTGCTGGTGGGCGTGCTCTGTTATGAACCCACGAAACACGAAATCATAATGAGTGATATTTATGTTTTGCCCGGATTCAGGAGGCGCGGACTGGCCAGCAGGATGTTCGGTCAACTATTTTCTGAACATGGCGAAAAGCTTGTCCGCATGCACCGCACAAGTCCGGAACTGCTTCATTTGCTGCACAAGGCCGGATATTCATTTACTGTAGACATTGTTACAACCTGATTATGGAATTTAAATACGGAGAGGATAAACTGACGATTTCGAAGGCTATGCAACTGGCGAATGGTAGCATAAAGGGCCATATCGGATCAACAGCGGCTGAGGCAGTAGAAAAAAGCTGGCAGCGCGCGATGGAAATTGCAGAAGGTACAGAGGCGGTCTACGGCGTAAATACCGGTTTTGGTCCGCTGTGTGCTACACGTGTTAGCAGCGACAAGGTAGTTGAACTCCAGTACAACTTACTTCGCAGCCACAGTGTTGGGGTGGGTGCCCCGATTCCCGACATTGTAGTCAGGCTGATGCTGATCACCAAAATTCACTCTCTGGCACAGGGATTCTCAGGAATTCAGCCCGCGGCTTTGGAGCGAATGATCTGGCACCTTGACAGTAACGTGTTGCCGGTCGTCCCTGAAAAAGGCAGTGTAGGGGCTTCGGGAGATCTTGCACCACTGGCGCATTTATGTCTTCCCCTCATTGGTGACGGATATGTCATGGAAAACGGGGTAAAAAAGCCGGCTTCCGGGGTTTTAAAATCTCATGGACTTGCACCGCTCAACCTGGGTCCCAAGGAAGGTCTTGCCCTTATCAACGGCACCCAATTCATTCTCGCCTTTGCAGTCGCCTTTGCCGACCGGTTCAGTTCGTTGCTTGACATCGCTGATATCGCCGGAGCGTTGTCACTTGAAGGGCTGGAAGGTTCATCCAAGCCATTTGAAGCGGCACTTCATGAACTTCGACCGTATGCCGGCAGCCGTCTTGTTGCCGGCAGACTACGGAAGCTTCTCGTTGGTTCTGAGATTTTGAAATCCCATGAACATTGTGAGCGCGTCCAGGATCCATATTCGCTGCGGTGCATGCCAGCCGTTCACGGTGCTTCGAGAAACGCCTATTATCATCTTGCTGAAATGGTAGAAGTTGAGTTGAATTCGGTAACCGACAATCCGATTTTATTGCCCGACGGCAGGTCTATCAGCGGCGGTAATTTTCATGGCCAGCCCCTGGCGATCCCGCTAGATTATGCCACAATTGCGGCTGCTGAATTGGGGAATATATCCGAGAGAAGATCATATCTCATGCTGGAGGGTAAATATGGACTACCATCCATGCTGATCCGGGATGCGGGGGTAAATTCAGGATTTATGATCCCTCAATATACTGCGGCGGCCCTCGTTACCGAAAACCGTGCGATGTGTTTTCCTACCAGTGCCGACAGTGTTCCAACCGGCATGGGGCAGGAGGATCATGTTTCAATGGGATCGATAAGCGGCAGAAAAGCCTTTGAAGTCGCCGGCAATGTTTTCCATATTTTCTCTGTCGAACTGATGTATGCTGCACAGGCCATGGATTACCGGCGTCCCAGAACCAGCAGTCCTGTTTTGGAGGCTGTGCATGCCTGGATTCGTGACCGTGTGGATCATGTTGAAAAAGACCGCATTTTCAGTGAAGACATGGAATTAATTTACAATTCACTTATTTCAGGTGAGTTTTTACAAATGGCCGAAACGGCTGCAAAAGAACTTGACATAGATTTAAATTCAGAGCGATGACCGATTTGAAAAATTTCATTGAACAATTTGCAAAGCACCCGGGTTATTCCGCCCCGCGCGGTAGTACACTCCACGCCAAATCCTGGCAGACGGAGGCCCCGCTGCGGATGCTGCTCAATAACCTGGATGCTGAAGTAGCTGAAGATCCTGAGAATCTTATTGTTTACGGGGGAACGGGACAAGCTGCGCGAAATGTGGAGTCCCTGCAAAAAATTATTGAAGTTTTATTAAAGCTGGATGATAATCATTCATTACTGGTTCAGTCGGGTAAACCTGTCGGCGTTGTTCGCACACATCCTGAAGCACCGCGGGTTCTGATTGCCAACAGCAACCTGGTACCAGCCTGGGCCAACTGGGAACATTTCGAAGAGTTGAAGGAACGGGGTTTGATGATGTACGGACAGATGACTGCGGGCAGCTGGATCTATATTGGTTCTCAGGGCATTCTCCAGGGTACGTATGAAACTTTCATGGCTTGTGCAAAAAAGCATTTTGGAGGAGACCTTCGTCATAAACTTCTGGTGACGGGCGGCCTTGGCGGAATGGGTGGAGCCCAGCCTCTTGCGGCCACGATGGCAGGAGCAAGTTTTCTGGGAGTGGATATTGATCCGAAGCGGATTGAAAAAAGGCTGGAAACCAGGTACATCGACCGGATGACCACTTCCTATGAGGAGGCTGTTGAATGGGTAATCAAGGCTCGCGAAAACGGTGAAGCTTTATCTGTTGGACTCGTGGGGGATATTGGTGATGTTCTGGAAAGGCTGCTGGCAGATAATATCATTCCCGATGTCCTTACAGATCAGACGTCAGCACACGACCCTGTGAATGGTTATGTTCCCAATGGCCTCAGTCTCGAGGAGGCGCTTAAGCTTCGTAAATCTGACCCGGTGCTGTACAAGGAAAAAAGCCTGAAGAGCATGGCTCGTCATGTAGGATTTATGCTGGCACTCATGGACAGGGGAGCGGTAACATTTGACTACGGCAATAATCTGCGTGAATTTGCGAGGCAGGGAGGGGAGAAGGATGCGTTTCGTTTTCCTGGTTTTACTCCGGCGTATATCCGACCACTGTTCTGTGAAGGTAAGGGGCCTTTCCGATGGGTAGCGCTTTCCGGAAAGCCGGAAGATATTTATGCAACCGACGAGGCACTGATTGAGGCCTTTCCTGAAAATACAGATTTGATACGATGGCTAAAGCAGGCAAAGGAAAAAATAGCATTTCAGGGATTACCCAGCAGGATTTGCTGGCTTGGAATGGGCGAGCGAGAGAAGGCCGGACTTATCTTTAATGAATTGGTACGCAGCGGTAAGGTAAGCGCGCCCATCGTTATCGGGCGTGACCATCTGGATTGCGGATCCGTCGCTTCACCAAATCGGGAAACAGAATCAATGCTGGATGGCAGTGATGCGGTATCCGACTGGCCGCTTCTGAACCTGATGTCTAATACCGCCGGTGGAGCTACATGGGTGTCTTTCCATCACGGTGGAGGTGTGGGTATCGGATATTCGCAGCATGCGGGAATGGTTGTACTTGCCGACGGCACTGAGCGCGCTGAACGCTGTTTACGAAGGGTTCTTTTCAATGACCCCGCCATGGGTATTTTCAGGCACAGCGATGCAGGCTATGAAAAAGCGATCGGGAATAAGGAGAAATTCAACCTGTCGATATGATGATTCTCCACGGACCATTTAAGGAAGTAATTTCACTGGACGATCTGTCGGTACGCGGCCCGTTGTCGGATGAAAAAATTCTTCGGACACCTGACGCAGGAATTGTTACCGAGGATGGCAGGATACGGGAAAAAGGGAAATATGCTGAATTATCGGCGCAATTTCCAGATGCCAAACGCGATACCACGGGAGCAGGAATGATAGTGCTGCCGGGTTTTATTGATGCACATACACATCTTTGCTGGGCAAGGGATCGGGTGATGGATTATGCACTGCGGGTTTCGGGAAAATCCTATCTTGAAATTGCCGAAGCCGGCGGAGGTATCTGGTCATCCGTTTTAAAAACGCGGGATGCAGCTGACGACCTTCTTGTAAGTGAGACTGTATCGCGTGCCCGGCGTCATTTGCATGATGGCGTAACCACGATTGAGGTAAAAAGCGGTTACGGACTTTCCGTTGAATCGGAATTGAAACTCTTGCGGGCGATTCAAACCGCAAACCAGCAATGTGTAGCAGACCTCATTCCTACCTGCCTGGCCGCCCACATGAAACCCCGTGATTTTCAAGGCAGCAGTCGGGCATATCTTAACCTGTTGCTTCATGAGTTATTGCCTGCGATACAAGCTGAACAGTTATCCCGGCGATTGGATATTTTTATTGAAAAAACCGCATTTGACCCTGATGAAGGGCAATTTTACCTGAAAAGAGCAGCATCTATAGGTTTTGATATTACTGTTCATGCCGATCAGTTTTCGGTAGGGGGAAGTGAAGTCGGCGTTGCAGTCGGTGCAAAATCTGTGGACCACCTGGAAGCATCCGGCGAAAGGGAAATATCACTCATATGTGCTTCGGAAACTACTGCGGTGGCATTACCGGGGGCTTCCCTTGGTCTGGGAATGGCCTTTACACCTGCGCGTAAAATTCTGGATGGTGGCGGTATACTGGCAATTGCAAGTGACTGGAATCCGGGATCCGCCCCCATGGGTGACCTGGTAATGCAGGCATCTGTGCTCGGTACGTTTGAAAAGTTGTCCATTGCAGAGACTCTTGCAGGTCTCACCTTCCGGGCAGCGCATGCTCTCGGACTTACAGACCGCGGCCGTCTGTCTGCCGGAGAATGGGCAGACATGCAAGCCTATAACACCGATGATTATCGTTCAATTTTCTATCACCAGGGGCGATTGAAACCGTCTTTTGTCTGGAAAAGAGGCCAGGCAACCAGCCCCATCATTACTGATTAGGCGACAACGTTAATTTACCAACAACGGGCAATTGAATCTGTGAAGGATACTTCTTCGAATGATGGATCACATTATGAGCCACAACTCCTTCCGATTCATCATAATTATTTCCTCCTGTATTCAGGTTTCGGGCGAAACGGGGGAAATTACTACTGGAGATTTCAATCCTGATCCGATGTCCCTTTTCAAAATAATTACTGGTCGACATAGGTGATAGTTTTAATGGGTATACTTCGCCGTCTTTCATAAAAACTTCCTTGTCGTATCCTTCCCGGTAACGTGCGCGCTGTATGGTCTCATCCAGGTTGTATGCGCTGCCATCGGGATATACATCAATAATTTTGATGGTGAAGTCGGTGTCTTTGGCGTCAGAGGAAACATACAACGTAGTTTCAATAAACCCACTCACCTCGATGCCTTCCTTCAGGGGTTCTGAAGTATAAACCAGGATATCATTTCGGGTTTCCATTTCCTGCTGGTCGAAAGATCCGCCCTGAATGGCATTTCCTGTACAGCATACGTTTCCGCCATATGAAGTTACAGGATTCATAGGATCGTAGGTGAAGCGATCGGCATTTTCCTTTGCGGGCGGGTCGAGTGAGAGCTTTCCATCACCGAACAGGCTGTTGGCATTTCCATCACTATTCAGAAAGAGAGTCACAGGTGATGCTTCACGGGGAGGCCAGGTATCGGAGGTTTGCCATTCATTACTGCCCATGGTATAATACTGAACCCTTGGAAGTTTTTCGGGATAGCCATTTTCTTCGCCCTTAAGCCAGTGATCAAACCAGCCATAAATCTGTTCATCGTAATTCAGCCGTGCATCACCAACACTGCGCTCACCCACGACCGTATTTTCAGTTGCCCGGGTATATCCGCAGTGGAGGGTTGGTGCAATCACCAGGTATTGGTTATCAGCCACTTCCGGATCCTCAATATTATTTCGAATATGATTGAACAGGGCCAGGTTCGGACTGGTGGAAACGTCATACCAGGATACAAACCAGAAACTTGGAACACCAAATCCCATGTCATCATGGTAGAGTCCTCCTTCATACCAGGCGGGATCATTGGGTTTACGGCGAACCATTTTCTCAAACACACCTACTGGTCCGTTTACGTTTTTGATCATATCCTGTATGGGCAGGTGATAAAGTTCTTCAGACCAGTCGACCCTTGGGTATTCCGGCGCCATATCATAAAACCGCTGAATTCGTAAAAGGTCTTCCTGGGTTGCACCCTCGGGCAAACGAGGCTTCATTTCATCGTGCTGCGTATTATACAGCCAGGCAAAGAACAGCATCTGTTCCGCGCCGCCGCGATACCAGTTTCCCTGTTCATAAAAATCGCCAACTCTTCCCACTCCGGCACCAAAACCCTGCGGCACCATCGCGGCATGGGCAGGATGATCCATCGCCGCAACCGCCATTTGCCATTCGGCTGTGGAAGAGCATCCCAATGTTCCGATCTTGCCGTTGCTCCATGGCTGTTCTGCCAGCCATGTAAAGGCATCGTACCCGTCTGTTAAGGGTGTGCCCAGAATATCCCACTCTCCTTCAGAGAAAAATCTTCCCCGTTCATTCTGAACCACATACGCATATCCCCTGGAGACCGCTTCCATGGCCCGCTGATACGTGCGGGTTCTTTCTTCACCATCACCCCATGAGTTAAAATTATAGGGTGTCCTGGAAAAAATTACCGGGACTTTTCCATCTGTTTTAGGCCTGTAAATATCGGTAGCCAATCGTATTCCATCACGCATTGGCATCATCACCTTCTGATCGATAATGGCGATTTCCTCGAGCTTTTCACGGATATCCTGTGCGCTTGCCGATCCGACAAGTAAAATGACAAGCAGGAAATTTAAATAGAATTGATAGGCCCTTTTCATGGTAAGATTTGTTGGTTACCTGAATTTACGAAAGACCTCAGATCAATGCTAACCGTTGAAATAAATTATTGATCAGATCAATTTCTGGCTGTTGCTGGCGGCCTCTTCCATAAGTTCTTCCGCTTTTTCCTTGCCCAGGTAATTATCAATAATACCATGGGCGATATAGAGGAGGGGCGTTAAAACAATTGCGATAAAGAATTTGTACATATAATTTATAGTGCCCACAGCGAATACCTGGTCTATAGACCACCTGTTTTCTGGGTTGGCAAGAAAATAAAATGCAATAAAGAGCACGACGAAACTATCAATCAGCTGGGAAACCAGGGTTGATCCTGTTGCGCGCAGCCACAGCATTTTGCTGCCGGTCATAAACCGCAGCTTATGGAAAATAAAGACATCAAGAAATTGTCCGATCAGGAATGCCGTAAGTGAACCTATAATAATTCCGGCAGCCTGCAGAAACACCTTATTAAAAGCATAATTGATATTGAAAGGATCTCCATCGGGCGTTACCGAATTCACTTCAAGCCAGAATGGTGCCGGGTCCAGCTTTGTAACAACTGAAATGATCAGGAAAGAATAGATGATGAACCCCACTGTAAGGAAAGTAATACGCCTCACACCCGCTCTTCCGAAGTATTCATTGATAATATCCGTGGTGATAAAGACTACCGGCCAAAGCACCACACCGGCTGTAAGATTAAAATCCAGCACCCAGTCTGAGAACAGGTTGATCTGTGCCGGATTGAAATTCAAGGTCGCCTCAAGTGAGAATATTTTTGTTCCTACCATTTCTGCCAGCAGGGCATTGGTAAGAAAGATCCCCGTGAGGACTATGAACAGGCGTTGCTTTTTTTTATCGAAAGATGTCATCCGTCTGAAAGTTCAATGGTTTCACCTTCTGTAGCTAACAACGTCCGCGGGAAAACGTCTGAAGCTTCGTTCAGAAATTCTGTCAATTCCTTATACCTGGCGGAGTAGTGACCGATGATCAACTTACCAACCCCGGCCTTTTTGGCGATTGTCGCGGCCTGCGATGTAGTGCTGTGGAATGTTTGTCCGGCCCATTCTTCTCGGCCGTTCAGGAATGTTGCCTCATGATATAACAGGTCGGCCTCTGCGATATGCGGTATGATAGTTTCATCATAGGCAGTATCGCTGCAGTAAGCGTAGGATCGGCTTTTCCTCGGCGGGAGTGTCATTTCCCGGAAATCATACTTTACAGATCCGTCGGGATTCAATACATCCTCACCGGCTTTTAGGGCTTGAATTTCTGTAACCCCGATTCCTTCGGGCAGCAACTCCTTGTTGATCCTTCTGGGTTTAGGTTTTTCCGTAAACCGAAAGCCGCAGCAGGGGATGCGATGAGTCAGTGGAAATGAATGCACCGTCAGCATGTGATCCTCATAAATCAATTCGCCGGATTTCGGATTCAGGGTGTGAAATACGATTTTGTATTTGAGCCTGGTATCGGAATATTTCAGCTGAAGCGTTATGATTTCATCCAGACCCCGCTGTCCATAAATATGAAGCTCCCGGGTCCGCCCGAGCAGGTGCAGGGTAAATATAAATCCCATCAGTCCAAGGTAGTGATCACCATGTAAATGGCTGATGAAAATATGGTTGATTTTGGTGGAACGGCACCTGAATCGCTGCATTTGTATTTGAGAAGACTCTCCACAATCGATTAGAAAGTGCTGATTTCCAATAGTAAGAAACTGCGATGTGTGGTGCCTGCCATACGCAGGTGTGGCAGAATTTGATCCTAATATTTTAAGCTGAAAGGTCAATCTTCGTCTTCGTCCTCTTCGCTTTCCAGTTGTTGTTCGATCTCGTACATAAACACCGCGTCCACGGCTTCTTCCACGGTTGGCAGGATGTTAAAGACTCCATCGAGCTGGGATATTTTTACCAGTTTCATCGTATGATCCGATAATCTGGTCATAATGAAAATGCCATCGGAATCCTGTACAATTCGATTCCCGACCAGGAGGGCTGATAATCCTGACGAGTCTGTATATTTTACTTCAGAGAGGTCCAGAATAATGTTTTTAACTCCCTCTGCATGCAAGGTGATCAATTCTGATTTCAATTGAGGTGCCACGCTGGAATCAAGCTTCTCTTCGTGCAGCTTCAGCATGGTATATTTTTCCTGTTTGTCTACTGTAAACTTCATGTCTCTCTGGTTTGCTACGTTGTTGTCAGTTTATTTATGGATGTGCGAATGGCCTCTTCAATACGTTGAAGAACATTCGTGTAATCCTGTTTTTTAAGTGCTTCGCCTGTAAACTTTTCATAAAGCTCAAGGTATCTTCCTGAAATTGAATTTACTACTTCTGTGGTCATTTCCGGAATACTTTGCCCATCTTTTCCCTGAAAACCTTCGCTTATCAGCCATTGGCGAACAAATTCCTTTGATAGCTGCTTCTGTGACTCACCCCGCTGCTGCCTCTCCTCATAGCCGTCGCTGTAGAAGTATCGTGACGAATCCGGCGTATGGACTTCATCGATCAGGAAAATATCTTCATCATATTTGCCAAATTCATATTTGGTATCGACGAGTATGAGACCCTGCCCCGCCGCAATTTCAGTTCCACGGGCGAATAATTTCCTGGTGTAATCCTCGAGAATAATATATTCAGATTCAGCAACGATTCCCTGCCTGAGAATTTCGTCCCGGGAAATGTCCTCGTCATGCCCTTCCATTGCTTTTGTCGTGGGAGTAATGATGGGTTCAGGCAGCTTGTCATTTTCCTGCAGTCCTTCCGGAAGGGGAACTCCGCAAATCATTCTCTTTCCATCCCGGTACTCCCGCCATGCATGGCCTGCCAGGTATCCTCTAATTACCATTTCTACCTTATATGGATTGCATTTAAGCCCGATCGCAACATTGGGGTCAGGACTTGACAGGAGCCAGTTCGGACAAATGTCGCGGGTAGCCTGAAGGTTTTGACGTGCAATCTGATTGAGGACCTGCCCTTTGAAAGGGATGGCTTCCGGCAGGATAACATCAAAGGCCGAAATGCGGTCTGTTGCCACCATGGCCATGTATTGTCCAAAGTAATATACATCACGGACTTTTCCGCGATAAAACAGATCCTGATCGTGAAATTTAAAATTAGTTTCCTTTAGAGCATTCATGCAGGGTGAAGATACGAAAAAGTTGATAATCAGAACGGCCCTGTATTTGTTTCCACAAGCTGTCCCCGCAGATAGGTCTCTGTGCGCTCCAGTTCGCCCTCTTCATTGAAGTATTTCCAGGTGCCTACTTTTTTACCACCTCCGTATTCGCCTTCCGTTGCCAGTTGACCGTTCGCATGCCAGGCTTTGAAATCCCCATGCATTTTCGTGGCGCTGTAGGGTGTAATGCTCGCAAGCTGTCCGTTTGGATGGTATGTTTTTACTTCACCGGTAATTGCGCCGTATCCATAATTGATTTCTCTTTTTACAGTTCCGGATTCTGCATAGAATTCTTTCGAAACGCCATGCCGCTGCCCTTTCAGGAATTGAGTTTCCTGGATTTTTTGGCCTTCGTCATTAAATTCTTCCTGGAGGCCGTTGAGTTCATTGTTTAACCGCACTTCCCGGAGGAGGATGTGGCCTGATGAATTATATTGTTCGATGGTATGTTTTTCGCCGTCTACTTTTTCAACCATCTCCTTTTCCCCATTTGAATAATAGGAGGTATTAGTACCTGTTTTCACACCCTGATCATACTGGAATTCGTGTTTCAGGGTACCATCCGGAAAATAGGCTTTGTTTTCACCATGTAATGCTCCGTTCAGGTAATGGCCTTCCAGTAAAAGGTTGCCTTCCTCGTCGAAATCCCGAAAAATTCCGCTTCTCTCGCCGGCAACCATTTCAGATTCATTATCAATCTGTCCGTTCGGATAATAATTTTTATAATTTCCGGTCAGCACTCCGTTAGCGTACGTTCCTTCGCTTTGCAATGTGCCACTGGCATAGTACAATTTGAAAAGCCCATTTTGCTTCCCGTCTGCATAGTTGATTTCAGCTTTCAGAACCTCATCGGGATAATACTCGAGAATGGTACCTTCCGGTTTGTCGTTTACAAAACGACCCCTGCTCCGGATATTGCCATTGGGATAATACAGGTACAGGCTGTCTGAAAGTTTATTCTCACTGAAACTGGCACGCTGAACCACGCGCCCCTGTTCATCATAGATCATCACAGGTCCGTGCTTCATTCCCTTGCTGAACACGATCGTTCTCTGAAGGTTGCCATCCTCGTAATATTCGCTGAATGTTCCTTCCCGCAATCCGTCAACATAAGTACCTTCAGCGGCTTTACGCTGATTGGGATAGTACCGAACGTAATCTCCAACAATTCGGGAGGTATCGTTCCTGTCAACAAAATAGACCTCTTTGAGAACTTCCTGTTCAGGGTCATAATAGGTTCTTCTCTCTACCTGTGACCAGCCAACGACATGGGCAAAGGTGAGTACCAGGATAAAAAATAGTCTCATACGTATTTAAAAACGAACGGCAAATACATTTGGTACCGATCGTATCGGGAAATTACTAATTTATCAGATCTTTTCAATAACGATTGCCGACGCGCCTCCGCCACCGTTACAAATTCCGGCAACGCCAATCTTGCCGCTGTTCTGATCCAGCACGTGATACAAGGTGGTGAGTATCCTGGCACCACTTGCACCCAGCGGGTGACCCAGTGCCACAGCACCACCATTGACATTCACGGTTTCAGGATCAAGATCCATATCCTTGATGTTGGCCAGGGCTACTGCAGAAAATGCCTCATTAATTTCATAAAAGTCAACTTCCTCCTTTGTTACCCCGGCATTTTTCATCGCTTTCGGAATTGCCAGTGCGGGAGCTGTTGTAAACCAGATCGGATCCTGTGCGGCATCTGCGAACCCACGTATTACTGCTAATGGTTTCACGCCAAGTTCTGCTGCTTTTTCCTCGCTCATCAGGATCAGGGCTGAAGCCCCATCATTGATAGTAGATGCATTTGCCGCCGTTACGGTTCCTTCCTTACTGAAGGCCGGGCGAAGGGCAGGGATTTTATCAAAATGAACATTTTTAAATTCTTCATCCTCAGAAATGACAACAGGATCACCTTTACGCTGAGGGACTTCAACAGGCACCACCTCTTCCTTAAATTTTCCTCTCTCCCAGGATTCAGCGGAACGCTTATAACTCCTGATGGCATAATCATCCTGCATTTCCCTGGTCAGGTTCATTTCACGTGCAGTGTTGTCCGCGCAATTTCCCATAGGAAATCCATAATAAACTTCCCACAAGCCATCTTTCAATAAGCCGTCAACCAGTTCGCCATTTCCATATTTGTAGCCATATCGTGCCTTTGGAATGTAGTAGGGAATGTTCGACATGCTTTCCATACCTCCGGCTACAACAACGTCGTTCATGCCCAGCATAATCGACTGAGCTCCCAGCATGACGGATTTCATACCTGAAGAACATACCTTATTCACGGTCGTGCAAGGAACATTATAACCAATTCCAGCAGCCATGGCTGCCTGTCGCGCAGGGGCCTGGCCCAGGTTTGCCGATACGACATTGCCCATAAATACTTCGTTTACTTCTGCAGCATTTACACCTGCCTTTTCGAGTGCGCCCTTTATGGCGGCGGTTCCCAGCTCAATAGCCGTTAATGATGAAAGACTCCCTCCAAAACTGCCAATGGGCGTTCTCACCGCTGAAACGATAACTACTTTTTTCATGAATATGGATTGTTTTATTGCAAACGATTGAACGCTGCAAAAGTAAGGAATTGAGTACAGAAATTACCAATCAGGTTTGGATGTATCCTTCTTTTTTGTTGGTTTTCGCTTATTCTGCTGAAAATACTGGATCTCATTATTTTTCATTGCCTCAAGGATCATCCGCGCTTTCTCTTCTGAGATCTTCATATCCTTAAGTTTCTCGGCGACAGAGTTTTGCTGATCCTGATTTTCCTGATCGTCATTCTCATCGGGTTCGCCTTCCTGGGGCTCCTTTTTCTGTTGCTCTTTAGGGTCCTTGCTGGGGTCATCCTTCTGTTGCTCCTGGTCCTTGGATTGTTCCTCCTGGTTTTCTTCCCCTTCCTTACCTTCCTGATCCTGTTTCTTTTCGTCGGATGGCTGATCCTGTTTTTGTTCCTGTTCAGAATCCTTTTGTTGCTGGTCCTGCTGATCCTGCTCCTGTTTGTCCTTCTGTTGCTGCTCTTTTTTATCCTGTTGCTGATCCTCCTGATCCTGTTCCTGCTTTTCCTTATCCTTCAGGGCCTTCTTCAGCAATTCATAATTATACCTGGCATCTTCATTGGTTGGGTCATCCTTTAATGCCTGTTTGAAATATTCAAGGGCCATTTCTGGCTTCTGAAGCATTTTATTATAGACAACACCCAACTGCTGATTCGCTACTGAACGTACGGTCTTATCCGGGGTATCATACAGGGAAGCATACCTTTCGATGGCTCTGGTCGTATCTTTCAGCTGATACAGTGTATTGGCCATATTCAGCATTACCTCCGGTTCTTCCACCTGCAGTGAATCGATCAGGTATCGGTAGTGGGATAACGCTGTTGCATAATCACCATTATTGTACGCTTCACGCGCTTCTTTCTTATGCTTATTCACAGTGGCGATCTTGTCGAGATCGCTCAGCGGCATTACCAATAATATGAATGCAATGATATATTTCATATTCTAACAGTTCTAAAGCTGGTGAAAATATCCACCAATATCAAACCCAGGGCGGCAATGAGGAAATAATAAAACCGATTGGCCGATACATCGATCTGCCGTGTGTCCCGCACTTCCCCTTCAATGGAGTTGATCGTATTTATTAACCGTGAAACATCATTTCTGGTTGCATTTATCTCAAAATATTTGCCGTCGGTGTCGCTCGCGAGTTTCCTGAGCGACTTACTTTCGAGGCGTGTTACAACGTCGTTGCCCTCACGATCCTTTTTAAAGCCCGAACGTGTACGGATTTTGCTTCCCTTTTCGGTGCCTACGCCCAACGTAAATAAACGAATTCCGGCCGTTTCTATTTTATCCACCTCTTCAGAAGTATCTTCCCCGAAATCTTCACCATCGGAAATAAGGATGATAATTTTAGATTTTTGCTGCGTTACCGGAGAATCGTCATCCTGAAGTTTATCAAGCGCCATGCGCATCGGAGGGCCGAAGTCGGTACCGGCATTTGGAACGAGGCCTGTATTCAGAGTTTCAATAAATAGGTTTAGTGCATTCTGGTCGTAGGTGAGGGGTGCCTGCATAAAGGCTTCCGATGAAAAAATAATGATTCCGATCCGGTCTGAATTGAATGCTTCGACAATATTTTTCAATTCAAACTTAACTTTCGCAAGCCTGGTTGGCTGAACATCATTTGCCTCCATAGACTCTGAAAGGTCTACCAGCAGGAAAATATCTTTGCCTACACTTTTTACTTCCCGCTTGGATTCGCCGAATGACGGGCCGATCAGTGATATAATGAGTAGCATGAAATATAGTGACCGGAGGAAGAACTTGAACATTATTCCATTGAAGCGTGTGGGCAATTTTCGACTGATCACAATCAGACGAAAGAAATACAGTCCGTATAACACTACAAACAGTGCAATAAGAATTTTATCCGTCAGACTCAGACCGTACAACCAGCTCATAGCGGCAAATATATCAAATACACGATAGTTTTATAATGTAACGGCACTTCTACCATGAAATTGGTTGCCCGTCACGAAAAAATCCACCGGTAGGGCCATCCTTTTCAAGTGTAGCGGCCCAGACGATGCCCGCGGCCCCCTGGGCGACACTTCGGGGTGCACCCGGACCACCCATATCAGTGCGAACCCATCCGGGGCATACCGAGTTGACCTTGATTCCACTATCACGCAGCTCTGCCGCCAGCTTAATGGTAAGCACATTCAACGCAGCTTTTGACATGCTGTATGCCGGGGTGCCACCGCCCATCTGACTAATGGCTCCAGCTTCACTCGAAACATTCACGATTCGCGCGGCCGAGGAGCGCAACAGGCATGGAAGGAGTGCCGTGGTTAATTTCCAGGGACCGATAACATTGGTTTGCAATGCGGCATCCACCAGCTCAAAATCGGGATTTGAAGCTTCGTGTTCCGTATCGTAATAGATCGCGGCATTATTCACAAGGACATCCACTGTTCTTTCGTCTTCATCAAACCTGGATGCGAATTGCCGGATCGATGATTCATTGCTCACATCAAGAGTATAAAATGAAACATGAAGCCCTTCCTCCATGAGTTTATTTCGCGCCCTGAGGCCCGCGGTTTCGGAACGCGCTGTAAGAATAACATGAAATCCTTTTTGTCCAAGTTGTCGGCAAATCTCTAGTCCGATACCGCGGTTTGCACCAGTTATAACCGCTGTTTTCCGTTCATTCATAAATAGGTTAACTTCATCGATTTTTGTGAATTTACTCAAAAAATGATGGGAATTCGTTAACTTTTGCCCTTCAACCAATGATATCATCATGACAATAAAAAGAAGACATTTTACGAGGACTCTTGGTCTCGGATCACTGGGATTATATGCCGGTGCATCATCAATACTTGCAGCGTGTAACAAAACTCCTGGAAACAAGGAAGATATAGATCAGGAAGAGATGGAAGAAGTAGCCGAACCCGAATTATTTTTCAAGATATCACTAGCGCAGTGGTCACTCCATAAGAGTTATTTTGGAAAAAGCTTTGAACTTGGATGGCAGAAATTTGGCGAAATGATGCAGGAAGATCCCTCATCAGTATTGATGGGTGATATCAAGCCGATCGATTTTCCAATTATTGCCCGTCAGGAATTTGGAATTGGCGGCGTGGAATATGTAAATCAGTTCTTCAAAGACAAGGCCGAAGATACCGAATACCTTAACGGGCTGATCCGGCGCGCCAAAGATAATGATGTCCAGAACCTGCTCATCATGTGTGACGGCGAAGGACAATTGGGAAATCTTGACGAGAAAGAACGGATCAAGGCTGTTGAGAACCATTATAAATGGATCAACGCGGCAAAATATCTTGGATGTCATTCAATCCGCGTGAATGCTGCCGGAAACGGTACTGCGGAGGAGGTTGCTGATGCAGCGGTTGATGGCCTTGGAAGGCTTACCGAGTACGGAGCAAAGGAAGGGATCAATGTGATCGTTGAAAATCACGGCGGGTACAGCTCCAACGGAACCTGGCTTAGTGGAGTTATGGAGCGTGTAAATTCACCTTATTGCGGCACTCTCCCGGATTTGGGAAATTTCTGCATCAAGCGGGGTCCTGAAGGTTGTGAGGAATCCTACGACATGTATAAAGGTGTTGAACAGCTAATGCCTTATGCGAAAGGTGTAAGCGGCAAGACCCATAACTTTGATGCCGAGGGCAATGAAACGGAGATTGACTATTACAGGATGATGCAGATCATCAAAGATTCCGGTTTTAACGGCTGGATTGATGTTGAGTATGAGGGCAATGAATTGTCTGAATTCGAAGGTATTCGTGCAACGAAGGCATTACTCGAAAAAGCAGGCGCAAAAATTTCTTAATTTATGATAAAACGTTATTTACAACTGTTGCCAGTGCTTTTGCTGATTGGCACGGGACTTTATGGGCAGGAAAAACAGCTGACCCTGGCAGATTTTGAAAATCCATCCAAAAGCTGGGAAGAAGCAGGCGGGATCGTGGTAAATCCCCTCGATGGTTCATATGATCTGGAGAAAGGGGATGGGATTTTTGTAAACCTGCCGTCAAAGAAACATAAGGGGGAAGATATCAGAACCCGCGGGGAGTATGGAGACTTTGACCTTTCATTCGAATATATGATGTTCCCCGGCTCCAATTCCGGCGTGTATATGCAGGGGCGATATGAGATTCAGCTGCTGGACAGCTGGAAGAAACAGAATCCCACTTCCGCCGATAATGGCGGGATTTATGAGCGCTGGATAGAGGAGGAGCAATCCGGATATGAAGGCCGTGCGCCGAGGCAGAACGCCAGCAGGGCACCGGGTCTGTGGCAGGAAATGAATATTTCTTTCCAGGCACCGAAATTCAATGCGGCTGGTGAAAAGATTGCCAATGCCCGAATTTTAAGCATAACACTGAATGGAGTAGAGATCCAGAATGATGTGGAACTTTCCGGTCCGACCCGCGGTGCGTGGGGAGCAGAATCTGCGGAAGGCCCGATCAGGATCCAGGGTGATCATGGCAGGATTGCTTTTCGCAACATGAAGATCACAACTTTTGATAACCCGGTTCCGGAAATTACCGAAATGACATATGAAGTGTATAAGGGCTTGTTCACCGAGGTGCCGGATTTGTCAACACTCGAACCTGTCGCATCCGGAAGTGCGGAAATAATGACACCGGCTGTAAATACGGTAAAGGGACCCTTCCTTTTACGTTATACCGGAAAACTGGATATAAAAACTGCCGGAGAGTATGATTTTGGCGCCATGTTCAATGGTGGCGCAGGTCGTTTGATGATTGATGGGAACGAAGTGATCGCCGTGCGTGAGTGGGGTGGTGACGGGAAAGCCAGTCTTTCAGCAGGGGAGCACGATTTCGAGTTATTATATGGAAAACTTTATGACTGGGCTGCCACAGGGTTGCGCTTTGCTACGAAAGGTCCGGGTATACGATGGAAAAGCTTCCATGATGAAAATGTAAATATGGTGACCGCCTCCAGCCAGATATACGTGCATGCACCCGCGGTTCACAGGAGTTTTGTGGATATCCCCGGTGGAACCAGGCTGATCCGTGCGGTCTCAGTGGGTACCGAGGCAGGTATTCATTATACGTATGACATGGATCATGGTGCCATTGTGGAAGGCTGGCATGGAGACTTCATGAATGCCACTCCCATGTGGGATAACAGAGGGGATGGTTCGGCAAGGCCGCTCGGGGCTGTGACCATGCTGGATGGAAATAACCTGATAGTAGGTAAGGGGAACTGGGGTTCTGATACGACAGGGACCTCTTACAGGCCCCGCGGGTACCGGTTGGAAGGTCCTACCACACCTGTATTCATGTATGATGTATTCGGAGGGAAAGTATCGGATGAGATCGTGTCTGCAGCTGACGGCGGCGGATTGAACCGAACGATCAAAACCGAAGGATTAGGAAATGGATATCAGATTCGGCTTGCACATGGCAGCAGCATCAAGGAGGTTGATAAAGGCATATATCGTGTGGATGGTAACTATTTTATACGTACCACAGGAGATGCCGCGGGCACAATACAGGGCATGCCCGACGGCACCATGGTATTGCAGGTTCCTGCGCAGCCAAGTTTCAGTTATCAGATAATATTTTAATGGGTATGAATAAGCATATTAAAAAAATAGCGGTACTTCTTTTCACGGCAGCAATGGTAGCCATTACGGGTAAACCATATGCACAGGAAAACCCCGAAGACGATTATTACCGCATTGTAAAAGTTCCCGCCCCTGAAGGAACGCTGCTGGAAGTTGGCGGCCTTACAATGATGCCGAACGGGAATCTGGCTGTAGCCACCCGGCGCGGGGATGTGTATATCATTGAAAATCCGACCAGCCCACAGCCCTATTTCAGGTTGTTTGCCTCCGGTTTACATGAAGTGCTGGGTTTGGTATACCGTGATGGATCATTCTATTGTGCCCAGCGCAGTGAACTCACACGACTTGAAGATACCAATTTTGATGGCAAAGCGGATGTGTTTGAAACGGTCTATGCCTGGCCATTATCAGGACATTATCACGAGTATAGTTTCGGGCCGAAATTTGCGCCGGACGGATCAATGTTTGTCACAGGCAATGTTGCTTTTGGAGATGAAGAGTGGTGGAGGGGCGAAAGCCGTGTGCCATGGCGGGGATGGACCATGAAGATCTCACCCGATGGAAAAATGGAACCCTGGGCAACAGGTATGCGATCACCTGCGGGACTTGGGATGATCGACGGAGAGTTTTTCTATACCGACAATCAGGGGGACTGGGTAGGATCAGGTGCAATCTGGCATGTAAAGAAAGGAGCATTCATTGGTCACCCTGCGGGGTTACGATGGACCGGCAATGAAAAATCACCTGTTCATATTACGACGGATGAACTTTACGCCGTCGTGGACCCAAGGCAGAAAAGAGATGAGAACGGACGTTATATCAAGCCTGAAAATGTGATGAAAGAAGATTACATCACACTGTATGAAGTGAAGGAGAAATTCCCTGAACTTCAGCTGCCAGCCGTTTGGTTGCCCCATGGTGTCCTGGGAATTTCAAATTCTGATATCCAGGTAATTCCGGAGGGAACATTTGGCGCATTTTCCGGCCAGGTCCTCATAGGAGATCAGGGACAATCCAAGATCATGCGTGTTTTCATGGAGAAGGTAAATGGCGAATACCAGGGCGCTGCATGGGACTTCCGTAGTGGATTTCAGTCGGGTGTTCTGAGGATGGCCTGGGCGAATGACGGATCCTTATTTGTAGGTGAAACCAACCGTGGCTGGGGTTCTGCCGGTGAGGCATCAGAAGGTCTTCAGCGTCTTGTATACACCGGGAAAATGCCTTTTGAAATGAAGGAAGTATATGCACGGCCTGATGGTTTCGAGATTACATTTACCGAACCTGTTGATCCTGAAACTGCAAAAGACCTTGCGTCTTTCTATGTGCAGAGCTTTATTTTCAAATACCATCCTGTTTATGGAAGTCCGCCGGTTGACATGACCAATATGGATCTTGCCGGTGTAAAGGTGGCTGATGATGGCCTTTCGTTGCGACTGGTTGTTGAAAATCCGAAGCAGTATTATGTACACCGGATCATCATGGACGGGTTGCGTTCGAAAAGCGGTCAGCCACTCCTGCACAAGGAAGTCTATTATACGTTGAACAATATTCCAACCGGGCCAAAATTATCGGCATCTGAATTGAGTACTTACAATTCAGTTGAGGCAAAAGCGGAAGAAAAGAAGGCAGCGTTGCCGGTTTCAAAGACCACATCACCAGACCGCGCAGTTAAACCTGCCGCTACTGTGGCTGTTGCAGCCGTGCCTACCGATGCTGAGATCAAAGTACTGCTGGACAAGTGGACGTGCTCCGCCTGTCACAGAAAAGACAGTAAGCAGGTAGGACCCGCATGGAAGGATATTGCAAAACGGAATTATACGAACGCCAAAATCAAGGAACTGGTGTATAATCCGCAGCCCCAGAACTGGCCTGATTATGCGACTCCAATGGCGCCCATGCCGCATGTCCCGGAAGAGGATGTACTGAAAATCGCTACCTGGATCAATTCGCTGGATTAATATTGACTGGAATATAAATGAAAAAGGATCGAATTTTTCGATCCTTTTTTTTATCAAAAGAAAACAATTTGTCTGGTTTTTCGATTTTTAGTAAAAACCAATAACAATTATGAAGAAACTATTAACTATTCTGCTGATGTCTTTTGTGTTTGCATCAGCACAGGCCCAGTTTAAGGTGGGACCTCAGGTTGCACTTCCTGCTGGAGATGCAAGTGACTTTTACAGTTTTGTATGGGGTGTAGATGCGTACTACATGTTTGGTAATGCTGATCGATTTCTGAATTTTGGACCAGCAACTGGTTTTATTAATTTCATCGGGGATGAAGTTGATATTGTCGGTACGCCAACTGAAATTGATAATGCTCAATTCATCCCTGTTGCAGGTGCGTTGCGTTTTGTGATTCTCAGTACACTCACTGCCGGCGCGGACGTCGGGTATGGAATTGGGTTGAATGAAGGTAATGACGGTGGGTTTTACTGGAGAGCGAATGCAGGTATCGACCTAGGGAATGTGATAGAACTGAATGCATTTTATTACTCGATTTCTGTGAGCAGCACGGGAGATTCCAATTTTAACTACGGAGCTTTTGGCCTCAATTTACTGTTTGAGATTGGGGGAAAAAAGTAAAAAGAACCCCCTTAAGTTTAACCCCGCCAAACGGCGGGGTTTTTTGTTTTATGCTTATTCGAAAGATGAATTAACTAATCTCTATTGGTGATTTTTATTAAGATTTCTTTTGTAACTTACTATTAACAGAGTTAAAAGAGCAAAACAATGAAAAAGCTTCTAATGATTGCCTGCATATGTGCCATATCCGCCACCGCTAATGCCCAGATAAAGTTTGGTGCCCAACTGGGTGTTCCCGTTGGGGATGTTTCTGATTTCTATTCATTTACGCTTGGGGCGGATTTGTACTATATGTTCGGTCATAATCCCGACGGCTTTCTGAAATTTGGAGTTACAACCGGGTTTGTTAATTATTTCGGCAAAACGGTTGATATTGCCGGAACGGATGTGGATTTTGATAATGCCCAGTTTATTCCTGTTGCCGGCGCAGTGCGGATCACCTTGTTTAAATTTATTACGTTCGGTCCGGATTTTGGATATGGCTTTGGAGTGAACAAGGGAATCGATGGTGGGTTTTACTGGCGCCTGGTGGGTGGTATAGATTTTGGTAATGCCGTTGAGGTAAATGTCTTTTATCACTCTGTGGCTGCTGATGGTGGCGGTGATTCTGAGGGCAAGAGCAGTTTCAATTCGCTGGGAATCGGATTATTATTTCAGCTTGGGAAGAACAGGAAATAATAGTTTGTCCGTTTATAAATCTCTTTGGTATTCCAATTGGACCAGGATGGATTTAGTTGTTATTTAACCACCCATAATATCCTTCGGAATAATCATACACTCTTTTGAAATTTGCTGAGTGAAGGACTTGCGCAGCCTGCGCGCTGCGCAATCCGCTGGCGCAGTATACCACAACGGGTTTCTCCGGATCCAGATCAGCTATATTGTTATTGAATTCCGAATCCTGCCAGTCAATTTGAATAGATCCTGGAATAGTTCCCTGTGCTGTTTCTGCCGGGGTGCGAACATCAATAATGACCAGGTCATTTTCTTTATCCATCATTTCCAGCAGTTCGCTGGTATTGATCTTTTGTATTTCTGAAACAGGTGCTGTATTGCAGGCGGTTGCCAGCAGCAGAAATGCAGATATTCTCAGTAATCCGTTCATCATTATTTATTCCTCAAGTCTAATTCATATCGCTGTAACATGATCTTTTTACCAAACACATCACTTGGTTCCTCGGATGTGAGTGTGAAGCCATGCTTCATATAAAGTGCTGCCGCAGCAGGCAGGTCATCGGAAGTTAGCAGGTATGCCTGCTGATAATTTTTTTCATGAAGAAGTTTCATGAAATCATTCATAAGTCTGTTTCCCAGACCAAGTCCTCGATATTCCTTTTCCAGCAGGAAATACCGCAGCTGTGCTTTGTCGTCACGGTTTACCAATGACAGGAAACCGACCATACGATCTTCATGCTCGCAAACCCAGACTCCTCCTCTGGCAGGATCAAACTGCCGGCAGAATTCTGCCATCGATTCTGCAACATAGCCTTCAAATCCCATTCCGTAACCATATTCCTCACCATAGATCTTTCCATGCAAGTAAATGATATATCCGATGTCGCCCGGTTTCAGGAATTTTCTGATTTGAATGTCTTCTGCTTTCATAATGGTATCCTCAAATTAGAAAATATTCTGTAACTTCAGAACTCAACCTGTCAATTATGAAAACATCCATGAACCGCCGTCAACTTCTTAAAACAGGCCTCCTTACTGCGGGCGGTATCTCTGTATTACCCTTCGCCTCACATGGTGAACGGGCACCTCTCCGTTTGGTAAGCAAAGGCCGCCTTGATTATTCACCTCTCTACAAGGAATTTGTATTGCCTGAGGATAAACCGGATATTCCTGTTCGTGCCAGGTTGAATTCCAATGAAAATAAGTTCGGGCCTTCACCCAATGCCTTAAAGGCCCTTGGCGAAGAGATGACTCATGGGAATCTGTATGGCTGGAAGGCCATCGAATCCCTGAAGGAAGAAATTGCGGCCCATGAAGGTGTATCAAGCGATAACATACTGATCGGGCCCGGCTCAACTGATTTTCTGGAGAAATGCGGAATGGCATTTTTCATGAACGGAGGCAACCTGGTTTCTGCCGATCCAACCTTTATGACGCTGATCAGTGTAGCCGAAGCGGTGGGTGCGGAGTGGCGGAATATTCCCCTGCGCCGTGACTGGTCCCATGATCTGGAAGCCATGTCAAATGCGGTGGATAGCTCCACAAAGATGGTTTATGTTTGTAATCCTAATAATCCGACCGGTACACTGACCGATGCGGATGATTTACTCGATTTCTGTGATCGAAATTCTGCCCGGGTCCCTGTTTTCGTGGATGAGGCATATATGGAATTCCTGGCGCCGGGTACCGGGAAAACAACCGTTGCACTGGTGAAAAGGGGTAAAAATGTAATTGTTGCGCGGACCTTCTCCAAGATTCACGGGATGGCAGGTCTGCGAATTGGTTATATTGTCGGTCAGCCGGAAACCCTTGAAATAATCGCGCGACTTTCGTTTACCGGCATGGGCATTGCAAATACATCGATTGCCGCGGCTAGGGCTAGTTTAAAGGATACGGAATATGTGAATAATTGCCGGAGAACGCATAATGAAATCAGGGAGTTCACATTTAATGGACTTAAAGGTCTGGGATTTGATCCTGTTAAATCATACACGAGTTTCATGATATTCCCCATACGAAGTGGTGGTTCTGAATTCCTGCGGGATATGAGGGATGAAGGCGTGCAGATCCGTACGTTGCAGATCGGGGGCAGTCCGTATTGCCGCGTAAGTCTGGGCACGAAGGATGAAATGAAAATATTTCTTGATGCGGTAAAAAAAGTCGAAAGCTGATCTATGAGGCGAGGAGTTCTACTTGCAGTTTTAGGTTTTTCATGGTTCATAATGGGATGCTCTTCTTCGGTTAAGGAAAAGAAGGAGCTGGAGGGGTACTGGGCACTTGAGGAGGTTTATTCGAGTGGAATCAGTCAGAAACCCGCAGAAGGAGCCCATATCATTTTCGAGGGTGACGGTACCTATAAGGCCATGCTGAATGCTGAAAGCGGCGAAATGACAGGTCAATGGACTATAAAATCCAGTGTGATGAAACTTTGGCAGCCTGAAATAACCGACCTTCATGGTGAACGCAGTATTGAGCCCTATGCGAGCACCTGGCAAATGTCGCTGAGTGAGAACTGGCTGATCCTGGAAGGACTGCCAACCCATCATGTGCAGCACCTGAAACTGGTGCTTCACAGAACAGACTGATCCATCCCGTAAATTAATAGGCCATTTTATATTTTGTTTACATCTTTACACGATCCAATTGATTCTTTTCACGTGTATCTATGTCTGATGTGATTTATGATTTTGCCATTGTAGGCGCCGGAGCGGCAGGGCTTCAGCTGGCAATGGCAATGGCGAACGATCCTTTTTTTTCTGACAAATCCATCCTGATTGTTGAGAAGGATCCAAAAGAATCCAATGACCGGACCTGGTGTTTCTGGGAGAAAGGCCCGGGCTTATATGATGAAATTGTTTTCCGATCCTGGAAAAAGGCTGCCTTC
This sequence comes from Cyclobacteriaceae bacterium, assembly GCA_050289805.1. Classification (GTDB taxonomy): domain Bacteria; phylum Bacteroidota; class Bacteroidia; order Cytophagales; family Cyclobacteriaceae; genus JAUILA01. The sequence continues at coordinate 41,571 of JBNKGL010000014.1, forward strand.
AATACCAATCAGAAATGCCTTGATCTTGACTTATCGTCCTATACCTATAAGATGCTCAGGGCATCGGATTTTTATGCATATGCAAAGGCAGCTTTGCAGGACAATTCCGGATTTACCTGGATTCAGGATGAGGTGCAGGAAATTTCAGGCTCAGGGCCTGTAAAAATCACGGGTAATGGAACCTACCTGGTAAAAACCGTTTTTGACAGCCGTATACATCCTGATTTTTACAAAGAAGATGATTCATCGATCCGCCTGTTGCAGCACTTTACCGGATGGGTGATTGAAACCGAAGAGGAAATATTCGATCCCGAAGCCTTTGTTATGATGGATTTCAGGAAGAAATGGCCTGAATCAACAAGCTTTACCTACATCCTTCCGTTTTCAAAAACGAAAGCCCTGGTAGAGTTTACATTATTCTCTCCTGCCTTGCTCGCGGAACATGAGTACGAGGAAATGTTGGTTCAGTACATTCAGGAATGTCTGAAACTAACGGATTACAAAATCACTGATGTTGAACACGGGATTATTCCGATGTCTGATTATCCGTTCGATCGAATCAACACACCTAACCATATCCGAATTGGCACTGCCGGTGGATGGGTAAAGGCTTCATCCGGCTATTCATTTAAAAATTCCGGCAGGTATGTGCGTCGAATTGTTGAGAACGTCAAGGCGGGGCGCAATCCAACTGATGGGATCGGGTCTGGAAAATTTCGTTTCTATGATTCTGTTTTTTTAGGCGTACTTTACAATCAGAATGAATTAGGCGAGGAAATATTCAGCGATATGTACCAGAAAAACCCACCGGAATTGATTTTCAGATTCCTTGATGAAGAAACCGGACTTACCGATGACCTCAGGATTATTTCATCGTTCAGAAGTCTTCCGTTCATTAAATCCTTATTTCGACTTATTTCCCGTTGAGGTAATTATGCATGCCGCTTCCGAAAGAAATTGCCGGCTGCATGAGTATTGAAATTCAAAAAAATTATGCTAAACTGCGATGATCCACCTGACCAGTTTTCTATGAAATTCAATCGCTACGTTTTTCTGAGTGCCATAGTCGCCGCTTTGGGAGGGTTCCTTTTTGGGTTCGATACGGCAGTTATCTCAGGGGCAGAGCAGGATATCCAGCGTTTATGGCAGTTGTCTGATTTTGAGAACGGACTGGCAGTGGCCATTGCATTGTACGGAACGGTACTGGGCGCATTGTTTGGCGGGATTCCTGCCAATGCTATAGGACGAAAGAAAACATTGATTTGGGTGGGTATTCTGTACCTGGTTTCTGCGCTGGGGTCAGCGCTTGCGCCGGAAATCGTCTCTTTCATGATCTTCCGTTTTATTGGTGGTGTGGGAGTGGGCGCATCTTCGGTGGCGGCTCCCATGTATATTTCGGAAATCTCTCCGGCCAAATCACGAGGTACCCTTGTGGCATTATTTCAGTTCAATATTGTGCTGGGCATAGTGGTTGCATACATTTCAAATTATCTGCTGAGTGATATGGGGGAACAGGCCTGGCGATGGATGCTTGGCGTTGAAGCGATTCCGGCATTCATATATTGTATCATGGTGACGTTCGTTCCGAAGAGTCCACGCTGGCTGATCATTAAAAAGAACGAACGAATGGAGGCTCGCGAAATCCTTCAAAAACTGGATCCGGCACATGTGGATGAATCAATACAGGCCATTATCACGAGTCATGAATCCAATATTGCGAAAGCGAAACCAGTGTTTTTTTCTTCCAGGTACATTGTGCCCATTTTACTTGCCGTTGCTTTTGCCTTTTTCAACCAGATGGCGGGCATTAACGCAATTATTTATTACGCGCCAAGGATTTTTGAAATGGCCGGACTTGAAGCGGGATCCGCGCTTCTTTCCACTGCGGGAGTTGGTATTACCAACCTTATCTTTACCATGTTGGGTATTGTTCTTATCGACAGAACAGGGCGAAAAAAATTGATGATGATAGGCACATTGGGATTGATCGTGATGCTGGGCCTGGTCGCCAGATCATTCTACCTCGAATCCTTTGAAGGTGTGCCCTTCTTCCTGTTTACCTATATCGCCTTTTTCGCCATGTCGCAGGGGGCGGTTATCTGGGTGTTTATTTCTGAGATATTCCCTAATGAGGTGCGCGCGCAGGGCCAGTCACTGGGTAGCTTTACGCACTGGATCATGGCAGCCATTGTTGCCAATGTATTTCCGGGACTGGCAAGTGCATTCGGAGGCGGTCCGATATTTCTTTTCTTCACCATTATGATGATTCTTCAGCTGATTTTCGTGTTGAGGTTTATGCCCGAAACAAAGGGGAAGTCCCTTGAAGAACTGGAAAGCACACTGATGGATTAATCGATTTTCTGAATAATCGGATTGAAAGCTTTGGATGCTACCAGAACCTTGTCACCAACGGATACATTGGATATTTCAGATGGGTCGAGCACAACCTTAATGATGTCTGCTCCAATGAGTACTTCTGCGACATAGATTACATCTTCTTTTCGGATCGTTAAGATCTCTCCTGTAAACCGGAATTTTCCACTGACGCGTTTTTGGGAGAAGACTTCATGGGGTGCGCCAAAACTTTCAACTTTTCCCTCGTTTAAAACGACTGCGAGATGTGCGGTCCTGAATATTTCAGAGATGTCATGACTCACCAGAATGATCGTGCAATTTTGTTCTTCGTTGATCCTGCGGATATAATCCTGCAGATTCCTTCGCATCGCATGGTCCAGCGCAGATAGGGGCTCATCGAGTAACAGAAGAGCCGGCTGCTGAACCAGGGTTCTGGCAAGGGCTACCCGTTGCTTCTGTCCTCCGGATAATAATTCGGGCTTCCGATCCTTTAAATTCTGAAGTTCAAATCGCTCCAGCAGATCCCTGACAATTTCCCTGTCAGATCCCTTCGGCAAACCGTACATCAGGTTGCCCTCGACCGTAAGATTTGGGAAAAGCGCAAAATCCTGAAACACAAATCCCACCTTCCTCTTTTGTGGTTTCAGGTTGACCCTGCCGTTGCTATCAAACCATGTTTCCCCGTTGACGATAATACGTCCGCTTTCAGGTTGCATGAGACCTGAGATCATTCTGAGCAATGATGTCTTGCCTACCCCGGAAGGTCCATATAGCGCAATTATTTTTGCTGGTTCCAGGGACAGGTCCACATCGAGAATGAGTTCATCAGAAGCGGAATGAAGCGGTTTTCGGACAGATATTTGAATCATGATCTGAGGAATTTAAGCTTACCCCTGTTGATGGTGTATACCAGGAGGAGGATTGAAAAGCAGACCACAAATAGGAATATTGAATATGCATTGGCGGCAGCATAATCCAGGCTTTCAACTTTATCATAAATTGCGATCGAAGCAACCCGTGTTTTATCCGGAATATTTCCGCCGATCATCAGAACCACTCCGAATTCACCGATGGTGTGGGCAAATGCCAGAACGATACCCGTGAGTAATGCCGGACGGATATTAGGGAGAAGGATTTTGAAGAGTGTTGTCATCCTCGATTTGCCCATGATATAGGAGGCTTCCCGCAGGGAGGAAGGAAGTGCGGCAAGACCGGACTGAATAGGCTGAACCATGAATGGAAGGCTGTATATCATTGATGCGACCACCAGCCCTTCGAAAGAGAATACCAGCTGAATACCAAAATTCTGATCAAGCCATTCACCGAAAGCATTGGACGGACTAAATGCAACAAGCAGGTAAAAACCCAGGACCGTGGGAGGGAGTACAAGCGGCATGCTCACCAAAGTTTCCAGAACAGGCTTGATCCTGCTCTTTGTTTCGGAAAGCCAGTAGGCAAGGGGTATTGATACGATCAACAGTAGCACGGTAGTAACCAGGGCCAGCTGAAAAGTGAGCACTATGGGTCCCCATTCGATCATTCGGAAAGCATTAATTCATTGGTTTTGATCATTGCCACGACATTCTGACCTGGTGCCAATCCCAATTCATTGGCTGATTCGGTTGTGATAAGTGCACGTATTAGTCCGGCAGGTGTTTTCAACTGTAGCCGGGTAAGTAATTTTCCTGAATCCAATTCCATGATTTCTCCGGGGAACCTATTACGAAGACTGATGCGTACGGTCGCGGAATCTGCAATGGTAACTTCCGTTTCCTTGAAAAGAACAAATATCGTATTGCCAACCTGTGCAAAGGGTGATGTCTCAATCGTATCAAGTATTACCGCTGACAAGGGAATGTCTGATGCGGTGAGTTTAACAATTGACAGGTTGCCGCTGCTGGTTACTTCAGTTATTGTCGCCTGGATCCGGTTCATTTGATATCATCTGTAATATAACCAAAGCGTTTCAGGATTTCCTGTGATTCAGGGCTCATCAGGAATTTTAAAAATGTTTCGGCAGACTTTATGTGCTCCTCATCAGAATTAATTATGACAATGCCCTGATCAATGGGTGAATAGGAAATGGGATCCACATCCTGCCAAAAACCCGTGTTTTTCATTTTAGGGGCAAGCACAACAGACCTGGCGGTAAAACCGATCTGGGCCGTTTCAGAAAGAATGAATTGGTTGGTTTGTGAAATACTTTCACCGTAAACCAGCTTTTCTGAGACCTTTTCATAAGTCCTGAAATAGTTCATTGACTGCATTGCGGCCCTGCCATAGGGTGCGGTGAGGGGGTTTGCCATCGCAATTTTTTTTATACCAGGTTGTTCCAGATCCTTGATGGACAATGATACGGCCGAATCCAAAGACCATAGCACAAGCCCCCCTTTTGCATAGATTATTGGGGGCCCGGTAGTTCGGTTATCTTCGAAAAGTGTCTGAGGATATTTCATATCTGCCGATACAAAAACGTGAAAGGGAGCACCCTCCCTGATCTGCGCCATGAGCTTTCCCGAGGAGCCAATGATTATTTCACACTGAATGCCGGTGAATTCTGTAAATTCTGCTGTAAGCTCTTCCATGGCAAACTGTACATTCGCTGCCGTTGCTATGTAGAGTGTGTCTGTTTTATCCGGACCACACCCACAAAATGAAATAAGAAAAAACAGCGCAATGAAAAGACGCATCATGTATTTTTAGCTGTGATACATTTGGGAACTTTAATTTAAAACTATTTTTGTGACTTATTATTCGGGAAGGAATTGATTAAAAATTTTACCGTGATCTTTATGCTCATTTCTGCGATGGCGCTGGGGCAGGAAAAGACCATCATACGCGGCAACCAGCAATGGGTACAACATTATCAGCAGTTCGGTCTGGGCAACGGGTTTACCGCTGCTGTTGATGGAGGTTTCAGGTGGAGAGACGGCCTTTCTGAAAAATCCCAATATCTTGTCCGAATGGGTTTGTTATATCAGCTGCTAAGCAATGTTCAAATTGGTGGTGGGATCGCTTATGGAGGCTTATTTCTGGATGATGATATTTCTGTCCGCGAGTTTCGGATATACCAGGAGATCAATCATCGCATTCCGCTTGGCAAATCGGGTTTTTCGCATCGCTTTCGCCTGGAAGAACGTTTTTTTCATAATAATATCAACGACTTAAACCGTTTCAGCTGGAGGTTTAGATATGCGCTGCAATTCAACATCTTTATCACATCTCTTGGCAGTAACGGACAGGCATTATTGCTGAATATTGGCGATGAAATTTTTCTGAACACTGGTAAAGATATCATTTACAATGCATTCGATCAGAACCGGTTTATTGTCGGACCGTCTTTTCGGTTGCCTTCCAACTGGACAGTTGGATTGTCATATAATTATCAATACGGGGCTGTAAATACCGAAGCTACCTATTTTCAGAACCACGTATTTTGGCTTACCTCCCGGCATACAATTGATTTACGCCGATCACAATAATCAGATTACGAGTAAATCAGGATTATGCTTGTTCTTCCATGCCAAAATCCCGCCATCAAGGTTCAGGAGGTTTTTATAACCATGGGACGCTAATTTGAGAATAGCGGTTTGGCTCCGTTTACCGCTGCGGCACATCACTACCACAGTTTTATCCCTAGGTATTTTGTCCAGGTTCTTTTCAATCATTGAAAGAGGAATAAGGAGCCCGCCAAGATTGGCCAGTTCATATTCTTCTGGCTCACGCACGTCGATTAACTGAATCTGTTTGCCTGATTTTTTCCATTCCGCCAGTTCATCGACGGATATCCCCGGTACCGGAGTTTCCTTCAATCCACAAAATTCCTCGTAATCGATCAATTCTTTGATGGTTGGTTTCGTTCCATTCAACGGATTTTCCGGATCTTTCCTGATCTTAAGTGTTCTGGTTGTAAAACTTAGCGCATCCATTAAAAATAATCGGCCGGATAATGTTTCTCCGATACCAGCAGCAACCTTGATCACCTCTGAAGCCTGTAATGAACCAATGATACCGGGCAGCACACCAAGGACACCCCCTTCAGCACAGCTGGGTACCATCCCGGGCGGTGGTGGTGTAGGGTAGAGGTCACGGTAATTCGGGCCACGGCTGCCATCTTCCATCAATTGATTAAAAACACTTACCTGTCCCTCAAACTGGTAAATGGAAGCATAAACATTGGTTTTATTGAACAGGACGCATGCATCGTTAACCAGGTATCGGGTAGGGAAATTATCAGTTCCATCTGCTACAATATCATATTCCTGAATAATGCGCTCTGCATTGTCTGATTGCAACCGCTCATTGTATATGTTGAATTTTACATCCGGATTAAGTTTCCTGAGGCGTTCATGCGCGACAATGGTTTTGGGGCGCCCAATATCATCAGTTGTAAAAAGTACCTGGCGATGCAGATTTGAATTGTCGACAAGGTCAAAATCGACTATACCAATCGTTCCTACCCCAGCGGCGGTAAGGTATTGCAGGAGGGGAGCTCCCAATCCACCGGTTCCAACCACCAGCACCCGGGAGTTCTTCAGTCTGGCCTGACCTTCACTTCCGAAACCCGGTAATTTAAAATGCCGACTGTAGCGAATCCATTCTTCCTTGGAAAATTCCATAGTTAAAATTACCGAATAGTATCATTCTAAACCATCCTTTGAGGTTTTTGTTGGTTTCATTGATTAACTTGGTAAAAGAATACGGAAAATCATGAAACAGGAATTTTCACATTTAAGTCCTGAGGGCGATCCGCGAATGGTGGATGTTTCCGAAAAATCAAGTACCGCCAGAACAGCTGTTGCACAATCTGTCGTGGTACTCGATGAGGCGATCATGGATCGGCTTGAGAATGATGAAATTCATACACGAAAAGGCCCCGTTTTTCAGACTGCAATATTGGCGGGTATCATGGGTGCTAAACGGACGAGTGAATTAATCCCGTTGTGTCATCCTATCGGACTGGATAACTGTACGGTGGAGATAGAAGTCAATGAACGACGAGAAGTTGTGATTACATGTACAGCCAGGGTAACCGGTCGGACAGGTGTGGAAATGGAAGCCCTGACAGGAGCTTCTGTTGCAGCGCTGACCATATACGACATGTGCAAAGGGTTTTCACATGACATAGAAATCAGGGAAACAAAACTGATGAAGAAAACAGGAGGGAAACGTGACTTTGAAAGAACATAAAAAACATACAGCTCTGATTAAACCTGTGGGTGGAAAATTTCACAGGAATGAGTTGGCACTGATCGGGGCTCCCTGTGGATATATACAGGAACTTGCCGCTGCAATAGAACGCGATCTGAGGGGTGATTTTCGAATTGGTTATGCGGATGCCGACCATGGATCCGGCGAGGGGGATCTGCCCTTTAATGTTTCCTATACTGATAAGATCAACTTTCATTCCATTGCTCAGCACGATGAGCATATGGAATATTCGCTGAAGGCGTATTTGCAATCTGCAGATTTGCTGCTGATCAATGGCAATCATTTTATAGGGGACAATCAGATCGTATTGATTCATCCTGATAAAAAGGAATCACTGGGCAAAAAGCTGGACCGTCTTACCAATGTGGTGTTATTTGTTCTCGCCGAGGGAATTGATGAGCCATGGGATTTCCTGAAAGATTCGGTTGAGAATTATGAAGCGGTACCTGTGGTAAAAAGGGATCAGTTTGGACTGATCTGCCGTCATGTAAAGGAATATATCCTTAACCGTCGTCCGGTTATAAACGGGCTTGTCCTGGCGGGCGGTCAGAGTTTACGAATGGGCCGGGATAAGGGAGAAATAGATTATCATGGCAAGCCACAACGGGAATATGCAGCTGATTTGCTGGCCGATATTTGTAATTCGGTTTGGATATCCACAAGAGAGGAACTGAACTTCAAAAGCGCCTATCCTGCGCTCAGGGACACTTTCGTAGGTTTGGGGCCTTATGGCGGGATACTTTCGGCATTCCGCGAAAACCCGAATGCCGCATGGCTTTGCATTGCCTGTGATATTCCCTTGCTGGATGCGGCGACGATTCAGCTCCTGGTTAATGAACGTGATGAAAGTAAAGTGGCAACCTGCTTTCATAATCCGGATACCGATTTTCCTGAACCGCTGATTACTCTTTGGGAGCCGCGTGCCTACCCCAGGCTGCTGCATTTCCTGGCCAATGGATACAGCTGTCCGAGAAAGGCTTTGATCAACAGCGATATTCATGAAATCGAGATTCCCCGCCCGGAGATTCTAACGAATGTCAATACACCGGAAGAGATGGAACGGGTTAAGAACCGTCAGCATGTCTGAAATTGCTGCCATTGTTCTGGCAGCCGGCCGGTCATCACGTATGGAAGGGGGAAATAAGCTGTTGCTCCCCTGGAAATCATCAACTATTGTGGCACAGGTCATTGATTCGGTGAAGGACGCCGGGTTTAAGAAACTTATTGTTGTGACCAATCCTGTAACCCATGAATATATTGCTTCACTGGGGGTTGGAACTGTTGAAAACACAAGGTATCAGGAAGGCATGACCACCTCAATCCAGGCGGGCGTGTTGGCAGCAGGTAAGGTTGATGGTTATATGATTTGTCCGGGTGATCTTCCGCATATAACCCCGGAGGAATATGAGTCTGTAGGCAAGGCCTTTTTAAATGCCTTGAATCAGGATGCCATGGCAATCGCATTGCCTGTGTTCAATGGTCAAAAAGGTCATCCGGTTATTTTCTCCGGCGTTTACATGGATGAGATTCTTGCGCATTCCGAAATGGAAGGATGCAGCGGCATTATTAAATCACACAGCGATCATGTGGTGCAGGTGCAAATGATGACAGATCATGTATTGAGGGATATTGATACGAAAGAAGACTATAGTAGTCAGTAGTCAGTAGTCAGTAGTCAGTAGTCAGTAGTCAGTAGTCAGTAGTTGTTGGGTTTCTTAGACGGAAGAGGATTGACCGTTCCAACGATGACATTTGTGCATGATTCAAGATAAAAGTTTAGTAGGCATCAAAGCTAAGGAATTTGCTATTGCTGCGGTGAGAGTTTACAAGAATCAACTTCTTATAAAGAAGGAGTTCATTATGTCAAAGCAGTTCCTTCGCAGTTCAACTTCTATCGGCGCAAATATTTCAGAAGCAACCGGATCTTATTCACGCAAAGAGTTTAGTAATAAAATGTCTATTGCTTACAAAGAAGCACGAGAGTCATTGTATTGGCTGGATCTCTTGTACGAGACAGGTTATATAACTCAAAATGACTTTAATGAGCTGCAAGAAATTTTAGTGCAAATTAATAAAATGCTCTTCGCCATTTTACGCCGTACCCATTTCGGTCCGGCAGAAAACAAATCCACTACTGACTACTGACTATTGACTATCCCGAAGGGATCCCTTCGGGACTGACTACTAATTCATCCTCCAATGGTCGCCATGGATTCACTCACCGGGCTTGCGGCACCCCGGTCTTTTTCAGCTTCGAATCCATCCTTATAACGGTTTCCCATTGCATTGATCAGGGTCTGCGCTACTTCCTGATCTGTCGCCCCGGAACGAAGTATATCGCGGAAATTCAATCCACCGTTATCATACAGGCATGTTTTTAGGGTGCCCTGGGGCGTGATGCGGATTCGGTTGCAGGTGCCGCAGAAGGTGCGTGTATAGGCAGCAATAATTCCGAACGACCCTTTATGGCCCGGGATCTGATAATTCTGTGATGTGGAGGACTCCGGATCCGGTAATTTTTGAATTTCAGGATAACGCTCACGAATAAAATCCAGGATTTTCTTCATGGGCCAGAACGTAGCATTTCCGCCGGAGCCGTTGAACGGCATTTCCTCAATAAACCGGACAGATACATTGTGATTTTTCGTAAGCTCGAGCATCGGCTGGATATCATCAATATTCCGGCCTTCCATGACTACCATATTGATCTTGACGCGAATTGAACTGTCAAGCAGGGTATGGAACGTTTCCATGACCGTATCAAACATATCACGGCGAGTGATGTCGAGGAAGCGCTGCCTGTCCAGGCTGTCCAGGCTCAGATTGATGGAATGAACATTCAGATTCTCCAGCTGTTTCACATAATCCTTGGTGAAAGTTCCGTTGGTCGTTATATGGATTTGCTCAATTTTGGGAATAGAGGACATTTTTTCGAGGAATTCCATAATTCCCTTGCGGACAAACGGTTCACCGCCTGTTATCCGAAGTTTGGTTATGCCCTGTTCGCTGAAAATACGCATCAGACGTTCCATTTCCTCAAAGGATAAAAGGTCCTTGCGTTTCATGTATACGATACCATTTTCCGGCATGCAATAATAGCACCTCAGATTACAGCGATCTGTGACAGCGAGACGCACATAATTGATTTTTCTTCCGTGATTATCGTAGAGCATAATAAGAGTTTACGTATTGAAGTTAACTAAGAAGGCTCTCAATTTGTTAAATTCGGGTGAAAATTTTGTTAATGGTAGAAAAGGCGGCAATTTGAAAGGGATGATACATACCGATGTCAGGAAGGACTTTCCAATCTTCCGGGAAGATCCTTCACTCATATACCTTGATAACGCTGCAACAACGCAACGTCCTGATAAGGTGTTGGTTGCAATGGATGATTTTTACAGGCATGGGAATGCCAATATTCACCGGGGTGTGTATGATCTTTCTTCGCGGGCTACAGATCAGTATGAAAAAACCAGGCAAACAGTAGCTGAGTTTATTGGTGCTTCTTCTGCTTCGAATATAGGATTTACGAGCGGCACTACCGAATCAGTGAATGTGATTGCCAACTCTTTCTTGAGTTCGCGGCTATTTCCTGGTGATAATGTCGTGGTGAGCCTGGCGGAACATCACGCGAATTTCATTCCATGGCAGCGTGTATGCCAGGAGAAAGGCGCAGAATTCAGGATTCTTTCTGTTAACGAAACCGGGGAGATCGATTTAGATGAATTTGCAGGATTGGTAGATGAGAAAACCAAAATGGTGGCGGTGACCCATATTTCCAATACCCTGGGGACCATTTTCCCAATTGATGAAATTATTTCAAAGGCGCACGAACTGGGGGTCCCGGTATTTGTTGATGCTGCCCAAAGCGCTGCATTATATTCATTGGATGTTGTAAAGCGGAAAATTGATTTTCTCGCCTTTTCTGGGCATAAGATATTCGGGCCGTTTGGTGTGGGAGTTATATATGTGGCGGATCAATATATGGAGGAAGTCGGTCCGTATTCTGTTGGTGGGGGAATGATCAGGGATGTTACGCGTGAAAAGACCACTTTTCAACCGTTTCCGGGAAACCTGGAAGCCGGAACAGCCAATATCGCCGGGGTCCTGGGCATGGGTGCGGCAATTGATTACCTGCAATCATTGGATCGAAATGAACTTCGGAAAAATACGGATGCCATTGCTCAGGGTGTGCGTTCAGCACTGGCCGATATTCCCGGGGTCAGACTTGTCGGAAATGCCAGGAATATTTCGTCGATCATTTCCTTTGTCGTGGAGGGTGTTCATCCGCATGATGCCGCGACATTTCTGAATGCCGAAGGGATTGCGGTTCGCGCAGGAATGCATTGCACGCAACCCCTTCTTGATTCTTTTGCGTTGCCGGGAACTGTTCGCGCATCTTTTACGATATACAATACCGCTGAAGAAGGTGAAAAGCTCGTGGAGGCCGTTGAAAAGTTATATAAATTCTGGTCATGAATACCGAAGAGCTAAAGAAACTATACAATGAGGTGATCATGCACCATCAAAAATCACCGCATCACTTTGAGAAACGGGATGATCTGAAGTCAATGCTTGCATCGAATCCCCTCTGTGGTGACAAGTTTAATTTGTATCTTGATTCGGAAAATAAACATATAAAGTATGCCGGGTTTCATGGTATAGGCTGTGCGCTCTCAAAAGCTTCCACCTCGATTCTGATGCATACCATAGAAAACATGGATTTTGAAGAAATCCGTAATTTATGCCGGAATTTTTTGGAGGCGACATCGGGCGATGTGGTTATTGATTTTGCAGACCCTGAGATCAAAATGTTGGTGGAGTTAAAAAATCATGGCGGTCGGATGGATTGCATTCGGTTAGCCTGGAAAACACTGTTGGAGGAACTTGAAAAATGAAAGTACAGGTAGTTGCATTTGGGATTGCTAAGGATATACTTCAGGGGACAACCCAGGAAATCGCGCTGGGTTCATCCGCAACAATTTCGGACCTTAAAGATGAACTGCTCAGGGAATTCCCGGCATTCAGGGAGCTTAGAAGCCTTCGTTTTGCCGTGAATGAAGAATATCAGGATGATGATTTTGAATTACAGGAAACAGATGAGGTGGTGATTATTCCACCCGTAAGCGGGGGTTAAACTATGATTGATATACAATTAAAGGAAGAGCCTCTTTCGGAGCAGGAATGCCAGGACCTGGTGAAGGATGACAGCGCGGGAGGATTGGTGCTTTTTACCGGTACTGTAAGGAATCATACCAAAGGCAAGGAGGTGATCCGGCTGGAATTTGAAGCCTATGCCCCGATGGCGCTGAAGGAAATGGAGAAAATCGCGCGGGTTGCCGTGGAAAAATGGGACATCCTTCATATCGCGATACATCACCGGGTTGGGGTGCTTGAGATCGGTGAAATTCCGGTACTGATCGCCGTGGGTGCAGCCCACCGCAAAGCCGCATTCGAGGCCTGTGAATTTGCCATCGATACATTGAAGGAAACCGTCCCCATCTGGAAGAAGGAGATTTTTGCAGACGGAGAGGTTTGGGTGGCGGCTCATCCGTGAGTTAATTGGAAAGGTTGAATTAAGTAAGAGTGGTCGTAGGTATCCCAAAGGGACTCCTTCGGAGGAAACCTTTAACCAGAACGAAGAATGGAACTGATGGTAGATTCCTCCCAAGCAGCTGGTCGTAGATTCCTATCTACGACCTATCTAATATTAATAGAGTAAGAGGGTCGTAGGTAAGAACCTACGACCAGAAAAGAATCCTCGGAGGGAACCTACGACCAGAAAATGCAGGGAGACCAAAAGAAGCCATCAACCTACCCCTGATTTCCAAGCGACAGCTTATACCAGTTGATATTTCGAGTATAGTACATGGTTGCCGATAGTATTGCGAGCAATCCAATGCTTCCAATCAATAATGCATAATCAGTGAGTTGCAGCGTGACAAACACAAAGGCATAAATCGCTGTAAGCAGTGTAAGGAGTGATACCGTGATTTTCCTGGACTGGAATACATAGGAAGCATAAAATGTAATGATGGCAATAATGGCGATTGAGCTGATCAGATAAGCAACATTGAAATTGATGTGTTCAGACAGTGAAACAAGAAGCACATAGAATATACAAAGTGCAAGTCCGACCAGAGTATACTGAAACGGGTGTATTCTGCGATGATTCAAAACCTCGGTTAGAAAAAAGATCAGGAATGTAAGTGCAAGTGTCATAACTGCATACTTTGCTGAGCGCATCGACTTTTGATAATCGTCGAGCGAATTGAATAATTTCACGCCAAATGCAGACGCCTGCATTTCGGATGCATAAGTATCATCCATCCATTTTTGAGGGTAGTTCCTGTTGAGCTGAAGAATACTCCAGTTAGCGGAAAAACCATCTTTTGTTACTTCCCGGTGGTCCGGAAGAAAGCTACCCATGAAACTGGGATCCTGCCAGTTGGACTCCAGAGCCACTCTCGTTTCGTTGCCAAGCGGAATAAATGAAAGGTTTTCACTTCCCTGGATATCCAGTTTTACAGAAAATGCATAGCGCAATTGCTCAGGGTCGATATCCACCGGTATGGTTACGCCCGACGAAATCATTTGCTGAATTTTAGATCCTGGCTCAATCCCAACCGATGTGCTGTTCCATTTTACCGGGATACTTTTTCGGATACCCCGCAGGTCTGACAGGCCTATGGTGAGAAATGCATTTGACCATTGAATTTCTTTGAAATTCTCGTCATCGATCTTATACCGGGCAAGCGCAAAATCACCTGAAATATCCAGTTCGCCCGCATAAACGGTGATATCATAAATTCCACGCTTCAGAGTTTCCGGCGTTACATGACCGTTAATTGACAGCTGATTGGGAAGGATATGCAGATTCTTGGTGTAGGTGATGGATTCATCTTCATTAACTATTCTCTGATACAGCACGGGTATGGACAGGATAGGCCCGGTTACAGTCTGCTGTCGCGCCCATTTATCGCTAACCTCGAACTCGGTCTCCGACCGGTTCATTTCACGTTCGTTGATGATGCTGCGGATCATGGTCATCGGGATCAGCATAAGTAATGTAAGGATGGTGATGAGGATGAGTTTCAATGAAATGGAATTCCGGATCCCGGAACTGATTTTTTCAAATATCGAGGGTTGTTGTTCTTCAGTTTTCATTTTATTTCAATTTAAGAGTACTTTGTATTTCAAAGTGAGTGGATAAAATTTTTATTTCAACAGTTTTTCAATGGCTTCAATATGCTTCACGAATGCTTTTTTCCCGCTTTTGGTGATTGAGTATTTCGTATTGGGTTTACGATCCATAAATTCCTTCTGGTATTCAACAAATCCTTCGCGCTCCAGGTATTTTAAATGGCTGGCAAGGTTTCCGTCTGTTACATCCAGCAATTCTTTCAATGCCGTGAAATCCAGGTAATCATTCACGGTAAGTGCAGACATAATGCCCAGGCGGACCTTATTTTCGAAGGCCTTGTTGAGATCTTTCAGAATATTTTTCACGCTCCGTATCGTTTTTTCATAATCAGGCCATAGAAGATATGTAGAACACCAAATCCAATGGCCCAGAACAGCAATCCGTATCCAGGAACAGCCAGTGCAATGATACCTAAAACAATTTCGGCAATACCCAGACTTCTGATTTCATTGAGCGTATACTTGCTGCCATTCACCAAAGCCAGTCCGTAAAATACAAGTGTAAGCGGTGCGATCACTATGAGTAATCCCTGATACAGAAAAATCAGGCAAATCAATCCGCCAGTCACCAGGGGAATGGCCAGGTTGATCAACAGACGTCTCGTATTTACATTCCAGACCTTTTCATTCCTTACCCGAGCGGCACGCTGGGTGAAATATAAGCCTGCTACTATGGAAAGGATCAAAACCACGGAAGCGATCAGAAGCAGCTCAACGATCGTTTCCCGTTCGAGGATTACCCGCCGGTATTCAAAAGTTGATATTTGTTGATATATTTTACGGTATGCCAGCCAGGCACCCCCGAGTGCGAGCAGTCCGGCAATGATGCCCGACAGACCGCTGAGTGAGATGAAACGGCTGGACCGTGACATCATTTCACGGATATCTCTTAGGTCTTCTGCGTATTTTGAATTTTCCATAGAAAGTACTTTGAAATACAAAGTAATGTAAATATTATTAATAAATCAACAAATATTTTCGATTGTTATTCTTCTGCTGAAGTTCGGGATGCCAGGAATAATCTTTCTGATAAATGATTAACTTTGATCAACAACAGCTAATTCATGACCCAAAGCAAATCAGATACCCATACTTCCCGTATTGCCATTGAACGGATCTACATTAATATGCGGCATTTGTTCATTCGTGGCAGCTATAAACCTGCCGGAATATCAGGCAAATCGTTACGCGAATCACTGCTCTCGCTCAAACCGGAAATTTATGGAGATATCGATCATCCCGAGAAGGTTGAGCTGGAAGGAATGCTGTATGTACTTGAAAGGCTACCGCATGGTATTGAGGAATGTCGATTTATCAAGCTAACTGCACAGGAAGGAATCTCAGAGGCGGGTCATGAAGTAATTATTCCTACCAAGCGGCGGAGGAACTGTTACAGGATCGATCCGGACCGGATGTACATTGAAACGACGCGGGGTCGCAGCGATATATACGATATTTTAACGCATCTCACATTCCTGTATAATGAATCTGAAAAGATCAAGAATCAAAGTATTGATCCGAAAGGCGCCTTCACCGATGATTGGAAACGGCTGGAGGAGGTAGTGCTGCTTGAGCTGGAAGGCGAGGAGGTTGAAGACAAGAACGCCATCATTTATTTGAGCAATGTACTGGGGCGAACCGTGCGGGAGGTTCAGGAGGCCATTGAGAAATTTGAAAATAGCCAGATACAAAACAGTCTTTATCATATTATCTACTGGTTGGGGAAGAGGGCTATTCTTGAACAGGAGAAAGGTGAGGACCGGGAAATTTCCTTTTCAGCCAAACTTCGGGAAATGGTCGGGCAGCATGATTATGGAGAGCACTGGGCACACAATATTAAAACCCAGCTGGCTGCAGATGGATTGATCGGCAAACCGATTCACATTATCAGTGCGAACCTTCATAGTTTCATGAATACGCTCTATGGATTTGCAGCATCAAAAAAGAGTTACAGTGATCTGAATGAGCTGGCAAATGATTCCAACGATTCCAACAACCAGGCGTTGCGGGAGCGGATTCGCAAATACGCACTCGCACATGGCATGACCGAATTGAGGGATGATAGCGGCACTAATCTTACCGTACAGATATTTGATCTTTGCAAGGGAGATTTCAGTGATCATCCCCTGGGATTCAGGTGCGATAAGAATGCGCCGGTTCTTATTGTGATGGATTATGCATTTGGCGAGCAGGCATACGAATGCATGGATGAATTATTAAAACCCTATGAGAAGGATGGCTCCCTGACTTACCTGAATGTACGCAGTGTTTCCATCATGGGTAAGGCCGGAATTCTCGAAGGGGATAAGGGTGATCTGATGATCCCTACAGCGCATGTTTTTGAAGGTACCGGTGATAATTATCCTTTTAACAATGAGCTTAAGAAGAGTGATTTTGAAGGACACGGACTCCAGGTTTTTGAAGGGACGATGATTACCGTACTGGGCACATCACTTCAAAACAGAAAAGTATTGAATCATTTCAGGACCTCTACATGGAATGCTGTCGGACTTGAAATGGAAGGGGCTCATTATCAGAAGGCCATTCAATCTGCCGCCAGAATTCGCAGAAGCATTTCTGAAGATGTGGAGGTTTTATACGCCTACTATGCATCGGATAATCCGCTGAAGACCGGCAAAACACTCGCATCCGGAAGCCTGGGGATTGAGGGGGTGAAGCCAACGTATTTGATTACTCGGAAGATCCTGGAAAGAATATTGATTAGTCAGTAGTCAGTAGTCAGTAGTCAGTAGTGTTAGTAATAAGTATGGAGTGGGGAGTGTGGAGTAGGCTGGTAACGCTCTATGATTTTCAGGCAACCTATCCTAAGTACACTGCCATAAGCCAGTACTACTGACTACTGACCACTGACTACAAAGGACGTCGATCCTGTTCCCGGGTTTCCTTCCAGGCTGATTCCCTCGACAACCACTTCATAGGATGACGACTCATCAGCTGTAAAAAAATCAAGCTGCAGATTTCCGTAACTATCAGGGCGTACGATTGGATTCCAGTAAAGGGTTGTGCGTTCATCAGGCAGATTATGGCGGTCATCCTTCACGTCGTAACGGGGGCTGTAAAATTCCCTTGCAAGGTGATATCCCTTATACCATTTGGTGTTCATTCCAAGTGAAGGTCCGTCATTACCCTGGTATCCTAATTTTGTATAAAAGGCCAGCACCCCGTTTGCCCCGTTGCTTCCGTATATGGCGGCTTCATTGCCTTTGATCAGGTCAATGGATGCGATCTGGGATGGGGGCAGATTCAGGATGGTTGTTTTCGGCACCTGGATTCCATCCAGGATAAACAAGGGTTCACCGCCACCGCGAATACTGATGGTGGGGTCAAAGGGATTGCCTGAAATCTGAACGCCAGCAAATCTTCCGCGCATGACATCCAGGATATTTACGGCGCTTTCAGGGAAATTTTCGGTTGTAATAGTTCTGTCGGCAGTACCGTAAATGCGTGTAATTTCGTTCTTGATTTTCGTGGCTTTCACAGAGACTTCATCCAGAAGGATCACATCTTCACCCGTCGTATATCCTCTTTCCATTTTAAGCCGGTTCAATGCCTGGGCCTCCAGATCTTCCGATGAATAATTGAATGGCTCTGGTATGAAATCTGTGCTAATTGAAGGGAAAATTGGTGCAATTTCAAGCTTATATTCCGATTGGTTGCCTTTCCTGCTCTCAGTCTGAATCACCAATTCTGCCGAATCATAGTAAATAAGATCATCATTAAAAAAGCTTCCGCTTTCATCCGCCTCGGTTAAGGCCAGACCGCCAGTATTTACATTCAGAATTTTGATCTGGCTTCCTTCAACTCCTTTTTTGCTGAGGGCACGTGTTACGGTACCACGGATCGGAATACCGCGTTCATGTGTGAAACTATCAGCTGTTCCTTCACCGGAAAGTATCTGTTTCCATGTGAACCGTCTCCAGCCCTGTGTTAGCATGAGCAGGTCGGTATTGGGCCGAACGGCGCTGTCGACAGGAGAAAAGTAGTATCCGGGGTCCTCGATAGTCCCCTTCAGGTCTGAGGTAAGCATTAAATAATTCAAAATGGAAATGGGATGATCTCCATTTTTCGGAACCTTCAACTTGTCATAAACTGCCACTGAAAACACGACATCAACAGAATCAGCCAGCGGATCTGATACCTTCATATTCAGCGTTACCTTTTCACGCTGTCCGTATGTTTCCCGGTCTGTTTTTACACCGACATTTAATGCATTTCCATGATTTACAAAGACCAGGCGTTCACATTTGGGTATTCCATTCTCATCAAAAACAGTGATCTGTGTAATTCCTGTTGGGAGGTTTTGTTTCGGAATCCGGACCCTGGAGGAATTTGTGATTGCACCCTGTGCCGCATAGCAAACTACACCCCTGGATTGTGCAACTATGTTAATTTTTCCCGGTTCGGAAGTTGTATTCCTGTATATGAGTGCGCTGAAATGGTCTTCCTCGTCGGTAACCTGCAATGAATACCCGGAGAATTCGACCGGCGGAAGGTTGAATTCCCCCGCATCCGGATTACTCAGGCGGGCTTTATAGGATTTGCCCGGTGACGGGTTTAATACAACGAAACCCATTCCGTTGTGGACGGAGCTGAAGGACGTTATAACAGCACCAGTTTCATCGATGATGTCACCATTCACATCCATTGACTTTCCATTCCCGCCTACCGCTTTGAAGGCGATCTTGTTATTTACACCGATCAGGAATGTTCCGCCTTCCGGGAAAAACTGAAGATCTATTTCGTTGCTGGATTTTGAAATATTTGATGTGTTATCCGGGTTTAAAACCGGGATTGATGTATGGAAAAAGTATTCTTCCGGCTGGTTACGCATATAATTGGTATAGGCCCTGAGAACATAGTTGCCTTCCGGAATTGAATCCGGTATAATCAGGCTTCCACTGGCCACCCCGAGAGGAGCGTTGAGCATAAGTTTCTCAATAATACTGCCGTTCGCATCCAAAAGTTCAGCATAAATTGTCTGCGTGAGTGCGTTTAACTTATGGAACGATCCATCAACCAGGAACGCTGTAAACCATAACGTTTCACCTGCCACGTATGCTGGTTTGTCATGCGACATGTACACCTTGAATGTGGGGTGTTGCGACTGGCGTTCCGTAAGTTTTTCAAGAATGGAATTAAGATCCTGAGAAAAGGCTGAAAAGGATGTTAAAAATATGACAAGACAGAAAAGTCGACGGAACATGGATAGAGTGAATTGCTTAGGTTACGGAAAATAACGTGATCTGATTGAATAAGTTTGAAAAGATCAAAAAATATTGATGAATTAATATAACTATTCAACGAACGGTATTATTAAACACATGAAAATTCACGCTGAGTAACAAAAAAAGTTTATGTTCTTTCGGGGAAGACCAGGTATTTTCTGCTCAGGAAATTGAGGATGAAGGCTGAGGCAGTTGCGAAAAGCTTAGCCCAGATGGCAGAAAATCCGGTATGAATAAAATATCGGGTGAGGAACAGGTCGGCTGCGCCCACGAGGATCACTACTAAAATATACATTGCGGCTTCAGAGAATTTGCCCCATCTCGCATGCGACCGAAATAAAAACCGGGTTGAAATCAGGTAATTAATGTATGCAGCGGATAAGAACGCCACCGGAGCAGCGATGTTAATGGATATTTCATTGCTGTATAAAGCCATGAAGATTGCCAGGTTAAAGATCGCGGAAATACCACCAATTACAAGATAGATCAGGAGCTGAACCGGCAGAGGTGCTTTTGGCGCATTATATTTGAATATGCAGTACAACGTTCTGAATCCATCTTTCCAGCCGATCTTTTTACCTTCTTCATAGGTTCGTCCTTCGTAGGATATACCAAGCTCATATATGCGGCAGTGTTGTTGTGCGATCTTGGCGGTAATTTCGGGTTCAAATCCGAACCGGTTTTCCTGAATCGGGATATTCCTGATGATTTCTGTTCTGAATACCTTGTAGCAGGTCTCCATATCCGTCAGGTTGAGATCCGTGAACATATTGGACAGCATGGTCAGGAATTTATTACCCAGCGAATGCCAGTAGTAGAGCACACGATGCGGGCGGCCCGACATAAATCTGGAGCCATAAACAACATCTGCTTTACCCTCAATGAGCGGTTCCAGGAGGTTAAGTAAATCCATAGGATTATACTCGAGGTCGGCATCCTGGATTGCTGTAAAATCACCTGTTGCGTAGGAGAAACCTGTTCTCAGCGCCGCACCCTTACCTAAATTTCGGGGATGTGTATGAAGTTCGCACTCGGGATAAATACTCACCAGTTTTTGTGCCACTGCGATGCTGTTGTCTGCGGAGGCATCGTCTACGATAATGATTTGCAGGGCAATTTCTTTCTTAAGTTCCAGGACACGTTCAATGCAGGATTCGAGGGTTTTTTCCTCGTTGTAACATGGAATAATGACAGACAGGGTGTGCATTGCCGGTGTATTGCTGGTTAAACAAGCCACCAAGATACTACAAAATAGGAATTTTCATGATACGATACGGCGGCCATGATAGGCCGGTGCCTGGATAACCCGATGAATTTCTGCAAGGTTTGATGCAGTGACTTTACCCGCGGCGATGATCTGGATTTTCTTGCCCATGCGACGAACAAGTTGTCGGATCATTTCCCGCCCTTCCCACGCGGTGGCTTGCCCACCCGAGGTAAGTATGGCAGAGATATGGGTATGTTGCCCTAGGAGTGAAGCTGCCTGCAGGATGTCGGATGTTTGATCGATGGCTTTGTGGAATGTTACGGGGTATGGAGCTGCGCTGCGAATCATTGAATTGATCATGCTGGTATCCGGCATATTCCTGTAGTCGAGGATTCCGGTAACGAATCCATGGACCCCGAGGCTTTGAAACAGGAAGATGCTTTTATGCATCAGTTGAATTTCCTTTTTGGAATAAATGAAATTCCCCGGGCGGGGCCGGATCATGACGAAAACGGGGATGGTTACGCTGGAGAGAACCTCACGTACAAGCTCAAAGGGTGGTGTAAGTCCGTCATTAGCCAGGTCGGCGCAAAGTTCAAGCCTGTCGGCACCATTTTTTTCGGCTTCAACGGCTTGTTTTACGGTTTCAACACACGCTTCTGTTATATAAGGTTTCACCATAAAATGAATTTAGAAAAAATACCGCAGATGTGCTTGGTGAAGTTAAAATACTTCAACTATATTTGCACTCTGTTTTCAGGGACTGGTGTTATTGCAGTCGTATTCACGGAGAGGTGGGTGAGTGGCTGAAACCAGCAGTTTGCTAAACTGTCGTGCGTGTTAAAGCGTACCGGGGGTTCGAATCCCCCCCTCTCCGCATCGCACCTGAGCTAATTGGCGGGTTATCCGCGGAGCGAGGGTTTAAAAAGGGAATTAACGCCCGAACGGGGCGTTTGTATTTTATAAAAGGTCCTGCTTGGTCCTGTAGCTCAACTGGATAGAGCAACTGCCTTCTAAGCAGTAGGTTCGGGGTTCGAGTCCCTGCAGGATCACAAAAATTTTAACCGGTTTATTCGGGGTGTAGCGCAGTCCGGTTAGCGTACCTGCTTTGGGAGCAGGGGGTCGTAGGTTCGAATCCTACCACCCCGACAATCAAAAGCCTTTCTGGCGTAGCCAGGAGGGCTTTTTTTATGCCCGTCTGCGAAGCTTGCTTCGACAGCCGGGCATGGAAAAAGCTGGAGCGAAAGCAATGAGCGAAAGGCTTTTGATTGTAACTTCCCCCAAGAGGATCGCCGAGCGGAGTGAGGCAATCCATCCAGGGTTAAGGGGATCCCGAAACAAGTTCGGGATGACGGCTTGGGGAGCGAAAGGCTTTTGATTGTAACAACCCCAGAGGTTTACAGGCTTTGCCCTTCTTCGCTTAGGCTTCGCCGGACTAAGCCTGTAAACCTGTTCGAGTGAAGAGGATACAGTGTTATTGATTGAAGTACCGCGGAAGCAGTTATCCATTCAGGGTTCATATTACTACTGAATCACCTCCAGTCCCCCTTTAATCAGAATCACTCCCAATACCGTCAGAAGTATAATCAGCAAAATATGATTATTCTGAATCATCCAGCGCTTCCATCGCTGGAAACGGGCATCCATCTTATTACCTGCAACAGCATGTATCACAACCGGAAGGATTATTGTAATACTTCCAATCAGGGCAAACATTGCAAGTACCGCATAGATACCCCGGTCATCCGTAGATACTTCATCGATTTTCGATGCTCCTGCCACGCTGAGGGCGAAATTTTTGATGTTCACAACGCAAAAAAGAATACCGGCAAAAAACGATTTCCAAAATCCAAATTCATCGATGTGGATAAATATTCTTGGGGTCTTAACGATCTCCCCGGGTTTCGGACGTTTCAGCCAGTATCGTAATGCCCCGATCAGAAAGATGATTCCCAGTGATATACGGATGATTCCCGACAGGTTCGTTGGTTCGCTGTGATCCTCTTCCATGCCCGGCAGGTTGAAGATGATAACGCCTGTCAGATAGATTCCTACATACCAACCAGCTAAAAATGAGGGGCCATTCACCGCAGCTCGGGGTGTCATCAAAAGAATGAAAATGGCGATGATCGGAGCCGGACTTAAAGCAAGTCCGATCGCCATGGGTAATGATTCCTTCAATGCGTCCATCATAGATTCAAGGGTGTTTGGAAGGTTTTAAAACATCCATAACCTTTCAACAGGCTGGTCATTTGTATGGAATTATCAAATGAAACCAAATATATACTCTTATTAAAGTTCAAATTCGAAAATCAATTTGCTTTCTTATATTTTTAGAGAAGTTTTTCTGTTGATTTTTTGAGCAGAAAATAATTTAAGTGAATGAATTAATCTTTTGATTTAGAATATTTTAGATAATTTAATCATTAGAGACCGAACCAAAATACAAAATAAACCCAAACCCAATTATGACGAATGCTAAATTAAGGATAGGACTTGCGGTCCTGTTTTGCACACTTTTTTCAATCTCGCTGCATGCCCAGAAAAAGCCTAATATTCTGGTCATCTGGGGAGATGATATCGGAACCTGGAACATCAGCCACAATAACCGTGGAATGATGGGATATAAAACACCCAATATTGACAGGATCGCCAGAGAAGGCGTTGGCTTCACAGATTATTATGCGCAGCAAAGCTGTACTGCCGGTCGCGCCGCTTTCATTGGTGGTAATGTGCCCGTAAGAACCGGGATGACCAAGGTTGGAATGCCAGGCGCTAAGGAAGGATGGCAAAAGACCGATGTTACGATGGCCACCGTTCTTAAGAGTCTTGGGTATACGACGGGACAATTTGGAAAGAATCACCAGGGCGACCGAGACGAGCATTTACCTACGATGCACGGATTTGATGAGTTCTTTGGTAATCTTTATCACCTGAACGCTGAAGAGGAGCCTGAGAATTTCGATTATCCTACCGGACTGGTGTTGGCCAATGGCAAGAAATTCGAAGAGGTTTACGGACCGCGCGGAGTTCTTCATACCTGGGCTGATGGAAAGGGCGGTCAGCGTATTGAAGATACCGGACCCCTGACCAAAAAACGTATGGAGACCATTGATGATGAGACACTGGCCGCGGCAAAGGAGTTCATCAAGAAGCAGGTTGCCGATGGCAAGCCATTCTTCACCTGGTGGAACGCCACACGCATGCACTTTCGTACGCACGTACAGGAAGGCCGTCGTAATGATGGTAATGATGAGTATACCGATGGTATGATCGAACACGATATGCATGTGGGTCAGTTACTTGATCTGCTGGATGAGCTTGGTATTGCCGACAATACTGTGGTTATGTACTCAACCGATAACGGACCGCACTACAACACCTGGCCTGATGCCGGAACGACACCGTTCCATGGTGAGAAAAATAGCAGCTGGGAAGGTGCATTCCGCGTTCCTGCTTTTGTGAAATGGCCTGGCAATTTCCCGGCAGGAGAGACCCTTAACGGAATTGTTTCCCATGAAGACTGGCTGCCTACTTTCGCTGCCATAGCGGGTAATCCCAATATTGTGGATCAACTTGCCACTGGTGTAACGCTCAATGGCCGCACATACAAGAATAAAATCGACGGCGTAAATCAGCTGGATTACCTGATGGGCAAAACGGATGAATCACCGCGGAAAGGATTTATTTATGTGACAGATGCAGGAGAAATTGCCGCTCTCCGGTATGAAGACTGGAAAGCTATGTTCCTGGTGAACCGTGCAGACCAACTGCAGATATGGCTTGAACCGTTCATTATGCTCAGGGCTCCCTACCTGTTCAACCTGCGAAGGGATCCGTTCGAAAAGGCACTTGTGGGCTCCAATACCTATTACGATTGGTATATCGACAGGGCCTACATCCTGATTGCGATGCAGGGATATGCGTTGAATTTCCTGTCTACCTTTAAGGACTATCCACCAAGCCAGACCGCAGGAGACTGGAGTCTGGGTAAGGTCCAGAAACAGATCGAAGAAATGGTGACGCAAAGCCACTAAATAAAAAAAGCCGCTCCGAAAGAGCGGCTTTTTTTAGTCAATAGTCAGTGGTCAGTAGTCAGTAGTCAGCCCCATTGGGATCCCTTCGGGATAGTCAGTAGGTATTGCTGTCCATTTGGGACGTGGGATGGAACAGGCTTTAGGGAGAAAGTAGTAAGGAGTAGAGAGTAGAGAATAGGGAATAGGGAATAGGGGTGTCCCGTGTCCTATTCAAATCGTCATCGCTGCCTTCGGCAGGAAGCCCCCACAGTCGGCAGGAAGCCCGACACCGTCGTCATCCCTTCGTAATCACCCGGGTTTATCCCGGGAGTCGGGCCGGGAACTCTTTGGGGAGCCGTGACGGCAGATCGAACAGGAGGCAGGCTGTAGGGTGTACGGCGTATAGCAGGTGATTTGTTAATGGGAACCTACCTACTGACAGGCAGTTAATGAATAGGTTGTCCCGTCCCATCGGGACGGCGTATTGGTAGCAACCGAAATTATTTACCTATCCCGTGCCGCTCCAAAGGAGTCCCTTTGGGATAGGTACGGCATATGGCTCGTCGATAAGAAATAGGCAGACAGGGTTTATAAAAACGAGGACATCAACCTGGCAATCGCGTATAAAAGACGCCTCCAGATACTTATATTCTCCCATTCATCCAGCGTGACTTCCCGGCATTCGGTAAGGTCGTCGAGAAAGACCGCTTCAAACTGTTGGGCAAATTCAGTTCCGTAGATGACCGACATGATCTCGAAATTCAGATCAAAGCTCCGGATATCCATGTTGGCCGTGCCGATTACGCTAAGCCTTGAATCAGCAATCACGGTCTTTGCGTGAACGAATCCCTTTTTATAGAGAAAAATGCGAACTCCTGCTTTCAGAAGTTCGGTGAAATAGAAACTGGCAGCAGCGCCAACAGTTGCGGAGTCGGATTTTTCAGGAACCATCAGTCTTACATCCACACCAGAAACAGCCGCCTGTATCAAGGAATTCATGATGCTTTCACTGGGAATGAAGTAGGGATTTGTAACATACAGTTTCTCCCTGGCCAGCGTAAATATATGCATGTAGGAGAGCATGATATTTGATTTCGGATAGATTGGGCCTCCTGCAACGGTTTGTCCAAGTGCGGAAATTCCTTCTGACGAATCAATATCAATTTCCGGAAAAAATTCTGTTCTGAAATCAAGAATTTCGGTCTTGTCCTTATTATCTGCAAAACTGGAATTATAACTGACAATAAAGTGTCGCTGAAGACTTCCGGCAAGCGGCCCCGTAACCTTCACATGCGTGTCGCGCCAGTACAATCCGGTATCAATTGAGTTGTCGTACCTGTCGGATATATTGATGCCACCTACAAATCCAACTTTACCATCAATGATAATAATTTTTCGGTGATCCCGGTGATTCATGCGGTTAGCGAAGCGATTCAACTTAACACGGATTTTGGGATGGATCGAAACACCGCCGTTCTTCAATTCCCGGATAATGTTTTTGCGGATTTTCCGGCTGGCGTAATCATCATACAATGCCCGAACCTCAACACCCTCCTTCACCTTTAGAAGCAAAATATCCTTGATCTGATTTCCACGCGTATCATTTTCCCAGTCATAATATTCCAAATGAATCGAATATTTGGCTTTCTCAAGGGAGGCCAGAACTTCAGGAAACTTGATTTCTCCGTTCACCAGAAGCTTAAACTTATTAAGACTCAGATGTTCCTTGCCAAGACCTTGTAAAAAATGGACGAGCGGTTCGAAATGGGCAATTTCGTTCTGATGAGTCCTGATTAACGTCTGAGTATCGTCGCTGACTTCCCGAGTATATGCCTTTTCAAATGATTCATCCGCCGTGGCCCCTTCAGAAATCGAGCGTTGATGCCGATAGTTGATGCCAAAAGCGTAGTAGAAGAAAATCCCAAAGAATGGAATAACTATGATCAGGAGTATGTATGCCAGTGTTTTGGAAGCAGATTGCGTGTCCAGGAGAATTTTACCGATGGTAACGACAAGAATCAGTATATAGATTGAAATCAGCAGGATTTCCATAGTATCGGGGTTAGTTATCTTAAGGGGTCAATTCATCTGGTAGAATCATTATTCTTCATATACCATTTCAACATCATCGATAATGAGGGTACTGCCTACTGCTCCGGCGAAGTTGGCGCCGTCATAACTGGAGGATGCTACGAATGTTATATGTGTCGGGAGTATGAAGGATGCAGAGTCTGCACTTACAAACCCATGATCAGAAGGTCTCATATAATCAGGGAATGAGTTGTCCAACTCTCCATAAGTAAAATCGATTTCCATGGTTGTAAGATCGGGCTGAAGATCACCGTTCCGTAACCATGCCGTAGCCAGCCTTTCTGTTTTGCCCCCAAATCTCACTTCCAGCAACGCATAGATGTCGAACATATCCGGATAGCTGAGCTCATTTCCATTCTTGTCTTTATTGACTTCTCCGGCTTCATATTGAAATTTGAACCTTAGTTTGACAGGTCTACCGGAAAAGGGCGTTCCAAATTCAATCGCTGCTTCAGGATCTGAAGGGTCCAGCTTATCTGAATTAAACCTGCCGGTGAAAATTGAACCGGCTGAAATAGGTGTTCCGAAGGCCTCTGCGAGAGGTCCGTTATACAATGTAATCATTTTCGCAGCCAGGTTATCATTTCCAAGGTCCTCAGGAATAGTCGCCAGCTTATTCAGGATCTGTGTTCCCGGGTTTCCGGTTCCCCAGATGGTCGTTGCCCCATCTTTGCCCGGCTCATAGTAATTGGAATTTGTTTTATACCAAAGGTTCAGGTCACCATTATCAAGTTGGGGCGTAGCCGATGCTACAAAAGAGGTAATGGTCCAGGTATGAATACTTCCATCTTCTGCGGTAATAGTGAGCGTGGCGGGTTCGCTGAGGTCAAGTCTGTCTCCGGGTTGTTTATCCGAAGTAGCGAACGAAGAAAGCTCAAGGCTTTGGATGGTTATCCGGGTCAGGTCTATGCCGGCGGGGATTTCAAGCTCGACCGTTTTATCAGGGGTATTAATCACCGCATTGGATGCCTGGTTGCTGACGACGATCGATTTAATATTACCGATTCCTGAAAGACCAAAGAAGTCTTCATTGACACAGGAAGCAACGATCAGGACAACCAGAACGATAGTCAGTTGTTTTTTCATGATTTTGTCCTTCCGTTATTTTTGCCAATGTAATATGCCAGTCCAAGCTGGAGGGACAGGAGTTGTATTTTGAAGTCTACATTCTGCTGTATTACCCGGGACTCCGGTCCGTTATCAACACGCTGTTTGCTCACCGTTAATTCATATCCAAGCAAATCAAGCTGAATTTCAAATGCAAAACTTTCTATCGCAAAAAAGGTAATACCAGGGCTGACCCCGACCCTGAAATTAAAATCCGTCGAATATACTTTTTCAATTTCATCCAGGTTTCTTGTATTGCGGCTTAGGGAATTACTCGATCCAAACGTAGTGCCCAGCAGAACGAAAAAACTCAGCCTTTCATTACTGGTAAGCGGGATCGAAGATCTGAAATTTGGTGTAAAGGCAAACCCCCGGGTAATCGTATTCGACTGGACAGTGTCCGGGTCGCGGTAAACGTCTCCGTCAAACCTGTTTTGATAATAATTGAAATCAAGGCCGACCATACCATAATTCCCTACATAATAACCTGATCGTAATACCAGGTCGTAATTCAGACGTTCTCCTTCAATCACATTCAGCAGAATATTCGATGTATTGGACAATTTGCGGTCTTCCAGTGAAAAGGCCAGACCAACATAGATATTTTTCTTTTTGAAGGGTTTGAAGTCCTCGTTGTAATAACTCGACATCAACTCATAGGGGGTATACTTTTCCTTTTCATCGGTTTCCTGGGCCATCAGACCCGAAACAGCGATGAGGAAAATAAGGAGCAAGGGTATTCCTTTCATAGGTTATTCATGCAGGTATATTGGAAAAGAGTATCTACGGGCATTGGATAAAATTCGATTTTAACCAGGGTTAATATACTAATATTGTTTCCTTTCTTTATTGACAGGAATGATTAATTCAACAATATTAGGATGAGAAACTTATTGACAATAAGTTACCCCGAATTTAAACATTATCAATTCTCGATAAATAAATGAAGCCTTCCGATCAGACCGATAACCCCGGGAATAATCCAATTGAAGCCGTCCGATTTTTGGAAGATGTGATTGATGCTTTCCAAAATTATGGAGTTTCTACCTCTCAAATGCGTTTGTCATTGGAAGGCATCGCTCATAAACTGGGTTTGCACGGGCAGTTCTTTATTACACCTGACTATATTCAGGCTGTCCTTTGGGGAAACAATAAGGATCAACAGTATACCTACATGTCTATTACACCCAATGGCAATTATAACCTGTCCATTCTGGCCAATGTATATCATATCGTGGATGAGGTAATAGAAGAAAAAATTTCGATTACTCAGGGACGGAATAAAATTAAGGAGATTGATACAAAAATGGGCTACTCTAATCTCCTGATTGCCCTGGCGTACATATTCTGCGGTGCAGGCTTCAGCTTAATCATTGGCGGCACTTTCATGGATATGTACATTGCAGGTTTGATCTCATTGCTACCCTTCATTATCGCAAGAATTGCATCTAATAATCGCTTTTTTTCACTTCTCAATGAATTATTATCCGGTATTTCAGTCACCTTTGGCACAATTCTAATCTCAAATCTTCTTCCTGATTTAAATATAAATGTCATCATTTTTGGTGCGCTTGTTACGCTTATACCCGGATTTGGTTTGACGATGGCTTCCAGCGAGATCATCAATAAAAATTCAATTGGCGGGCTTATCTGGTTGAACAAAGCCCTGGTGAGTGGATTTCAGTTGGTAGGCGGATATGCCATTGGTTTATATTTCAGTTCAAGCCTTGGTCTGGAGATTATTATGCGAACTCCAGCGACCTCTATCTCGCCTATCTGGCTTTGGTTTGCAGTGATATTTTTGGTTTCCGGATTGGGTATTACAATGAATGTAGGACACCGTTCTTTATGGGCAGTGATTCTCGGGGGTATGGTTGTTTGGGGGGCTATGCAGTTGGGTAACCTCCTGGGCTATTGGCAAGGGACATTTTTAGGAGCAGCGGCTATGATGTTATTTGCACATTGGTTCTCAATGCGATTTAATCTGCCAAACATTGTCATTATTCTTCCTTGTGTCATGTTGCTTGTTCCCGGTTTATCGGCATTACAGGCATTGTATATCGGAGGTACAGAAGGCGTTATGCATGGCATAAGTGCATTTTACCCGGTATTGGTTCTGGTGGCTTCTATTATTGGCGGAGTAGTAGTTGGAGGAACATTGGTCAATCCAAAACATGTTTTAAATAGGAAGTATTTCTCAAAGATCAAAGGTAAAAAGTAGGCTGGCTTTTTGTTTTTGACTGTAGTCTGATCATTTGATAAGCGAAATCGGCGAGAATATGCTTATTGATAAATTAACCAGGTCAAATGACAAGTAGCCTTGTTGTTTTTGGCTCCTTGCCATTGATCTGGTTGAAATAATCATGGATGTCGAATGCCATGATAGCAGTGATTAATTGCGACCTTTAGTCAACTTCGAAATAGTCAAGTGCCTGATCGTAATGATCCAATGCTTTGACGTAGTGATTTACAGCACTATCGTCATTTCCATCAGAATAGTCATCGATACTCTTCTGGAGTTCATTGTTACCCTTGTCAATTTCATTTCCGGCTTTTATGCAAAGGTCATCAGCAGCATTGCTCAGGTGTTGAAAAGATTTTTGAAATAAATCTAATCCTCTTGACAGATGCTTTTCTGCAGATTCTTCATTGTCTTTAATAAAGTAATCATCTGCCTTTTGAAATTGGCGAAATCCTCTTGCCATATCGACTGAGGCTCTGTGGATTTGAAAATTAGCTCCCATTGTTTTATTGATTTAAGTGAATAATGTGGGCAGACATTGCTGCCCGATTTTAAAGGAAGTCAAGTCAACAGTGGTTATCCAGACAGATTTCCATTGCTGATATGGCTTTCAATATTTTAATCTCTTTTTCATTTACTACTGAAAGAAAGTATGACATTCGTAATTCCTGCAATCAGTAATGTAGCACCAAACCAGATGGCCAGAGTAAGTCCACCAAAAATCGGATTGAACATGATGATGGTGGATGCAATGAATATCAAAATGCCTCCAATGATTTTGAACCCGGCACTTCCATCGCCGGTAAATGCGTCTACAAACAACATAATTCCATAAAATGCTCCCCAGAATCCTATAACGAATGGAAGTACTGCTGCCGTTACACCAGGATTAGACAGTAAAACAACACCGAAGAAGATGTCAAGAACACCTTCCAGTACCCGCCAACCCCAGTTATCCAGGACACCCTTTGATGTAAATCCGAAAATAATTATGAAAATACCGGTCAGGACCATGCCTAACCCAATATATACGGCCCAGGAAAGCATTGCTCCTTCCGGACTCATAAAGACCAGGATCGCTATTAAAATCAATAGAATTCCTTTAATTAATTGTAAATACCATTTGGTTTCCATTTCTCTTATTATTTGAAGGTTGATAGATATGATTATGATTTTTTCACGTGGAAAAAGCGCTGTAAATCAGACGTCTGTCTCATTTATATATATACAAGGTAGGTCACATATAACTTCAGAACAATCCCTCTAAAGAGTGAAATTCTCATCAATAAGAGGGAAATAAGCAATTGGAATACTTTGAAGCTGCAGGAATTGTAGAGTGAGTTCTTTTTAAGTTTTTTATCTGCCTGATACGAACGTGATTTTCCCTGGTATGGAATGGAGACTATGGTTTGATACAAATAACCATTAGATTTTCACGTTGGTGTATGGTTTTCGATAAAATTGGAATTTTAATAGGAGGGAAGCTGAAACATGTAATTTAATTATAGAGAGAAAAAATTTTAATATTTCCATCAAAAAAATGTGTCAACAGTACACGATGAGCCAAATATTTCATACATTGTATTAAAATGGAAAAGATGCTTTCAGGGCAAGGAGGGATTATTTTCATTTAAAAGAAGAGGTAAAACCCATAAAAAATATTACATGGAATATTTACCCTTCTTAAACCACTAATAATTAAAAACTAAATTAAAACAGTGCCATTAGGGTTCTGATATTGTATCAGGAAGCTGATGGTTATCGTTTTTTGAACCCAACTTCGACTATAGAATGAAATTTGCTTCTTCCTGGCTACGGTACTTTCAAATTGGCTTTTGTGCTACCTGGCAAATTAAATCACTTGGTATTTTCCTGATTTTCCTGTTTTCGATTCCTGCTGCTGCCCAAAAAGGCGGTAACGGGACTAAGGATATTATTGTCCGCGCCTGCCAGGAATATGTTGGAAACGGCATCTACAGTGCTACATTCAGTTATGAGAACCTAAACAATAAGGACCTTATCTTGCTGGATGATAACAGCTATGTGCTCACTAACAATGGCAAGAAAAAATCCAGAGCCGTCAATAACTTCAAGTCCGGTAAGGTCGATAAGGCATTCACCCGCCAATTCACCGAAGGGGGTTCTGTGCAATGGAATGTGATCAATCCGAATGGCAAGACGCATACGGTTATCGCCAGCGCGAACTCTTCTCACTGTGAAAATACAGACCCCAATGACGGGATCATATTCCCGGTTTATGTTCAGGGAACCGGTAAGATTGACCAGGTGATAGACCTTGCGCTGAATGCACTGGCTGAAGGAAATGCAGGAGATGTTCCTTCAGACCTCGTTTATCAGATCAATGCGCAGGACAAAGTTTTCGTGGAGATCATCTACAAGGAGAATCATCTGGAAGATGTAATTAACCTGCTGCAAACAGAGTTCGGGCTGCTGTTTAATCCTGATCTCACCCAGACGGATTTTGTGATTGATCCCCAGGTAATCATTGACAATCAACTGCCTACGATTGATGTATTCTTCCCGATTCCCCGATTGCTGGAATTGAATCAATATTTTGATATCATCAATTTTGTGCGCACCATGTACCCTTCCTTTGTTGGGCAGGGAGTCGTTGCATCACAGGGTGATACAGTACAAACATCCGATATCGTAAGGGAGTCCTTCAATACCGTCATAAATGACGAGGTTGTTCCTGTAGACGGAAGGGGTGTCAAGATCGGTGTGATTTCCAACAGTGCGAATACACAGCCCTTTACCGGTCAGTCCAAATTGGATGTGGATGTCCTCAATGGTGATTTGCCCGGTGCAGGAAACCCGAATAATTATGATCTTCCGGTTGAGATATTACTGGATTATCCTTTCGGTATTCAGTCAGACGAAGGACGTGCGATGATGCAGATCATTCATGATGTAGCACCGGGAGCGGAGCTCTCATTTCATACGGGAACGATTTCACCCAGAAGCTTTGAACTCGGGGTTCAGGCACTTGCCGATGCCGGAAGTGATCTGATCGTCGATGATGTGACGTTTGTAACAGAGAAATTCTTTGGCGTAAGCCGTATTGGACAGGTCATTCAGAACTTTGTTCAACTGCCTGGCAAGGCATATTTCAGCTCTTCCGGAAATTATGGGGATGATGGATATCAAAGTGTTTTTAATCCTTCAACAACGCCCATTGTTACCAATTTTCTTCCGGCAGGCGGACCGGCGGTAGCCCATGTATTTGGAACCAACCCTGATGGTTCTGAGGATTATCTTCAGAATTTCACCGTAACAGGTGGAAGGACCTATATGATCGTATTGCAGTGGAGTGAACCGCTTGCGAGTGAAGAGGTGGTAGTTGGGGCAAGAACTGATCTGGACATGTATATTGTGGATGGTCAGGGGAGATTGCTTGTTAGCAACAACTTATTCAGCAGTGATCAGGATCCTACCGAAGTGATGGTCTTTGAGGCCGTTCGTGACGGATCAGCAAATTTGATGATTACCTCTGCTGACGGATCCGTTCCTCCCGGGCTTTCATTCCGCTATGTAGCATTTCAATCTGCCGGACTTGAATTCACCGAATATGCGGGAGGACCGACGATTACTGGTCATGCCGGGGTAGGTGAAGTAATAACCGTTGGTGCGAACTTTTACGGAACCGCCGGAAGTCCGGAACCCGAACCATTTTCGTCCTTTGGTGGCATGCTGCCAGATATGACGAGTGTGAATGTGGATCTTTCGGCACCGGATGGCACCGATGTGAATATGGAGGCCTTTGGGTTCGATTCAGACGGAAACGGATTTAATAACTTTTTCGGAACATCTGCAGCTGCACCTCATGCGGCGGGTGCCTTTGCCCTGATGCTTTCGGCGTTACCCACATGGTATCCGGAGGGATTGCCGGCGCCTGCAGCCCTGATGGAAGGTTCTCAGACCAATCAGCAGATCGACCAGGTTCTACAGCTGTTTCAGCAGACTGCCACCCCTGCAGGGAATGTTCTTCAGTCCGGAGCCGGACTTACCAATACCCTGGCAGCATTTAAAAGCATTGCGGCACAGAAAGCCCAGATTACCACCCTTGTTGTGGAAGATGGAAAAACACCCAGTGCCGAGCCTTTTATCGTAACTATTTTAGGGAAATATTTTCCTGAAAATCCGACCGTGATGTTCAACGGTGAGGAACTGGAAATACTGTCCGTCACGGAGAATGAGATTCAGGCGAGGGTAAATCCTTTTGAAGGGAATCCTGCCCTCACAGTAAATACCGACGGCATAACACCAACTGGCAATGACGCGGGTGTTTCAAATCCGCTGTACTTCTTTGAAGACGGAAGGTTTGCTATCACGATTACCGCAGATTTCAAGGAAATTGGATTCGGACAATCGGTGGAATTCACATCAACGATAACCGGCATACCGGAAGGAACCACCATTGAGTCTTTAGGTCTTCCTGAGATTACCTTCACAACTCCGGCAGCATTTCCATACCCGGATGTGAATACATACCTGGTTACACCCGGATTCACGGAAGCCCTTCCGGACGATCACCCCAGTGTTGCCCAAGTGAATTTTGTGAATGGATTACTCAGGGTGAACAGGCTGGATGTTGAAGTGGGATTGGAGGATGCTTCCTTTGAATATGGTCAGCCAATTGTGCTTACGCCGACGTTCACCTATAATACCGATGGAATCGTGGATAATGAAGACTTTTACCAGGTGCTGAACAGCTCCTATGAATCAACCTTTTATCCGGAAAACTCATTGATTCTGATCAATGTTTTCCGCCCGGTTGTAAACGACCTGGATATCCTGGAACTTTTATCGAACGGAAGCTGGATGTCAAGTGAATCGATCCTTCAGAATGTTTTCCGCCCGGTGGTTAATGGAATGAATATCATTGATCTGAATGTGGATCACTTCCTGGATTATAATAACGCCAGTCAGGACGGTACCACCAATACATTCAAGGCAGTGGTCAATATTTTCAAGGCGGTCGTAAATGGAACCGACCTTCTCAGCAACAATGTGGAACTTTCTGTTGAGAATGTATTCAGACCTGTTGTTAATGACACCGATTTGGGTAATGAAAATGATCAGAATGACTATTCCAATGTCTTCGCTGTGATAGGCGAAGCTGATGCATCATCAGATCCTGAAGCTCCGGGTATCGCGAATTTTTATTCGCTTAATCTGATTACCGGACTGGGTGTTACAGATACTGAATCAGGCCCGCACTACATATTTCCCGGCGCTTTCCTTGCATCGATCGCGGCAAATCTTAATCTCACATATACGTATGGAAATGTAACCATCACGCCGGCAACCCTGGATGTTGAAATTGAGGATTTCCTGATCACCCAGGGTGAAACACCTGATCTTACGGCCATTGTGAGCAACTTCAATGGATTCGTTTATGATGAAGGTGTGAGTGCTGTGTTTCCGGACGGCATTCCGTATTATTTTGTTGATGCGGAAGGAAATGAATATGTCGACGGTGATTATGGTATGTTTTCAATCCGGATCAGGGAACCTGAAAACTACAACCTCAACTTTGTGAATGATGCAAAACTCTATGTGAATTTGCAGAATGATTTTTCCAGGAAAATTCGCACATATCTTGATTGTGTGGAAGAAACAACGGGTGATCCGGATGGGTTGAATTTCATTGCGAACTACCGGTATGAAAACCCGAACGATGTGCCTGTCTATATTCTGGAGGGTCCGGAAAACTATCTTTCAGGGGATGGCCTGTTTGAAGGCGAACTGCCGGTTGTATTCCTGCCGGGTGAGGGAACATTCCAGATTAGATTTGACGGAAACACGTTGAAATGGACTGTGATAAGCCTGGAAAGTGCCAATAAAACCAGTACTACCTCACTTGCCAGTGCTAATTCAGGACGATGTGATGCGTATACAATTGAAAGTATTGAGTCTTATTCCGTATATCCAAATCCTGTACAGACGATTCTCAGCGTGCAGAAAAACATTGTTGATGACACTGAGGTGCAATTGTTCAATGATTTTGGTATTTTGCTGTTCAGTGGGAATCTCAACGGTGATGTTGGAGAAACACTTACGATCGATATGACTGCTTATTTCAATGGCGTCTACATACTCCGTTGTGTCACGAAAGGAGGCCTGCAGATGTATACGATCAAGAAAGAATAATTGAATTATTTTTAGTTTATGACAAGAGTCCTGAAGCATTTTGCTGGTTGCCTTTTAGGTATCCTGCTTCTTTTACCATATTGTCTGTCGGCACAGGATAATGCCAAAATCGATAGCCTGAAGATGGTGATTGAGCAGGGAGCGCGGGACTCGACGCGGGTTGAGGCGCTCAATGCACTTTCTATTGAAGTCCTGTATCAGGAGGACCTTCAGGGTGCGATGGATTATGCTACACAAGCGAACAATCTGGCTATTGAACTGAAATATCTGAAGGGCCAGGCGTTCGCATTAAAAAACATCGGATTATCCTACTACTACCAGGCCGACTTCATCAATGCCCTGGATTACTGGACTAATTCCCTTGAAGTGTTTGAGTCAATTCCGGACACCCTTGGGATTGCCAACATGAATAATAACCTCGGAGCTGTATTTTACAGCCAGGGGATTTTGCAGAAAGCACTTGATAGTTATTTACAATCGTTAAGCGTCTCCCTGAAGTTAGGTGACCCTCTTCGTATTACAAGTGTATTGGCCAATATCGGGGGACTTTATGGCGAGATGAAGGATTTTGATAAGGCACTCTATTACTATAACCAGATTGAACCCTACCTGGCGGAACTGAACGATCCGCAAATTACCGCCGCCTATTTAATGGGTATTGGTGAAATATATGTTAAAAATGGCGACTATAAGCAGGCGGAAGAAATTTTCGTCGAAGCTTTGAACTATACACAAAACACCCCTGATTATGCGCACAACCTTTCGATGCTGGGTCAGGTTGAAATGAGTCTTGGCAAGGAAGAGCAGGCGATTGATTACCTTAATCGCGGTTACAATGATGCCGATCGAAATAATTATCAGCTCGATAAGGTTCAGGCATTGATGGGCCTTGGAAGAATCTATAAAAAAACTGACCCTGACCGTTCACTGGCATATTTTACAGAAGCAGTGGAGTTGGGGACTGCCCTGGGTGTAGGCAAGGAAATGCGGGATATTTATATGGAGATGTCGGAAGTCTATGCCGGCATGGAAGATTATAAAAACGCCTATGACTACCATCGGTTCTACCTGGCAAAAAAGGATTCAATATTTAATGTAGAAACCGACGATAAGATTCGTGGTTTGCAATTTGATTATGAACTGGAGAAAAAACAGGATCAGATCGGATTGCTGGAGAAGGAAGCGGAGGTATTGCAGGAACGGGAAAAGAGACAAACCTACATTTCATACGCGTCATTCTTTTCTGCCGGGCTCGTTTTGTTAATGGCGGTTGGTGTTTTCAACCGATATCGTTTCATTAAGCGAACCAATAAAATCATTAACCAGGAAACGGAGCGCTCTAAAAATCTGTTGCTTAACATTTTGCCGGAAGAGACGGCACAGGAACTAAAGCAGCATGGAAAAGTTGCTGCCAAGAAATTTGAAAAGGTGACCGTAATGTTTACCGACTTCAAAGGCTTTACGGCACATTCCCATCAGTTATCGCCGGAGCAGCTGGTAGAAACAGTCGATTACTATTTCTCGCGATTTGATGCCATCATGACCAGCCACGGACTTGAAAAAATCAAGACCATTGGTGATGCATATATGTGTGCCGGCGGTCTGCCGTTTCCGGATGACGCACATCCGCGAAAAATTATTCAGGCCGCTTTTGATATTCTTAAAGTAATTGAGGATGCGAAGCATCTTGATAATGAAAAATTCATTGCTTTTGATATTCGGATAGGTATCAACACAGGGCCGGTAGTAGCGGGAGTGGTGGGAACCAAAAAATTCGCCTACGATATCTGGGGGGATACTGTAAACGTAGCCGCCCGGATGGAATCTGCCTCGGAACCCGGAAAAATTAATATTTCCGAAAACACATATCAGTTAATCAAGGACTTCTATGATTGCAGTTTCCGTGGAGAAATCTTCGTTAAGAATAAAGGTATGATGAACATGTATTTCGTAAATGGCCCGAAGCAGGTGGCAGAAACGGAGGTTGGAGCCGGTTCGGAGGAATCTAAAAATTAATTCAGCTATATTTAAGAAATAATTTCACTAGCTTGAAAGAGACCAGCAAAAAACATGTTGAAGAGGATCCGGATATTATCCATGATCCTAATAATTACTGGGAGCAACTTGAGCGCCTGGAGAAATTGATCCGTGCCTCAGAATTAAAAGCAGGGGTTATATTTTCCTTTCACAGTTTGGTAATAGGTCTCTTTGTAGACCGGCTGGAATATTTTCAGGGCATATTTAAACAGAATATTGTTTTTGTTATTTTGACAGTTATTTGGATATTGTTTGTTTTAATATCTATTTATTATTGTTTTCGCTGTTTTACACCTCGTCTGGAATTGAAATATGATAAGAATGTATTCTTTTTTCGGGATGCCGCATACGCATTTGGTGATGTAAAAGAATACAGTAAAAAATTAATGAAAGTATGTAGCAGTGAACATGAACTTTACTATCAGTTGAGCCAACAGATTCATATTGAGAGTAAGATCATTGACCAGAAGTTCAGCAGTGTACAAAAATCGTTGAGGTACTTCGCATTTAGCTTTATTTCCGTGATCCTGATTATAATATTCTGGGCAGTGCGGTTATAATGTGAGCTTAAAATTAACGGATGAAAGGATACATCAAGATTAGACAAAGTGTTCTGGATATTTTAGAAACAAAACTTCCTGATAATTTATACTATCACAGTATTGATCATACTCTCGATGTTTTGAAGGTCTGCAATGAATATATCGACCGACTGAATATCGATGAGGATCAGGCGAAACTTTTACGACTGGGCGCCTTACTGCACGATGTGGGATTTACCGTTTCCAATATTGATCATGAGGAAAGAGGGGTGGAAATATCACAGAAACTTCTGTCGGAATATGATATGCCCCAGGAGGATATTGATATCATTCATGGCTTGATTCGCGCCACCAAAATTCCGCAAAGCCCAAAAACCGAACTTGAGAAAATTATTTGTGATTCAGATCTGGATTATCTTGGGCGTAACAATTTTTATAATATCAGTGATCAGTTATTCAAGGAACTGCAATCATTTGACGTTGTACATGACAAGAATGAGTGGAATAAGATGCAGATCAGATTTTTAGAAGCGCATTCATATCATACCCCATTTGCAAGGGAACACAGGCAGCCGGTTAAGGAAAAGCGTATCGCGGAGCTAAAAAAAATGGTTGAGGAAAGCGGATCAGATTAATCCACGCAATTGTTATTGTAATATCTCACAATAGACTTCAAATCTCCTTCTACACTAAAATTCAGATGGGCGTCCTTTACGTGGGAAGCCAGCGCATTTGAATCCAGAAAATCCAGGTTACGTTTTTTGCCGGAAGCAATTTCGTGAATCAGATCATCTTTGATCAGGAAGTATTTTTCCAGGATCAGAATATCGGATCCTTCTGCATTTTCAGGAACCAATGTGGATGTAGCCTGTTCGCGATAAATTATTTCTTTTATTTTTAAAAGTTTGACAGGTCCGTTTTCAAGTACTTCAGCAAAGGCGATAAAATTCTCCTGGTTCTCAAAATCAAATTCATCCGTAGAAATGAATCGCTCGGTACTCAGACGGCTTCCACTGAACCATTCAAATGACTTAATCTGCGCCTTGGGAATAGTATAAAAACCACGATTAATAATTACCTCCAGGCTGTTTTTTATAATATCATACCGTATGTAGTAAGCCAGCAGCGAATCCCCGTTTTTAAGGTAGATATTCCCGGCATTCCAGGTTTTATCATAATGCATTTTCCCTAAGGTCTGGAGCTGGTAGGGCATTGTCTTCGAAAGTGTGGAATCATTACTGAAAAAGAAGGGGTTGTATTTTGGAACCTGGCAATAGGCTGAGGAAGCAATACAAATGCATAGCAGAATTAATGAATGAGTTTTTGACATGATGAAAAATGATTGACCTGGGCAGAAGGTATAAAAAATTCAGAAGCTCACAAAATGGCTTTCAGTTAAAGGTCTGGTATAGATTTAAATGGAATGTGCCCCTTGTAAAATTCATTTAAAAAAAATGCCCTGCAGTAAGGTACTACAGGGCATACATCAGGTGCTGTTCCTTTTATGGAAGAAGAACCCTGTCAATTACATGCACCACACCATTCGTAGCGCTGATGTCGAGAAGTCCGGTATTGAGCGGAACGGTTCTGCCTGATCCGTCAATAATCGAAGGTGCTCCGCCGAGATCAAAGGTTATGCTTCCCCCTGCCAGCATATCCACACTGAGCCCGTCAGACAAATCAGTTGAAAACACCTCTCCGTCAAATACATGGTAAAGAAGAATAGTCGTCAGGTCAGGGCTTGCCAATAACTCGGCTGCCGTTAAATTCAATTCTTCCAGCAGGCTTACGAACGCGTCGTTGGTCGGTGCAAAAACGGTAAGTCCCGCCGCAGGATCCGATAAAGCCGATTCGAGTCCGGCCGTCTCAATAGCAGTTTTAAGTATTGAGAAATTTTCATTACCCTCTACCAGGTCAAGCAAAGTAGGAGGAAGCAGAACCTGGTCAATGACGTGTACGATACCATTAAGGGCTCGTTTATCAGCCCGAATCACTTCAGATTCATTAAAAAATACGCCATCTTCAAGTGATACTCGTATGGATGCTCCATTGAGAGAGGTTACATAGCCCTCTTCCAGATCGCGAGCCCTAACTGTACCTTCCAGTACATGGTACAGGAGAATTTCGCGTAAATTAGGAATACTTCCCACGTTTTCAGGTGTGATTCCCAATGCAAAGAATGCATCATCGGTTGGAGCCAGTACCGTTAATTTATTTTTAGCGACGGCTTGGAAAAGACCGGCATCCTTTAACGCAACTGTAAGTGTGAAGAAAGTTGGCCGCTTGATAACCTGTGCAGCAATGGTAAGGCCCCGGCGCCAGTTTCTTGAATTTGGATTTTCTTTTGACTCATAAACATTATAAGTCAACTCCTCATCGAAGTTTTCCAACGTAGACATGATGTTGGTGAGATCAGAATCCTGAATCGGAGTAGGATTGTTTTCCTCCTGACAACCTGCGAAAATGATCATCAGAAAGCTCGCAAAGATGATTTTGATGTAGTTCAAAGTTTTCATAGCAGTTTAATTTGTGGTTTAACATTATATTAACCTTTCAGAAGAACACAGGTTGAGCAGATCGGAGTGAATTGCATGATTATCGGGCTGAATGGTATAAAAACTGGAATGGACAGTTTGTCCCGGTACTATTTCATATGTTCATTTAATTTTTGGTTTGCGGAAAGAAATACTTGTCAATTTTTCGGTTGTCCTTCTGATCCAGATTTATGTGTATTGCAGGAGACTTTGTTTGAATGATTACATCCGAGAAAAAAATTAACGAATATTACCAGGCACTGAATAACCGGGATAGCCGGTATGCCGGAATATTTTATGCCGGGGTTCTTACGACAGGGATTTTTTGCATATCCACCTGCCGTGCGCGTAAGCCGAAATTGCAGAATGTCTCCTTTTTCACCAGTGCCAGGGAAGCGTTGCAACATGGATTCAGGCCCTGTAAGGTATGCCGGCCCACCGAGAATGCGGATACGCCACCGGATTATATCCGTCATTTAATGAGCCTTGTGCAGAATCAGCCGGAACAGAAGATTCGAGATCAGGATATTCGTTCGTATGGGTATCAACCGGAAACAATTCGCCGGTGGTTCAAGAAACATTTGGATATGACGTTTCAGGCGTATCAGCGAATGATCCGAATCAATACCGCTTATGAAAAACTGAAAGGGGGAGAGAGGGTAATTCACGCGGCATACGATTCAGGTTTTGAATCATTGAGCGGGTTTGGGTATTCATTTAAAGCTATCTTTGAGGCAAGTCCGAACGCAATGGTTAATATCAACGTCATCATGCTTCACCGTTTTACCACGCCACTTGGACCCATGTATGCGGGCACATCAGAAAAGGGTTTGTGTTTACTTGAATTTACGGATCGCCGTGCCCTAGAGACGGAGTTTGAAGAATTGTCAAAACGACTGGGCGCAAAAATTGTGGTTGGAAAAAACGAAATTCATACTGAAACCGAACGACAGATCGGTGAGTATTTTAATGGAACCAGGAAGGAATTTTCGGTCCCGCTCGACATGCCGGGAAGTGCGTTTCAGAAAAGTGTTTGGAATCAGTTGCTGGAAATACCCTATGGCAAAACACGGAGTTACAAGGAACAGGCAAAGATCCTCGGTAATCTGTCAGCTATCCGGGCTGTTGCACGAGCGAACGGACAAAACAGGATCGCGATCATTGTGCCTTGCCATCGTGTGATAGGAAGTGATGGATCCCTTACAGGTTATGCGGGCGGTCTCCCGAGAAAGCGATACCTCCTTGAGCTGGAAAACCCGGAACAGATGAAACTTTTTTGAATAGTCAGTAGTCAGTAGTCAGTAGTCAGTAGTCAGTAGTCAGTAGTCAGTAGTTGTTGGGTTCCGGCAATGACATTTGTGCATGATTCAAGATAAAAGCTTAGTTGGGGCAAAAACTAAGAAATTTGCTCTAGCAGTGGTGGCTGGACCTCCTTTACGAGACAGGTTATATAACTCAAAATTATTATAATGAGCTACAAGAAACTTTGGTAGAAAATAAATCCACTACTGACTACTGACTACTGACTACTGACTCAAAAGTCATCCCTCTTCCATAATGATAAAGACCATTCATTGCCTTTTTCATCGATATTTCAATGCCTTTGAATTCAGATTTTTTAATCAGGCGTACTTCACCCGCGTCCATTCTGGGTGCATCAGGTACGAATATTGACAGATGATCGGGTTGAGAATCATCCGTAATAAAAGCAATTCTGAAATAATTGTCTTCCGGTAGTAATATGGCCTTCCATAATAGCTTCTCGATATCTGCCTCCGGAAGAACGCGGTATTTGAACATCTGAAGACTGGGGATAAGTCTGAACAGTGTTTCTTCCATCTTTGGCCCCCAAAAATTAAGAAGTCCACGCTGCAATAACCATCCTGAGAGGTAAGCCAAAAGCAGTATGATGACAAATCCTGTAACTGACACTGTGGTAACTCCAAGGAAAACATGTTCACCGAAAACTTCACCCAGTTTTTCGGCCAGCGGATGTATCATCGCATAAAATTTACCAAAGAGAAATACTAGGATAGTCAGAGGAATCAAAAAAAGTATACCTCCTGAAAGAATACGTCGCGTGGCGGATTTAAAAACAGTCATTGTGTAGCCGGTTGATTTTTTTAAAAATAATCAACTGAAGACTACAATTCCTATAAAAGGGGTAAACCGTTCAGGTATATTCCGGTTATTTGGCCACGGCCTGCTTGCGCAGCACGTCGTCAACGATGATAGTAGCGAATTTTTCCGATTCTTCACCCACCTTACCCGGGTTTTTCAGGGTTACCTGAGCGGTATAGAACAGCGCTTCAGTTGACGCGTTATACATGTTTGCCTCAATAAAATAAGTTGAGCTGGTTTCATAATACCCCTTTCCATAAACGGTGGCCATGGCATAAGTGTAATATCCTGAATAGGGTTGATTGTAGATCGGGGAATCATAAATCACGGTAGGTGCACCTACAGACAGTGACGGACCCTGTACATACCGGGTTTCCTGTTCCGCATTGAGCAGGGTGATGATCATCAGTCCGTCAATT
Organism: Cyclobacteriaceae bacterium; assembly: GCA_050289805.1. Taxonomy (GTDB): domain Bacteria; phylum Bacteroidota; class Bacteroidia; order Cytophagales; family Cyclobacteriaceae; genus JAUILA01. The sequence continues at coordinate 86,076 of JBNKGL010000014.1, forward strand.
TCCCGGCTCTTGATCTTTTCGCGAATTGCTGTAGCGCGTTCTTCCGGGCTTATATCCAGGTCCAGTTCATTCATCCTGTTGGCCAGCGGAAACATGGTAAATGTACTCACCGCCTTGATACCTTTGGTTCTGAATTCAGTTGCGATCGCTTCCTCTAAATTGGCACGCACCGATTCTCTCGGGGATATGACAAGGACCGCAAGTTTTGAATACCGTTCTGCGGGCTCATTGTTCATTTTCATTGAGGCGTCGATTTTCAACGAAGGGGCGCAACTGCTGCAGATCAAAATAATAATCAGGATGGAGTACAAGTGTTTCATCTCGCTAAATTAGGCAAATAACTTCATTGGGCAGTATACTGATTTCGTTCAAATTCAATTATTTGAAAGATATCAGGCATCTTTTGCTGATTTAGCTGATGCCGATCGCTTCAAATTGATTCTTGCGTAGCACCATCACTTCTGAGATTCCGGCAGAAGTGAGTATCTCAATGGCATCACTATACGATTTGGTGATTTCAGACGGGTGGTGTGCATCTGAATTCAGCATCACCGGAATTTTCATATCCCTCATTTGCTTCAAAGCCCACGTTCCCGGATAAGGCTCCGAAAGCCCCTTTTTGTACATACCCCTCGTATTGACCTCCACAATCACAGAAGCCTTTTTAATTTCCTCCAGGGTCGCCATCAGTTCATTCTGATACCAGTTATCATCCTCACTGAACAGGCGGAAGGATTTATTATGCATCTTAATTTTATCAAGGTGACCTACAATATCAGGTCGTCCTTCCCTGATCATCTGGCGGGTTAACTCATAATATTCAGTGATCAGCAATTGCGCGTTACGGTTAAATATTTCATTATAGCCTCTTTCAAAATCCTCCGGGGTGCCGTCAATCTGCCAGGGAACCCCTGAGTTAAACTGTTTAACATAATGAATGGACCCAATCACATAATCAAGGTTGAAATCATTCTTCATCGTTAACGGATCTGTTTTACCCGGAATAAAATCTGCTTCAAGCCCGGTGTAAATCTCAATTAGTTGGGAATAGCTCGTTCGAAGGATTTCAATTTCCTCGATATATTCTTCAACAAGATCTTTCTTCATACTCCAGTCGTTGGGAAAGGGTACAGGAGCGTGCGAGGAAAATCCATAGGCAAATAATCCCTGGTCGATAGCGTTCCGTATATAATCTTCCGGGCTACCCTCGCCATCGCAATAAAAGGTGTGAGAGTGATAGGTGGGTATGTTCATTTCACAAGATATTCATTCGCTATGAACTAATGCGACCTCAGCCTGAATTAATGGAATCTTTTCAAGGGATTTCTCAACAAAATTCTGTAAATCACGTACTTAAAAGCATTAACTTTTTTCAATTGAGTAGCATTAGCTTGGTAATTAACAAAAAGGCTGTTCCGTTCTTCTACAAAACGATCATAGCCCATGGTATATTTGCGCTGCTCAAGATATTCTTTGTGCTTTTCGGCGGCACCTCCCTTTTTTCTGAAGAAGCACAATATTGGCTGTGGTCCAAATACCCGGATTTATCATATTACTCCAAGCCACCGCTCATTTCCTGGGTGAATTATGTGATGACGAATATATTTGGTGATTCTGAGATCTCTGTCAGGATAAGCGCCATACTTTGCGGATTTTTTATCGGTATACTCATTTACAGGCTGGCATTACAGATGTTCGGCAGTGAGCAAAAGGCTTTTTGGAGCTCAGTTCTGTTAATCGCATTTCCATATTTCTGGATAGTTTCTTTTTTCTTCACAACCGACAGTCTTGTGACCCTTTTCTGGATCTGGGCCTTGTATTCGTTGTATCGTGCGAGCCATGACGAACCCATATACTGGATATGGACGGGCATTGCGGTGGGTATGGGTCTGATTTCCAAATACGTGATGGTATTTTTCTGGCCATTGGCGATTGTCTATCTTTTCCTGTATTGCCGTAATGAATTCAGAAACCCTTACCTGTACCTGTCCATATTTCTTTCACTGGTCTTCCTGCTTCCAATTGTCTACTGGAATTATGTTCATGATTGGGTAACGGTAAAGCATGTATGGTCACTGGCCGGAGGAGGTGAATCCTCAGCAACCAGCACGCTTGCTGATAATGCCAAATATCTACTGGAATTTTTGGGAGGTCAGCTGGGAACCTGGCTTATTATCTTTCCATTGGTAATTCTTCATGGTTTTCGTCGGTTTTTAAAGGGCGACCTGCGACAGCAGGAGTTTCTTATCATTCTTTCTGTACTTCCCATTGTGGCGTTTTTTCTGTTATTGTCCCTTCAAACGTCGGTGGAAGTGAACTGGACATTTTTTGCATTGCCCGCCATTATCATTTATGTGGCACACAATTATTCAGGTACCGGGTTTCCATACAGAAACAGATTGGGAGTGGTCGCCACTTTAATGGTGTTATTCCTGAGTATTCCGATCGTGGTTCAATTTACTGATCTGCCGGCAAAGTATAACCCACTGAGGCGCATAATGGGATGGGAAACGATGGTAGATGACCTGCAAATTAAATTAAATGGGATTAGTGAGCCGTATCAAATCGTCGCAGACTCATATCATACCGCCTCGATGCTTTCATTCTACTTGCCAGACGATATACAGATTTACACATTTTCTCCAGAAAAAAGGATGAACCAGTTTGATTTGTGGACCAAGGAATATGGAATTGAAGACGAGAATATTGTGACGGTCTTCATTGGCAAAAAGATGCCGGATGAAAAGTATGAACAGGATGTATTCGGACAGGCCCTGGAAGAATCAAAATTACTTATCCCCTATAATTCATCAGAAGGCCAGGAAATGCATCTCGTTGTGTATGAGAAATTTGAAAATTTACCACTGCAGGTGAATCAAACCTACTGATCCGTTCATTCTGTTCTTTTTAATAATTTTTGCTTGTATTTGCGATATCTCACTGTACCATACACAGAGATAACAACACCTGCAAATACGCTTACCGCGGATAAAATTATAAAAAACAGTGAGTCATAAAACTTAAATATAAAGGCTCCAAGACCTACCAGGGCAAGAGCACCCCTGTAATAGGACATAAGAGTCCGCTCATTAGCCATTTGTGTCCTCAGCCGCGCAAGATAATTCCGGTTATCCATGTTGTTTTTGAAGAAAATTAATGAATTCTCAGAAGAATAGGAATGGAGTTTTTATATTCCGGCTTTGAAACAAGAAATATCATGAAAAAGGGAATTCTGCTCGTTATGGGCATAGCGCTATTCGTCCTGAATGCTGAAGGACAGGATGATAAAGCACACATAGAACAAGTTGTAACAAAAGGAAACATCAAGGGACATATTTATTTCCTGGCTTCTGATGAACTCAGGGGCAGGTCTACCGGATCTCCGGAAATTGATATCGCTGCCCAGTATATTTCCTCCGCTTTCATGCGATATGGGGTAAAGCCCGTACCGGGCGCAGATGAGGGTTATTTTCAATATGTGCATCTGGAATCGGTAAGTAAACCGGCACATGTTTCCGCAGGTTTGGATGGGAAAAACATAGAAGCTGCAGACATCATGGTCTTGCAGGGAGAATCTGTAACGAGCGAGTCTGAAATGGTTTACCTTAAGTTCGGCATGGAAGAAGACTTTAATAAATACAAGAAAGACCTATCCGGTAAAATTGTCCTGGTAGACGGCGGATTACCGGAAGGCGAAACCGGATCGTTTGTTACTTCAGGTATGGACAAAGCAGACCGTGCACGGGCACGTGGAGCTGCAGGCATTATTGAGCTCTGGGGTTCCGAAGCATTCAACTGGAATGGCATTCGCCAGTATGTGGAATCCGAACGTTTTCGCGTTGCCCCGCCTGCATCAACTGATCAGTCGTTTTTCCAGGTCTGGGTGAAGGATTATGATGGTGCCTATATGGATGTCATGAAAAAGGCTAAAAAACAAAAGATGATGGTATCTCTTGGAGCCCGTAACCGGAAAGACATGTATTCGAAAAATATTGTTGGAATGGTAGAGGGAACTGATCCTGACCTGAAGGATGAATTTGTAATCTATTCAGCACATTATGATCATGTAGGAATTGGAAAAGCAAACGATGAAGGAGATTCCATCTACAATGGCGCACGTGATAATGCGGTAGGAGTGGTTACTGTAATGAGTGCGGCTGAAAGTATCGCAAAACGACCTACGAAACGGTCTGCTTTGTTCATTCTGTTTACTGGTGAGGAAATGGGCCTTCTGGGAAGCAGTTATTATGTTCAAAATCCGCTGTTGCCATTGAATCAGATGGTATACTGTTTTAACAGCGATAATGGCGGATATAATGATACATCAATCGCAACCATCATCGGTCTAGAAAGAACTACAGAGGCCGAACATATTAAAAAAGCTTGTGAAATGTTCGGACTGGAGGCAATAGATGATCCGGCACAGGAACAGGGGCTTTTCGACAGATCAGACAATGTGAATTTTGCCAGGGAAGGTATTCCCGCCCCTACATTCAGTATGGGATTTCGGGCATTTGACGAAGAGATTTTTAAATATTATCACCAGACAAGGGATAATCCGGATAATCTCGATTATGATTACCTGGAAAAATTCTTCCGGGCGTATGTAATGGCCTGCAGGCTCATCGCAGATGATACTGATAATCCGTTCTGGGTAGAAGGAGATAAATATTATGAAGCCGGAAAGGCCTTATATTCTCCTCAGAACTGAAGCACCGCATAGCCCTTGAGCTGAAGTGTCGTAACGACTGTAAGCATGGATGTAGCGATTTTTACTTCCGGGTAAATTTCATTGGTTCGGATATTTCTTCCGATAAGTGATTGTCCGCACACCATAAGTTCAACGCCTGCATCATGAAGCCGTTCCAGCAGTTCGATATTCGGATTATTCGAGCCAAACTTCTGATTGTAAGACTGATGATTCAATAATGTATTCACCGCATTCGCATGAAGCACAACCACGACATTCAGATTGGAGGGCGGAACACCGCCTATTGCGTGGAGATTGACCAGCCGTGCGACACGTTCAAGGTAATAGTCGGCATATTTTTTTTCGCTGGATGTACTTCCCAAATCGATCACAATGTTATACATTAACTCAGGGTCTGGTTTTACATCCGCATCTTTAATATCATAGATGCTGCCGAAGTCCTTGATAACGGGGTTTTCACGTTCCTGGCCAGATACAGAAAGGCTGCTCATGAGCGCCAGTATGATAAACACGGGTAATAATAGTTTCTTCATGGCTTGAAGTTACGTGAAATTCTTAAAATGAAATGAACAATTGTTACGTTGTAATGGGAGTTTCAGGCTCGGGTAAGAGCACCATTGGGAGGGCGCTCGCTGAGAGAACAGGATTGCCATTTCTGGATGCCGATGATTTTCACCCTGCTTCCAATATCAAGAAAATGAAATCGGGACAGCCGCTGAATGATGAGGACAGAAAACCCTGGCTTGAGCGGCTGGCCGTTGAGCTATCAGCATCCGGTGGTTGTGTACTGGCCTGTTCGGCATTGAAAGAATCCTACCGCAACATTCTTGAATCCGGTTCGGCCGACATAACCTGGGTGTATCTGGAGGCATCCAAAGAACTGATCCGTGAGCGTCTCCAAAAACGATCAGGACACTTTATGCCGCCTTCACTCCTCGATTCTCAATTTCAGGCGCTGGAAGTTCCCCGGGATGGCCTGTCAGTAGATGTTTCGGACAGCCCCGGTGTTATTGTCAATAAAATTTTATCAGCCAGCGGGCTGTCAGAAAGTTGAATTTCTACTGAATTCGGATTACTTCGCCAGTCACATTACCCTCAATACTTTTCAGGTATCCGGCCACCACACGTTCCATGCTTACAGGTATATGCCCGGGAAATAACGGACCCAGGTTTTCCGCTGAAGGTTCCACTAGTCCGGGGCTTACTACATTCAGACGTATTCTTTTGGGTGCCAGCTCTCGTGCGGCAGCCTTCACGAATGAATTTAATCCGCCATTCACCATGGCAAGGGCCGAACTTTTATCCACAGGATCATCTGCCAGAATGCCCGAAATCAATGTGATACTGCTGCCCTCGGGCAATTTGTGCTGACCATACAATACCAGTTTAATCTGCCCCAGGAGCTTACTGTTCAGACTTTCAATCAGGTTTTCTTCGGTCATGCCATCGAGCGTGCCGAAGTATGCATGCCCTGCAGCTACCGCAATCGCGTCGAAAGGACCATTGTTTTCAAAAACCTCAGTAAGTGCATCTGTACTTGACATATCGAAACGGATATCCCCGGAATTTCGTCCGGCAGTTACGACATCATGTCGTTTAGTCAATTCTTCGGTAAGGTAGCTTCCAAGAATACCGGAAGCTCCAATAACTAATATCTTCATATGATTAGGTTGATATTCTTACTAACGCAGAATGCGGAAGATCGTTAGAATTTAGTTCACAATTGATTGTAAACCTTCCTGCGCCGAAGGATCCCCTGGAATGATCTGGAGGGCTTTTTCAAAGAGAACCCTGGCTTCCCTTGTTTTTCCAATCTGTAGATTGATCCAGCCCAGCAACACTACTGAATAATAATCGTAGGGGTACATATTAGCTACGCGCTGAACATAGGGCAATGCCTTTTCATAATTCTGACGGATATAATAAATCAATCCAAGCCTGTAATTGGTAATGGCATTCTGAGGATCAATCGTTAGAATCTCTTCATAAATGCCAATGATATCTTCCCAATTGCCCAGCATTGACATGGGAAGGGCGATACCCAGTTTGGCTTCAACGGCATAGGGCATAACACTTATGGCTTTCCGGTAATAGTCGATCGATTCATAATATTCGCCGTTCAGATAGTAAAGCCAACCGAGGCGGACGTTCATCAGGTATGAAGATTCGTCATATTGAACCTTCAGCGCGTTAATTGACTTGTCGAAATTGCTATCGGCTTCAGCTGCATAACTGGCCCTGAAAATTTCCTGAAGCGAAACGATGTCCTGTGATTGCACTCCGCTGACAATCGTAAGGAAAAGCAGAATTGGAAATAAAGTTTTCATAATCTGAGTATTAAGCCAATGAAAAAGCCCTTGTGTTCATAGGTCGCGCCATTTTCAGTTTGATGTTTTTTTTCGAATAAATAACCTGCACTCAGCATATGTTTTTGCCAAAGCTGACTGTTGAATGTGACGCCCCAACGGGATTTAATTGTATCGGGTAAATTATATATATAGAATGCATTGATATCGCTGTAATTGAACATATCACCCCATCCATAACTGAATTCAAGCCAGTTGGCAGGAAAAATCATGATGCCTGCTTTTGCCTGGTATACCCAGTTCAATTGCTGGTCCTGTAAATGGCCATTGATAGCGGCATCGATATATGCAGACGCTGATCCAGTCGGATACAGTGTGATACCTGCCGTATACAATTGCTGTGTGAGAGAATTGATTTTCGAGGAAGCGAAAGCCAGTCGCCATTGAAGCAGTCTCACACGCTGAGAAACCTGAAGCGAAACAGCGTAATTTTCCCCATCATTTTGAATTCCCTGGTAGTGAAATGCCGGTGAAATCATGAAGCGACCTAGTTGGATACGCGGGTTCAGGTAATATTCATTTTGGTTGAGGCTCGCGTCGTTGGCTACCTCGACCGAATCCGATGGCCCTCCGGGACCATGCCCGTTCATGCCGTGCGCCACCCATTCAAATTCACGGAATTCCTGCCGGATCCTTGAATAGCCCTGGTATACCTGGAATCGCGGACTGATCAGATGCGTTATTCCTGCATGGAAGAAAAAAATATCACCGATTTCCCTGACTTCATTACTGCTGAATTTATTTCCTCCTTCAAGGTAAATGGAGGATACAACTTTTTTGCAGGATTCGCTGATGCGAGGCAAATTATCACGATGATTACAATAAAAAATTCGGGCCTCATTCACCCGTCCGGACAGGAGCAGGGAGTAATAAAGATATTCGGCGAGGGTGTTGTCTATATTTTGTTTTCCGGCGGCTTCGAAATGAAGGAAAGCCAGATCGTAACGGCCCAGCTCATATGCCGAAATACCCATTCTCATGCGGAGATAGTAGTAATCAAAGCCTTCGTTAAGTGCCTTTTTTCCTGTTGAAATTACTTCCGAATATCGCTGTTCCTGAAACTGCTGAAAGGTGAGGCTGTCGTAATACCGGAATGTTCCCTGTGCCCCGACAATTGTTGGAATCATGAATACACATATGATCAATAAGCGTTTCATAAGAATTTGATTTCTGCCTGGCCATCCGCCCGAAGGACTTCACTGATTCTGCCTTTTTTAATTTTCACCTTGTATGAATCCTCATGTCGGTTCCATCCCTCAAGAACAACTGATGAGCTAATGACCATTTCTTCGGCCGTTTTTTCATGGGGTAGAAATTGCAGTGTGTAAACCGCCTTTTGTACTTCATAAAATGGTGCTATAAAATCTCCTACATAGCGTATCAATGACCGGTCGATCAGGTGGAGTGGAATCGAGTCGTTAACAACCACTTTCAAATTCGAAATAAAGGGTATGTGATACACTGCTTTAAAAAATTCGAACAGCAGGCTTTTATGATTGCCATCAAAGAAGTTGAAATGAAACGAGGTGCCATTGTGGATAAAGTAAGCGCAGGATTTTCCATCGGTGATAAAGGATTGATTAAGGGGTGAAACACCCACATTCCAGGTGTATTTGTTTTCGCCGTCTGAAACGGTAATTTCCTGGCCGGGTTGAAATTCAAACGCCTGGCATAATTCGTCGTCCGGAACCAGGGGAGAGATCTGTTCCTCTTCTTTCGGGATTTCAAAAAATTTATAGTCTGAAATGGTACCGTGGAGCAGGTAGTGATTAATGGGATAGGGGATGGTTGGTGATCCGATTCCCGGCATTGCCTGAAGCTGAAAATGGAGATGCGGATAAGGAGATCTGCCGGAATTACCGCAATTCGCCAGCTGCTGACCTTTGAATACACGTTGTCCCACCTTCACTTTCAGGGAATCAAGCTGTAAATGACTTACCTGCGAGTAGAGGTACTCGGAATGTTTTATGACAACAGAATTTCCCCAGTTTTGAAGAATATTTGAGTGACCTATTTTATTGTCAGGAACTGAGCCTTCAATCGAAACTACTTCTCCATCGGCTGATGCAACGACAGGTTTTCCAAAACAAAAATAGTCTTCGGGAAGGTCTCCTGATCCTTTGTATGAGTTGCCTTTTTCATCTGTTATGATAAAATCCCAGGCATCCTTCCAGTTGTCTTTATGAGTATATTGTCCGTCATGCCCCTGGGATACGGTCCATTCACCGAAAAAGGGAAGACTTATTTCAGGTCTGCCAAAGTTTACCTGACGTTTTTTATTACTCCTGTTTTCATAAAGATTTGCTTCAGGGGAATACCATTGATAAGGGACAATTTCCGGAAGCCCAGCCCGTTTCCGCACATTCATAAGGTAAATGAACGATATGACGACCATATTGAAAGGCAAGGAATAAATACCCAACTGGACAGTAGCGAATAGGTTCCCAAGTGATGAGGTAATGATGATCATCGCAGGAATCAGCAAAACTGACCATAGGTATGAGGCGTAGGAAGGGATCAGAAAAAATGCTCCGACAGCAATCCCGCTTAAAATGAAATTGAAGCCGATATAACTATAGCTCAGGTCGGTGATTTCAGCCCCTATGAAATGATAGAAAAGATATGCGCTGTAAAAGCTCAGCAGTGATGTGGTGAAGGCGATGCGCGAAAAGATCAAAAGTCCGATGGCGCACAGGATCCCTGAGAGAATATTGAACTGAAAGAATATCGCTCCCAGTGATTTGAGATAAATCAGAATACTTTCATGTACAGGCCATTGCTGGACGGTGTGGTAGGCATTTACCAGCCAGTTGCTTCCGGCAGCATACAATTCATTGAGGACAAATACTCCTCTTTCACTTATGCCGAGGGACTGAAAATGTTGGGAAGCAAGCAATATGAGCCAGAACGACAGCAGGAAGGGTATGCTCAGATACGGTAACCGGTATTTGTACAGAACCCCGCTAATGAAGACTGTGAGCATCAGCGTGATGAAGGCAGCGTTCAACAGAAGGACTACAAAGGGAAAATTCAGATCATAAAAAGTTCCCAGGCCAAGTCCCACCAGCAGGCCGTTGAATCCGTAGTCCCCATGCTGAATCAGGCGTTTCTCAAAGCCCAGCCATCGTGCCAGAGCATTTGAGATAAGCACTACCAACAAGCCACTGATGCCAACCGGGGGCACCAGGAATGTCATAAGTATGAGAATTCCGCCCAACCAGTAATTGAGCGAGAAGAAAACCTGGCTGTAGCTCCGAAGGGTGCTGTCTGCCCAAAACCGATATTCGGTCGATTTCATCTTTCATTCTGAATTAACATCCATTAAATGTGCGGGTACCTGCTCAAGCTGGTTGATATAATCCAGTGATTCTATTTCCCTGATCAGATGGGGTTTTCCTTTTGTATCGATGAGGGCTACCCTCGGTCGCAGTGTTATGAATTGCATCCACTGTGTCATATTATAGGCTCCCACATTGTGGATCACTACATGATCACCCTTGTTCAAAGGGGGTAGCATTACACTGTCTCGAATTACATCAATATTCATACACAGTGGCCCGAAAATCTCCATGTTTTCCTTGAACGGAGAAAATTCCTGCGCCGGACTGATCTTATGATTATACCAGAATGATGTGAAGAGAATATTCACACCTACGTCAATGATGGTTGCTCTCCTGCCGTCAGAAAGGCGTTTGTTGGCGATGACTGTGCCCAGCAGGAATCCCGCAGAATCCACGAGGGCCCGCCCGGTTTCCAGGATGAGTGTCGGCAGATGATTAAAATCCAGGTTACTGTTCAGGAATGCCGTGGTGATCGCTTCTGCGAAATCATCGGTAGGGGGAACGATGTCCACCCCGGGAAGATATGCGCCCTTTAAATTATTTCCGGAAGGAAATCCACCACCCATATCAATATACTGTACCCACTTTCCATATTTTTTATGAATGTCGACTGCAAGGCGTGCCATTTTTTCTGCAGCGACCTTGTAAGCATTTACCGAGAGCATGTAGGTGCCGATATGCGTGTGCAGTCCGACGAGCTCCAGTGAATCAACGGCCATTATTTTATTGATGGCATCCCATGCACGGCCATTCTCAAAATTGAGTCCGAACCGGTCCCACATGGGATAAATGCCGGTATCCATATTAACCCGGATGGCTACCCGCGCCTTGCTTTTTTCGTTCCGCGTAATTTCAATGAGTGTATAAAGTTCATCCAGGTGATCAATATGGATGAGTGAATTTTTATTTATGGCTTTCTGCAACTCTGCAGGGGTTTTGTTGGGGCCGTTGAAGATGATCCTGTCACCGGGCACACCATTCGCAATAGCCTTATCGTATTCAAAACCGGAAACCACTTCTCCCCATGATCCTTCCTGATGAAATATTCTGCAAACGGCATTCAGATAATTAGTCTTGTAGGACCAGGCGAACTGCACTTTTGGATATCTCGAAGTAAATGACTTCAATGCCTTCCGGTAGTTTGAACGGATGGCTGACTCTGAAATCACAAACAGCGGTGACCCGTAGGTTTCTATCAGGCTTCGAACAGGAACACCTTCAATGTCCAGTACTGGCCGTATTTCCGTGCTGGTCCCGAACTTATTCATGAGGCCGGTATTCAGTTTCTGTATGATCGGACGTTCATACTTGATCTTCGGTGATTTTTCAGCGCTCTCCATAATTCGATATTTTTTCAAATTCACGGATGTGGGTGATGTTGTCCCATGCATACCGGACGAACATGGTTCCCACGTCATAATGCTTATATGTTGGTGCCGGTAATCCCATCGCCAGGTTTACCAGTGCAGCAGGCAGGTTCTGGCCAGCCGGGGCTGTAGTGTAGATCCATGCTGGAAATCTCGGGTTGATCTCCATGATATAGAGCTCTTCCTGTTCATTGCGCATGATTTCCAGTTCAAATCCACCCTTCCACCGTGAATCCCGGGTGAATTTTCGTGTCAGTTTGAGCAAAGCCGGATCGTCAATTACAATTCCAGACCAGGCTTTTCCTTTATCAGTGATGTACAGCTTACGCATCGGTATAGCCCCGATGGTTCTTCCTTTTCCGTCACCCAGTGCGGCAATGTCAATCTCGGTGCCATGAATGAATTCCTGTATGATGACAGGCAAGCCCCATTTTGCATTAAGTTTATGGAAAAAGCCGGTGACTTGCTCGGGGTTATGGGCGATATACGCTTCATAAAACTTTCCCTTTACTACTACCGGGTATTCAAAATCATCTTCGATTTCCCCAATCTGTGAGATGCTGGACAGAAAGTGGGTTTTTGGAACATTGTATCCGAATTTCTTTCCAAATTCATGCAGATGCAGTTTATCAATAGCTTCAAGCTTTTTTAACGATGGCAGGAAGGTCTTGATTTTCATCTTTTTGAAAACCGGCATCAGGCTGATGAAATTATAAAGCTCTGCATCAAAATTTGGGATGAGGAGGTCCAAATGTTCCTTGTCATGGATGTAGGTCAGACGTTTAAGCAACGACTCACGTCCAGCCGATGGATACGGGATCATATATGATTTGTCGGCAATTCCCTCCATGTAAATACCCGGTTCAAGTGATTCATAGACCAGACCGATAATGCGCACATCGAAATCTGCCGATTCCCGGATAGCGCGGATCACACCGACGCCTGACCCCGGGCTGTCGATGGCATTCATTCCGGTAACGCCAATTGTAAAAACGGGCTTATTCATTTTCAGTAAGATAAAGCTGATGCAGCAATGAAATAAAGTCATCAAGGTCCTGTTCAAAGCGTTCAGGTTCAACCTGATATTCTGCCGTAATTTTTGATTGGATCTGCTCGGTGGTTTTACCATTTTTCAGGAGCTCCATAATTCGGAGTCCTACCGGATTTGCTGAATATGAATCCCCTGTTGCCGCATTAAATATGAAACCGGATCCACTCAGGGCAACATTTTTCTTGAGTTTCATGATCGTTTTATTTCACTATGATATTACATTATTCTACTTATACTTTTGGTGACTTCAGTCACATGGCAATTTGATTCTTCGCAGTACTTAAACTGTGAGGTCTTGGGGTTCCCGGGAGCTGATAATTTTATGTATCTTCATCGCTGATAAAACGGATGAATATGAAGTTTTTGAGGCTTGGGTTTATTTTCCTGATTTTTCTATCCTGTACCAATCATAAGGATATGCCGCCTGCAGAGATGATTGCTTCTGCCGACAGCAAATTATGGGAGGTAGAGTTTGAAAATGCGCCGGACAATGAATCAGAAACAGGATCAATCACGGCTTATAAATCGATCAGGTTCTATGCAAGCGGGATTTTTACGATTGAGACTTCACATGAATTGCATAATGGTACCTGGAGCTATGATGAGACGGAAAAAACACTGTCATTTGATTTTGAGGGTGAAACAATCACTGAAACTTACCAGGTTGAATCTATGGATCCGGATGAGCTTCATCTTGTTTTGGATGAAATGAAAATTACGCTTAATAGCAGATAGCCGGAATAATTGAGGATAGATGCTTTTTCGAGAATGCATCCCCAAACATGGAGCGTACCTTCGGCACGCTACTTCCTGGTCGACCATCTGCTACATATGGAGCGTACCTTCGGCACGCTACTATTTAAAAGTCAGCATTGTCTTCAGCCTGCCTGCCGGGAGGCTAGGATCTCATATTGGTTTTCTAAAAACAAGGAGATCCTGAAACGGCTCCGGGGCATAGCCCGGAGGCTGTTCAGGATGACGAATAAGAATAAGCCCGTTAGCTATTCAGCCACTACATACTTTCATTATTTACTAATTAATCAGAAACCCACTGTCCACTGAGTGGAGCGATCCACTGAGTGTAAGGATCCACCTGCCCTTCGGGATGTGGGGATGACGGTCATGGGATTGGCTCCTCCTCATAAAAAAGTAGTACTTTGCCTTCCCATACTACTGACTACTGACTACTGACCACTGACTACTGACTACTGACTATTTCACGCTTTCTTCAACTTCGGGAACAACGCTTCATTGCCCGACTGGTATTCTTCCATGCTGCTGAAAATCTTGTCGAGAAGGGAAACAGCCCGATGGGTATACGGTCCTTTGTTGAGCATGACGCATTCGGCTTTCAGGCCATGAGTAGCATCGGTGATCTCTGAGCGGGAAGGCAATCCTTTTTTGGCAAGGCTTTCCAAAACCTGGGTAGCCCAGATCACAGGGATATGGGCGGAACTGCAGATGCCCAGGATTTCCTGTTGAATCCTGCCGATCTCATCCCAGCCTACCTCGATGGCAAGGTCTCCCCGCGCGATCATCACTCCAACGGGATGAATGCGCATCGCTGCCATCAGAATATGGGGGAGGTTATTGAACGCTTCCTGTGTTTCAATTTTCATGGTAACACCCAGTTTTGCCCCCGCATGCATGGATTTCAACAAGCGGCTGAATTCTTCAACATCATGTTCATTATTAACAAAAGAAACGTTCACGATATCCGCATGTTTTACTACGAATTTTAAGTCTTCCCGGTCCTTATCGGTCAGACCGGTAATAGGTTTTTTGATATCCGGCAGGTTGATGCCTTTATCTGCCCTGAGTCTTGTTCCGGATTTGCTTGCACGCTCAATGTTAACAACGATATACCCGTTTCCGATGGTTTCAATGACGCCTCCGATCTTACCGTCATCAAAGAATATTTTTTCTCCCTTTTCCACAATCTCGAAGATCTGGGGGAATGTACACGATATGTGTGCTTCCTGAAGCAGGTTGCCGTATTTGTCAAACAGATCCGGTTCACCGAAAAGGGGCGATTGATGAATGACAAGCCGGTCACCCGGATGAAGCAGCAGAGATTGTTCCTTCGGAGGAAGGTAAAGAATGCGGCAAGGGGTAATGTCTTCGCGTTCCGGCGTTAGTATTGTTTCTGTTCCGATATAAACAGAGGTATAACAGTGGGCAAGAACACCTTCATCAGTTTTTTCGGAGATCTCAATAATAGCTTCCCTTTCCCTCGTATCCAATATCCGGATTTTGTCACCCGGCAACAATTGATCCAGCCATGATTTATCCACAGGAATGGCATAACCGGGTGAGTTGGAATCAAGTTTGGGAGTAAAAAGAATGCGTGCCGGACTTATCACCCGTCCGAAGTCATCTCTCTCGGGAGTCAGGTGGCGTACTTCAGGTCCGGGCAGGATCGCTCCAGTACGGATCTTTGGTCCGCCCAGGTCCATAGCGATTTTTACTTCCCGTCCATATTTCCGGGCGGCTGTCTTTACATGTTTGATCATGGAAAGCCACGCAACCGGACCATCATGGGCACAGTTGATACGCGCGCAATCCATGCCTCTTTTCACAAGTTCGTCTGCAATCAAAGGATCGGATGCTGATTCAGTGGGAAGGGTGACCATGATGCGCACTCGTCTCGACGCCGGTTTCTTACCCAGAAGTGCCTCGCTGTGCCTCTTGATCAGCTTGTCGGCCTGCTTTGCTGTAACTGCTGCCTTTTTCCTGGTAAACTGGACGCCGGCAAGGGCCGACAGCAGTTGCTCAGAACGGAGCAGGCTGTCCATTACATGTGATTGTGATCTGGCGAAACGTGTTATACCAAGGTATCCCAGCTTTTTTTGAATAGGAATGATATTCGTGGAGCGCAGGCCGATATAATGAGCAAGATTTACAGCGCCTTTTTTGTATTCAGGGTGTACCTCTTCAATCCACTTCTCAGCGTCATGCTCTTTTTTCATGACTTCCCTTCTGAGTTTTTCAACCTGTTCACGAAGCTGAAGGATCTGTTCTTTTTTCATCGACGTAATCTTATGGAAATATTTAAAAACAAAATATGATGAAACGCAGGAGAAAAATTAACATCGATACTATTTATGTGGATTAATTGAAAAAATTAGGTCAATCCTTTGAACAAACCCGTACTGAAATACGTATTTTTAATACACACTTTCAAATAACCACACCTATGACAAACCAAGAAAAAAACTCCTCCGGGGATACATCCCTCTATAGCTACGATTCGATGATGGAATTCGCGGCGCGCGCCAGAACCCATGTCGTTGGGGCAGGGGACAGCCTCCGCAAGCTGGCATTGGAATATTACGGGGATGCCAAAAAATGGCGTCTGATCTATGAAGCTAACTTAAGCCGCATTATGGATCCCAAGAAAATCCATGTAGGGCAGAAATTCATCATTCCCCACCTGGGTTGGTAAGATCACTTAACCGAGCGGATGGCGACGCCGTTGGCAATGATGGCGATGCCTTCCTGTGGCTCGGTGATAGCCGCAATTTCCTCTTCCGATTTTCCTGCGTCCTTCGCATAGTGACGAAGGGTCTCTACATCCGTTACTGATTTAACCGCGACGCCTTCAATGATGGCTTCGTTTCCTTCCATTCCTTCTTTCGGAACAAAGAAGCCATAATCCTTGAATGTCACCCGAACATCTCCCTCGGGGCCATCAAGATTCATCCAGCAACCCTTCATGGCACAGGTGGCATTGATGGTGCCTTTAACTTTTACGGCTACAGTATCTCCCGGATTTACCTGGTCCATGATGCTCGCCAGGTCAGCCGCATTGTCGGTGGTAATTTCTTCGCCGAAGAATGAGAGGTCGGCTATAGAAGCTTCTGCTGTGGCAACAGGTTCTTCAGTCGTTGTTTCGGCCGACTTATTCTGGCAGGCAGCCAGAAAAGAGATGGCTATTAAAAATGACAATAAACTTTTCATCAGGTCTTTTTTTGTAAAAATATAACATTTCATGTTTTCAGCATGAATCATCAGTAAAACATTTTCTATTTACCAATGGTCTCCATAGCCGTACAAAGAACCAGTTTAGTATGCGGATCAAGACCGGCCCTGAAGAGATAATCACCATCATCAATAGCAGAGACGGAAATTCCATTCTCGATAAACTCTGTCCGGTGAGAACTATAAGTCTTACCATCAAATGTGGTAATAACCGGAACCTGTATAATATGAATTATCCTGGATCCATTGTTTATCGTCCCGAATTGCACACTTTCATCAAAGCGGTGTATTTCATATTTCAGGATCCATTGATCTGTGGCAAGAGATGTTGTGAATCGGGCCGTTGTAAAGCGCCGTTCCTTACTGAAACCTACAGACTCAGATTCAATACTGGTAAATGTCTCCAACAGCACGTCCCTGTTGATTTCATATTCCTGAAACGAATTTACTTCACCTGCAACATCCGACCAGGCACCTTCATCAGTTAGAAATTCAACCTTAAATTTATAACGTGTGGCATCTCCATAAATCCCTTTTTTTCGGGCTGCGTCAGAGGTTGTAATACCTTCTTTCGATTTGAAAGTTCCGTAACCGATTATGTATGTTTTGCTTTTTCCGAAGATGATACCGGTTCGCTTCAAATGATAAGTTTCAATTTGGTCCGGATTGTTTAATGAATCAATGATGATGATTTCCGGTGGTTGCTGGGCAAGAATGCCCTTCCATGCGGTCAATAGAAAAAAGCTGAGCACAAACAGGGGACGTGCAACTTTCATCACAACGGAATTTATATCAGAAATATACGACGAATTTGTGAATTTTTATTGTTTGTGGTATGATGCGCTGTACCTATCCCAAAGGCCTGCCTTCCTACCTCCGCATACGCTTCGGCAGGTAAACCGGAAAGCGGGGATGCCCTCGGCATATCTACGACCTGAAAAAACGTATTCTTTCTTCTCACCATACGCCGTACATACCCCGATGGGACTCGTTCGGAGGGGCACGGGATTATCCACCTGGCTTATTTTTGTCGTCACCCCCGCCTTCCGGCAGGCAGGCTGAGCGTGTCTCCCTCTATCGTCATCCTGAGCTTGTCCCAAAGGGATCCCTTCGGGGTCTCAGGATCCCCTGATTCAGTGCATCACACCAATAGATCCCGGCCCGACTCCGTGATTCCACGGAGTTTCGCCAGGATGACGGGCTAGTGTTAGGATGCCGGCCTACCTATGCTTGAGCTCCGGCAGGCGGGCACTACTGACTATCCCGAAGGGACCCCTACGGGGCTGACTACTGACTACTGACTACTTAACGCTTGCTCTCAACGTACACCCCGTCAAACTGCCCAGTCCGCCGGTAATGCCGCCGATTAGCGCTGTAATGAGGATCAGGAAGGGCGGGGAAAGGGAAAATATCCCGCTGATGCGGTCTGTCATGATACTTTGTGTTTCCAGGTCGATCAGGAAAGCCGTAATGCCCCACAACAGGAAAATGGCGACAAACCCCGTGAGGAACGAGGCCACATTCGAGGTCCTGATCACAAGGCTGGCGATAAAACCAGCAAGGGCAGCTCCCCAGAACGGCAGGATGAAACTCAGACCCCAGGCCAATACGGCAATAAAAAGGATTTTAAGAATATTCTTCATTAGTTCGATTCCAGGGTTTGTACTAATTTAATTTGGTCCTTACCATCTTCTTCATTCAGCATGAACAGGAATTTCAGGTATTCGCCGTCCCGCCACATGTCGATCATGTTATCATACATCGGGTTTCCTGGGTTTCCGCTTTGTCCGCCAGGATAAATGCCCCATGCCTGGGGAGGATCCGTTAGCTCAACGATCAGGCGCTGGGACGGACCGTGATTAGGTTTGGTGGAATTGATGGCACCAGCCTCACCGCCCACCATGATGTGGTAGCGGCTGAAGGATGCCAGGCTACCACCCTGATCCGCCAGGTGTTTTACCATTGTGTCCTTGTAATGGCCCCATGGGTTTTCACCTGTTTGGTCAGATGACCATTCAGAATACTCCTTCATCGCCATATCCAGCGACATCAATGCCAGATCGGCCAGGCTTTCTTTTTCACTTGTAGATTTCAAATCTACAAACTCGTGATTCGGATGGTGCTCCATATACCAGGTCGTGAAATATTCCTCGGGAACCGGGACAGGTCTGCCTGCGGTATAAAATTCATCCCACAGCAGTTTATAAAATGCATCCCACCACATGTGAAACATCACTGGAGCAGTTTCCTCCACTTCGTACTGATAATCCCAGTCCATCATCACCTCCAGGAACTTGGCATGTTCGGCTTTTAACCTGCCCTTCTCGAGCGCATTAAATAAACGGGGAAGCGCTTCTGCCGGCAGTAATCCCTGGTTGCTGTTTTGCATCACCATGAAGTCGTTCACACTAACATTCTGAAGCGTGTCAAGTCTGCGATTGATCAATCTGTTTCGGTATTGCTCATAGGTAGGATCCCAGGTCCAGTAGGGGTAGAGGCTATCCACTGAGTGCTGGTTGGCGGAACTTACATAACCCCGCTCCGGATTTTTCTGGAATGGATTATGTGCTTTTGGGATATAAACGTTCCAGTCATTGTTCGGATCGCTTCCGTCCATCAGAAATTTACCCTGTCCGGGCCATTTAGCCGGAAAATTCCCCTGGTTCCAAAGTGCGATATCTCCATTTTTTGACGCGAAAACAATATTCTGTGGCGGCGCATCCCAATTTTGAATCGCGGCCAGGTAATCATCATAGTTTTTGCTTGTGTTGAGTGCCAGCAGTGCTTTTAATACCGCTGATACATCATGCCCGATCCAATGCAGCGCATAGTTTTTACGGGGACTGCTGTCTCCGAAATTACGGTCGTAGACAACCGGACCATGATGTGTGCTCAGGATCACATCCTGAACGGGCTCTCCGTCGCGCACAAGGAAGGTTTCAACCTTGGATTGAACCGGGGTCCATTTGCCGTCATACATATATTCTTCGCGGGCGTCATCTTTGAATTCGATTTTATACCAATCCTTGTGATCGCGCGGACCGTTGGTAAAGCCCCATGCATTATTTTCATTGAATCCGATCGTAATGCCCGGGGCCCCGGTGAAGGTAAATCCATAAACGTTATAGTCAGGTGCATGCAGCTGCAGCATAATCCAGAGTGAAGGCAGGTTCAGGTTCAGGTGCGTATCATTGGCAAGCATAGGGACACCCGAGCTAGTTCGGCTTCCGGATATGGCCCAGTTGTTACTTCCATTATCCGGATCCGGCATTGGAAGGATGTTCTCTGTCACTTCTGTAATGGCGTTCATGTAGCGGGATGTATCCGGGGAGACCGGCGTAAAATCCCAGCCATTGTCGGAACCGGTAGGTATCACAGGGGAGATGCCGGCCATTCGTTCAGGAAAAAGGAAATTGAACATCTCGGGACCCAGCATTTCCAGGGCGTTGGTATTCTGAAGATCTTCATCATACCCGGTGAGATTATCGATCATATACTGAAGGATCAGTGCGGTTTTAATCTCATGCCAGGGCTCGGGCCGATAATCAAGAAGCTTGTATTCAATGGGAAGGTCGGCGTATGACAGAGATTCGATGTAGTTGTTTACACCATCCTTGTAGGCAGTCATGGCTTCGAGTGTCTCCGGAGATTGCGCCATGACATCGAGTGTTTTTGAGGCACCCAACACCATGCCTTTCCTTCGCTGAAGCCGGTCGAAATTAATGGCGCCGCCCCCGATAATCTCTGAAATCCTTCCGGCAGC
>JBNKGL010000015.1:2500-100967 GCA_050289805.1 Cyclobacteriaceae bacterium
CCGTGCCGCAACTGTAGCTCCTGTTCATGTAATCGGTATGGCGGAATCCGATAGCATGACCGATCTCATGGGCAATTACTGTCGCGGCATCCGCAGGAATACTACCCCTTTTCGGACTGTAAACATCCTTATTTAAAGTAATCGGTGAAGCGGGATTTCCCTGCGCATCAGGGAATCCGGCACTCTGACCAAGGATTGTCCCACCAAAATACTTTCTAAATCTGCCGGCAAAAATATCAATGTCCGCTCCCGAGCTTGATGCCCGCTGAAATGTAACATTGAGATTCAGCGCATTGTACCTCGCCAGCGCAAGATCAAAGGCTGCCTGCATCTCAGCATTAAACTGCCCGTCCATGTAAACAGTAATGGTGCGAGGCGTACCGCCTACGATGTTCGTAGATCGGTAATGTTCTTCACTAACAGAAACACCAGGAGTCATCTCCTTAAGCTGATTTACGGTGAACTTATAGTCACCTTCAATCCACAACCCTCCATCAACATCCTTCCATGCGCCATTCGGGTTAAATCCGGCATTCACAATGGCTGCAATTTCAAGATCAGAAGGCATCGTTGGCACAAGAGTGGCCTCCTCATTGTCATTACAACCAGCAAAGATAGCCGCCCCCATAAGGCCTGCTGTCAAGACGTAAAGTAATCTCTTCATAAATAACATTGTTTAGGTTTGTATTAGGTAATTCCTAAATATAGAATATCTCTTTATTCGCACCTATTAAATTTATCCTATAATTTTATAGCTCTTTAAAATGATAACAGTAGAATATTCTGCACTTTTGAAAATTGCCCATATATTCACCCGTTAATGACCCGCCTTTTACTCTTCTTTTTCCTGCTTCAGGCGTTCTTCACCGCATCTGCACAAAATGTGAGAGACCGGGCAATTCAAGAATTGCATGCAATACCGGCAAAGAACACTCTGAAGCCTGGATATTGGCTTATCGAAGGAATTCCTCCTGAAAATATTGAAGTTATTCAGTCCCGGGCAGAAAATCTGAAGATTGTATTTATTCCGACAAACATGAGCCTACAGGAAAATACGCAGGTTTATCAAATCAATAATTCCTGGAAACTCGCTCCTGGCATTCATCCTGATGAGGATCGGGGAGATTTCGTGGTCACAATTCGTGATGAAAAAAAAATTCAGTTCTTTACTGAAAATTTTAAACATGCACAGCGTCTTTCGCACAACTCGATTCTCCTGCAGAACGTACGTCCTGCGGAAATAATAGAACTTGCTGATGTTATTTTTCTCAATCGGTATTACAAGCCTGCCGAAGAATCTTTACTCTCCTATTCCAACAGGGCATTAAACAGGGTTTTAGCATTCCAAACACAATACCCGGAAATCAAAGGAATGGGTCAGGTGATAAGTATTAAGGAAAGGGGTTACGACCTTAATGATCCTGATATTCGGGGCAGGAGTATTTTCGAATGGCCTGATATCGGAAATTCTTCCCATGCCACAGATATGGCAACCATCGCAGCTGGTTCCGGCCTGATAAGTGATGGTTCTACCGGAAGTGCGCCGGAAGCCCTGCTTAAACAAGCCTCTTTCAATTCGCTTTTTGCAGAAAGTATCGATTATTATCTGGATGTTTCTGTACAAAATCATAGTTATGGAACAACTCCTGAATCCTTTTATGGTCCGGAAGCCGCGTCATACGATGCGTCGGTTATATCAAATCCACAATTGATTCATGTCTTTTCGATCGGAAATGCCGGATTGGAAACTGTTGAATCCGGTCCGTATGAAGGTATTACCGGT
Organism: Cyclobacteriaceae bacterium; assembly: GCA_050289805.1. Taxonomy (GTDB): domain Bacteria; phylum Bacteroidota; class Bacteroidia; order Cytophagales; family Cyclobacteriaceae; genus JAUILA01. The sequence goes on from JBNKGL010000015.1 coordinate 4,284, forward strand.
TTCAGTACGCTAACTGGAAATTTTAAAAATGCGAAGAACATTCTTACGGTATCGTCGTCGGATGCAGAAGGAAACGTAATCCTTCAGAATTCACAAGGTCCAACCTTCGACGGAAGAATAAAACCTGAAATTGTAGCCTACGGTGAAGGTGGAACAAGCGATGCCGCTGCCCTCGTGAGCGGATCGGTAGCTGCACTATCAGAATTATTCGTCGACCAATACGGACAACGTCCGGAATTTGCACTCATGCGCGCGATCCTCATTGCAGGGGCAGATGAACTTGGCACAGCGGGACCAGATTATGCTACAGGTTACGGACAGATGAATCTCGCTAACAGTGCAAGGATTATCAGTCAGGGTACATTTTCAGCGGTATCATCAGGACAAACACTGAACCTGGATATTCCTTCCGGTACAGCCAGTGTACGTCTTGTGCTTTCCTGGATGGAGCCGGCGGCATTGCCGGGAGATACTAAGCTTCTTGCGAATGATCTTGATCTGACTGTTACCGATCCGAACGGAACCAATTTCTTACCCTGGACACTTTCGACATATGCGCACCCTGACTCGCTTCAGCGTCCGGCACGACGTGGCGCTGATCATAACAATACTCAGGAACTGATCACTTTGATGAATCCTGCACCTGGCCGATATGAATTAAATATAACAGGTCCCTCCAATACGTTACCAGCCTACCTGGCCTGGCAAATCGAATTGAATGATCAGTTTGAATGGCGCTTTCCACTTTCGTCGTCCTCCATGGAGGCAGGACGGAATACCACTGTTTACTGGGATACTGGCCTTACGGGTGACGCAAGGCTGGAATGGTCGGCCGATGCCTCCCACTGGAATGATCTCGGTCCCCTGCAGATAGAAAATGAATATTTTAATTTTAACGTGCCGGATACAACGACTGTAATCCGCCTTCGGATGTCCTCGAATGGCCAATATTATGAAAGTATGCCGTTTGCAGTTTCCCCTACCGTAAAACCGATTATCGAGTTTATCTGCCCGGAATCATGGCAAATGTCCTGGGAGCCCATTGAAAATATTTCGTTTTACAGAATACTCGGGCGAAAAAACGATCGGCTCACATCACTGGCGACAGAATCAGCTACCCGCTATAGCATGCTCTTTACAGATTATCCGGATAGCCTGGTAGCAATTCAGCCATATGTTGACGGATATCCCGCTCAACGATCGGTTACGATTAACATCCGTCAGCAGGGGGTTGGATGTTACTTTGCAAGTTTCACAGGGCTATTGCAGTCTAACCAGATTGACCTGAAGCTTAGGATTGGTACAACCCTGGGAATTTCAAATATTCAAACAACACGATTAAACGACGGTCAATTGATATTTAACACGAGTCGTCCCGCCCTCGATGAAGAATTCAGTGATCCCTCGCCACTCACCGGAACAAATTATTATCAAACGATCATCACGCTTGAAAATGGTCAATTAGTGAACTCGGAAATCATAAGTTTCATTTATGCACCCCCGGGTGATGCATTGGTCTATCCTAATCCGGTCGCATCGGGAGGATCACTCAAAGTGTACTCAACCGACGTGGATATATTTTTTGAATTACTGACGCCACAGGGTGGTATGGTTCAACGAATAGCTCTGAATACTAAGCTCGAAGAAATTCCGATGACGATTGCCAGGGGATTTTACCTTTACAGGATTATCGGTCCCGGCATCAGGACAATATCAGGTAAACTGATCGTTTATTGAAGCTTCGGACGTTTATAAACAGGCACTGTACTGCACGGCTCCCCGAACATCAGGCTTGCCACAACCGGTTTCAGATACATCGTGAGTCTTACATAGGCTGAATCAGGGACAGGCAATTTGCCGCAACCCTTTATTACAACGCGGGCGCCCGACAATGAATCGCGATCAATGCCGGAAATGGCTTCGTCAAATAAGGCATATTCAAGTGTTTCCAATGATCCCATCACTACCTTATGCGCATGCCCCTCCAGTCCGGTCGCAACAAGCATATAGGCCCACGTGGGGATAATGGCATCTGCAGAGCAGGTGATCGCCACATTCTTACCATCGAATTTTGACCAGTCAACCTCTTTCAATCCTGCCCTGAAATCCTTTTCACGCAAAATCAATCCCTGAAAGAGCCAGTCGGCCATGTCCCAGATAATCCGGTCACCATGGTTAAAATATTCTTCCAGGTCGATGGTCACCAATCCGCTTTTATCTACCCTGTTTACAATTTCTCCTGTCTCAGACATAAAATTATTTTTACTGGAAACACTAAATCAGTTTTTTTGGTTTGGTCGCCTGGAACTCTTTTAAATATTTCGGTTCAAAATAGGCTACATCGGTAAATGCTTCATCCCTGAATTTTCGAAATCCAGGTATGCTCATATAACGTGCATCCGCCTCAATACCCCCGATAAAAATGGCATTCGCATGCGTAATCACCGACCGCGCCTTATCACTTCCATTTCCGAAGAAATAGCATTTTCGGTCATCCAGGTATTCCGAAAGATCCTCAGACTCCAGCAAAAAAGGCCTCGATGGTTCCAAAACCCTTGCCTCTTCGTCCAGCACCTGGAGGTAAACCTCCATTCTCCGGGCATCCATCATCGGGATAAGGTATGCAGGTTCTTGCACAAACGGAGCAACACCGTACGCCAGTGCTTCCAGTGACCCAACCGTAATCAACGGAATGTTCAGGGCATAACATAAACCCTTTGCAAAACTGGTTCCGATTCGCAGACCCGTGTAGGATCCGGGGCCCTCCGCCACGATTACCCCGCTTACATTATCCTTTCGGATTCCGCAGGATTCCAGCAACTGTTCCGTAATCACTGCTAATTGGCCCGCATGTGACCGCTCCGTATGAAGCGTAGCCGAACCCAATATGAACTCACCATCCTGCAACGCAACGGAACAAATACGCGTACTCGTTTCAATGGACAACAGAATGGACATACTATTGGAAATTTTTGATCCTCGAAAAGCTTTGAATTATAGCCGTTTCAACCTTCGCATAATCCGGCAATTCATTTCGCACATAAATATACGCAATCATCACAGGTGGAAAATCCCTGAGTTCTGCTTTGTGTTTTCGGTATGCTTCGCGCATGCGGCGCTTAACCAGGTTTCGATCCGGTGCCCTCTTGAAATTCCGCTTCGAGACCGTAAAAAGCGCCTTATGATGGGACGAACCTGGATTTGGCATGAAAATCACCTTCAACGGGTGCAAATAAAAAGAGGAACCCTTATCAAAGAGTTCCTTAATTTCTTTCTTTTTGTAAAGACGTTCGTCTTTGCCGAAGCCCTGTGTTTTTTCTTTTTGCATGTTGATGGATCTCGCATCAACCGCGCAAGGTATTACTTATGGGTCTTCTCGTCAGAAACAGTCAGCTTCTTCCTTCCCTTAGCACGACGTCTTGCCAAAACGGCACGACCGTTAGCAGATTCCATGCGCGATCTGAAACCGTGCTTGTTCTTTCTTTTACGTTGCGATGGTTGAAATGTTCTTTTCATTGCTATCCTATTTTCAGGCTGCTCGCACAGCGTACTTTTCACTTAAATGGGGTGCAAAGATAAAGAGCATTTTAATTATCTCCAACAATGGAAACATACTTATCCTAAAAATATTTTTGGTTCATCCATTCCCGCCTCCGAAATATGAGGCAAAAGTAGTATCTTTTCCCGATGAAATATACGCTCGACTGTTCTCAAATTAATACTCAATATATCCGATTAACGTTCGAGGCTGAAAAGGTAAAGGGGGGTAGTATCTTCCATCTTCCCATCTGGCGGCCCGGTCGGTATGAGGCTGCCAATTATGCAAAATACATCCGGGGAATACAGATTGTGAATGACGAAGGAACAGAGCTTCCATTCAGAAAGAAAAATGCAAGTACATGGGAACTGCTGACAACCCAATCCGAAAACATCAGAATTTCCTATGAATTTTATGCAGGAAAGCTGGATGCCGGAAGCACTTATATTGATGAAGATCTTATCTACATCAATTTCATCAATTGCCTCCTCTACATGCCCGACCGCATCACATCGGAATGCCAGGTTCACATCAACATACCTGCAGACTATGAAATCGGATGTGCCCTTGCGCAACCATCACACGGTGTATTTGCCGCAGATAATTATTATGAGCTTGTGGATTCGCCTCTGATGGCATCAGAAACGCTCAGGCACATCGTATATGTTGAAGCCGATATCTCTTTCAATATTTGGATTTATGGTGAAAATGATCTGGACTCGGTTCGAATAATGAATGACTTCAGGAAATTCACTGCGCTTCAAATTTCTTCGATGAAAGAATTTCCGGAGAATGCCTATCACTTTTTATTGATTACCCAACCCTACAAATTATATCACGGAGTTGAACACGCGGCAAGTACGGTAATTTGCCTGGGACCAAAGGCGTCTCTTTCCGGCGAGCTGTATGATGAATTGCTGGGGATAAGCTCCCACGAGCTTTTTCACGCCTGGAATATTCTGAAAATCAGGCCTAAAGAACTTTTACCGTACCGTTTTAATGAAGTTCCGGTCTTTAACACAGGTTTTGTCGCAGAAGGATTCACGACATATCTTGGGGACCTCTTTCTTGTTGCCTCGCATGTAAAGGATGAATCCTGGTATCTCAATGAGCTTGGAAAGTTGTTTAAAAGGCATTTTGAAAATATAGGAAGGCTGCATACCTCAGTCACAGACTCAAGTATCGATCTGTGGGTCGACGGATACCAGGCCAGCGCGCCTCATCGGAAAAGCTCCATCTATGTGGAAGGCGCTATCATTGGCTTACTCCTCGACCTGAAGATCCGCCTGGCTACAGATCATGAACAGTCAATTGTCTCATTAATGAATATTCTGTACTACGATTTTGCCAAGTATCAGAAAGGGTATACCTCCGAAAACATTCAATCCATTGCAGAACAGCTATACCTGGCACCCCTGGATGATTTTTTTGATAGCTATGTTTATGGAACAAAAGATACGCGTGGCGAGCTGGATCAAACGCTGCGGGAATTCGCGCTTGAAATTCAGGAAATTGATAATGACAGCATTTTTGAGCGAATGTATGGAGTCCGCATTATCGAATCGGGGCAGCAATGGAAAGTATTAAAGACTATTCCGGGCAGTCCGGCTTCGAAACAACTTCGGCCGGATGATGAGATTATTGAAATCAATGACATTCAGATAAGTGCCGATCTTGTTTCGGGATTTGCAGAAGATGAAGTTAGATTGACTATATTGAGAAAAGGAACTAAAAAGATTATAGAACTTCATGCGAATGAACAGAAATTCTTCCCGGTCTATAAGGTCAGGCGTACCGACGATGCCTCCGGTGATCAAATCATTAACCTCGAAAAATGGTTGAATAGCGCGGGATGAATCTTAATAAACTTATTTCAGAATTACGAAGGCGTAATGTCTTTAAGGTGGCCACTGCATATGCCATTGTAGGATGGCTTATTATCCAGGTTACTGTGGCAGTAACCGGCCCCCTGGGATTGCCTGAATGGGTCCCTGCTTTTTTCATCATCTTCGTCGCTATCGGTTTCCCCATAGCCCTGATCGTTGCATGGGCCTTTGAACTCACCCCGGAAGGCCTCAAAAAAACAAAGGAAATTGACGAAACCAAGTCGATCGCCCCATCTACAGGAAAGAAAATAAACCGGCTGATCATCGGGGCACTATCGGTATTAATATTATTTCTGCTGGCAGAGCGTGTTTTCTTTGCCAAATCGACATTCAATGATTCCGAAACGCAGGTTTTAGAGGCATCGGTCCTGGATAAATCAATAGCAGTCCTTCCTTTCGATGATTTTAACGCAGGCGGGGAACAGGAGTATTTTGCCGACGGGCTCACCGAAGAAATTCTGAACGCCCTGGCAAAGACGCCGGATCTTCAGGTAGCATCACGAACTTCCTCCTTTCAGTTCAAGGACCGAAATATTGATGCACGATCCATTGCAGATACACTGGGCGTGGCTCATATTTTGGAAGGTTCTGTTCGGCAATCATCTGAAAAAATCCGTATTACTGCACAGCTGATCCGTGCCTCTGACGGATTTCATCTCTGGTCGGAAACCTATGATCAGTCCATGGAGGATATCATTCAGGTTCAGGAGGACATCGCTTTTAAAATCGCCAGTGCGCTGGAAACAGTTATGGATCCGGAGGAGCTCGCTCAAATGACTGAGGCGGGTACAAAATCAGTAGAAGCTTACCAGGTATATTTGAAAGGTAAAGCAGCCTTTATCAACAACAGACTTCCTGAAGCCAATAATTACTTCGAAGAGGCAATCAGATTAGATCCTCAATTTGCAGAAGCATATTATGAAAGCGCGTTGTTATACCAGTCGGAACTCACACCCGTCGTTCTGATCTATGGATTTATGGATTTGAGCTATGAGGAGAAACTCAGATTATTCAACAACAGAATTTCGAATGCTATAAAATACAGTGATCCTGTTACACGTAAGGCCTATGAAGCAAATAAGGCCTTTGTAAATCTTGAGTTCAGGAAAACGCTCTCCATTCTCAATGAATTCCTGAATGATCGTCCGAATGATGAGGACGCCCTTCAACTGGCAATACTAACATCTGCCCATCTGCACGAGCGGGAAATGAGCATGGACTTTAATAATCGCTTCAAAGAAATTATGCTCAAGAATGTGGAAAATTATACTGCTCTTGTAGCGAATCATTTCTGGGCAGGTGCCTACAAGGATGGAGCTGAATTTGCAAGAGAGGCGCTTGATAAATTCCCGTATTCCAATGAATTGATTTACCAGTCACACCGTATATTACTTTGGGCTGGCGAAACAGAAGAAGCAGCAGACTTGCTGGAACGTATTTCGGAAGAAACAATAGGTGAGTCAGCTGTGGCGATGGCCAAATTAAGACAGGCTTGCGCTGAAGGAAAGCCTGAACTGGCGAATGAGATTTATGATGCTGGCAAGATATCCCCAAATATAGGCAGCCAATGGATTGCTCTGCGTTTTCTTGGCCGGGATGAAGACGCTTTCAACCTGATCAGGCCGCTGGATGAATCCAATCAGCTGTTCAGCCTGGCAACCTGGCTTCATTACCCCTATTTTGATTATCACATGTTTCCAAATCTTGAAAAAGTACTGGCACGCGAGAAGCACAGGGATTTGCCGGTGCAGGAAATCCCCTTTGCACTAAAGCCCTGAATTTATTTTAACTCAGCGTCGATAAGTATGAGCAATGAATCAATCTCCTGGTCTTTTGCCTGATAAATTTCATGAAGCCTTTCAGATAGCCCCGACAAATCAATCAGGAGGTTTCTGAATTTCAAATTATCAAATAATTCATCTCTCTGATCCTTTGAAAAGCGGCCCTGAACGATGTAATCATGAAATTCAAGATTAGATTTTGTGAGTTCGGCGTAATCATCAAAATTTGACTTATAAAACAGCTCCCAGCTCTGGATCCAGTCAAGGCCTGAATCCCATGTTGCCACCTTTTCACGAATTTCCTGATTCCGTATTAACTCCAGATTTCCAGACCCGATGATCTCCCTGATCGTGCCATTGGTTGGGGTAAATATTGTATAACCGGAAAGATCCACGATCAAACTGTCAATATAGCCGGACTCAATTGGTGACGAATCACCGTACACATAAGCGATCAGGGAATCAGCCTGCAATTCCTGGCGCTTGCTTTTCTTCAGAACCCGGTTCAATTCAGACCGGTTGAATATCATATCTTTCCGAAGCCCCTGGAGATAGAATTCCTCCTTTACCCTGTCGGCCCTGTTTTCCTTTGATAAATTAATCTGAAGAGCGATCAGTATTCCTATAACGACCAGCAGTATTTCCCCGATTGCATACAACAGGTAGTCCCGAAAACGTCTGTTTGCAATCAATTGCTGTCGGATTTTTCTGAAGATCGAAATCATTGATGTTATTCAAAAAGATGCGTAAGTATCTTTCTGGCCTGATCCTTTTTAAGTCGTGGCCCATATTGCGATACCACCTGGGAGGAAGCAAGGCTGGCCATTTTACCCGATTCAATAAAGCTGTGTCCTCTGGTAATACCATAAAGAAACGCGCCGGCAAACATATCGCCGGCTCCATTGGTGTCAAGCGCCTTTACGGCATAGGGCTCAATATCAATGAACGTATCTCCATCCCATAGCATAGCACCATTGGCTCCCTGGGTTATGGCAAATTTAGCTGCCACATCCTTCAGCTTCTCCCTGGCATCCAGCAGGTCGGTCGTTTCAGTGAACAGCATAGCCTCTTCCTCATTACAAAATAACAGGTCCAGTCCGCCTTCGGCTACCTTGTGCATTTGCTCATTGAAATATTTGACCATGCTCGGATCGGAAAAGGTCAGCGCTGTTTTAACACCGGCAGCCCTGGCAAGATCTCTTGCATGGATCATGGCTTCCAGGCCGTTTTCCGAAGTAACAAGATATCCTTCCAGGTAGGTATATTTCGAGTCCTTCAATGCGGATTCATCCACCTGAACCCTGGAGAAGGAAGAGGTAATTCCCAGAAACGTATTCATCGTCCGGCTCGCATCAGGAGTAGTCATCACGAGGCATTTCCCGGTCACTCCATCGGGCAGGTTGTGCTCATGGAGGTTGGTACTCACACCATTCTCTTTAAGATCCCTGATGTAAAAATGTCCCATTTCATCCTTTGCCACGAGGCAGGAATAAAATGTCTGTGCACCGAACTGACTCGCCGCGATCACTGTATTGGCTGCTGAACCGCCGCACTGCATATTGGAGCTGTGGATATCAATGGCTTCTACAAGCTGTAACTGCCGGTCTGCATCAACGAGTGTCATTAATCCTTTTTCCACTTCGTGTACCTCGAGGAATTCTTCCGAGACTTCGGTTACAATATCAACAAGGGCATTACCAATGCCGTAAACATCATATTTCATATTCGTTACTTCTTTTTGTCAAACTTTAACGTGAGTCCAATTTCCCTGGCGCGGTTTGGATAATCAGTAATAATTCCGTCCACTCCCATTTTAACCAGGTCCTGCATCTTGTCAGTATCATTAACCGTCCAGGGAATTACCTTAATATCCCTTTCATGTAGTTCTTCAACCGCTTTCTTGTTGAGCAGCATATAATTCGGACTGTAAATTGCCGGGACAAAACCCAGTGCTCCAAGGTTCGTTTCTACGGGCCTCATATTTTCAACCAGGGCCGCAAGACGTACGTGGGGATATGTTTTATTCCAGTACTGAAGAACGCGAAAATCAAATGACTGAATTACCACCCGCTCCCAGGGGAGATACTGGTCGATGAGGGAATATACAATATCAGAAAATTCTTCCGGTCCCGGGTGGAATATGCCGTCTCCGCTTTCGCTGCTTTTAATCTCAATATTATAATCAAATTCATACCCGGTATTCCCTTTCATATACCTTTCGGCGGTCGCAATAACTTCTGAGAGCAGGGGTTTTTGGGTAAATACCTTTTTTTGTTCGGGGAAAGACTTGTTTGCCTTCGACCCGCAGTCATATCTGCCGATCTGCTCATAGGTCATCCTGAAAAGGTTGTAGTCTTTCTCATCACCTTTAAGCTCACTGCCATCGGGTGCCAGGCATATATTTGGATTCATCCATGGCTCATGCGAAACCACTACTTTTCCATCGGCAGAAATGACGACATCGAGCTCAAGGGTGGTAACCCCCTGGTCTATGGCATAAATAAAGGCCGGAATACTATTTTCCGGGTAAACACCGCGTGCACCCCGGTGTCCCTGAACATCAATTTTCTGTGCATTGATATTTCCTGCATTTATCATCAGAAACAGAATAATGTAAGAAAGAGATTTGCGCATGGATTATGTGCTGAGAAAAGCAAAACTGTGGGGAGTACTGGACTCGAACCAGCGACCCCCGCCCTGTCAAGGCGGTGCTCTGAACCAACTGAGCTAACTCCCCTTCAAATGAGCGGTAAATTTACAGTACCCATCTCACAAAACAAACAACCTGTCTGTTGGTTAATTCTGTTTATATTTACTAATATTATTAGTATTTACTATTATATTTGTCAATTATGAAGACTTCCGGGCCAATCAGGGGACGTGGAACATCCCTGAATACACAAAACAGATTTTCCAAACAACATGTCGCACAAATTCATGCGGAAGGTCTTGATGAACCTTTGGGATCTGATCATCCGGAAACCCAGATCTTTTTTGACGATGCCTCACAAATTGTAAATAAAGTAACAAGCCCGGATGTAGGCATGATGTATTCCGCAAATCCCTACCAGGGATGTGAGCATGGGTGTGTTTATTGTTATGCCCGCAATACACATGAATTCTGGGGGTGGAATGCCGGTCTTGATTTCGAACGGAAAATTATTGTTAAAAAGAACGCCCCTGCCCTTCTCGAAAAATTTCTTTTGCATAAGTCCTGGATACCTCAACCAATCGTTCTTTCGGGAAATACCGATTGTTACCAGCCAATTGAACGTAAGCTGGAGCTTACGCGTAAATTGCTCGGGGTTTTTTCAAGGTATCGCCATCCTGTGGGGATCATTACAAAAAATGTCACGATACTGCGGGATCTGGATATCATCAAAGACCTGGCAGCCGATAACCTTGTACATGTTTATTTTTCTATCACCACGATGAATGAAGACCTGAGGCGTGTGATGGAGCCAAGGACTGCCACAACAGCCCGGAAGCTGGAGGCAATATCAAGTCTTACTGAAGCCGGGGTTCCGGTAGGCATCATGAATGCGCCGCTCATACCCGGCATTAATCACCATGAAATTCCCTCCATAATAAAAGCGGCAGCAGATGCAGGTGCAAGAAGCGCTGGTTACACCGTAGTGAGGCTTAATGGTCCCATTGGCGATATTTTCAAAACATGGCTTGAAGATCATTATCCGGACCGGGCGAAAAAGGTTATCAACCAGGTAAGTGATATGCATGGCGGCAAGCTGAATGACAGTGAATGGGGAGTTCGAATCAAGGGCCAGGGTAATTTCGCGGAGATCATTGCCGGTATGTTCAGAATGGCCCGGGAGAAACACATGGCCGGAAGATCGATGCCACCCTACAATACAGGGGCATTTAGAAAAGGAGGAAATTTCAGGTTGTTTTGAATCTGCGAAACAAAAATTCGGCGAGATCAGTTAATACACCAAAGAAGTGTATTCTATGAAATCGTTATATTCAATTTACTCCATCGTACTGATCATTTTTTTAACATGGTCCTGCCAGGCGAGAGAAAATACAGCAGATATTAATAAAGCAAAGCCCGTACTTACTACAGCGCAACAGCAGCGACTGGATACTGTTTATTTTGCCAGTGGCTGTTTTTGGTGTACAGAGGCTGTATTTGAACGTGTACAGGGTGTTTATGATGTAGTATCGGGATATTCAGGGGGAGACAAAAAGAATCCAACCTACGAGCAGGTTGGTGCAGGTTTAACAAATTATGCCGAAGCAGTTCGGGTTGTATATGATCCGGATGAAATCTCCTATTCTGAATTACTTGAAATTTTCTTCGCCTCACATGATCCAACCCAGCTCAATCGCCAGGGGCCGGATGTAGGCAAACAGTACAGAAGCGCCATATTTTACAGGACCGACTCAGAGAAATCACTGGCTACAGCAATGAAAGAGAAGCTAAACAGGAGCGGAAAATACAAAGGTCCCGTGGTTACAGAGATAACCCGTTTCAAAACCTTTTATGTGGCAGAAGATTATCACCAGGATTATTATGAAATTCACCCGGAGAACCCCTATGTGCAGTCTGTCTCAAAACCAAAGGTGGAAAAATTCATGAAGGAGTTCAAAGAAAAATTGAAGCCCGAGTTTCAGTAGAGGACGCTTGTTTTTTCCTATTTTTAAGTATCTTAAGCAGGAATAAACGAGCAGCCGTGTGGAGTTAACACCAGAAGAACAAGTACAAAAACTATCCGGGGCATTTCTTATCGAAAGTGCATGGGAGGTGTGCAATCAGGTAGGCGGTATCTATACCGTAATCAGATCCAAGGTACCGGTAATGACACGCCAGTGGCAAGACAACTATTGCTTGCTTGGCCCCTTGATGAATCCCAATATCAGTGCAGAATTCGATCCTATAACTGATCTTACGGGACCCCTGGGCCAATCCGTGGCAAGAATGCGGGAATTGGGTTACGAAGTGAAGTATGGAACCTGGCTGGTAACAGGACGACCCTATACCGTATTGCTCGATATTAAAACTGCCATGAGCGACGTGGCAGCCACGAGGGAACGGCTGCTGGCAGAATTTGGAATTCACATCAATGCCCAGGAAGAACTGCAAAATCAGGTTGTCGCTTTTGCGCAGCTTTCCACAATTTTTGTTCGAATTTTAAGTGAAGAACTGCAAAAGGAAAATCAGCAGCTGATCACTCAGTTTCATGAATGGATGGCAGCCCTTCCAATCCTCACCTTCCGAAAGGAAAAGCTACCGATCAAAACAGTATTCACAACACATGCCACCGCTCTCGGGCGATATCTGGCCATGAATGATGAAGACTTTTATAATAATCTTCCCGATTATGACTGGAAAAGCGCAGCGGCCCATTTTAATATTCTCGGCATTGCGGAAATTGAAAGGTTCGTGGCGCTTGCATGTGATGTACTTACAACGGTTAGTGAAGTCACAGCACGGGAATGCCAGTATTTCTTTAGTAGAATACCCGATGTTATCACTCCCAATGGACTGAATATCAAGCGTTTCGTGGCCTACCACGAAGTGCAGAACCTTCATGGAAAATACAAGGATATTATCCACCAGTTTGTTATGGGGCACTTCTTTAACAGTCACCCCTTCGACCTGGATAAAACATTATATTTCTTTACCTCCGGGCGTTATGAATTCAAAAATAAGGGTTTTGACATCACACTCGAGGCACTGCAGATTCTGAACAGCATGCTCAAGGAAGCTGGCATGGACGTAACAGTTGTGATGTTTTTTATCACAAAGCGTCCAACGTGGAGTATAAACCCCGAAGTGCTGCAGTCACGCGGAGTTATGGAAGAAATACGCAAAACGTGTGATACCATTGAACAGCAATTGGGTGAGCGATTGTTCTATGATGCCGCAAGCGCAAAGAATGATTATCGTCTTCCCGACCTTAATAAATTTGTGGATGATTTCCTCCGTCTGAAATACCGACGTATTCTGCAATCCTGGAAATCAGATAAATGGCCGATCGTAGTAACCCACAACCTGGTCGATGACATCAATGATGAAATTCTGCAATATATCCGGCGGACAGAACTGGTTAACAGTCCGAAAGATAAAGTGAAGATAGTCTACCATCCCGATTTCATTGACAGCACCTCTCCTTTGTTCGGGATCGACTATGGCGAATTCGTACGGGGCTGTCACCTGGGAATATTTCCCAGCTACTATGAACCGTGGGGATACACCCCGTTAGAAAGTATTGCCAGGGGCGTGCCTACCATTACATCGGATTTTTCCGGATTTGGTGATTACATCAGCGCGAATATGGAAAAGCATGAGGATTCCGGTGTATATGTGCTGAAGCGCTACAGGAGAAAACCCCGCATTGTCGCTAAAGAACTGGCGATGATGATGTTTAAATTCTTAAAACTTACAAGAAGGAACCGAATGGTTCAGCGTAACAAAGCTGAAGATCTTTCCGAACATTTCGACTGGTCAGGGCTTGTACGTTACTACAATCAGGCATATGTTCAAAGCCTGGAGTCGAAAAGGTCCTGACCGGAAATATGTTGCATCTTGGAATTGACTTTGGTGCCAAACGCGCGGGTACTACTGTGGCATGTTATTTCATGGATGGAAACTGGCACCTTGAACAGGTGGCAAAAAAGAAAGATGCCGACGATTTTCTTGAAAAACTCGTTGCTTCACTTGCTCCTTCTAAAATATACATGGATGCTCCACTGAGTCTTCCAAAAGTGTATGCATCCCGCGATCAATACTCCTCTTCCGATGATTTTCATTACAGGGTCTGTGATCGTGAGACCGGGGCTATGTCACCACTCTTTATGGGCGGACTCACCGCAAGGGCAATCCGACTTAAAACCACCTGGCTGGAATCAGGTATCGAGGTATTTGAAACGTATCCGGCACAATTGATTAAAACCCTCGGAATGGATACACATTACAAAAAAGACCTTGAAAAGTTCCGGCATGAATTTAACCAATATGGTGCCCCCATCCCTGCTCAATTTGATAACTGGCATCAGGCTGATGCCTGGCTGGCATGGAACAGCGGTGAACGCCATGCACGAAATGAAAATAAAATCTTTGGAACAAAGGAAGAAGGAATAATTATTGTATAGATGACGTTAACAAAACGTTAGGAAATGCATTTTACCGGCTATCGAATTATTCCGAATAAAATATTGTTTCTAAAATCACACAAATCCGTAATATTGAAGATTACACAAGGTTCAAAACAAAGACACTTATGAACAGAAGGTTGATATTTCGTGGGTTGATGATGATGGCCATTTTGACATTGGCTATTTCAGCTTGTAAGGATGATGAAGATCCTAAGCCAGACCCTAATAATCCAAACGATGAAATCAACGCTTGGATATATGATATTATGGATGAGGTCTATTACTGGACTGATCAGCTGCCTGCTGAAAGCGCCACGAATGACAGACTGGATCCTTCTGATTATTTCTATGATGAACTGGTGGTAAGTGCCGATCGTTTTTCGAGAATATACCCGGATTATCAGGATCTGCTCGACATGCTCGAAGGAGTGAATATTGAGGCTGGTTACGATTTTCAACCCGTGGGAAGAGGTGCGAACGGGGTCGTAGGCCTGATCAAGTATGTTAAGCGCGAAAGTCCGGCGGATGATGCAGGATTACAACGAAGCGACCTCATTACTGCCATAAACGGGCAGCCAATTACCACCAGTAATTATCAGCAGCTTTTTAGCCAGATTTACGAAAATCATACGATAACCTATGAACGATACAATGAGGTTTCCGGGCAATATGAAGCGGCAGGCGATATCAGTCTGAATGTTCAAATTGTGCCTGAGAATCCCAACCTGTTGGATACGGTTTACACCATTGGAGACAAGAAAATCGGATACTACTTTTATACCTTCTTTTCGCCGGGACCAGGAGCTACCAATGATTATGACCTGGAAATGGATGAAATTTTCAACTCATTTAAAAGTCAGGGGATCACAGATATAATCGTGGACCTCCGCTATAATCTTGGTGGTTCCATCTCATCTGCAACAAACCTGGCAAGTCATATCGCTCCTAATGTAACCAGTAATTCAATTTTCTATGAAAATGTGTGGAATGACCTCTACCAGAATTACATTGAAGGCCTGCCAAATGGAGATGACATACTTCGCGGTAAATTCCAGGTAAAGGGAGGAAATATCGGTTCACAGTTAAATGGGCCAACGGCTTATTTCCTTGTCGGAAGGGAGACTGCTTCGGCCAGTGAGCTGGTAATTAACGGCCTCAGCCCGTACATAGATGTGGAACTGATCGGCTATCAGACCATTGGTAAAAATGTCGGATCGATTCCTATTGAGGATGAAGAAAATCCTGATAATACATACGGCTTACTTCCCATTGTTTTAAAAACCTTCAATAGCCTTGGTGAGTCTGATTATGATCAGGGTTTCATTCCTGTTGGGGATAAATATATTGATGAATTTGATTACCTGTGGTTCCCCGTAGGTGATATCAGGGACCCCCTTTTGAAAAAAGCAATTGAAACCATTACCGGTGAAGTATTACCCGGACAGATTGGCGGCAAAATTCAACCGTGGGATGCAATGACTCCATTACAGTTTGAAAGTCCTAAAACTGAAAGGGGCAATCTTCCGATTATCATGGATAATATACGGCTTCCAAAGAATTAGGTAGCCGGGAGCAGGATGCTGGATAATGAAAATTTTCTGGTCGCAGGTATCAACCTGCGACCTTTTTTAATTAATGAAAAACAAAATATTTTAACGGCTCCACCGGCATTGGATTTAATCACTTACAGATTCCTGTTTGCGGATAATCACAATCATGTGACCCGGGAACCCACTCCTGAATGGCCCGATTTCTGTTACCCAACACATCCTGTTGAATGAAATCAAGCATCTGGTCATGCATTTCACGAATCGGAATACTGGCCCAGTCATGATTGCCACCGCAGATTGTGATTAAATAGTAGGGTTTTGAGAGATAATCGAGCCGCCTGGCAATACTCCCTCCGCCATGCAGCATCAAATATCCAGGAGAGTTCTTTTGGCAGTAATGATGTGGTGCATAATCATAAGGAACCAGGTTATCGCAAGTTCCATGCACAAGCATTGTTGGCAGGCTGTTCTCCGACGTGATGAGCTGATCGTCCATGATCGCACCAGCAAGGCTGATTACGCCGGCATATTGAAAATCAGCGGGTAACACATTCTTTCCATCAAATGTACTGGCGTCCTTCCAGTAGGCCAGATGAAGAACTGTCTCTGCGCCTGCACTACTTCCGGCAAGGATGATCTTAGACCGGTCTATGCCAAATTTTTCCGCATTATTTAAAAGGTAGAGGGTCGCCCTCGCAGCATCAAGGGATGCACTCGCGAAAGTCTGAAGCTTTTCCTGTGCCGGAACATCACAGCCAAATCCTTTTCCAACCATAGTTAGCCTGTAGGATATGGAAACGACCGTCATTTCCCGTGCAAAATTCATAGCCAGGGATTCAATGGCTGGGGAATCCCTGCTTCCACCAACGAATCCACCACCATGAACAAACAACAACACAGCCTGATCATCCAAATCTTCCCGTTGGTAAATATCCATTTCCAGTCCCTGAAAATAATCTACGGTTGTCCGGGTTATATCCTGGCCATTGATATCATGAGCCAGCAGACCCACACTTAAAAACAACAGCAGTCTGATTGGTATTTTCATTCTTCAATGATACATTCTACGAGTACAGGAAAATGGTCTGAGGGGTACCGGTTATAGCGGCTGTCTGTAATTACAGCAAAGGATTTAACTTGAATATTGCCCCGTAAAAAAACGTAGTCAATCCTGTTTTCAGGTACTACATCCCACTGAAAACCATTGAATGTTGCCTTTGGCCCATATGGAATTACCAAATCCCTCGAGTCCCGGAAATTCAATGATATCGCTGTTTCATATGCGGGATCAGAATCTGTAAAATTCAGATCACCCATGAAAACAGTAACATATTCCGGAAAATATTTATCCATATGTTCACCAATCACTTCAATGCTTTTTCGCCGGGCAAGCACACCAATATGATCAAAATGGGCATTGTAAACCACGAAGATTTTACCATCGCTGTCTCTCAATTCAGCATATGTACATATGCGGGGTAATGCCGCATCCCAGCCCTTGCTTACTACCCCGGGTGTTTCGGAAAGCCAGAATGTTCCGGAGCTTACCAACCCGAAGCGGGTAGAGTCATAAAAAAGCGGACTGTATTCTCCTGCCTGTTTGCCATCGTCACGGCCTACACCCACATAGGTATAGCCTGCCATTGCCGATTTTATATCCTCAACCTGATGATGCAGTGCTTCCTGTATACCAAAAATTTCAGGAGCATGATAATTCAATAATCCTGTTACCCACGGCCTGCGAACTTCCCAGTTATTGCTCACATCATTTTTGTCGTCATACTTGATGTTGTATGTCATTATTTTGAACGGCTGCTGACCCTGAACTGGTAAAACGGCCATCATTAAAATGTACAGAAATGCTTTAACTCTCAGTATCATACCTGAATTAAGCTAAATATTATGCCTTATAAAAAGAGGAGACAAAAAATATCAATACTACAATTAGGATATTGAAATTATTTATACATATTTGCAATACTACAATTAGGATATTGAATATGAAATTATCACTTGGCGAATTTGAAGAAATTGTACTTCTCACGGTAGGTGTTTTGTACAATGAAGCCTATGGAGTTGCCATCAAAGACGAAATTGAACAGCGCCTGAAGCGAAAGGTAAGTGTAGGCGCATTGCAATCTGCACTCCACAGAATGGAAAAAAAGGGTTTTCTGGAAAGCCGTACCGGTGATCCTGATAAACAGCGTGGCGGAAAACCAAAACGATTTTTTACCATTACGGCACTGGGCAAACAGGCCCTGGAAGAATCAAAAGACGTGCGAATGGACTTGTGGAATGCTATTCCAAAAGTTGCTTTTGAATTGAAAATGATCTGATGGTCAGGAAAGCGACAGAACGATTTCTTCTGTGGATCCTCCACCCCGACTGGGCGGATGACATTACCGGCGATATGGATGAACTCTACGAGAGAAATCTGTCGCAATCGAAACTTCGCGCCGAACTCAAATATTTTGGACAGGCCCTCCTGCTCCTGCGGCCTTCTTTGGTCAGAAGGTTTAAGATTTTCCCCTCTAACAACACAGACATGTTTAGCAATTATTTTAAAATCGGAACAAGAAATTTATTGAGACATAAACTCTCAACCGCAATCAACGTTTGCGGACTGGCCCTGGGTCTCGCAGTTTTTCTGCTCATCAATGAGTATGTACGCTTTGAAAGTACATATGATCAGCATCTGTCTACATCCGAAAATCTGTACAGGGTCACATCAACAGCAATGATCAATGGGATTGCCGAATCTAAAGATGCCATGGCGTCCTATGCCACCGGCAGGGAGTTACAACAGGCACTGCCGGAGATCACCAATTTTACGGCAACCTTGAAATTTGATCCCGGTATGGTTATTAGGGTCGGTGATAAGGCCCTCCAGGAAAATTGGGTAATCTCAGGGGATTCAAATTTCTTCGAATTATTCCCTTATACCATTCTAGCAGGAAATCCTAAAACTTTTCTAAGTGAGCCCAACCAGATAGTGTTGACGAAATCAAAAGCCGAGGATTATTTCGGCAGTGTTGACAATGCATTGGGTAAAACGCTTAATGTTTTATTAAGAACTGAAAGAGAATTCGTCGTATCCGGTATTGTACAGGATATCCCTCAGAATACACATTACAAATTTGATCTGATACTTTCGGACCCCAGTCTAAGCGAAAGAAGCGACTATGAAAACTGGAATTATGACAATTATTATGTGTACGTATTGGCAGATGAGGGAGCGGTCAATGAAAATCTGCAGGCTAAACTGGATGAAGTACGCTTCAAAATATTTGAAGAATACAGGGCACGCTGGGAACTTGGACTTGTTACGGATATTCACCTCGAATCTGATTTTACATTTGAGCCGGAAGCCACAGGCAGCAAGACGGCCATTTCTTTTTTGAAATACATTTCATTTTTCATTCTTTTCATCGCCTGGGTAAATTATATAAACCTGTCGACCGCGAGGGCGATAGTCCGTGCAAAAGAAGTTGGTCTGCGAAAAGTAGTAGGGGCTTTCCGTGGTCAGTTGATAGGTCAGTTCCTGGTTGAAGCCCTGATCATCAATTTTATAGCCGCCATCCTGGCCATTGCAATCGTAGGTGCTATGAGTCCCCTATTTAACAATCTCGCCGGAAAGCCCGTCATGAACGAGTTGTGGGATATGCCACACCTGCTATTAAATGGGCTGATCTTCTTTCTTATCGGTACATTTTTATCCGGGTTCTATCCGGCACTCGTGCTTTCGAAATATAATCCGTCAGAAGTTTTGAAAGGTAAATTCCGGAATTCACGTAACGGCATAATGCTAAGAAAAGGCCTGGTAATTGTCCAGTTTACCGCTTCGATTCTTCTGATTACCGGCACCCTGATCATTCAGAAACAGCTGGATTATATGATCAGCAAGGATGTTGGACTGAATACCGATCAGGTAATCTCCTTTCAGCCACCTGAGGTCTTCAATGAGGAGACTGCATACAAATCATATCTTTTTAAAGAGGAATTATTAAAGCACAATGCTATTCTACAGATCGGGAAAACATCCAATGTTCCAGGCGGCGATGCCGCGGATATTAATTCTACGACAGCCCGGCTTACACTGGATGGTTTTCCGGAGCCTTTCAAGGGAACAACCTATTCGTTCATTATTGATGATGGATTTATCCCAACTTTAGACATGCAATTACTTGCAGGAAGAAATTTCGACCGAAATAAAGCTTCCGACTCATTGTCCTTACTGGCAAATGAATCTTTTCTTTCTAATTACCCCGGGCTCACAATTGAAGATGCCGTTGACAGGGAAATCAGGTTTGGCACAGAAGGTATGAAATACCGGATTATTGGAATTGTCAGGGATTTCAATCGGACTTCATTAAAATCTGCCATTGAACCTACCATTTTTTTTCCTTCCAGGTGGCCTGATTTCTTTGTGGTAAAATTATCGATTGATCAAATTGATGACGGTTTAGTACACCTTGAAAAAACCTGGGATGAGTTTTATCCAGACATGCCCCTGGACTACTCGTTTGTCGACTCCCGGTTCGCCTCATTGTACAATGAGGATCAGAGGTTCGGGAATATTTTCCTCGGGTTTTCCATACTGGCCATTTTCATTGCTCTTTTGGGCTTGTTCGGGCTAGCCTCATACCTCTCTTCTCAGAGAACCAAGGAAGTAGGAATAAGAAAAGTGCTGGGTGCTTCCACCAATGAGGTAATCTACCTTTTCGTAAAAGAATTCCTCATCCTTGTAATGATTGCGGCGGTTGTTGCGGTGCCCCTTGTTTTCATATCAATGGAATCGTGGCTTGAAAATTATGCCTTCAGAATTGATTTCCCATGGCTGATGTCTGTCATTGGTGTGTTGACCATTGCACTGTTTGCCATTGGAACGGTCATATTTCAAATAAATAAAGTAGCAAAATCACAGCCTGCCGATTCTCTTCAGTATGAATGATCCTCACCAATAAATTCACGGATTTTTTCAAAGTAGAATCCTCTATTCTCAATGAAAGGAAAGTGACCGGATTCCGGAATAATCATCAGTTGGCTTGTTGGCAATGCCGATACCATATTGCTACCTGAAATTTCTGCGCCGGGTTCAGTAATTCCATACAAGATGAGCGTTGGAGACTCCACCGATTCCAATTTTGGATAGAGGTCAAATTCGGCAAGATCAGGGGCCAGGTACCAAAACGCCTGGCTCCTTTCCATAAAATCTGCGGGGATATTCAGTTGCAGTTCAGCGAGTGCCGTGGTGTCATAAAACTGGGGCTTAAAAGACAACTTCATCATCTTTGTGATTGCATTCTGAGGGTCATTTTGCAGCTCGCCCGATTCCATGATCCGTATCCTGCTCATACTGTCCTCAGGTCTGATCTGTTCTGAAAGTGCTAATTGTTCTTCCTGCCATTCCTTGTTATTCGGAGGCACGGGGCTCGATAATATCAGTGAATTCAAACGCTCAGGAAATGTTATAGCGTAATGCATGGCCAGCAAACCACCCCAGCTGTGGCCCAATAGGTGTATTGATTCCAGGTCCAGGAATTTACGCAGGTTCTCAATATCTTCCACAAAATATTCCATGGTCATGCGGGAGGTATCGACCTCCACAGAGGATCTCCCGCATGCACGCTGGTCATAATATATCACTGTATAATCACTGGCCAGTTCGTCCATCCATGGCAGCAAATATGTATGATCAAGAACCGGTCCGCCATGAACAACCAGAAGCGGCTCGCCATCCCCGATGATTCTGTAATAGATTTCAGAACCATTGGAGGTGAAATAACCTTCTTCGGCAACCTGGTCATTCGTTGAGCAGGACGAAACTAAAACAATGATCAGCAAGAGATATCGCATTCCACAAAATAGTGAATTTAAAATTCTATGGTGTACGTAATTACCGGAAAAAGCGGCAACTGATATTCCATTTCCAGTGCCTGTGCATCCGAATTATAATATTCGCTGGTTTTTGCCTGGTTATTGGTCAGGTTCTGAACTTCCAGTTTGATTTCCTGTCTTGTTTTGGTCCGGTTCCATTGGTAGGACATCGAAATATCCCATTTGAAAAACTGATCGCCGGGCACACCATAACGGTTCGCGTAATCATATATACCTTCACCCTTTTCAATACTTTCATCCAGCAATAATGGTGTGAACCTGAACCCACCGGTGGTGGTGACCCGGGTACTTATATTGAAAATCCGGTTTTGATTTCCCCGCAGGTAAAACTCCTTTCCAAATAATACGTTCACGGCATGTCCTCCATTGAAACGGGTATCACGTGTAATACCATCCAGCGCCTTATAATTTGACTCATATAATGAACCTGTAACGAGAAAATAATATTGGTTCTGAAAGTACCTTTCGAGGGTCAGCTCCAGACCATAATTTACACCGGTACCTTTATTCACAAGTTCTTTATCCGTAAATCCATTTACCGAATTAATCAGTGAATAACTGCTCGCAATATCATTTTCAACCGGGATATCGTACAATTGCTGGTAGAATGTCTCTGCTTTGAAATATAAATTTTTGCTCAGTACCCAGTCGTACCCGATCACGAAATGACGCGCCTTCATAAAATCGAGGGACTTGTTGGGCCGGCCATCCATTCCTTCGACAACTGAAAAATAAACGGGCAATGGCGACATCTGGCTATGCATTCCGAACCCTCCAAATATGGATTGCTGTTCGTTCAATCTGTACTTGAATGAAAAACGGGGTTCAATCAATTTTTCACCATTCAGCGAAAATGCCTGGTAATTCAACCCGGAAGTGATCGTGAGGTCATCCGTAACCCGAAATTTCCAGCTGCCAAAAACCCGCAGGATCCCGGCATTTCCTTCATCAGAAAGGCCAGTGGTAAGATTATCATCATCATCAAGATATTCCTGGAAAAAGTTAAAATGAAACTGCTGATGATTCACTCCGGCCCTGAGTACATGACGGGCATTGATTTTTGTATTAAATACGGTACCCGCTCTCCACGAATATTTCTCAAGTTTATCATAGTAATCCCGTTCCATCGACTGGCTCACTTCGTTTAATTCGTCATAGAAATAATCACTGCCATTATAGGACAGGCCAACATAGGAGTCAAAAGAAGTGTTGCTGTTGATAAAATAAGCATGATTTAAATTGACCGTACCCATGGCCGACCTGAATGATTCAGCTCCTTCCAGTTCTTCGGTATTTTCATCAAAATAATCTTCATCTATACTGCTTTTTCCACCGATACCAAAAACAGTGAAAAGACCCGCTTTTTCGGTTGGCATACTCACCTTGAAAGAGAGATCCTGGTATTTCGGAACCCCTCCGAAATCCACAATGCCCAGATCATCCAGAATCGCTAATGTCGAATACCTGTAATTCGCCAGGTAAGATGAGCGCCCGCCATTTTTAAATGGACCTTCCAGGGTTATATCGGTTCCGAGTATACCCACACCAATTGAATATTCCCGCTTCTCATTGTTACCCGTGCGCATTTTCATATCAAAAACACTTCCGAGCACATTGCCAAAATCTGCCGTAAATGCCCCTGTGTAAAAGTCTGAATTGGCCAGCATATTACTGTTTAGAATATTGATGGCTCCACCACTCTCTCCTTCTTCGGTAAAATGATTGGGATTTGGAATCTCGACACCTTCCATTCTCCACATAACGGTATTCGGCGAGTTTCCGCGGACCACTATATGATTACTTCCCGCAGGATCGCCCTGGATTCCGGCAAAACTTGTCACAAGCCTGGCGGGGTCATTTATCGTCCCTGCAAATCGTTTGGTCTTATCGACGGATACAGACAAGCCGCTTACCAAAACCATTTCATCCGAAAGCTCCGATTGATGTTTCTTGTCTGTCACAATCACCTCGGTAAGCCGCATAAGGGATTCACGCATGTCGGCATTCACCACTACTTCCTTTGCCGAGCCAACGACAATATTGGTTATGTAACGTTCCTCATAGCCAATGCTGGTAATTAGGAGATCGATCCTGCCTACCGGAACGTTTTCAATTTTGAAATTTCCATCCAGGTCTGTAGCAGAACCCAATACAGGATCTGTCCCTGGAATGTAAACGTTGGCTCCTATGATGGGTGCCCTGCTATCCGCATCAATGATCGTTCCTTTAACGGTTTGGGTTAGTGACTGGGCTGAAACACTTTGATGAATTAACAGGAGTAATATGGCGAGTAAACCCGCCCAGAATCGGATGGTTTTCATGTTGTTGTCGTTTTTTGAGTTTTACATTTCTCATAAGACAACACACTATCACATTACCCCTATTCTGTCATTCGGAAAATTATAAAAGCCGGAGCCCGGCGGTAAATCCTATCCATCCCACCGCCTGTCGTGAACCAAATTTACCTTCATACAAAGTATAGGGAGGAATATCCTGAATAAACGGAAAGTCTTCCAGTTCAGACTGCTTATAAAATAAATTGCTCCAGACTGGACCTGCAAAAAGAAGCCATCTTTTTCCGGGTGAGAAACCCACCAGTAACTCCAGGCGCGCAAGGGGTATCACATGCTCAAACCAGGTTGCGTCATTCTGAAGGTCGGTTATGGTGAGGTTGAGATTGATGAAATTCCTTTTTCTGCCGATCCGAAATGCCGATCCGAAACCGTAGGTATAACCCCAGATCTGGTTGGTCTCGAAACCCTGGGTTCCGATACCAAAAATGTTATAGAACCGTTGTGTACCCAGCAACAGCCTTGCCGAATACGGCAGTACGTCGCTATAGTGCAATTCAATTTTATTATATCCCCGCAAAAACAGGTTGATCAATCCGATAGAAGCACCCGAGACCGTATCACCAATATTGATCAGGCCGAGTTGGAAGCCCCGATTATGTCTGCCAAAATTCATGACAGCCGCCAATTGTGCCCCGAATACCGTATCTGCGGCTACATTCAGGATACTTGCAAGTTGCAGGGAACTTACATTACGTGAAGTATTCATGATACCGGCAATCTGAAATCCCCGTACGTTACCATAACTCCCATTTAATACCCCGGCGATCTGTGCCCCGGTAATATCCTTTCCCAGGTTCATAACACCCGCAACCTGAAGCTTATTAACATCGCGTATGGCCATGTTTGAAACCCCCGCCAGCTGTACTCCATCAACATCTTTCAATGCGAAATTAAGAACACCGGCAATCTGTACACCATCAGTCCGGCCCTGAATGACATTGCTGACACCAGATATCTGAACACCCTTTAAAGAATCCAGGACAAGATTATTAATGCCGGCAATCTGGACCCCTTTCACAATTCCAAGGTTCGTATTAAATAGTCCGGCAAGCTGTACTCCGGATGTTTCATGGCCTACGGCATTAGACAATCCTGCGATTTGTACGCCTTTTACATAATATCGGGTCACATTTACAAGTCCGCCCAGTTCTATTCCTTTTGTGGCGCCATTATAGCCTGCCAGAACATTGAGTGAATACTTATTTGTGATCACCCCGCTCATTTTCAAATTGGTGCCCACAAAGGGTACAACCGAGATTTGTGCTGTCCTGTATAATGAAAGGCCAAGACCCTGGCTGGTAAAAACCCCCTCATCGGCTGCAACCATTTTTACGATCTTCAGTGAATCGAGACGATCCGGACCACCGCTTAAACCCTCCCCGATTCCCTTTGGGACCGCCACCGGAATATTCAGGTTTCTTGATTCATTGGAAATCACAATAGTGGTATCCCGAAGGTCCGCCCTCGAAACGGTAATACCGATTACAGGGGTTTCTACTGGTATTTCAAGAAGATAATAACCCTGGTCATCGGTAATGGCCGAATTAAGTGAGGCTACATCATAAACCGTCGCCCCGGAAACGGACAATCCCGAACTGGCATCGCGGATATAGCCTTCAATACGCGTATTTTTTCCGGCTTGCGCGGAACGGCTGTCTACGGTATAACGGGTTCTGAGGATCACAAGGTGATTCCCGCGCTGTTTCATTTCCAGCTCCTTGCCCAGCAGTGTAACGAGAACTGTTTTTAACGAGGAATTTTCAACTTTCAGCGAAATCAGGCTGTCTACGGGGAGCATTGAGGGATTATAGGAAAAGGAAAATTCATTTTCCTCTGCAAGCGACAGCATCACGTCTTCAAAGCGTTCATTTTCCACTTCAAAATTTACCTGGTGCCGGAGAATGGCAGACTGGCCGAACAGTGTGCCACTGAAAATGAGAAAAACTAAAAGAGCACTAAAATGTCGGACACCCATTTGAACTGATTTCTACCCGGTCGTTGGAAATGGTATATTGTACGGGAAGTGATAATGAAATGTTCTCCAGCATTTCCTCAAGGGTCTGATCTAAAAAGACTGCCGTGATTTGACAATTCGCAATCCTGGTACTGTCATAATCAATAGGAATGTCAAATATCTCCGAAAGTTCATCGAGCACGTCGGACAGTTTGGCACGACGAAACGACAAGCGTTTATTAGCCCAATATAACCCATTGGTATCTTCAAGTTTGTATTCACGGGTGGCCGAATCACTGAAACGGATCACTGCCGCCTCATTTTTCTCCAGCAGCGCACGGCCTGAATTATCCTTGAGACTCACCTCAACGACTCCACGGTCAACAACCACCAGCAGGCTATCCCTTGACTCATGGACCAGAAATGCCGTTCCCAAAACCGCTACGAGTCCGCGTTGGGTCTCAACTTCAAATTGCAGCGTGGTATCACGCACCACATCGAAATAGCCCTCACCGTCCAGTGCAATGTGCCGGTTTTCTTTTGCATATTCACGGTCATAGGTAAAGGCTGCTCTTCCTTTCAACACGACTTTGGAACTGTCCGGAAGAATATAGGTTGCAATTCCACCCTGTTGGGAAATAGTGACATCAGCGAAATATTGGTTAAATACCCAATAACCCATCAGCATGGTTACGAGGGCTACTGCGGCGGCATACCTGATCCACAGGAATGGCCTGGATGTTTCCTCTTCTTCTGTAATTCGCTCGTTCACTTTTGACCACGCTGCGGAGCTGTTGAACGGAATTGATTTATGTGCTTCTTCGGGCACAGGGTCAGGTTCAAGCAGCTTAAGCGCCTGCTCATAAACCTTTCTGTTTTCAGCAGACTCCTGAACCCATACTTCCCAACGGAGATTCTCCTCTTCGGAAACCTCACCGTTGATGAAAGCAGCAAGCCCATCGAAATCAATATGTTGATTACCCTTCATCCTGTATATTAACAGACAACTGAAATACTATTTACCCCTATCAAAACCATTCACTTAATTGAATTAATAAATATACAACCCAACCTATCACCAGGTATTCTGCGAGTTCTTCCCTCAGATACTTCAATGCCTTACCCATTTGATTCTCCACTGTTTTAACTGAAATATTCAATTGGTCGGCAATTTCCTTGTAACGGAGCCCTTCGTCTCTTGACATTCTGAATATTCGCTGACGTTCTGCGGGCATATCGGATACCGCCCTGCTGATGCGCTCCTGCAATTCTACAGTGACCATATGATCGGAATGATCTTCATCGGATTCATTATGCAGCACATGTCCTGCATGATCCCTGACTACTGCGGCATGCTTTATAAAATTCAGGGATGCGTTCCTTACTGCCGTAAACAAATAACTTTTTAAAGAATGCTCGACAGAAATTTGCGATCGTTTTTCCCAGAAGCGCACGAAGGTATCCTGGACAATTTCCTCAGAATCCTCTGCGTCACGGATGTATTTGAAGGCATAATGACACAATCCCGTATAATATTCATGGAACAGGCTTTCAAAGGCCATTCTGTCGCCATTCTTTATACGTTCGGCAATGCCACTCATACCGTTTGGTAAATATTTCTGATAAAGATAGAAGAATACTAAAATTCAACCTTGTAAAAAGATGGAGATTAATATGTTTAGTGCCTGAGATTCTGTGGCCCCGTATATCAAATCCCCATTTGGCTTTAAAAGCCCCATGCTTTTAGAAGTATTTTAAAAAATATTGAGAATTATGAAACCTATTCTTCTGTATCCACGTTATTAGTTGTATATACATCTAATATTATGAAAGATCCAGGTTCATTAGGCAATAACGCACTTTTCCTTGCGGGCCATATCACCAAAACAATTCACAACCAGCTTACCGCTGCTTTTACAGAACATGAAATACCCCTTACCGTAGAACAATTCTCGCTGTTATCAACCTTATGGTATAGCGACGGCATGAACCAGCAATCACTGGCAGAGGCGCTCAACCGCGATAAGACAACCATTGCCAGAATGGTGCAGATCATGGAAAAGAATGATCTGCTGGTGAAGATTCCGGACAAGGATGATCTGAGAAATAAATTGATCTACACAACCAACAAAGGCAAAAAACTTCAAAACGAAGCCGTAAAACTGGCGGGAGAGCTCTATGTTCGGGCTCTGCGCGGACTTAAGGAAAAATCACTCCTGGAAACCATACATACTCTTCAGGCAATCCATAAAAACCTTATCTCTTAAAAAATTATATAGTTGCATATACATCTAAATCTATTGTCATGAAAACGTTATTAAAAACCATCGCCCTCACACCCATTTACCTTGTCCTGCTGATCATCGGATCATTGATCGGACTCACACTATTTCCAAACGAGACAATGGCCAATGCTGAGACCGGAGGCTTCGATATGATGCTGCTGGTTATTTCATTCCTTCACAGTACCATTCTGTATTATTATGTCAGAAAATCCTCCACTTCAGGTTGGCCCCTCATTTTACGCACCGCCCTGCTGTCATTTGTACTTCAGTACCTGATCACCCAGGTGGAATCCCTGTGGTTTATCGATTCACTAACGATTTCAAGGGAAACTGTATTCGCCCTGCTGGCAGGTGGCATTATTACGAGTATTCTTTTTGCCATCGTAGCCGTTGCCATGGGAGGAAAAAAAACCGGCAGTCCGGAATTTGCCTCACTCAATTCTGCGCCGCAATTTTTAAAAGTTGCATTGCTCGTAGTCCTCATCTGGCCGGCACTATATTTTCTTGCAGGTTATTATATCGCATGGCAATCTGCCGACATACGTGTCTATTATTCTGGCAGTACCGAAATGCTATCCTTCTGGGAAATGATGAAGATTAACTTCGCAGCAGGATTATACACATTCCAGATCTTCCGTGCAATTATCTGGGTGGCAGTGGCGTGGTATGCTTTCAGTGTCATCAATGGAACACGCTGGCAAAATGCTGTTTTACTGGGTCTCCTGTTCAGCATCCTGGGCAGCAGCCAGTTATTACTAACGAACCCCATTATGCCTGAACCGGTACGGATGGTTCATTTGGTGGAAACCTGGATTTCAACATTTATCTGGGGAATTCTAATCTCTTATATGTGGCTTGATGCCCCGGGAGCAAAGCGGGTGAATTCTGTGACTTTTAATCAATCACTCATATAAGTTTTCCGGATCAACCGCACAGACTTCTTCGATGAATGATGCCATTTTCTGTGTTACATATTCAAAATAACGGGCACCCTTCTCCTTGCTTGCAAGCGAAGGGTCGCCCACTCCTGTATCTGCAGTGATCTTGCTCCACGGCCGTTCACGCCAGGCCCATCCTTCCTGAAATGCCTTAATCTTACTCTTCCGTTCTGCCCCATCTCCCCATTCTTTCCGGGGCAGGACAAGGTCAGGCCGAAATTGGAGGATCAGGCTTGTTTCCATTTCATCCGCATGATCACCTTCGTTGTCAAAATAATCGTATTTACCCGGAATGCGGAACCAGTTTGTAGCACAGAGAAACATGTTGGGGAATTTAAGGCCAAGCTCACGTAACATGGTTTTAAAATCATTCCCGCCATGGCTGTTCAGAATCATGAACTTATGAATTCCCTGCCGATCCAGCACTGTAATTATATCATTCAAAATGGCCATCTGTGTACTGGGATTCATATTGATGTCCAGGTATATATCAGATTGTCCGGTGTTTACACCGAATGGTATGGTTGGAAGTACAATCACCTTAGCCCCCTTCTCCCAGGCAATCCGTGCGGATTCTGCCGCAATGTGGTCTGCTTCTATGATATCAGTTCCATAGGGCATATGATAATTATGTGCTTCAGTTGCTCCCCAGGGCAATACAGCCAGGTCAAAGGATGCATTCTTAAGTGCTTTCCAATTAGTTTCAGCGAGTATGTAGGGTCTGATAGCCATATCTAAATTGTTTGAATCTAAAATACAAAATCTCTTACCGTCGGACCGCCTGATTCGGTATACATATT
Organism: Cyclobacteriaceae bacterium; assembly: GCA_050289805.1. GTDB lineage: Bacteria > Bacteroidota > Bacteroidia > Cytophagales > Cyclobacteriaceae > JAUILA01. The sequence continues at coordinate 34,384 of JBNKGL010000015.1, forward strand.
ATCAAATGCCTGAAAAAAATGATATCTTTTCAACGTGAACCACAATTCCGGATTGATGATAAGACTCGCAATCATCCTGATCGCTCCAATGTTCCTTTCTTTTCAGGAAAATGAATGGCGGCTCGATAAAAATAAGAATGAAGTTAAGGTTTACACGCGTGAAATAGAGGGATTCCAGGTTCGCCAGTTCAAAGTAGAATCCCATACATCTGCGTCCATCACCCGTATTGATGACTTATTGCGAAATATATCGGAATATGAATCCTGGATGCCGGATGTCACCAGTGCCAAAATCCTGGAGCAACCGGATGAAAACACCTATATCTACCATATGACGATCAATTCACCATTTCCCGTTAACGACCGCGACCTGGTGACTAAAATGACCTTTGCTTACCCGACAGAAAACTCATTGCGAATTACCTATGAAGGCCTTCCTGATTACTATCCCGAACAGGACAAACATGTGCGTATTAGTCATTTCAGGGGTTTTTGGGAATTCACAGAAACCGGGGACGAGACAGTAATCCGAAATCAGTTTCTTACAGACCCTTCCGGATCCATCCCCTCATGGGTGATCAACTCCTTCATGGCTTCAAATCCATATAATACCGTTATCGCTTTAAAAAAAGAAATTGAATAATCTCTATACAATCCTGTTATCGACAGAATTCATTCTTGCTATTGCCGTATTCTGCATCCTGTTCTTTGTAAAAGCGCCGTACGGAAGATTCCTCCGATCAGGATGGGGACCTTCAATCCCCGCAAAATGGGCCTGGCTGCTTCAGGAATTTCCCGCATTTGCAACAATATTGGTGATATTCCTTTTTTATGGTGCATGGACCAACCCATTGTCCTGGGTTTTTCTTCTCATCTGGCAATTCCACTATTTTCATCGCACATTTTTTTATCCATTTCAATTCTCGAGCGGCCAAAAACCCTACCCGGTAATGCTGGTTGTTTTTGCCATAATTTTCAACCTCATGAATGGTTTCATCAATGGATATTATTTGTTTGGCAAAGCAACCTATTCAATCGACTGGCTACAGGATCCACGGTTCATCATCGGATTACTTGTATTCGCAGGGGGATATCTTCTCAATAAAGCATCCGATAAACGCCTGGCCAGCTTAAAAAAAGAAGGAAATGGCGAATATATTATCCCCTATGGAAAAATGTTCAACCATGTTTCTTGTCCGCACTACCTTGGCGAAATTATTGAATGGACTGGCTGGGCAATCCTTACATGGTCATTGCCGGGGCTGGCTTTCGCAGTTTTTACTTTTGCCAATCTGGCACCGCGTGCCATTGCGCATCACAAATGGTATCGCAATAAATTTCCGGATTATCCTGAAAAAAGAAAGGCATTAATCCCCTATCTCTGGTGACTATGCGGCCTCGGAAACCTGGACATCTTTAATCCGATGTGCAAAAAGAGTGTATACAACCGGTACAATAATTAATGTAAGCAGCATTGAGGAGCTTAATCCCCCAATAATAACCCATGCAAGTCCGTTTTTCCATTCGGAACCCGCACCCGCTGCAAGCGCGATGGGTATCAGCCCGATGATCATCGACAGGTTTGTCATTAAAACAGGTCTGAACCTAAGCCTGGTCGCTTCTATGAGGGCTTTTTTCATTTCCATTCCGTCCTGCTGAAGCCTGATGGTAAAATCCACCACCAGGATAGCATTCTTACCTACTAACCCTACCAGCATGACCAGGCCGAGAATCGAAAATATACTCAAGGCTTCCATGGTGAGTGCAAGCGCAAGCAGGGCACCGATTAACGCCATCGGGATGGAAAAAAGTACAACGAGCGGATAAACGAACGAATTATATAATACTACCAGGACGAAATAAACGAGAAGGATGGAAGCTGCGAATGCTACGAGCATGGTAGACAACCCTTCCAGGGTTCGTTTTGTCTGGCCGCCAAATATGAAATATACATTCTCTGTATTCTCCAGATCATTCAGCTTCTGTCTGAACTCCTGGTTTACCTGTCCACCGGTTCTGCCGATTACCTGTGACTTGATTGTGACCGATGGAGTCCTGTTAGTCCGTTCCAGCACACCAGGCGACCGGATATCCTGAAGTGTGATGAATTGTTTCAGTTTTACCGGCTGGCCTTTTTCGTTGATCACCGACATGTCCAGCAATTCAGCCGGATCTGCTTTATCACGTCGTTGCAGCTGGATATGAATAGGAATCTCACTGTCTTCGTCATGCAGGTTATTATCGGTATTCCCGTTAACGGCAGTACGCAGAGTAGCACCGGCATAGACGGGATTTACGCTCAGACTTTGCATCAGATCACGGTCTGGAACAAAACGGGTCTCAATATCATTCCCGGCTGCTGTTGAAGTCACTTCTACCACGCCCAGGACATCTCCCAGGATAGCTTCAACCTGATCTGCCAGGATGTAGAGCTTTTCCGTATCGCCAGTAGCAACGGAAACCTGTACCGCATCGTCATCCCTGAGGCCGAGAATATTAATGTCAATCGGCCGGATCCGTACTCCCGGAATTACAGACTCGAGGTCAAGCTTGATCTGGCGGGCAATTTCGGCAGCAGACCGCGTCCGTCTTCTTTTATCAATTAGCTTTACGCTTAGCTCGGCCAGGTTTTCAGTACTAACTTCAACCCGTCCGCTGCTCGTGATTCCAACGGTCGTAAAAATCCCCGTAATTTCAGGGACTTCTGCCAGGTGCCCTTCCACAAGGCGCGAAATCTTATCTGTTTTATCCAGTGATGTTCCTGAAGGCAATTCCAGTTCAAGAAGAAATTCACCCCGGTCTCCGCCCTTGATGAATTCAATCCCGATAAACCCTCCGAATATCAGATAAATTGATCCCGTTAAAAGGACGGTCGCAAGCGAAAGTGTAACAATTCGGTGGTCCATTGCCTTCTGGAGTAATCGTGACATAAATCGGCTGAAGGCATTGATCATACCCTCGAAGCCAATTACAAGTCTGCCCAATACTGAACCGGGCCGGATAACTTCAAGCTTTCCAAATCGTGAAACCAGCAACGGTGCCAGTGTAAATGATACCAGCAGGCTCATAAGTGTTGAAATGAGAATCACTACAGAAAACTGCCGGAGCAGATCGGCCACTAATCCCGAAGAAAATATGATGGGCAGAAACACAACCACGTCGATCAACGTAATGGACACAGCAGTAAAACCAATCTCCATCCGTCCCTCGTATGCCGCCTCCACGCGATTCTTCCCCATTTCAAAATGACGGTAGATATTCTCAAGGACCACAATGCTGTCATCAACAAGTATACCGATCGCCAGCGATAGTCCCAGCAACGAAAGTAGGTTCAGCGAATAGCCAAGCACAAACATGAAAATGAAGGTTGTGAGAATCGATGTTGGGATAGACAATAAGACAATCAGGGAATTTCTGAAACTGTGTAGAAAAAGAAGCATTACGAGCGATACCAGAAAAATGGCAAAACCGAGATCCTTCATCACAGCATTGGCCGCTTCAAGTGTAAATTCTGAAGTATCCTGTGAAATTGTAAAAGCAAGCTGCTGCTCCCGGTATTCATCTGTAAGACGCTGAACTTCGGCGCTGACCCGTTTGCTCATTTCAACCGCGTTGGCCCCTCCTCTTTTTTTAATATCCAATCCGAGTGAACTTTTGCCATTCACCCTGCTGATAACTCGTTGGTCGCGGATACTTTCAAAAATGTCGGCTACATCCTTTAATGGAATATTCACACGTGTCCTGGGATGAACAATCGGTGTATTCCGAATCTCATCGACTGATCCAAACTGCCCCGAAAATTTCAGGGTTCGTACCGATCCGCGGGTAGAAAGCGTTCCAATCGGAACATCAGTATTCGCCACCCGGATCGCCTGTATTACCTGCAATATGGTGAGACCGTAGGCATTAAGCTTATCATTATCCACATCCACACGTACTTCCTTTTCCCTTCCCCCGAGCAGCCGAACCTCCGCTACACCTTCCAGCCTGGAGAGGGCAGGAACGATCTGATCCCTGGCCAGCCGTGAAAAATCAACAGGGGTCATTGTGGAAGACATGCCAACTCTCATTACCGGCAGGTCATCAAAGTCGAATCTTGAAATAGAAGGGGTACGAGCATCATCGGGGAGCTCGCCTGCGATCGCGGCGATTTTACGTTGCACATCCTGTACGGTAAGATCCACATCAGTCCCTGGAACTAATTCAAGACGTACCAGTGAAAAATTATCCCTGGAGGTAGACACCATCACATCAACATTTTCAACCGATGACAGGGCATCCTCAATGGGTTTACTGATATTATCCTCAATAGATTCGGGACCGGCTCCTGGGTACACAGTTGCCACCGTAATCACTTCAGGGGTAAACCGCGGCACGAGTTCATAATTCAAGCGTGAATAGGTATAAATCCCCAGGAGTGTAATCAGGATATAGAAAACTATGATCGCGATCGGGCGCTCTATGGAAAGTCTGGTAATATCCATTACTCCTGAACTGCTATTTTCTGGCCCGGATCAACAATGGACTGCCCTTCGATAATCACCTTCTCGCCCATCGAAAGCCCTTCGGTTATCTCAATCCAGCCATCATTGCTGGAGCCGGGCTTTACTATTCTCTTTTCAGCAAGATCCTCGTTCGCGATAAAGACGTAGTAATCTTTTTCTCCATAACCCAGTAAGGAAGCCTGGGGTATAAAAACTTGTCCATCATCTGGTGCGGCACTTACAATTGCATTGGCAAGCATGCCTGGCTGAAGGTCCATATTTATTTCTTTCAGAACTATGTCCACTTCAAAAAGATTAGCATAATCGGGTTTCACACTTTGAAAGGCCACTGTTCCCTGGATAACATTCGGTTCTCCCTCAACCCGAACCTCAATCTTATCTGATGCTGATATCTTTTGCAATTCCTGCTGTGACAGTTTTAATCTTAGCAGGATGTTATCGGTATTCACAATTTCGCATACAGGAACCCCCGGACCGAGCATACCTCCCTTTTTGACGAAAAGCTGATTGATGATACCCGGGATAGGACTTCTTACACGATTATCAGCGAGTTGTTGCTGAGCTGCCAGGTATTTTGCTTCTGCCGCTTTAAGGTTCAGTTCCAGTGTTTCAAGCTGCTGCCCTGTAATCGCATCATTTTCCGCCATTATTTTAAACCTCTCCCGATCTTTCAGCAGTTTTTCATATGCCGTTTTCGTAACCTGCACCTGTTCACGCTGAAGGGCATCCTCAACCTGGGCAATTACATCGCCCTGATTAACCTTATCTCCTTTATTCACAAATACACTGGTGACGCGTCCCTGAGCTGATGAAGTGACCATCAATTCACTTTCGGCCACAAGCTGTCCCGAATATTGATTGCTGAAAGATGAAACATGGGGCGCCACGGTATAGACACGTACAGGGACTTCCTCAACCTTTTTCAGGGAAAGGTTCGTCTGTGCCTCCAGCTCTTCCTTATTCGACTTGAGCTGATAAACCACGAAGGCTACGACCAATACGGCGATTATTATAGGTAGAATTCGCTTCATTTCACCTTGTTAAAAGATTCTAAATTACCATAGGTCCGATACAACTCAAGAATTGCGAGAAAATAATCCATTTTTCGCTGTGACATCTCCATTTGTGAACTCCGAAGTTTTTCCTCTGCCTCAAGTGTTTCTCTCAATGTCGAAAATTCCTGTTCATACCTGATCGTTTCCTGATGAAATTGTTTTTCATATACGGCGACACGTCGCTCCGACAGATCCAAACGTTCCCTTGCCAGTTGAAGGTCACGACGTGCCGTGGCTCGTTCCATCCGAACTTTTTCTTCCAGCAACTCGTGTTGTACGGAAAGTATCTCCTGGTTGATCCTGTTCTCCTGAATTTTTGATTTCCGGTTATTGGGATTCAATAAGGGAATACTCAGCTGTAAGCCAATCATGTGCTGGTTAAACCAGGTGGATCCTGAAGAAAACAAATCACCCATACCTTCCTGCTGAAGCCATTCGAAAGCCATAAAAAAATCAAGTGAAGGATAGGAGTCAGCCGTTTCCTGTAAGATCTTTTCTTCATTCATTCTCATTTGCAATTGCAAAAGGTCCATTTCACTGCTGGAAGCTGAGTCACTTACCTGTGCGAGTGTAGGCGCAGGCTCGGACTGATTTACCACGAAGGATATCTGCGCCTCGGGATGTATCCCGCAAAGAAATTTCATATAATCTACCAATTGACGCTGCCTGTTCTCAATTTCCTGCTGACTGATCTGCAATTCTTCCTTATGCAACAGCAACTCTTCGAGCGTAATGGGAAGAACCGCCTGATTCTCAATCGCAGTTTGTGTTACCCCTTCAAGTTTATCAAGGCGTCGCATGTTGAAATCAAGCAGGCCCACACTATTTCCAACCATTTCGATTTGGTAGAATGTCTTGATCACCTCATAGCGAATTTCATCTTCACTCATCTTCCGGCGTTTGTCGGAAAGTTCATCCAGGTAATTCGTGAGTTTTCTTCCGTTCAGCATTCTTACATTAAATAAATGCTGGTTCAGCGTAATTCCACTGTAGAAATTCTGGGTGGCTCCCAATTGAACGGGGCCATTTAACTCGGGATTGATATTTTGAGGAAATACATAAACAGGCTTATCATCCAGGTACTGGAAATACCTGGCATATGCGTTAATTTCAGGAACAAAATACCGCTTGCCGGTTGAAAGTTGCTGGCGCTGGAACTCCATTTCCAGCCCTTTAAGCTCCAGCTGCCGGTTGTCTGAAAGCGCTAATTCAAGACAATCATCCAGTGACAATTGCTGCTCGGCCTGGGCAACTGTTTCAAGTGCACAAAACAATAAGAAAATTACCAACGCCTGTTTCATAGTGCAAAATCGTCAAATGACAGAACTGATATCACATCCTGACAATGCTGTGCTCTTTTCAATCAATTTACCAAATTCTTCCGTTGTATAGTGTAAATCTTTTGCCTTTCCCCGCCGAATGATAGCACCTCCTGGAAACTTTTTCCCGTCCAGAATCGCTATCGCATCACGGGCTGCTGCCGCAGGACTGCGCATCGCCCATTTCGCCATGCCATACAACATCCGAAACCATTTTGCTCTGCTCCGGTCGATGCCCGACCTGAATGTGCCCGGGTCAATGATATTTACCTCTGTTCCGGGAACGGATGAATACAACCAGCCTCCAAGCATCTGGAGACAGGCCTTACTAATTCCATAAGCCCGGAGAGGTTTGTAGGATTCGAGGGACATGATATCGTTAAAGTCAATCGAATACCATTGTGCCGCTTGTGAACCGGTGATCATTACCCGCGGTACCGTCCTTACTGAAAATAATTGATATAGCAGGATGTAGTGTGCCAGGTAATTGGTCATAAAGGTTTCTTCTATCCCCTCAGGAGTTTTAGTCAGTTCTTCCTTTCCAAGTATACCCGCATTGCAAAACACAAGGTCTATACGATCATAATCCTGCACCATCCTTGTTCCGGCTGCTTTCACTTCGCTGGCATTTGCAAAATCAGCCACATAATAACGGGCGTGATCTGAATTTTTGGTGAGCTGTTCAAGAAGATGTTCGTTACGGCCCAGCAGGATGAGGTGATCATCCTGCCTGAGAAGTGTCTCCGTTATGTATTTGCCCAGACCGGAGGTCGCGCCGGTGATAACTATATTTCGTGCCATTACTTTCCCGGGGGCAGTGGAACAAGCGCAGACACCCGTTTACGGTAGGCCTCATAGCCTTCTTTCCTCATTTCCCTTTTCTCCATCATCGGGATGCTGATAAACACAAACAGTATAATCATCATAACTGCCCCTGTGATCAACCAGTACATACCTGAAAGGAAAATCGGGAGACTAAAAAGAAATATCGAGACCCAAAATGAAATTTCACCAAAATAATTCGGATGGCGTGACCAACCCCACAGACCGGTGTCCATGATCTTTGAGGAACCCTCGGCCCTGGAAAGCCGAAATTTCCGAAGCTGATTATCCGCAACCGTTTCAATAATGATGGCGCCTATGCCGACAACTGTGGCAAGTACATCGATTATCCCCAATGACGAAGGGTCCTGAAAAATGTAATAGAGGGGAATGCATCCGGCAAAAACGAGAACGGTTGGAAAAAGGTGAATGCCAAGAAAGCTTACAAGCCAGTAAAATACGCCTGTATCTTCTGATAATTTAGTATACCTCCAGTCTTCATGAACCATCCCCGGCCAGCTTCGTGCCCAGTTCCAGGTGAGTCGGATTCCCCATGCATTCACAATACAAAGGACAATTACATTTCTAATGAGATCACCTTCCGCTCCAAATTGAAAAAACCACCAGAATGCGATAAACATTGGATAAACACTCCAGTAGGGATCATACATGCTGGAATTCCGCAGAATTAATGAAAACAGAAAGATGACCACCGTGGCTGCGAAATCAGCCACCGCCATATTTACAATTGGATTTTCAATTCCTGATCTTACCAAAATGATCGCTGAAACAGCAAATGAAATGATATAGGCAAGAATTACTATTGAAAAGCTTTGAGCTTTGTTTAATTTGGCTGGCATAGATTTGAATAAAATGTCAAATAAAAGGTTTAAACTTCCTCCCCTTTCTCCGCTAATAGGCACTGACCTTTTAAACTATCTCCGTATTTCACGAAAAAAAAGGATTGAAAGAAGATTCTGGCTTAAATATATACTTACAATCCTAATTATTTTAATCTTCACACCACTCCGATGGTATGAAAGATGGTATCTGCGGAAAAAAAATACCTACAGGCATGACAAACCTGTATTCATCCTGGGACATTGGCGCAGCGGTACTACGTTACTTCATAACCTCCTTTGTCAGTCGCCCAATGCAGCCTTCGTGACCACATACCAGACCGTATTCACACAATATCTTGGATCGGCGAAAATCCTGAAACCTTTCATGGGGATCCTCATGCCCGATAAGCGCCCCAGTGATAATGTAAAGCTTAATGTTAATTATCCACAGGAAGAAGAATTCGCACTAAGTAATCTTTCGACTGCTTCCTATTATCATTTCTTCTATTTCCCGGAAAATGTAGACGAATATTTCAATCGCTATGTTCGTTTTTCAAACGGCGCCGATCAGTGGAAAAAAGCATATAAAGATCTCCTGCAGCGTGCCGGATATAAAATGCGTGAAAAACCATACCTGGTTATAAAAAACCCGGTAAACACCGCGCGGTTGGGTGTGCTTGGTGAGCTATACCCTCACGGGCGATTCATTCATATTTATCGGAATCCTTATGTAGTATTCCTGTCGACGAAGAAATTCTTCCTTGAATTAATGCCTACCCTTTGGTTTCATGAGGTGAGCGAAGGTACCATTGAAGAGATGATCCTGGACACCTACATACGAATGATGGAATTATTTGACCAGGATATCGAATTGAACGAAAACGTGGTACATGTGAAGTTTGAAGAGTTTGAAAAAACACCCCTGGATTCACTGAAAAGAATTTATCACGACCTGGAAATGGAGTCCTTTGAATCAGACAGGCCCTTCTTTGAGTCCTATCTGAAAAGCCAGAAAGGATACAGAAAAAATAAATATTCCATCTCCCGAAGAGAATATGATCTTGTCACCGACAGGTGGCAGGTCTACCTCGAGAGATGGAATTATGAATTACCTTCCAATATGGAGATCGTTGACTAGAGCGTCGTACGATTGAAAACGATATCGATACTTACGGTTTTGATGATAAACGATCCATCCGGATAAATTTCCACTAATGGATAGTTGGTAACCACACCGGAAACACCGGTTTCGGTAACGACAAGCTGATCCAAAATTAACGGGAATGCATTACCCTGAATGATAAGATTCAGCGTTAACCTATTCCTGTTTTCCGTAATACTCCAAGTACCGAAGCGCTCTGCAGGAGTTGTTTCGTTTTTGCAGGCGTAATAGATTTCAAAGTTATCCCGCAGATCAATTACCGTATTCGGACCACTGTCGCATGGAGATGCCACATACAGTTGTTCTGCAACAAGAGTAGTAATGTTGTCATCGGCCTTAAGCTCCATATCATAATATGTTACATCCTCATTGAGAATTACGGTATTTAAGGTGTAAACACCTATGAGTGGGTCAACTTCAGGATCACTGTCATCATCCCCACAGGCGGAAACCAAAAAAAGTGATGCTACCGCCATCATGCTTAAAAGTCTGAAAAATGTCTTCATGTTTTTTTGTTAGTTAATTAGCGGCAATATAACAGTTTTATTTTTTTCATTCCGATTTTTATAAATTCGCCATGAATTTCTTCTAATGAACTTAAGAAATTACTATTTTCCACTTATGAAATCATTTTTTCTGACTGTCACCTTAGTCTTTGTCGTTACTTTTTCAGTTTTCAGTCAGGATTACATCCTTTCCGGAACGATTTCAGACAAAGCAACAGGCCAGCCCATGGCTGGTGTAAATATCGCGATAAAGGATACGTATATAGGAACCATCAGCGATAAGGATGGCAAGTTCATCCTCGAATCCTCAAAATTACCTCCATTTATCCTTCGAATTTCCATGATGGGATATTCCACGATAGAAATGGAAATTACGTCACAGACAAATAATCTTAATATCGAAATGGAGGAAACATACATCCTGGGACAGGAAGTAGTCGTCTCCGCTTCTCTGATCGAAGAAAGCTATTTACAGACCCCGGTTAGCATCGAAAAACTGGGAATCGGTGATTTAAAAAGAACCACCGCCGCCAATTTTTATGACGGACTATACAATCTGAAAGGGGTAGACATGAATGTTCAGAGTCTCACATTCAAGACTCCGAATACGCGGGGCTTTAATGGTAATACCAATTATCGGTTTAACCAGTTCGTTGACGGAGTGGACAATACGCCTGCCGGACTGGGATTCTCAGCGGGGAACATTTTTGGATTGCCACAGCTGGATATTGAAAGTGTTGAGCTGCTGGTTGGAGCATCCAGCGCACTCTATGGCCCGGGAGGAATGAATGGTTCATTGCTAATGACCAGTAAAAACCCGTTCGATTACCAGGGCCTCAGCGCATCCATGCAGGTGGGAATGATGCATTTTGGATCAAATTCATCTGAGAACCCTACCCCAATGGCAGATTTCAACCTGCGCTATGCCAAGAAAGTAAATAACAAGTTCGCGTTTAAAGTCGTAGTAAGCTACCTGCAGGCCAGGGACTGGAATGCGGCCGACTACCGTGATAAGAATGACCTCAATAATTCCTTATCAACACGTCAGTTAAATGAAGGGTATGATGGCGTGAATGTTTATGGCGATGATATCATTGTTCCGGTAAATCTTTCAGATGTTGCTCCTGATGTAGCCGCCGGTCTTGCTGAAAGTGTGGAAGGACTACAACCCGGAACTCCTGAATTTGATATGTATGTAGACAGCGTATCTGCCCTCTTCCCGAATCAGGTGATCAGCAGAACAGGATGGAAAGAAAAGGACCTTGTTGATTATGACACGCGGAATTTACGCATGCAGGCCTCATTGAATTATCGGTTTTCTGAAAAATATGAATTAATTCTGGCAGGCGGATTTGGCAGTGGGACCGCTGTGTATACCGCGCAAAACAGATTTTCGCTGAGCAATTTTTCCACCTACATGGGAAGGATGGAATTAAAGAGCCCGGAAGGATATATTCGTTTATGGACAACCGGCGAAAATGCCGGTGACACTTATGACGCTGGTACGACGGGATTGCTCATGAATGAGGAATGGAAGCCCAGTGAGCAATGGTATACGGACTATATTGGCGCTTTTGCCCAGGGGTATATTGTTCTGGGGTTCCCGCTTGACGCTGCATATGAATTTGCCCGGGGAAGTGCCGACAACAGATCACCGCAGGGCACAATCCTTGACCCTTCCAAACCAGCTTTTCCGCTCCCGGGTTCTGATGCCTTCGAGCAGGCTTTTAACAAAGTTACCAATCAGGTGATTCCCGACGGTACGCTTGTGATTGATAAAACGAGCATGTCAAATGCGGAAGCCTTATATAATTTTAAAAATCACATTAAAGCATTTGAACTGATTGTTGGTGGTCAGTTCAGGCATTATCGCATTAATACGGAGGGGACAACCTTTTTCGATGAACCGGGCTCACCGGTTAAAACATGGTGGTGGGGAACCTTCGCACAAATTGGAAAGTCTGCGTTTAAGGAACGGCTGAAGATCACAGCCTCCGCGAGATATGACAAACATCAGAAGTTTGATGGGATTTTAACGCCACGATTTTCTGCAGTGTACGCCCTGGATCAGGACCGAAAGCACAGCATCCGTGCATCCGTACAACGTGCCTTCAGATATCCCAGCGTTACGGACATGTTCGTTGACCTGAACGTGGGAGCATTTCACGTAGTTGGCGGACTGTATGAGGTTCAGGAAAAATATGGATTACGTTCCAGCCCTGTGTATCCGCTTACGGGCAGCAACCCGATTACAGACCGTCCTTATGTAGATGACGGGCCGCTTGAATTGCCCGTTTTCAGACCTGAAAAAATGACAGCCCAGGAATTGGGATATCGGGGCCTGTTCTTCCAGGATGTGCTTCTGGTGGATGCCTACATTTTTCAGAATGTCTATTCAGGATTCCATGCCGGGCAATTGCTGGCAATTAACCCGTTTACACCTGAAGAGAAAAAGTATCAAACTACTGTAAGTTCCGATTCACGCATTACAACATTCGGATGGGCAATCGGGGGTAATATCAGGCTACCGCAAAAATTCAGGATCAATGGTAATATCGCCTATAACTCGATCACAAATGATGATGTTCCGCTGGGCTTTAGAACGCAGTTCAATACCCCGGATTATCGTTTGAACCTGGGAGTAGGAAAGGATGAAATCATTAAGAATTTGTCGGCGAATATTAACTGGAGATGGCAGAACAGTTTTTACTGGGAGTCCACCTTCGGCGATGGTGAAATTCCGGCATATAACACCCTGGATGTAATGGTGGCATACCGCTTTCCTAAAGTGAAGTCAATCTTGAAGCTGGGCGCATCTAATGTGACAAACCAATATTATACAACCGGATTCGGGAATGCCCAGATCGGAGGTTTGTATTATATCACATGGGAGTTCAATGAGTTTTTCAATTAAGCGGCAGACCGAAGACTTTCCATCTGCATATCAGCAAATTCCCAGTAACTGATCTCACAGCAGCATGTGAATTAATTAAACAATCAAAGAGGTGCCAGTGGTATCGGGTATCCCGCATCGTCTGCATATAAATGCCTGAAAACTAGTCTTTATAACAAATTCACCTCGCTGATACCTCCAAATTGCGTGTTCATTTTCAAAAGTGTACACCTGTTTTGTTCACTTTCGTACACTTTTCGATTCTGTAAAAATGCTAACCTCTTGATTTAGTGTACTTTAACTTATTGGCACCACCCTTGCCAATTACTTAGCAGGTCAACAAAGGTCAAAAACTCAAAATAATTACAACAACAAACAAGGTCAAAAACTCAAAATAATACAACCATGAAACTCTTATTTTCAACCCTGATAACATTTGCTCTCATCGTCAACACAGAACGCCCCGCGACTGTGGAAGAATCAGCAGCCTCTACCATTGCTCATTTCGTACCTGCTACCGAAGCCAGCTTCGGATATGCATCTCCCTACTACCTGGACATCGATCGTGACGGAAAAAATGATTTCGTCTTCCAGACTGTTTCGGTAAGCCTCGAAGGAAGTGTACATACCAAATACCTCATCCAGGCTTTGCAGAATCACCAGGTAATGGATGTTGCCGGAAGTGCTGCCATCAGTGAAGCAGGAGAAGCCATCTCCAATGATATGCCCCGCGGTAATGTGCGCTGGACAGAATCCCATGGCGAGATCATCGAATCCGTTTACAATGGTGAATCCCTGAACTGGAATGGCACCTGGTCTGGAGACCGTGCTCAGTACCTGGGCGTGAAGCTTGTGAAAGAAGGTAAATCATACCTCGGATGGGTACGCGTAGAGCTCAACCCTGAAACAGAACAGGCGTTCGTAAAAGAATATGCCATCAACAGATTGCCCAACGCAGATATCGCTTCAGGCCAGAAATAATTATTAGTCAGTAGTCAGTAGTCAGTAGTCAGTTGTCAGTAGTCAGTAGTAGCATAAAATCAAGATACTACTGACTACTGATTACTGACTTTCTCATGAGCAGGTAATATTTAACACTGTTTTTATCCAGCAATTCTTCAAATTCCTGCTCGTGGATCGCTGGCAGTATCCGGGATATCGCATGTGAATCCCAGTTCCGGGCGGCAAGCCTGATTTCATAGGATGACGTATCAATGTCAGGGAGATATTTATCCTGAAGTATCAGATAGTCATATTCATGAACTCTTTCCTGCCAGTCATCCCTGGGTAAATCCACCAATTCATAATCAACCCCCAGTCTCATCCGGATTTTACTTCCGGCATGCAGGTTCCCGTAGAAGGCAATCGGGTCATGGATATTTTCGTCCTTAACTGCTTTTGCCGCCTGCTCACCCTGATGGGGTAATGAAATATGGTAGGTAATTGAGCTGATCAGGAAAAATATCATTAAAAAAGCATAGGAAATATTACCGAGCAGTTTCCGGGGAGATTTAACCCAAAGCACCACGGTATAAATCAAAAACAAAACACCCATTCCACCCTGAAGCCGAAGCAATATAGTCCCCTTATCACCTGAATTAATCCAGATGCTGAAAGCCGTCAGAACCAACAGCAGGAATAGAAAAACCGCTGTAGTAATCCTTACACCTTTCAGCCTTTCGGGCAGGCCTCCACGAATTCCAATCCATGCCACCAGAACAGTCAGAACAGGCGCCACCGGCAACAAATATCGTTCGTAGAACACACTCGTTAAGGCAGACATCCCTAAAATCGCCAGTCCCCAAACGACGGCAAAAAGAAAAAACTGACGATTTTCTTTCCAGGTTTCCCTGATAGCTGCCTTTACACCCGGTATGATCAGAAAGATCCACGGCACAAGCATCAATATTAACAGGCCCAACGCAAGAAAGCCATTCTTGATAATCAGCAGGAGTCTTGACGCCACCCGAATACCAACCTGATCATTCAAAAATCCCTCGAGAAAAACGGATCCATGAACTTTCCACATTACCACATACCAAAACAGGGCAATGACTAAACTAACCAGCAATGATGGCCAATGGAGAAGCTTTTTCAGAGAAACTCTTTTCCATGGATTCAAGAGTAGTACGCCGATGCCGAGGATACCCAACGCAGCGGCCGGAAGACCTTTTACCTCAAAAGCCAGGGCCAATCCCAGATACATGAGCCAGAGGTATTTCTTACCGGCTTCATTTCCATCCCGAAGCAACCCTGCAAAGCCAAGGGCACTGATGGTCATTGTTAACACCAATAGAATGTCTGGAATGGATCGGCCTGAAGACAGTATCAGGATCAAATTGGCAGCCATCATAAGGGCTGAAAGGCTGGCAATTTTGGCATTTTGGAAAAGTATCTTCGCAAGTAGATACGTTAATCCGACAGTTGCCGCCCCGGATAATAAAAAGAAAATCCGGGAGGCAAATTCATTCAGTCCAAACATCTTGAATCCGGCCAAAACCACCCAATACGTTAAGATTGGCTTCTTGAACCTCAACTCCCCACTGCCGAGATAAGTGGTAAAATAGTCCCCGTTCTTCAGCATCTCGACCGCCGCGTCCCTGTAGAACATCTCATCCGGATAGTGCATATGAAAATCCAGTGTAAATGGTCCGAGAAGGACACAAAATATTCCCATAAGTAACCAGGGATTGATTATGGGTTGGGAGGAACTGGCTGAGAGCATGCGTAAAGATAAAATTAAGTAGCATAAAATACAGGAGTGCGCGGACAGGATATCGTTTTATGAACTTAGGAGGTGCATTAACGGTATAATAATTTTAACTTCGCTGAAAGTTTCATTATTCTATGCCAAAGCCACTAGTTTCAATTGTCATCCCATTGTATAATCAGGGTAATTACCTGCAGGAGACTGTTGAGAGTGCACTTGCCTCCTCATACAGACCAATTGAAGTTATCATCGTAAATGATGGATCCACTGATAACTCCCTGGATGTGGCTCTTAGCCTGGAAAAGGAATTTCCTGAAGTGATCGTAATCGATCAAACCAACCATGGATTGACCAAAGCCCGAAACCGGGGAATCAGGGAATCGAAAGGAGAGATCATCCTTCCCCTGGATTCCGATGATTTGATCTCATCCAACTATGTTGAAGAAGCGGTGAAAGTACTTACCGAACAACCGGAAGTAAAAGTGGTCTACAGTGAAGCGGTAAAATTCAACGAGAAGATTGAAAAGAAATGGAAGTTAAAACCCTTCAGCAGATATCAGCTGGCCAGGGACAACATGATTTATGCTTCTGCTTTTTTTCGAAAATCAGAGGCTTTGGAAGTTGGAGGGTTCTCTGAAGATATTAACCTGGGCAGGGAAGATTGGGAGTTCTGGATCAAGATGCTTAAAAATGGAGGGGACGTCGTGCGGCTTCCTTTCGTCGGGTTCTATTACCGCCTCACGCCAACGAGCAGGCGAAAAAAGACAGCTACCAGAAGTAAAAAACGGGCGCGTATCGATTTTTTTAATCAAAAACATGCCGATTTTTTCGAAAAAGAATTGGATGGCCCCTTGCGGTATCAACGCACCTATTCCAAATATTACAATAAATTCTTAAAATTTTTCGGTTTGCTCTCAACGCGGAAGGATTGAAAGTACGGATGAAGTTTAAATCTGCGTTCGAAAAAGTTTATAAGAATCTTCGATTTTCTTTGAGTGCACGGGAAAACCCCCTTTTCATTGGCTATTACCGGTATCTTTATAAACCCAAACCCGGTAGTCTTGCCGCGTTTCTTTCTGAATATTCTTTATCAAAGAAGGGTGACTTTATTGTGATTCAAATTGGGGCTAATGACGGAATTACCAACGACCCGATTCATAAATTCATTAAAAGGGACCGATGGAAAGGCGTATTACTGGAACCCCAGCCAGACGTCTACAATCAATATCTGAAAAAGATCTATCAAAAAAATGAAGGCCTGCATACCCTGTGTGCAGGAATTGGTAATGAAGATGGTTCTCAAACCCTTTATAAAATTGCTTTCAGTACTATGCGATGGGCAACCGGACTGGCTTCATTCTCAAAGGAAAAGGTGATGGAACTATTCGAAAACGGCGTGGTCGAAAAAAACTGCCGCCGATTCGGGATTGAAATTCCCTCTGAACCGGAAGACAGAATCACAGGCGAAGAGGTGAAAATAATCAGCCCGGCTACACTTTTGTCAAAATTCGGGATCTCAAGAATTGATTTACTTCAGATCGACGCAGAGGGGTTTGATTTGGAAGTCATCCGTATTTTTGATATTCCAACATCAAAGCCCGGCACCATCATTTTCGAGAATATAAATCACACCGCTGGCGAACTGGAGGCCTGCTATCAGTTGCTCCGTGAAAATGACTATTGCTTACGTGAGTTTGGGCGTGATACACTTGCCGTCCACCTGCCAGGGGAAAAATTCAAACAATTTTTCCCTCGATGAAAATCAAATTT
Organism: Cyclobacteriaceae bacterium; assembly: GCA_050289805.1. Lineage (GTDB taxonomy): Bacteria > Bacteroidota > Bacteroidia > Cytophagales > Cyclobacteriaceae > JAUILA01. The sequence continues at coordinate 51,968 of JBNKGL010000015.1, forward strand.
TATCTCTCCCTCTTAAAAATTTCAAAAAATAATATTTCAGCGGGTTCGTATATTTCAATTGTTTCCATGGACGGCTCGAATGCGGACGATGCAATACCGGCGCATCCATTAGCACTGTATTTTGAAATCCCAACTCTATGGATTTTTTGGAAATGTATGTATCGTACCAATCCTTGGCTTCATCGAGATCAGTAAAATCCCAGCTTGTCAAAAAAGCAGGCGAAAAAAGGGTACAGCAGAAACTAAGACTCCGGGAAGTTTGAATGAATGGCTTTTCGACATTCTTAAATTTCAAATACGGGAAATTCACCGCGCCATTTTCATCCACCGTCACAGATCCTATCAAACCACTGCGGGGATCGCTGTCCATGGCGTCCATTAATTTTTCGATGGTATCAGGGTTGATCACAACGTCTGATTCCACTACCAACAATGGAACATTCTCCTGTAAAGCCCGCTTCTGAGCCATTTGAAGAACCAGCTTATAATTAGGAGAAGGGTGATCTGTGATCTCGTCCAGATTGACGAGTTCGTAGCCGATTTGATCTTTCTCTTTCTCCAGGATTTTCGTGGATTCCTCAGAACTGAAGTCGTTAAAAATAACGTGTTTAAGCTCCACACTGGATTTTTGTATCGATCTGGCCGTATCCAGGGTCGTTTCAATGGAATCTTTTACGGGTGTGATAACGAGTATCCGGGTCATACGATCAGGTTTGGTAAACACGTCCTGGTGCAGAAGGCTCCAGCCCCTGAAAGGGTGCCTTCCGTTCAGGCTACTTCAATGCTTCCGCCATAACTGCCCCAATATCGGCAGGAGAGGCAACCACATGCAGACCACATTCTTTCATGATCTTCATTTTTGCTGCGGCAGTATCGTCTGCACCACCGATGATAGCTCCGGCATGCCCCATACGCTTTCCTTTCGGAGCAGTTTGTCCGGCAATAAAACCAACAACCGGCTTGGGATTACCTTTTGACTGGATCCAGCGTGCAGCATCTGCCTCATACTGACCGCCAATTTCACCGATCATTACAATACCATCCGTTTCAGGATCATTCATCAGCATTTCAACAGCCTCTTTTGTCGATGTCCCGATAATGGGATCACCGCCAATTCCAATAGCCGTGGATATTCCCAGTCCTGCTTTTACAACCTGGTCGGCTGCTTCATAGGTAAGTGTACCTGATTTGGATACGATTCCGATCCGTCCCGACTTGAAAACAAACCCTGGCATAATGCCGACTTTCGCCTCGCCCGGGGTAATTACACCCGGACAGTTTGGTCCGATCAACGTTACCCCGCGTTCCTTGATATATTTTTTTGCATGAAGCATGTCCTTTACAGGAATACCTTCTGTAATGGCAATAATTACTTTGATTCCCGCATCCGCTGCTTCCATGATCGCATCTGCTGCAAATGCCGGCGGTACGAAAATGATCGATACATTTGCGCCTGCGTTTTCCACGGCTTCCTTTACTGTATTGAAGACAGGACGGTCAAGATGGGTCTGTCCGCCCTTCCCGGGTGTAACACCGCCAACAACGTTGGTGCCGTATTCAATCATCTGACCGGCATGAAATGTTCCTTCAGAACCGGTAAAACCCTGTACAATAACTTTTGAATCTTTGTTTACAAGTACGCTCATGGATGGTTATTTTTTTAACGCCACAAAAATAGAATATTCCTTCGCTTTCACAAAGACGTTGCATCTCTTTGATCTCAAACATCAAAAACGTTCACATGCTGTTCATAATCGAACATAAATATTAGATCGAAATTTGTTATATTACTGATTATCAATGTTTTATATTTTTGGTACGGCTGTTGTAATTCATTTATCAGGTCAGGTATCAAGGAACTAACTCGAACAATATAAACAACAACCCAACCAACAGTAAAAAAAAAGAGGAGCACACGGCTCCTCTCTTTGAATTGATTTCATAGTTTAGGTAAAAAGGGCCCGTGGTTGGGCCTTTTTTTATTTACCTTCTTCAAACCGGCGTGCTACTTCACTCCAGTTGATCACATTATAGAAAGATGAAATATAATCCGGTCTTCTGTTCTGATAATGCAGGTAATAAGCATGTTCCCACACATCAATTCCGAGTATAGGATAACCTCCGCAGCCCACACCAGGCATCAGTGTATTGTCCTGATTGGGAGTTGAGCAAATTTCAACTTTTCCACCAGGGTGAACACAAAGCCACGCCCAGCCTGAGCCGAAACGGGTGGCGGCAGCAGCTGAAAACTTCTCTTTGAATCCGTCAAAGGATCCGAAGGCAGTATTGATAGCCTCTGCAAGTGCTCCGGTGGGCTGTCCGCCACCATCGGGAGACATTACTTTCCAGAAAAGATCGTGATTATAATATCCACCACCATTATTACGTACCGCTGTGTTATCGCTGTGATCTTTCAGCAGGTCTTCAATAGACTTGCCTTCCATGTCGGTTCCGGCAACCGCGTCATTTAATTTGCTGGTATAACCGGCGTGATGCTTACCATGATGAATTTCCATGGTGCGCGCATCAATATTTGGTTCCAATGCATCAAATGCGTATGGAAGATTGGGTAATTCAAACGACATAATATATCTGATTTTATTGTTGAACATCTATGAAGGCCGGAGCCTTCGTTAAGGATTACTAAGTTACGTGTTTACACACTTGAATAAAATTCTGTGACCCAAAAAAAGCTAATCTCTTAACTTCTTAAAGAACTGTTTCACCATTTGTGAAGACTCTTCCTCAAACGGCCCCCTGATGACTTCTGTTCGGGGATGGATCAGGCCCGGATTGAGCGAAATATATCCTCTTTTATCATCGGAAGCGGCGTATACAAGCTTCTTGAGCTGGGCCCAATACAAAGCTCCGGCACACATGCCGCAAGGCTCAAGGGTCACATAAAGAGAACAGTCTGTGAGGTATTTTGTTCCGAGATAATGCGTTGCCGATGTGATGGCCAGCATTTCAGCATGCGCTGTGGGATCATTCAGTTTTTCCGTCTGATTGTATGCCCGGGCGATAATTCGGTTCCCGGCCACCATAACGGCACCAACAGGAATTTCCCCCTCCTCTTCAGCCCGTCGTGCAAGCTTCATGGCCTCATTCATAAAATACTCATCGGTAAGTATTCCGTCCATACTATTTCACCTTAACACTTTGCATAATGGCCGCTGCATTTGCCGTCCATTGATCTTTAATCTGAACCGGACACTGAAATGTGAATACATAGGTCTGCATGTCCTTGATAAGGTACATCACATAATTGTAATTCCGGATTGCCTGCCTGTTTTCGAGACTTTCTTCAGGGTTTATGCGCGAGTCAAACTCAAAAACAATGAAATCATCACCGTTGATCGTTTCAATCGCCTCTTTCGTGAATTCAACCCTGTCGTATAAATTCATAATGCTCGACTTAAAAAATTCCTTGGCGATGGGTGTATCGGAAGACCTCCATTGCGTCGCTGAAATCTTAACACTGATATCTGCCAGTCGCTGACTATTCGTGTAAGCGCCCAACGGCCTGCGGACAGAAGGATAGCGCTGGGCGATATCCTGTGGTGTCATTTCATAAAAATCTTCAGGGATTGACATACTAATGTTCTCGCCCACCTTGATCTTGTTCCATTTCCCTTCCTGGAGGAAAGGACTGAACACCAGCACAAGGACTATAAAAAACTTGGTCATACAGATTTGCTAAATTTTATAAATCTTTTTCCGGCAAAATTAATACGGTTAACTTTGACCTTCCAAAAATAAGAAAGATATCCATGCTCAGATCACATACTTGCGGAGAATTACGAATGGAACATGTCGGACAGGACGTTATCCTTACCGGATGGGTGCAGCGCATCCGGGATAAAGGCGGTCTTATCTGGATCGATCTCCGCGATAAATACGGAATTACACAGCTTTTATTTGAGGAAGGGTCAACACCTCCTGAAATTATTGATATCGCCACGTCGCTGGGTCGGGAATATGTCATCCAGGCGTCGGGCCATGTGGTGGAACGGGTAAGTAAAAATGATAAGATCCCTACCGGCGATATTGAAATTAAAGTTTCAAAACTGTCAGTTTTGAATGCTGCGAAAACGCCTCCTTTTACCATCGAGGATGAAACAGATGGCGGCGATGATCTTCGGATGAAATACCGGTATCTGGATCTGAGACGGAAAACCGTGAGAGAAAAGCTGCAGCTCCGCCACAGGCTTATGCGTGAAACACGTAACTACCTGGACACTGCAGACTTCATTGAGGTTGAAACTCCGGTCCTGATAAAGTCCACCCCGGAGGGAGCCCGCGACTTTGTGGTGCCTTCACGCATGAATCCCGGTGAATTTTATGCATTACCCCAGTCACCGCAAACCTTCAAACAGCTTTTAATGGTATCAGGGTTTGACCGTTACTATCAGCTCGTCAAATGTTTTCGTGACGAAGACCTGAGGGCAGACCGTCAGCCGGAATTTACACAGATTGACTGCGAAATGTCGTTTGTGGAGCGGGAAGATATTCTGAATACGTTTGAAGGACTGATCCGTCACCTCTTTAAAACAGTTAAGAAAGTCGACATCGGCGATGTTCCCAGAATTCAGTATGACGATGCCATGCGTATGTACGGATCCGATAAGCCGGACATCCGTTTCGGAATGTCGTTTCATGAATTAAATGATGTGGCGCAGGGCAAGGGTTTCAACGTTTTCGACCAGGCCGAGCTTGTGGTAGGAATTTGCGCCCCGAATTGCGCTGAGTATACACGAAAACAGCTGGATGCCCTCACAGACTTTGTACGGAAGCCCCAGATTGGCGCCAAGGGATTGGTCTATGTGAAATATAATGAAGACGGGACATTCAAATCTTCTGTCGATAAATTTTACAATGAAGAGGATCTGAAAAAATGGGCTGAAAGAATGAGTGCCAAACCGGGTGACCTCATGCTGGTCCTCTCGGGTGATACCAATCCAACACGAAAGGCGCTGAACGAACTCCGCCTGCACATGGGCAACGAGCTCGGACTGAGAAACAAAGATGAATTCAAAGTATTGTGGGTCCTTGATTTTCCCTTGCTGGAGTGGGATGAAGAAACGAATCGATACCATGCCATGCATCATCCGTTTACTTCTCCGCGTCCGGAAGACCGTGAAAAAATGATTTCAGATCCCGGAAGTGTTAAGGCCAATGCCTATGACCTGGTTATTAACGGGGTAGAAATAGGGGGTGGTTCTATACGAATTCATGATCGGGAGCTGCAGCAGGAAATGTTCAAAATATTGGGCTTTACCGAGGAGGAAGCGAAAAAGCAGTTTGGCTTCTTAATGGATGCCTTTGAATTCGGGGCACCTCCACATGGAGGGATTGCTTTCGGTTTCGACCGCCTGTGTGCGACATTTGGCGGATCAGACTCCATCCGGGATTACATTGCATTCCCTAAAAATAATTCGGGGCGTGATGTTATGATAGATTCACCCAGCACGATCAGTGATGAACAGCTCAAAGAATTGTCGCTGAATGTAGTTCTGAACCGTACTGAGAATAAATAAACAATTGATGATGCCGGTTTCAGACTGAATCGGCATCTTCATTTCTGATATATTTTGGCCCCCATCTCAAAATACCATCGTGTCTTGCCGGAGATTCAGGGATTGATCGATTTTTCATCAAACGATTACCTGGGCCTCGCACAGTCGGCAATATTTACTGAATCCCAGGGAGCACATGGATCAACGGGGTCAAGATTGCTCACCGGAAATTCCCCGGAAGCAATGGAGACTGAAGAATTCCTGGCAAACCTTTGGTCTCAGGAAGGTGTACTTATTTTCCCATCCGGATATATGGCCAACCTCGGCTTACTATCTGCCGTTCCGGGAAGGCATGATACAATTCTCTACGACAGCCTGTCCCACGCCTGCATCAAAGACGGCGTTCGGCTTTCCCTGGCCAAAGGTTCCTCTTTCCGGCACAATGATCTACTGCACCTTGAATCACAATTAAAAAAATCGACGGGACAAACCTATGTGGTTGTGGAATCGGTGTATTCGATGGACGGTGACCAGGCACCCCTGAAAGAGATCGAACATCTTTGCCGTCAATTCGATGCCAGGCTGATTGTGGACGAGGCCCATGCTACCGCAATAGCCGGCAGAAACGGCGGGGGCATTACGGAAGTAGAACAAATAAACTTTTTCGCGCGCGTTAATACTTTTGGAAAAGGCCTTGGTCTTCACGGCGCCTCAGTATGCGGATCTGCCTGGCTTAAGGATTACCTCGTAAACAACAGTCGCCCGTTCATTTTTACAACTGCCCCGCCTCCCCGACTGTTCATTCAGATCCGGGAAGCATTCGACTACATTAGTTCAAATCAGGAATTAAAGCTAAAGCTGTATGAAAATGTAGAATGGTTTATTCAGAAGAGTGCTGAAATTGACAACCACCACGCTACGGTACTGAAAGGACAGCATGCCATTCAGGCCGTTGTAATACCAGGTGCAGAACGGGTGCGAAAGGCGGCTAAAGATATTCAGTCTGCGGGATACGATGTACGCCCTATCCTTCCTCCAACAGTTCGGGAAGGAACAGAACGTCTGCGAATTTGCCTTCACAGTTTTAACACAAAAGAAGAAATTGAAGGTCTTATTTCAATACTAAAAAATATACTATGATCATCAGAAGGTTCTTTCTCCTAACACTTTCACTGGTTATTTCAGGTTGTTATGTATTCGGTCAGCAAAAAGTTTGGCTCGATACAGATACGGGAAATGAAATGGATGATCTCTATGCGCTTGTCCGGCTTGTTCTTGACCCGGATATTCATGTAACGGGTATCAGTTCGGCCCACTTCAACAATCCCGATCTTCTGGTTTTTGACAAATGGAATGCGTATGATTCGAAAACGCTGAATACGGTAAAAGAAAGTCAGCGGCTAAATGAAGAGCTCATTTCTGCCATGCAAATCACCGACATTCCACTCCCCCTGGGTGCAGACCGCCAGATTGGCCGTGCATGGGGCCAGCAGGATCCGCGTGATTCACCAGCGGTTCGTGAGTTGATTCATCAGGTGAAGACACTTAAGGATGATGAGTATCTGGATGTATTAACGCTCGGAGCATTAACAAATATTGCCTCGGCCGTGATCATCGCCCCTGAAATCCTCCCCAGAATACGGGTTTTCAGCCTTGGCGCAAGATATAATCCCCGTACGCAGGCGTGGAATAAGAATGAATTCAACATCCGTAATGACCTGAATGCGTTCGACTACCTCCTGAACCTTGAGGATTTTGATTTCACGGTAATGCCGTTGGATGCTGCCTTTCCATTGCAATTTGACAGGGAAATTACCTACGAGGAACTGGATGAAACCATACCCGTCGAGAAAATCCTGGCCGATCGCTGGCGCATTCACAATCCCCAGGACAAAAAGAGGATCATGTGGGACCTCGCCCTTGTAGAAGCGTATCTGAACCCCGGATTTGCGGAAATTGTTGTAGCGAACACGCCTCCCGAAAATACGGCAGGAACTGTCAAAGTTTATACCCGCATCGATGAGAATAAACTCACCGCTGATTTTTGGATGACCCTTAGGGCCAATCGAAATTAGGGTTCTGTGAACACAGACCACCCCAATTCCCCTATTGTTGGGGAAGAAAATATTTTGAGCGGACAACCCCTAAATCGCGCGTCAATTATTTTGGCTAATCCATTCGAAATACAATTCCCGGATTGTTACTATATTGAAAGAACTAAACCACAATCCAAATGAAAATCCGACACGCACTACTCTTACTTTTATTTTCCGCCATACTGTTGATCGCAGCAACATTTACCGGAAAACAGAAGCCACTTTCGCCCCGATTCAACCATGTCATGCTCTACGTATCCGATATTGAGGCTTCCATAGATTTCTACACAAAGGCTTTTGACCTTGAGGTGACGCAGCGCATCACTGCCCTCAACGTAAAGCAGCCGGATGGTACCGTGATCACCAACTCGGTCAATATGGCCTTTCTGAAATTTCCCGGACAGAACTTCGTCCTCGAAATAGCAGAACGATCTGTTGAAGACAATGGAATTTCTCCGTTTTATCAGCATGTCGGCGTGGATGTTAAAGATATTGACGCAGCCGCCAGGCGGGTATTGGATGCCGGCGGAACCGATTACACAGGTATCAGATTTGTGAGTACCAATGTGAACAGCTCTGCGAAAAATGCATTCTTCAAAGGCCCTGATGGAGAATCGATTGAATTAATGGAAATGATTTCCGGAGAATTTTAACCCATGAAGATAAACCTCTTCAACCTTGCATCAATCTTCCTGATTGCCATTGTTGGCTGTAAAAATCAGGCGCCGGAAACTGAAGCCGCGAGCAACACTGCTGCTGTTGAATATCAGTTTGTCCAAACCTGGCCAGACCTCCCGGATTCGATTCAGCTGGGAAATCCTACCGGCCTGGATATCGACAGTCATGGCCATCTCTTTGTCTTTCATCGTGCCGGGCGTGAATGGTCTGATCCGTTTCCTGACGATCCAATTTCCCGGCCAACCATCCTGATGCTTGATGCTGAATCGGGCAAATTGATTTCATCCTGGGGTGCAGATCTTTTTATTATGCCGCACGGACTTACCGTAGACGCTGAAAATAATGTCTGGGTGACAGATGTAGGCCGGCATCAGATTCTGAAGTTCAGTCATGACGGTGAATTACTGATGTCGCTGGGAGAGGAACGTGTTCACGGTACCGACTCGGGTCATTTTCATCTGCCAACAGATATTGCCTTTGCCCCGGATGGCAATGTCTACATTAGCGATGGTTATGGTAACAGCAGGGTCATCGTCTTTGATCCATCCGGAAAATACCTGTTTGAATGGGGTATTTATGGTGATCTTCCCGGTCAGTTCGATACACCCCACGGCATCGATATTGATACGGAAGGAAATGTGTATGTCGCAGATCGGGAAAATAACAGGGTTCAGCAATTCAATGCTCAGGGAGAGTTTATTAAGCTCTGGCAGAATGAAGAAGGGGAACAATTATATTCGGTCGTCACCGGAAAAAATAATAACGTGTTCGGAATTGATTATCATGTACTGGCAGAAAGTATCGTAAAAGGCTCAGACATTATTCACCTCAAAGAATTGGAATTGGTCAACAGGTATGGAAGAAATGGAAACTATGATGGTGAGATAGCACGCTATCATGACATTACCATCGATGATAAGGGCAACCTCTACCTGGGTGATATCCTTGAAAATACCATTCAGAAATTCGAATCACTGAAGTAAATCATCGGTTGTTATGATCTCAGCGAACTCCCCGGAAAGATTTGCCAGTTCAATATCATGGACCAGCTGAGCATCATAAATCCGGTCTCTGTACTTCTTCGCAAAAGCGGCTGTAGCATCTGAAACAACGATCACCTGAAAGCCGATATTCGCAGCCATCCGCACCGAGGAAGAGATGCAATGTTCTGTTGTAAGTCCAACGATGACCAGTTGATTAATCTTCAATGCCTTCAATCTATCCTCCAGGTCGGTACCGACAAATGCACTGTTCACATTCTTTTCGATCACCGGCTCTTCCGAAACCGGTGCCACTACAGATTTGATCTCATTTCCAGGCTTCCCCGGCGCCAATGGTGAATCAGCGTTAACTGAATTATGCTTTACATGGAAAACAGGCCACCCGGACTCCCTCCAGAAATGAAGTAAACGTTCCATATTGGTCTCTGCGCCTGAGTTATTCCGCTGACCGCCGTAATAATCATATTCATCCAGTCCGTCCTGAACATCAATCAGCAATAAGGCTGCATGATCGGCCATCCTTTCTATAGTTGTTTGTTAAATTCCAGGGCCTTTTCTATCCAGAAATCCAGATCGTCGTCGGCATCAAACCCGTCCGGATCAATAAAAAGAAATCCCCTCATGCTCTTCCCTGTAAAATCCATTTCACGGCTTCCCCGCTTGAAGAGCAACTGGTCATGGGATGCCTTTCCCACCCTGATCATCAAACGGTCATTGCCTGTTTTTTTATCCATATCAATTCCGACGCACATCTTATCATTTACCATAAAGATGAGTCCGCCCATCATCTTTTTTTCATCGGATATTCCATGCGGTTTCAGGCGTTGCCGCACCCGGTCTGCGAGATATTCACTAAATGCCATGTGTGAAAAAGTCTTTTACGAAAGGTAAAAAAAAATTTGTAATGAATTGGCCTGCCTCCACATCAATGAAAGGTGTTATTGTCAGGTACTTACGTAACTAATGTTACCACAACAATGAAGAAAATTGTTTCACTTTGTGATAAGGATAAAGTGATAGATTTAGTGCGAAAAAATAGCAAATTGACAGATTAAATTTAAAACAGCTATTTTAACCTACCTTCGTAAGAGCGCTTTCGGGCGCTCTTACATTTTATAAAGATCCTGCCTTGATTTGCTTATCAGCATAATCAACGGCACGGGCCGTCAATGCCATATAGGTAATACTGGGGTTCTGTGTGCCGGAACTTGTCATGCACGATCCATCTGTAATGAAAACATTCGGCACCTCATGCATCTGGTTCCATTTATTCAGCACGCTCGTTTTCGGATCCCTTCCCATGCGCGCCGTTCCCATTTCATGGATACACGCGCCCGGAGCAGTTTCCTGGTTCCACGAGGTAATATCCTTACAACCTGCGGCCTCCAGCATTTCCTCTGCGCACGTCACGCCATCCACCCGGAGTTTTGCCTCATTTTCCCGAAGCTTCGCGTCAAACACGATGGTAGGCATACCATGCTTGTCGGTTTTCTCAAAATTCAGAACCATTTTATTATCATGATACGGAAGCATTTCACCAAAGCATGTCATTCCGATGCCATACTCTCCCGGGGTGAATATCAATTCCTTCAGATCCGCGCCAAGTACCCCCGCAGGTGCATTCGTGCCTCTGGAGGCTTGCCCCTGGTAGCCAAATCCTCGGATATAATCTGTACGACGGGTTTCCTCGTCGATATTTCTGAACCTGGGAATATAGAACCCACCGGGTCTGCGGCCTTTGTAGTAGGTATCTTCCATGCCGGGCAACGTTCCCCTCGCACCCATACCATAATGATGATCCATCATGTTATGGCCAAGCTCACCGCTTGAATTTCCAAGTCCGTCCGGGAAAGTTTCCGAGCGGCTGTTCAGCAGGATCGCCGTAGATCCAATGGTACTGGCATTACAGAAGATGATCCGCGCAAAGAATTCAGATTCCTCACCTGTATTTGCATCCTTGATCCGAACACTGTCTGCTTTCCCGGTCTGCGTATTGAAAACAATTTCCGTTACAATGCTATCGGCCTGGATGGTGAGGTTTCCCGTTTCGGCTGCTACAGCAAGAGTTCCCGACAGGCTGCTGAAATATGCGCCATACGGACAGCCACGCCAGCAGCGGTCCCTGCTGAGGCACTGACTGCGTAGTCCCTTATGATTCTCCGGGTTATATTCTGATAAGTTGGCTACACGACCGGGAGTGACAACCCTGTGTGGATACACTTTTCCTACTGCTTCACGGAAATGCTGTTCGGCGCAATTCAGTGGAAAAGGCTTCAGAAACTGACCGTCGGGCACCTGTTTAAGGCCTTCCTTTTGTCCGCTTACACCCACAAATTTCTCAACATAGTCATACCACGGCTCAATGTCCTTGTAACGTATGGGCCAGTCAACGGCAATGCCATCCTTCAGATTCGCTTCAAAATCGATATCGCTCCATCGGTAACAATGCCTGCCCCACATGATGGATCGTCCGCCTACATGATGACCACGGATCCAGTCGAAGCGCTCCACCTCATCATAGGGGTACTCGTCATCCTTATTGATCCAGTGCTTATTATCCTGGTTCACCCACCAGCTAAGCCGGCTTTGCTTGTAGTAGTGCAGGGCCTTTTCTTCGGCTGAAACCATATTTCGGTTCTCAAGATCCCAGGTATCCATATTTGCCGTAGGATATTCTCCATGTTTTACCATGCGGCCACGTTCCAGCACCAGTGTCTTATATCCCTTTAGACATAATTCCATCGCAGCATATCCACCGCTGATTCCCGACCCGATGACGATCGCATCATAGGTCACTTCATTCTTTCCGTTAATATTCAGATTCATATGGCCCAGGCTTTACCACCTGCTTCTTCGAGCGTAATACACGGCTGGTATTCTCCCGGTACAGGTAAATAGTTTAATTGATTTTCCGCGATCGCTTCCGATGAAAGATAGAAAGCGATGATTTGTTGTTTGAGGTGCATGTAGGCGCGGTCAACCCCTTCGGGTGTTTCCAGGTTGCCCATTTCAAAGTCCCTCAGAAAAGTGAGCTTCTCCTCCGCACTTTTTTTCATGTATCCGGAATCTTCCATAAACGCGGCGAGGGATACCATGCCGGCCTTATACAAATCCTGGTCGGCCGTTTCATAAACATTCGCAACAATGGAATCGATCGTTTCAGGCACACCCACATCTGAGGCGCCGGGGGAATCGGTCCGCGGAAGAATAACATCCGCCATATCCGTTACCAGTTTAAATTGATCTGCCGTAAATACTTCCGGCTGATAATCAAGGGCATTCTCCACAGGTTTGCGACCGCATCCCGCCAGGATCGAGCTCGCGAGGGGTGCAAAAACCGCCGTCCCCGAAGCCAGTGCAGTATACTTTAATAATTCACGTCTTTTCATAAGCGACAATAAGTTAGTGATTCTGGCCGCGATGCAAAAGAATTTCAGATTGAAACTACAAAATAGTATATTCGATCAGGTAGTCACCTCATTTGATTCACCTGATAACATAAAACCATTCGCATCTCTGAAGGCGTAAACAATCTGAAGTATCAGTTCATTACAAAGTCTGTGGAATGAAAAAAATGAAATACAAAGTGCATCGAATAGACGTGAAAAGCGAAAATATGCAGGAAAGACTGGAGACGTATTTAAATATGATGGATGGTGAAGTAATTTCAATAATTCCAAACGTTCGTCCCACCTTTCAATTTATGGGGGCAACCGCAAAAATTGATTTCATTCTCGTAGTGGAAAAGCTACAAATGGATGGAGCTTAATCCGTAATAAAAAACCTTGTGGTTCCCAAAAAAGAAAATAATTTCTTCGCAGATAAACGGTTGCAGATTGTAAAAAGACTGTTTAAAACAACGTGATATACGAATTAAAATAAGATGAGGAGGCTCAACGCCTGATTATTTCACCCTGCTTTTGAGGAATTTAATCTGCCCGCCATGGTTGGATTCATGCTCACAAACATGAAACCACTTCCAGTAGGTATTAACGCTTCGCTCGGCATTGGACCATTCCGGATCAACAGCCATAAGCCATTCATCGTCTTTTGTTTTCAATACTTCCAGGGTCTTGGAACGGACTTCTGTTAAGATCGAAACATAATAATCGAGATCATGTCCCTTGATTTCTTTGCGGCCGAGATCTCCCAGTGACATCGGCGCTTCCCACATTTTTTTCTCCTCATCATTAAATTCCTGCCTGCCCTCAAACGTATTGATCTGGTAGAACTTTTCCGTTGCCGCCAGATGCAGCAGCATAGCGCCGATCGTGTTGGCATCCTTATCGAAAAGATAATCCAGCTGCTTCTGTGAAAGTCCGCCCGAATAATTTAATACTGCTGCTCTCATATAGTTGAGCATGGAAACCAGTGTGCCAATTTGGGGTGAGTAACCTTCCCGCGGTCCGATCACCATTATGGTATCGGGAGCCATGACCATCGGTGCTGTTGCGCCGAATGAAGTCATTGGAAGAACTGCTCCGGCAGTCATGGCCGCAGCTGATTTGAGGAAATTTCGTCGGGCGATTTTTGTTAAGTGATCCATCGTATTATGTTTTTATAAGATTTTCAATATACAGATTTTTTTATGGTCTGGAATCATCCCCTTGTTCTGAAAAATAAAAAATGGTATGTTCAGAGAATCAACGATTTCCGTTTTATGAAGCACAGATCATTCCTACTTACACTGCTATTTCTTACAGGGATAACAACGACGGCCTATTGCCAGATCCCGGAGTTGCGCGCAGATCCCGAACGGATGCAGTCTCGCATTGAAGCACTTTCAAAATTCGGAGCAAACCCCCAGGGCGGTGTGAGCCGGGTGGGATTTAGTCAGGCCGATATCGAAGGGCGGGAATACATTATGGGTCTGATGCGAGCTGCCGGACTCGAGGTGCGCATTGATGCAGGGGGAAATATTATTGGACGGCGTAATGGCCGGAACAACGATCTGCCTGTTATCCTCTTTGGTTCCCACATTGATTCGGTCCCGGAAGGAGGAAACTATGACGGGGATGTAGGCGTTATCGGCGCACTGGAATGTATCGAGTTGCTGAACGCCCATGATATCATTACCAAACATCCACTCGAAGTGGTTGTATTTTGTGAAGAAGAAGGGGGACTTACGGGTTCGCAGGCTATGTCTGGCGGACTTGAGCCGGATGATCTTGAAAGAATGACCACGAGTGGCAAGACTGTGCGCCAGGGCATCAATGATATTGGGGGTAATGCAGAAAATATAAAGGCTGCGGAGAGGTCTCCCGAAGAATTGTTGGTTTACCTCGAACTTCATATTGAACAGGGCGGCGTCCTTGATAATAAAAACCTTGATATAGGCATCGTTCAGGGAATCGTAGGCATTGAACAGTGGCAGGTAACCTTCACCGGAAAAGCCAATCATGCCGGCACCACCCCCATGGATATGCGCCAGGATGCGCTGATCGCCGCATCAAAATTTGTATTGGCAGTCAACAGGATCGTTACCAGTGTGCCTGGAACGCAGGTCGGCACCGTGGGAATCATCAATGCCGAACCCGGCGCTCCCAATGTCATCCCGGGAAAAGTAACAGCAACCCTCGAAATGCGGGAATTGTCACGTGATAAAATGCTGAGGCTTCATGAACAAATTGTGGAAGAGACAAAAAAACTTGCCGCTGAAAATTCAGTTTCCGTGGAGTTCAGATCGCAAAACCTGGATATTTATCCGGCCCTCGCAGACAAAGGTATCATGAAATTGATCGAAAACGCTGCTTCAGAGTTGGGTTATTCAAGTCAGGAAATGCCGAGCTTCGCAGGACATGATGCCCAGGACCTTGCAAAGATCACCCGGATGGCGATGATATTTGTGCCCAGCAAGGATGGCATCAGTCATTCCCCAAAAGAATATACTGCGCCGCAGGATATGGCCAATGGCGCGAGTGTTTTACTTCGTACGATACTTAAGATCGATGCCGCTGATCAATAACACTGCTTTAACCGAACTTTCATCCGATTATCAGCAATCGGTTGAATGTACTGACCAGAATTCGTATTATAATTTCCAAACCAATCCAAACCCAATGAGAATTATTACTTCCACCTTCGTATTCCTTATACTCACCACTTCCCTCCTTTTTGCACAGAAACTCGACAAGGAGGCCGATGCGCTGATCACCGAAATGTACCCGGCCGGAGAACCCGGGGCAGCAGTACTTATTGCCAAAGGTGATGAAATCCTGTATCAGAAAGGATTTGGAATGGCGAACCTGGAACTGGATGTTCCGATTGGCCCGGAAATGGTTATGGAAATCGGGTCCATCACCAAGCAATTCACGGCGGTTTCTATTCTGATGCTCTTGGAAGAAGGAAAGCTCAGCCTGGACGACGACATCACAAAATTCATCGAAGACTATCCTACTCACGGGCACCACATCAGCATTCATCATCTGCTAACCCATACATCCGGAATAAAAAGCTATACGTCCATGGCGGAATGGCAACCCGAATGGCGCAAGGACTTTACCCCCACCGAACTGATTGACTTTTTCAAAAATCAACCAATGGATTTCGCACCCGGGGAAGAATGGAGCTATAATAATTCAGCATATTTCATTCTTGGGTATATCATTGAGCAGGCATCCGGTGAGACGTATGAGGATTTTATTGAAAAAAGAATCTTCGAACCACTGGGTATGACCAACTCCTATTACGGCAGCACCTCCAAGATCATTGAAAACAGGGCATATGGTTATCAAACCAATGAAAACGGGTATATCAACGCAGAATTCCTGAGTCTGACGCAGCCCTATGCCGCAGGATCCCTGATGTCAACGGTGGGTGACCTGTACAAATGGAACAGTGCCGTAAATGATGGAAAACTGGTAAAGAAGGAAACACTTGATCTTGCATTCACCAACTACAAACTTAATAATGGAGACCCTATCAATTATGGTTATGGCTGGGCCTTCAACGATATCAACGGCAGCAAGACCATCGAGCATTCCGGCGGCATCTTTGGCTATGTAAGTAATGGCATTTACCTCCCCGAAGAGGATGTTTATGTGGCCATTTTAACAAATTGCAACTGTAAGGATCCTGGTACACTCTCAACAAAGCTGGCCGCTATGGCTATTGGAAAGCCCTTTCCTGATATGGATGATGTCGTGAAAGTTAAGCCGGCAGACCTCGAAAAATACCTGGGTGTCTATGAATTTGAAGACGGTGCACTGCGTGAATTTACTCTGGAAGATGGCCAGCTGTACAGTCAGCGGGAAAACAGCAACAAGTTCAAAGTCTTCCCTTTTGAAAAGAACAAATTCTTCTACGAAGGCACGTTCTCTCAAATAGAATTCAGTGATGATGGAAACACGGCGACCTTCATGAACCGGGCAAATAAGTTTACCGGTAAGAAGACAGATAAAGAGCTGCCAACAAATGTGGAAATTTCGCTGGATGAAGAAATCCTGAAACGCTACGCAGGAACCTATAATCTCGCTCCGAATTTTGATATCGTTATGACCGTTGAAGATGGAAAACTAATGACGCAGGCGACAGGTCAGGGCAAATTCGAGCTGTTTGCCAAATCTGAAACCCGTTTCTTCCTGAAGGTGGTTGCCGCCGAGGTTGAATTTATCGAGGGCGCAGATGGAAAATATGATTCGATGATATTATATCAGAACGGTCAGGAAGTTAAAGGAACGAGAAAGGATTAATTTATTTCCTCCGAAAATCGGTACATATGACAATTCTCATTTTTCGGAGGTTTGATTTATTCTATTTTGCTCTTCATGACAATACTCAAATCTACTGTTCCCGAAGACGAAACATTTCATGTGCGGCCAAGGTTTCGAATGGAGTTGGAGATACCGGTTTCAGAACTTGAAGAACGCCTCAAAAATGCACTTCAGGATGAGAGCGCACCTGTGAGAGGACGGGTCATTAAAGGTCATGCCACATTGTATCTGCCCATTGCGGAACAGCATTACTGGTCACCTCAATTGGGAATTTCGTTTGAGGAAAATAATAAAAGCACCATCCTGCGCGGATTATATGGCCCGAGACCCCAGGTATGGACCATGTTTGTGCTTTTCTATTCAGTAATAGGATTTGCAGCAATGGTCCTTTCAATATTCGGATTATCGTACTGGTCACTGGGAAAACCAGTAACGTTCATGTGGTGGGTTCCGGTACTTGGTGCCCTTTTTCTATCTCTTTACCTGGTCGCCTATTATGGCCAGCGATTAGGCAAGGAGCAGATAAAAATTCTGGACAGATTTCTGAAGCAGGTGATCGGCACAACCATTCAACCGACTCACCTGCCCTGACAAACATCAATACTGCCTTTAACAATTGACATGTTTTAAGTTTGCCCCTAACATGTAACTTTATATAGCAACACCTGTTGTTCGACTTCCAATCAGAAAAATTGTACCTTCTGAAAACATGAATGAACCACGCATTAAACAATTTGAAGAAACCTATCTGATTGGGATGCGGAAACTGATGACGTTGGAAGAGAATACCACTTCCAAATTATGGCGTGCATTTATGCCGCGGCTGGGAGAAATAGATCATATCCATGGGGCGGGATTGTATTCGGTACAGATTTATCCGCCGGGATTTAGATTTCAGAGCAGGTCCGTTCCTTTCGAAAAATGGGCGGCAGTACCGGCGAAGGTGAGTGTCCCTCCTGATGGGCTGGAAACTTTGATCATTCCTTCGGGATTATATGCGGTTTTCACCCACCATGGTCCGGTAAGTACATTTCACAAAACTATTGCGCATATATTCGGCAACTGGCTTCCAAATTCGCCTTATGAGATGGACCAGCGACCTCAGTTTGAAATTATGGCCCCGGATTATTTGGGGCCCGATCATCCGGATTCTGAAGAAGAAGTCTGGATACCTCTAAAACCTAAAAATCAATCCTTATGAAAAGAATAATCTGTCTCATCATCATTTTTTCGGGTGCATTCACAATTAGTGCGCAAACCGGAAAAGTTTTTGACAATCTGTCATTGCCCAGCAATATCCTGGGAATGGAACGGAAATATGCAGTTTACCTGCCGCCTGACTATGATACGTCAGAACGAAGTTACCCTGTATTGTATCTTCTTCACGGCGGCGGTGACGACCAGACCGGCTGGGTCCAGTTTGGCGAAGTTTTACGAATTGCCGACAAGGCGATCCTTGAAGGTTCTGCCACAGCCATGATTATCGTAATGCCAGATGCGAATACAGGCCAGCGGGGTTATTTCAACAGTATCGACGGTAAATTCAATTATGAAGATTTCTTCTTTGAAGAACTTATGCCCTATGTAGAAGGAAAATACAGGATCAAGGGGGAAAAACGGTATCGCGCCGTGGCAGGCCTTTCCATGGGCGGCGGCGGCACGTTCATGTATGCCCTACATCACCCCGAACTCTTCTCGTCCGCTTGTCCGTTGAGCGCTTCCGTGGGGCCCCTTACGATGGAGCAATTGAAGCAGCGGATAAATGGTGATTTCGATGACAAGACAATGCAGGAGTATTTCGATACGCACAATGCTATTTCCCTTATTAACAACGGCGATGCTGAAAAAATCAATTCTGTACGCTGGTTCATCGATTGCGGGGATGATGATTTTCTCTATGAAGGAAACAGTCTCGTTCACATTGCCATGAAAAAGAAGGAAATCCGGCATGAATACCGGGTGCGCAACGGCGCCCATAACTGGACCTATTGGCGTGAATCCTTACCGGTTGTTCTCGCATTTGTATCTGATGCCTTTCATCAATATTGATCACTATGAATTTAAAATTTCCCTGCGCTCTTCTTTGGCTTTCATCAGTTTTATTTTCCTGCGGTCCGATCTGGTCTGAACAGGAGCAAGACGGCATAATGACCGTTACGCAAAAAGGAGGTCCCGTACTGGGCTACTCGCCCAATTCAGGAGTAAAAATTTTAACCGAAGATCGCTTTGCCTTCAAGGATCTGAATAAAAATGGAACGCTTGATCCATACGAAGACTGGCGGCTTTCGGTCGATGAGCGTGCCGCCGATCTGGCTTCTCAGATGAGCATCGAGCAGATTGCTGGTCTGATGCTGTACAGTGGACATCAGCGTATTCCAGGTGGGGGATTCGGACGCGGAGGCACGTATAATGGTAAATACTTTGACGAAGGAGGTGCACTTGCTTCAGACCTGACGGATCAACAAATTGAATTCCTCACAAATGACAATTTGCGTCATGTGCTGATCACAACTGTAGAGAGCGCTGAAGTAGCCGCGCAATGGAACAACAATGCCCAGGCACTGGTTGAAGGCCTCGGTCTTGGAATCCCGGCCAATAACAGTTCAGATCCCCGGCATGAAGCCAGCAGCGATGAAGAATATACGCTTGGAGCAGGAGGCGATATCTCACGCTGGCCTGGCGCTATTGGCCTAGCGGCTACATTCGACCCGGAATTGGTTAAGGATTTCGGAACCATAGCGTCCGATGAATACCGGGCACTTGGGATTTCTACGGCATTATCTCCCCAGGTTGATCTGGCTACGGACCCCCGTTGGTACCGTTATGGTGGCACTTTCGGACCCAGTCCGAAATTAACCACCGATTTGGGCCGGGCATATATCGACGGGTTTCAGACATCCACAGGTAAAGATGAGATCAGAAACGGGTGGGGATTTAAAAGTGTAAATGCGATGACGAAACACTGGCCGGGCGGAGGAAGCGGTGAAGGCGGAAGGGACGCCCATTACGGCTTTGGAAAATTTGCCGTGTTCCCTGGAAATAATCAACAAATGCACATGACACCGTTTGTTGAAGGCGCATTTAAACTTGATGGAGGAACCGAAATGACGGCCGCTATCATGCCGTACTATACGATCTCATTTAATCAAAACCCGGAGGGTGAAAATGTAGGAAACGCTTTCAGTAAATATTATATCACTGATCTGTTACGCGAGAAATACCAATATGACGGGGTTGTTTGTACTGATTGGGGTGTCACAAGGGATGACGAAGGTATGGCAGCATTCGGACGAACACCCTGGGGTGTTGAAGGGTTAACCGTCGCCGAACGACATTACAGGATCATCCTCGCAGGATGTGACCAGTTCGGGGGAAACAACGATGCGGAGCCAGTGCTCGAGGCCTATGAAATGGGCAAAAAGGAATTTGGCGAAGAGGTTATCAGGGCGCGCTTCGAAAAGTCAGCAGTCCGGCTGCTACGCAATATCTTCCGCGTGGGCCTTTTTGAGAACCCCTACGTTGATATTGAGCGAACCAGGGCTACTGTTGGAAAACCAGAATACATGACTTCCGGATATGAGGCACAGAAGAAATCAGTGGTAATGTTAAAAAACAGGAATGGTGTAATGCCTCTTGACGCCACGACAAAAGTCTACATGCCCAAACGGCTGGTTCCGGCTTCCAGTAATTTCTTTGGTGAAGTTATTCCTGAAAGTCTTGAGATGCCCGTCAGGGAAAGTGTACTCGCCAATTATTTTACCATGACTCAGGATCCTTCCGATGCCGATGTGGCTGTCGTTGTCATTCACAGTCCGCAAAATGGCAGGACCGCGGGATACAGTGAAGACGACAGGGAAAACGGAGGGAACGGGTTCCTGCCGATCAGTCTTCAATATGAAGATTATACCGCGGTGGATGCCCGAGCGGAGAGCATTGCCGGCGACCCGCGGGAAACCGATGTACTGAACCGGTCTTACCTGAATAAGACAGTTAGCGTAAGCAATAATTCCGACCTGCATATGATCCGTGAAACAGTGGCCCTGATGAACGGAAAACCGGTAATCGTTATTTTAAAAACATCGAATCCCGTGATTGTATCGGAGTTTGAATCTGAAATTGATGGCTTGCTGGTGAACTTCTTTGTCTCGGATCAGGCCGTTTTGGATATCATCTCCGGCAAGCAGGAACCCTCAGGGTTGCTGCCCATGCAAATGCCGGCGAATATGAAAACAGTTGAAACCCAATACGAGGATGTTCCATTTGATATGGAAGTTCATACAGACAGTGAAGGTCATTCATATGACTTTGCCTATGGCATTAACTGGTCTGGCGTGATCAATGACGCGCGCGTCGAAAAATACAGGCCTGGCAACTAAGCAATATTAATCCCTGGCTGTCGCAAGCACCTTCTGAAGTGAACCGTTGAATTGCATCAGCGTTTGAGCAACAACACTGATCTGTTCGGCGGCTTCCTTCCATTCTTCCTGTTCTACCGCCTCCCGAATCCCGGGCAGTGTCTTCACTCCGTATCCGGTATAAAATCCAGGTGCATAGATCATGTGCTGATACCATGGCCGGCGGGGCAGTCCCTCATTATTGGTGAGCGATTGTTCCAGCTTTTGCAGTTCCTTATTCACAGCGGTACGTTTAGCTGCCGGAATCGCATCCATATCTACAGCCTCCAGAGAATCAATGGTCACCGTTAATGCCGCCATTGCATTTTGCACAGGAGAAAAATCAATGAATGGAATCACCGGCTTTATCTCCGGTTTCACAAAAGGCTTCGTTGGATCTGCGGCTAGTTCAAATGCACGGCTCTCCACCATCCCGTTGTATTTTTCCCGTTTTTCCCGCATATCATCGGTAAGCTTCATGATCTCATCAAGATAGGTGGATACTGTAGCATACCATGGCCTGAACGTGAGCGGAAGGACATCAGCATTGGCCATTCTCAGGACTATCCTTCCTGTAGTTTTTGCCAAAGCGATACCGTATGAAAAATCAGGATCCTTAAATCGTTTGTAATGAGGATATGTGTCGTATATGGTGTGGTACTCCCCGCCTGATCCTTCACCACCAAATCCGATATTCAGCGATGTGATTCCGGCATGCTGTAAAAATGGTGTATAATCAGACCCTGATCCCAGTGCACTTAATTTAAAATCCGGTTCTTCACCCATCACCTGCAAGGCCGCTTTCCGGCGTTCAGCAACGGTAACATTGGTCTGTGGATCGATTACACTTTCAGCCACCTGATGTACCATGGTTTCCAGGGTGTGTGATCCTCCTGCTGAAAGAAACCCCCGGCTGTTTCCATCGGTATTTACATAAATTACCGTTTTTTGCTGAAGTTCGGCCATGTGATCTTCAACCCATTCGGTTGACCCAATAAGTCCCGGTTCTTCCGCATCCCAGGCACAATAGATCATAGTCCGTTTTGGCCGGTTTCCCTGGCGGGCGAGTTCACCAATGGCCCTTGCCTCCTCCATCAATGCGACCATGCCGCTAACAGGATCCGAAGCCCCATGTACCCATGCATCGTGATGATTGCCGCGAATCACCCACTCATCGGGGTACTCCGTCCCCGGTAATGTAGCAATCACGTTATGTGCCGGTTTTAATTGCCAGTCAAATTCCAGTTTCAAATGAACCCGCGCCGGGCCGGGACCGATATGATACGTCAATGGCAATGCGCCGCGCCATGCATCCGGCGCAACGGGCCCTTCAAGAGCTTCCAGCAACGGCTTTGCATCCTCATATGAAATGGGCAGTACAGGAATAGCAGTGATTGTCGTCGCGTCCTTACGGTCCAGGCGCTCGGCATCCTCCGTGGCCGCATATCCGGGGGTAAGAACATCGCCCGGATAGGTTGGCATATCCATTACGGAGCCTCGCTGAACCCCGGTGCTATTCTTAAAAGCGCCCTTCGGATATACATCCCCCCTGTAATAGCCATCATCCTCCGGATCTGAATAGATGATACATCCAATAGCTCCCTTTTCTGCCGCCAATTTTGGCTTAATGCCCCTCCATGAACCGTAGTACTTGGCAATCACTATTTTACCCTTTACATCTATTCCCAGTTCTTCAAGCTTTTCATAATCCGCAGGAACACCATAATTCACAAAAACTAGTTCAGCCTCCACATCGCCGTCGGCGGAAAATGCGTTATATGATGGCAACAGTTCCTTGCCCTGTTTGGTGAATTCATCCCCTTCCACAGCCACTGCCGACAATTTAGCCTTGTATTTGCGCGGCGCAGTCAATTCCAGCAATCGCACTTTGGGATAAGGAAATAATATCTGGTACGTTTCTATCCTTGTGTCGTAACCCCAGGATTTAAATTGCTCCGCTATCCATTCGGCATTTTCCCGGCCATAATCTGTTCCGACATAATGAGGCCTGGCAGCCAATCGCTGCATCCATGCATCCAGGTTTTCGGCTTTCAGCAGCTCATCAAACTGTTTTTCCAACTTAAGCTCGGCAGCGGCACCATCTTCGCTGAAACCCTCAATAGATTGTGCAAATGCAGGGTGAATAAAAATACAGGCAATTAAAAGCAGGGGTAAGCGCATCATTTGATTGGTTAGGTTCGGTGACTTCTTAAAAATAGTTATTTTCGGAAATACATTACCATACGGCCCTGTTTTATAACAAAGTGCCCTTGCCTCCCGTATTTCTATATTACTACCATTCTCGCCCATGAAAATCGAAATACGCCAGGAAACGCCGTCTGATTATAAGGAAGTTGACAGCATTACCCGTGCGGCATTCGCTGATTTACAGATCAGTGACAAGACAGAACATCACCTTGTGAAGCGATTGAGACAATCTCCGGCATTCATTCCGGAACTTTCACTGGTCGCAATCGTGGATGGAAAATTGGCCGGGCACGTACTTGTGACAAAACTCAGTCTTGAAACACCTGATGGAACGATCTTGCCCGCACTCGGACTGGCACCCATAAGTGTACACCCGGATTACCAGGGAAAAGGAATTGGTACAGAACTTATGAATGCAGCGCACCAGATGGCAAAAAAAACGGACGCCACCTGCATCCTGCTCATCGGTCATGAAAAGTATTACCCGCGCTTTGGTTATGAATGTGCCAGTAAATATGGAATCTCCTTTCCCTTCGATATTCCGGATGAAAATGGAATGGTCTATATTCTTGATCCTCAAAAGCTGCCTGAAACGGAATCCCGGGTAGTTTACCCCGGGGCATTTTTTGAGTAGAATTATAGATTCCTGAAAGATCGGTTTATCTTCGGAAGCAATATGAATCACCAACAATACTTCGTTTCAGCCATCGGCACCGATAGTGGCAAAACACTGATCAGTGCGATCCTTGCACGTCACCTCAACGCAGATTACTGGAAACCCATCCAGGCAGGTGATCCGCGTGATTCTGAAGAAGTCGCCAGGCTCACCGGACACGCGCTCACCATCCACCCGGAACGGTACCGTCTTAAACTGCCTGCCTCTCCCCACCTGGCAGCAAAAGAGGAAGGAATTACTATTTCACTCAAGGATTTTAAAATTCCGACCAATGGAAATTTAATTGTGGAGGGCGCCGGCGGACTAATGGTTCCTCTGAACGACAATGACCTCGTCATAGACCTCCCGTTGCAATGGAATATGCCCATCATTCTTGTTTGCAATATTTACCTCGGAAGTATCAATCATAGTCTTCTGAGTATTGAATATCTGAAAAACAGAAATGCGAATGTGGCCGGTATTATTTTCAATGGTCCGGAAACTCCGTCCACGGAATCCATTATCGAGCAAAAATGTCCCTGGCCTGTATTGCTGCGGGTTCGTAATATTCATAATCCAGGTCCTGAAATCATAGATCAATACGCTGAGAGAATCACATTCGGGCTGTGATCGGAAATTCAAAGGTTGGCTTCGCATTTTGAAAATAAAGTCAAGCTGACATTCGTATATTGCATCAGAATAAATCAGGGTAAACTTGGAAAGCATTAATATCAAACAGGAATACCTCCTGCCATTCCACGTCCGTATTTTGGGATTTTTCCTCCTCATACTTGGTGTTGCGGGAACGGCCGTAAGTATCTACCTGCTGGTAAGCTCCGGAACTTATGACCGGCTGATCTGGATTGCCCCGCTCCTGGGAATTATCGGTGCTTTTATCTTTTATTCCCATTACCGGTTACTGATCGATTTAAAAAACAAAACCTATACGGTTGTCACAAAAATGCCGGGGATCAATGCAGGAAAGCCAGAAGAATTCAGTCACATTACGAAAATATATATCAACCAGGTGAAGGAAACCACAACCTATACCACACGGTCTGCCTTGAGATACGACAGCACCCAACAGCTGTACAAAGCTTTTATGAAACTGGACAACGGTGAAAAAATACACATGGATACCGACAAAAGTCAGGAAGATCTGGAAGCCAGGGTAGATCAATATATCAAAGCACTTGGAGATATTTATCAGCCTGAATCCTGGTAAAAAAAGGAAGGGCGCGTCCCTGGCAGGATCACGCCCTCGCATAAAGCCAACATGGCTAATAATTTATCGTCCGTTGAATTTGTAACTGAATCCCACCATCACCAGGTCGGTAGTCATTTCATACGATACATTTGATCCGGGAATTGCTCCCATCGGATTTTCCGAATTGATCATCATCGGATTGTACATCGGACCGCTGGTGGCATCCTTACCACTGGATCCGTGATGGTATGTAGCATCAATGGTGATGAAGTCACTTGCCAGCACACTGAATCCCACCTGGAACGCATTTTTAATAATGGCTGTTGCCGGAACATTAAAGAATGCCATTTCACTGCTGATCGGATTTGAATTATAGGTATATCCAACCCGAATCGGAAGCATTGAAATTCCACGAAACTGGAGTCCCGCAGAAACCACATTGATATTATCCCATCCAAATCCTTTCACACTCGCTGTTTGCGTCCAGCCTGATTCATTGAACCCATCCGTACCTTCATAATTGACAAGCCTGTAATCGGCGGCCAGGTCGAAATCTCCCATTGTATAACCGATACCAAAGGATAGAATCGATGGGTAATCCATATTGAATTTACTTTTGCCCTTCGTATTGTCGAGATAGGTATTGTCGAAATCAAATTCACTAAAGGATTGTACCGTTTTATAGGATGCACCTGCTTTGAAGCCATACCCGGAATCAAAGAACAAACCAAACTGCGCTCCGAATCCAACCGCAGAGGCTTTATCTGTCGAAGGATATCCGGCCATTCCCGGATTTGCGGTAGGGTTAGGCATTAACTTCAGAGTTGCATAATTGAAAGTCGGCTGAACACCTATACTGAACTTTTCAGATATTTCATATGCATAGGTAAAACCCAGCTGGAATAAGCCGTAGTCAGATTCTATCCGTCCGAATCCCATTGCTTCCTGGGGATAGTTGATGGGATTGGAATTTGCGGTGGGGTTGAAATCCGGATTAAGCGGATTGTTTTTCTCCTCCGGGAATGTAACCCCGAATCCGCTAATGCCGAAGGCTGAAGCGGCAAAAGTATGCCTGCTGTCTTCCCTGCCCCACAACATTGCCAGTGCCGGCATTGGTGAAACTCCGCGATCATCTTTAGTAGTTCCACTGATGGAAGGTGCACCGGGATAGAGCATGTTTTCCGGTAATGTGGATGACAACT
The DNA here is from genome assembly GCA_050289805.1 of Cyclobacteriaceae bacterium. Taxonomy (GTDB): domain Bacteria; phylum Bacteroidota; class Bacteroidia; order Cytophagales; family Cyclobacteriaceae; genus JAUILA01. Next base: position 78,637 of record JBNKGL010000015.1, read on the forward strand.
TCGGTGATGAGAAGAAGAGTCCCACATCAAGTTTAATGATCTTCGAATCAAATGTTGAGATGGATGCCGGGTTCCACTGTATAGCTCCCGAAATATCCAGTGGCTGTCCTGTTGCAGCGCCACCCATAGACATGTTAACGGCCCCAACTCCCTGCATGATATGACCAGATTGGGAGAAGGCCAGGGTCGAAAACATCATCAGAATTAATTGTAAATAATACGTTTTCATGATTAATGTTTCTTGGTAAAATGATAGGATGAAAATACCCCCGGAACGCCGCAATAAGAATGATAAACCTCATTACATTACATGATTAAGTATTCACAAAACCGCGGAATTCTTGTTGGAAATGAGTACTTTATCATATAAACTTAAACCTATGCACGCGATGCGTCATATTATCATTTCACTCCTTGTTCTGGCCACACTTTCCTGTGGCAATTCCGCCAACAGAACGCAGGTGAATTCAGGATCAGCAGATGAAGCAAAAAATAAGGAAATCGAAAAAGAAAATATGGAACCCTCAACTAAATCCAACCCGGCGAAAAAACTTGGGTATCTCATTTATCTGCACGGAGCAATAGTACAGCAGCAGGGGCCGAATGCCGTAAGCGAACAATTTGGCCCATATCAGTACCAATTGATCCTTGATTCTCTGCACAGCAAGGGTTTTGAGGTAATCTCTGAAGTCCGCCCGAAAGACTCAGAGATTAAGCCATACGCCGAAAAAGTACAACAACAGGTTTTGGACCTGATGGCCAAAGGAGCGAAACCGGCTGAAATCACGATCCTGGGTGCTTCGCTGGGTGCCTATATGACACTGGAGGCATCCTTGTTACTCGATAATCCCGACATACACTATGTGACACTCGGCCTGTGCGGAGATTATGGGATCAATTATTTCAAAGAGTACAAGGGCCGTTTCAAAGGTAAATTTCTTTCGATCTATGAACGTTCAGATTCACGCGGTTCCTGTGCCACGCTTTTTGAAAATGATCCGGCGGCAGAGTTTTCGGAGGTGGAGATCAATACCGGTCTAGACCATGGCTTCCTTTTTCAACCGCTGGAAGAATGGGTTCAGCCCATCGTCTCCTGGATCAGTCAGTCTAACTGACCGGAAAATTGATATCGGTAATCAATTGATCATCTGGTACTTCCCCTGGCATATTGACATATACTTCAAAAGGATCTAATTTTTTTGAAGCCTTAAAGGATTTTGATCGTTTCATGCTATTCTGAGTCGACCAGGCATTACCAAGATGGAGATATGGCCCGATATGACGTATCGTATTTACCCTGGTAGCCGGGATCTCCCCGAGGAACATACCTGCCTGTAGTGTTGCGTCAAGATCCTTCACCGGCAATGCGGCAGTATACTCAATTTTATTTCCTACCATATCCCATTTATGATATATGGAAAATCCCTTGCCTGCTATTGCACCCTCATGGTTTTTCATCAGGACCCACAGTCGCTGAAAATCATTTTTCATGTTGCTGTTCAAAGACTCGGATGTGCAGGTTGTTCGAATCCCCACATACGTGCAACCTGGATATTCGGTAATTCCTTTAAACTCGAGGCTTGACAAAACCCTGTCATGCTCCACATAATCACGAAGCATGTTGAGTCCCCTTTCATAATCCATTCCTACATATGCTTCCATTGCTCTCTTCATCCAGAACATGAAGAATGGCAGACTGCTGTCCATATACCATGTTACATGGGAATGATCCCCGTGTCCATGCATTTCAAATCGCACCTTTGCGGTGGATTTCCATGGCTTGAGAAAAGTAAGATCGTAGTCAACAGACGCATAGGGTTTCTCCTGGGTGATTTTCATATTTCCGCTGCCAACCCTTCCGCCTTCCCATTCATAATATTTAGCATCCGGATCAATTTTAACGGTTGCCTCAGGCTCCATAATCAGCCAGGGAGACCAGGCCGTCCAATGGTTGAAATCATTTACGGTCCGAAACACCTTTTCCACTGGTGCATCAATGCGGATGGTCCGCTCAACGTGCATTTTAGGCATGATCTTGATTATTAGTTGGTTATGGATGAATATAATAAATTAGGCACATTGACAGGCATAAAATCCCGCAGAAAACAGGATTTTTTTATCGAACAGGCAAATTTCATTTGACACCGGAATTTACAATTCCTGCTCCCCGTTGACCGCGGCAACAAATTGGTCAAATGATTCTTTCGTAATACTCCAGTCGGGCGGTTTCATACCTTCGCCCCATACCTCCGGATTATCCACCATATTAAAGTAATTCACACCGATTATCTCGGGATGATTCCGGATGACATTCGCAGCATTTTCAAGCCAGTCATTTTGATAATTTTCCGGGCCCTTCACCCCAAACTCGGTGATAAAAACCGGCTTATTCACGAATCTCATTCTTCGGTACTTTCGATTATAAATCGTTTCGAAGGATTCCTGTTTCAAAGGATCGGTGATATTCTTATCCGGCAAACCGTAAATGGCAATACTGATCATGTCAACATAAGGATCTCCCGGCCACCATTCAAGAGATCCGCGGTCACCAGCCGGCCCCCACACTTTAATTGCGCCCGGCAATTTTTCAGATGCAAGCTGCATAAAATGGCGAAAAGCACGGATGTACAGGACCGGATCCTGACTTTGCCAGGGATAACGCAGAATGGGGATTTCCATTTCATGTGCAAACCTGAGGTATATCTTTTGATTAGAGGTTTTCAGAATATTGAACAGATCGCTGAACAGCGAATCATATTGTCCTGCTACAATTTTATCCAGCACCTTTCTGTCGGGATTTTCAGCACTGGGAAACATGGGCTCCATCGTTACAATCACATCATGGTTTCTCCCGGAAACCTTCGAAAATGATTCCCTGAACCTGCCATCGGAGATTCGCTCAAAATCAACAAATAAATGTTCCACGTTCAATGCAGGATTATCAACAAGTAATTCGGCCGGGTCATATAAGCCCAGGATTAACTTTTCCTTACGGACAGCCTTATCATTCGAGGGTAACTCATTTTGGTAAATCGAACTAAAGTTTTCCCTTTCACTGATCAATAGCGATGATCCCTCAGGAAGTCCCTGACCGCTCAGAATGATCACCGGTACATCAAAAAACCTGAGTCTATGAAGTTTTCTTTTGAGTTCCATCAGCGATGAATCTTCCCTGGGATATGCCGTAACCAATGATTCGGATTTGCTATTCAGTGTTATACTGGCGACATCAACAAATTCAGAACCCGGCCAGAATTCTGTTACACCCGGATAACCCGCAGGCGCCCAAACCATTTTTGTCTCCGGTGAATAATAATTGACCAGGGAATCAAGATGACGGTATGCTTCAATATATTCATAGGGCCGGTTCTGCCAGGGGTACAACCCGGCGGGAACTTCCATCTCAGGGTTCCATCGAAGTAAAATATTCGGATGCCTGCTAAGGACCTCCTCGCAAAGCCGGATTATTCTTGAATCATAATCACCCTGATATATCTCCGTAAGTGACTGGTGCGTATTCCGGTGATACAGGTGCTGTTCCCAGGTTTCAAGCGTTAACAGAACTTTCTTATTGAGCGGAATTGTATCAATGAATTGCGTTTCAAACCGATTAACAAAAGACCTTCCCAGCCGCATTGTAAAATGGTAGCTTTCATGTTCCTCAAAGGTTTCGAAGTACGAATTCTGCTCCCGGGAATGAAAGACAGCAACCACAGGTTCTGCCTGATTAATCAACACTTGCCCGGAATCCGACAAAAGGTTACCAGGTTTAAAAATCACTGTATAAAGAACGAGCATCAGGAATAACAGTGCGATAAAGACAAATCCCTTTTTCATATGCAATGAATAAGCTTTGGCGACAGCTGGTAAATGACCTGCCTGAAAAAAATCATGCAGAATAAAATAATTTCTTCCATAACTTTATTAATTACCACCTCAATCTATGTATTTAAAAAAAATACTTTTTGGCCTGCTGATCGTTCTTATTCCTTTCATAAGTACCGGCCAGCGTATTACTTCTCAGGAAATACGGTATGTATGTGATGAAGCGGCTGAAGTATTTCTTGTCTGGGGAGTAAATGGCTGGCAGTCCCTCCCCGATTCCCTCAAACCCCAAAATACAAAAATCAATAATGGGTTGTACTATACACCCATGACCCGGGAGAATGGTATTCACAAAACCGTCATTTCCGTTCCTGAAGGATTTGAAATTAATATGAATTTCTGGATCACGAAAAGTCCCGACGGCAATCTCATGGATCTCTGGGATACGTACCAGGGGAAAGGATATCATGCCCGGGCAGGTGATCCCATCGTGACCTTTGAAGCTCACCTCACCCCGGATACCCGCTCTTTTGTCGAAAAATATGGATGGACACTGGCCCTTGCACTCCTTATTCCACTGGGATTCGCAATAATTCTTCAACGATATTTCAAGATTCAGAATATCTATGAAAATTATTTTATGGTGATTGTTATGCTGCTCACCCTTACCTACGGACTTCATATAATTATCCGGTTCCGGCTTCTTGAATGGAGCCTGACGTACCTTTCGCCGTCATCTGTAGGTGTTGCAACATTTGACCTTTTATACCTGTCGGTCATTGCAGGAATATTTCTATTGGCAGGACTCGCAGTTAAATCACCCCGGCTAAGAAAAGGGCTGCTGATATCTTTTATTGCAGTGATGCTTTTATCCACCATATTCGCCCTTGCCAACATCAATATTGTCAGGAAACTCGGTCATCCGTTCAACTACCAATGGCTGTATTATTCTGATTTTCTCGGCAGTTCCGAAGCGCAGAGTGCCATTCTGGAAAATCTTAATAAATATATAGTTCTGAATATGGTGTTGCTTGTCGGCACGTTTTTCATATTCTTCTATACCCTGCTGATCGTCGGGAAAATTATTACTACCAGATCTCCCGCTAAGCCGGTTCATCTGGTCCTGCTTTTGCTGTTTGTAAATATTTCACTGGGTATTATTGGTTACTCCAAACTTCCTCCGGTCGACAATTCGAAACTTAAAAACCCGGTTGTCTATTTCACAAACTCGCTATTCGATGCCCAACAGGAATCAACATTGTTTACAATGGAAGTTTCCATCCCCGAACAGGAGACCCCTGCTTCCAACGATTCATACTATAACCCGGCAGTAAAAAATTTAGTCATCATTGTACTTGAATCTGCCGGTGCTGAGTACTTTGATTTTATGAGCGGCTCTGATAACAACCTGACACCAAGGATGGCGGAGGAGCTAAATAATGCGGCTGTGTTTACCAATATTTATGCGCACGCTCCGGCTACCAACAAATCCATGGTGTCCATCCTGTGCTCCATGTATCCGTGGATTTCCTACAATACACTCACCCAGGAAGCACCTGATTTAGCGCAGCCATCAATTACTTCCGTTTTATCGGATTCGGGTTACAGAACCTCATTCCTGTCTTCTTCTGACCTTGGATTTCAGAACTCCGAAGAGTTCCTCAAAAATCGCGGATTCAATTTAATTTCCGATTTCGATGATATCCCCTGTTCAATACAATTTAAAATGGATGGATTCGGGGATGGATATGGTATAGGTATTGATGATTCCTGTCTTCCGGCTGAATTAAGCAACTGGATTGATGAAGAGCCTTCATCCCCGTTTGTAAGCGTTCTTTGGACGAACCAGGGGCATTATCCATATTTCTTTGATGGGGTAGAAAAGGAATATGCCGCCAACAATATCTACAAGAATAAATACCTGAATATAATTGAACATTACGACGCAATGGTCGGTGCGGTACTGGACAGTCTTGAAACCCGGAATCTCCTCGACTCAACTTTAATCGTTATCGTTGGAGATCATGGTGAAGCTTTCGGGCAGCATAACCAGATGGGTCATGGCAATGGAATCTATGAGGAAAATATTCATGTGCCACTGATGATGATCAATCGTAATGTCTTCAGCGGTGAACGCTATTCCAATATTGGCGGACTGGTTGACATTGCCCCCACACTTTTTGCACTGGCCGCCATTGCAATTCCCAACGAATGGCAGGGCAAAAATCTACTTGAAACAAACCCCGCGAATACAACATTCTTCTTTTCGCCATGGTCGGATTATCTTTTTGGAGCACGTACTGACAATCTCAAGATCATTTTCAATGAAACCTCAGGGAATGCTGAATGCTACGATCTTGAAAAAGATCCCTACGAATCCACCAATATTGCTGCAGAAAATCCCGAAGTTGTGGAAGAATTCAGAAAGCGGGTGGCAGCCTGGGTTCAGGGTCATTCAAAATTTATTTTGAATGATAAATTATCCCGGTAGTTCTGAACATCAGTAATTCATTAGTGAATTGAGACTATGAGATTTTCATTCATTTTACTACTGCTACTTATTGCCAGTCCCGCAGTATGTCAGGACCACCCGATCTTTGCTGATTCCAGGTTGTTCAGATCCCTTTCCGAGCGATGGGAAATTGATACTGCCGACGTCCTTGGTAATTTCAGAATAACAGCTTATCAACCCACCTATATTCTGTTTGCCCGTTATACCTCCAACCCCAACCGCATGCCGCAAAGTTTTAACCCGGAATATGCCCTTGACGAAGAAATTCCCTTAAACGCCACAGAATTAAAATTTCAGCTCAGCTTCAAAACGAAGATCATCCGTGGATTTATATTTAAGAATCTGGATGTCTGGGCGGCCTACACCCAAAAATCTCACTGGCAGTTGTACAACGGCGAGATATCAAGGCCATTCCGGGAAACCAATTATGAACCTGAACTGATATTAAATTACCGCATGAACATCCCGTTTCTTGGCTTTCGGGCACGTATCGTGGGCGTTGCCTTTAATCACCAGTCCAACGGACGAACACTCCCCTTATCCAGAAGCTGGAACAGAATTGTGTTTCATCTTGGATTAGAACGTGAATTCTGGCAAATTTATTTAAAGCCCTGGATCCGGCTGAATGACAGCGATGATGAAAACCCGGAGATAACCAATTATTATGGCCGTATGCAGGCCATTGTTTCCCGGAGATTCAAGGAGCATCTTATCACGGTTGATGCAACTCATTCACTCAGGTTTGGCGAAAATAACCGTGGTAGTATACGGATAGACTGGGCATTTCCAATCGATGGTTTTTTACATGGACGTCTCGAAATATTTGAAGGATATGGCGAAACACTCATCGACTATAATCATCGCCAGTTCGTAATAGGGCTCGGTTTATCACTCATCGAATGGCGCTAATTTTAAAATTATGAAAAATCTTATCACCCTGGCTTTCTTAATTGCGGCGTTACAATTTTCATGCTCCCGGCAAACACTTTACGACAATGACATCAACGCATCTGATGTTACCATTGTCCTTTCCGATAATAATCTTTCCGAAGTTCCCGGTGATATTAACAGGTTTACAAAAGCTGAATCGATTTCCATTTTATTGGATGGCCAGAATGGATGGAAGATCTATCCGCCAATGTCTGCCAGGTTAAATTCCGATGTTCCCAAAAAAGTACTTACAGGGTCTGTTTGTGACCTGACCGAATTAAAAGTACTGTCGATATCCGGCCTCGGATACACGCAGTTGCCGGAGTGCTTCAGCAATCTCCGGAACCTTGAAATACTGGACCTGTCCATGAACAGCCTGGATATCAACAGCGAAATGCAAACCCTCCGCAAGCTTCCCTCCCTGCAGGAACTTTCCATATCCGGAAATTATTTTGATAAGGAAATTATGGAGGCCTGGCGCAAGGAAAACCCTGATCTCAACATTATTTACGACCGTTCCAGTGCATCAAGCACTTCCGAAGTTCAGACAACGCAGATAATTCACCAGTTTCTGTATGACTACTACCATGTGATGTCAAACAGGAACTGGGACGCGTACAGAGAATATTTCTGGCAGAATGCTACCCTTACGACGATCTGGCAAACCCCCGGCGACTCCGTGGCAAAGGTGCAGGTGAGTACCATAGATGAGTTCATACAGAAAACCCCGGAAGGTCCGGACAGCGAGCCGATTTTCGAAGAAAAACCCACCTACATAACGACGGAAATTCAGGGTAATCTTGCAATTGCCTGGGTGAACTATGAAGCCAGATTCGGATCGGAATCCAACCTGAGTGAATGGACCGGAACTGACCTCTTCACATTGATGCAACATGATGGGAAATGGCGGATCGTTTCGCTTGCTTTCTCGGCAGAATAGTACATCCGGTATCCTGATCGTCGTTTTTTTGATTAAGTTTCTGTGAAAAAGGTACTTATACTTGCTCAGAACAAACAAAAAACCTTAATTCCTACAGTGATTCAGGCCTCACAGGAATCAACCCTACTAAATGATTCATGTGGCCGGTTATCGCGAAGCTTGATTTTTTTTTGAGAACCGAAACAATGATTTTTAGAGGCAATGTTTTCCCAAACCACTCGTTGATTTTTTAAGGGAAGACGAACGCCGCTTACAAGTGGACATTTATTATTTTTTGAAGGATGAAAAAGAGACATTTAATTTTAGTTGTTGTTGGCATATTTCTAACCATGGGCGCCGGAATTTTCCGCCCGGTACCGAAACCACCTGAAGATGAACTTCTCATTACCGAAGGTAAAATCGCCCAGATTTTTGAAGGGGGCATTAAAGATGTTGTATTTCAACTGGAGGGTAGTGAGCGACAGTTTTATATAAACCGTGGCATTGATCAGGGGTTGGATATCAAAACCATGAGGGATGAACTGATCGGCAAGGAAGTCACGATTAAATATCCTGATTACTGGACCATACTTGATCCCAACAAGAAAATTCGTCATATCAGTAAGATTGAAGCAGAAGGAGAAATCATTTTTTCTGAAATGTAAGACAAACATTAATTGCCGGGATACGTAAAGTTTATGTATGATACCCGGCAAACACCTTCAATGCACTTTTCTCCTGATCATCAGTGTTATATCAGGGTCCTGCAGTCAGCAGCTGGCTGAAAAGTCAGACCAATCAAAGACCATCAGTCGCATCAACGAACTGATCATAGAAAACTATGTTTTTCCTGATATAGCAGAAAAAACAGCAGCACATCTAACCTCATTACAGGAAAACGGATATTTCGATCAGTTTAAGAATATAAATGAATTAGCCACTGCACTCACAGAGCAGGTTCAGTCTATAAACCACGACAAGCACATGCGTATTTTTCCAACGCGTGTTCCCACGTTACCCAATCCGGAACGGGAAAAACGAGCGGGATTTGTTGAAAGTAAATTGCTGGAAAACAATATCGGTTATATTAAGCTAAATGCTTTTATGAGCCCTTCATCCGGCAGACCTGCAGCCGACAAAGCAATGCAGGCAGTAGAGGGCAGCAAAGCCCTCATCATAGATCTCAGAGACAACGGTGGTGGCTCTCCCCAAATGGTCCAATATCTTTGCAGCTATTTTTTCGACGAACACCTCCTGCTGAACAGCTTGTATTGGCGGGCTGGAGATCATACCGAAGAATTCTGGACACTTCCCGAAGTTAACGGCAAAAAACAACCGGATTTACCGTTATATATTCTTACAAGTTCCTATACATTTTCGGGTGCCGAAGAATTCTGCTATAACATGCAAACGCGCAATCGTGCAACACTAATCGGTGAAACTACAGGTGGCGGTGCAAACCCCGGCAGGGTAATGCGTATTAACAAAGATCTTGAAATGTCGGTCCCAACCGGAAGTGCCGTTAACCCGATCACAGGAACAAACTGGGAAGGAACCGGTGTAAAACCTGACGTGGAAGTATCCAGGGATATTGCACTGGAGAAAGCACTGGAATTAATTGATTAAGATCATTGCGGCAAAGTATAGCCGGCTGTTTCAGAAAGCAATGCGCCACTTCTCACAAACTGGCCGCTTCCATATCCAACCTCCTTGCCCCTTTGATTCAGTAAAACCGATTCCGCTGAAAATATAGATTTCGAGCGGGACCTGATCCTTCCACGGGCTGTGAGTATCCCCTCGGTTACAGGTCTGACGAACGTAATATTGAAGGACGAAGTGAGTATGAAGTAATCCGTTATCTCCGATTGTATGGCAAAGAATGCCGCGTCATCCAATAGTTTGAAATAGACCGATCCATGCAGCGCGCCCAACCCATGAAAAAAATCTTCTTCCACTTTCCATTTAATTTCAGCACTCCCGGAAGAAATTTCTATAGTTGAACCCCGATATGACCGGGTATTCACCAAAGCACTCTTATACATATGCTCTAATTTTCTGTAATGCCGCTCGAAGTCCATATTTCAGTTAATTGTTTCAAATTACTTATTTGAAACAAATCATTAAACTTTCTTATTTATTAAATAACCTCATCGTCATAGATTTAACCTGAAATATACTCCAATGAAAAATAGATTCCTGCTTCCATTTCTACTGATCTGCCTGCCTTTCATCCTTCCGGCCCAGGAACACGAAACGGAAACTCATGAATTTAAAAAACACCAGGTCGGAATCATCATCGGCCATACCCACGTTTCGAGGGGCGTTACCTTAGCAGGTAAAAAATTTGAAATTCTCCCGTCCTGGGCTTTGATCTATAATTATAAGTTTAATGAGAAATGGGGAATCGGGTTTCATATAGACATGATCGTCGAAGACTTTGAAGTGGAACGTCATATTGGAAACGGAGATACCGAGGAAATTCTGCTTCGCCAAAAACCCATTGCCCCGGCAATTGTCGGACTGTTCAAGCCCACAAAACATTCTGAATTTGAAATTGGAATGGGATTCGAATACGCGCCGGAAGAAACATTATTCCTCACACGGATAGGATATGAGTGGAGCACTCACATCAACCATAACTGGGAACTGGTCATCCCGCTATCATATGATATACGTTGGGATGCTTATGATGCCTGGAATCTCGGACTTGGGGTTATACGGGTCTTTTAATTAAAAACCGCGATAATGACCGTTGCTGAGCGCATTTAAATAATTTTCATGATCAAACTCATACAGCCATGGTGCTTTATGGGCTTCACCCGTCTTCCTCTTTACGGTTTTTTTGAGAATCCCATAACTCAGCATTTTTCGCTGAAAATTCCTTCTGTCAAGCGACTTATTGAGAATGGTTTCATAAAGTGATTGCAATTCGGGCATGGTAAATCGCTTTGGCATCAGGTTGATGCCTAAAGGCTGATTATTTACCTGCTCCTTCAATACCTCGTATGCATTGTTGAGAATATTGGCATGATCCAGCATCAGCGGCGGAACCTCATCCATGGGAAACCATTGACAGGATTCAGAAATGTAGTCAGGAGAGGGCTGATTAACTTTGGAATACTCAACCAAAGAATAATAACCCAATGTTACAAAACGCTGGTTGAACCATTCCCTGTCTTCAGGCAGCACAATACCGTTGGCGATCATTTTTTCCACATGATCAGGATCGTGCCGGTCCAGGCCCCCAAATAATTGAAACTGTCTCAGGAAGATATTTTCAAGTCCTGTTCGTTCCTGGAGAACCCGGATTGCAGCCTGGTCAACTGTTTCTGCCGCTTTCACAAAACCTCCGGGAAGTGCCCAGGTATCCATACCCTTCAGCTTCAGGAGCAATACTTTCAGTGCATTCTGGTTGAAACCAAAAATCACGCAATCGACTGATAAGCCCGGGTGATACTCATTAAAAGGAAAAGACGACATGTTTTTACATACTGACTTAAAATCCCAAAGTTACCATATTCCGGATTGTGATTTTTGTTTTAACGAATTGAATCTGCAGCTGTCATACAGGATTCTATCATCAATCCAATTGAACAGGCCTCATGCCATGTTTATATTCATCCCCGAATCCTGAATTATTGGGGTCATAGGTTCCAACAATCTCTGCATTGATACCATCAGGGGGAATATCGCCTTCCATTCCCAGGGCCCAGTAGATCCCGTTAAGCGCCAGCTTACGCATCGATTCTTGTTTAAAGTCATAAGGATGCCCGAGTGTTGTAAAAAATACGCGGGCAGAAACACCTTCAGAACCTGTATAGGTTTTCGTCCACGCTACAGGATTCGTTAAGGGGTATTTATCCAGCCGTCCTTCCGCCTCATGATTCGAGCGTAGGGACCGTCCTGTGAGAAGCGGCTTGCTGTTCCCGTGTAATTTCCAGTCTCCCCCATCCACATGATATAGCCAGGAATACGCATCGAAAGGTTCAACACCATTCAATATGGGTGATTCTCTGCCCTCAATAAGTGTGACAGATGTTAACGGACTGTTTCCATCCTCGAAATGACCATGATGTGTGATCCATTGCTGTCCGAATACCCGCGTAGGCCATTCGTTGTTCATATATTGAAGTGTCGTATCGTCCTTGTACAGGAAAGCATGTGTAGATGTTCTGAAGCCCACCATTGGCCTGCCCGACTCCGCATATTCGGTGATATAACTTCGCTCCTCCTCCGGAAGAGCCCGAAAGCGGGTGAACATCACCATCAGGTCGGCATCCTCAAGAGCTTCAAGACCTTCGATATGATCCAAACGATTCGGGTCAATAAAGCCTGCAGAATCTACCGAATAGCAAAGGGTAATTTCCGCACCAAGTTCACGCCTGAGAATTGCTGCAAGCATCGGCATAGATTCTTCAGAGCGATATTCCTCGTCTCCGATAACAAATACTACGTGCAACGGATCATCTTCAGGAACCGGAGGCTCCTCTGCAGGTTTTGGGCTGCTGCAGGCCGTTATAATGGTGGAAACAACGAATATGAACAGGTATATCGGATTATTTTTCATTTTGCATTAATTCAGCAGGTGTATAAAAACCTTTGCGATCGGAAACTTCCTTACGAACGGCTTCCACAGTGGCCGCATCTACCGGTGATGAGGTGTTTCCGAATGAGTTTCTCACATAAGTCGCAACCGCGGCTACCTCTTCATTGGAAAGCATCCCTTCATACGGAGTCATGGGAACCTGCCCCGGATATTCCTCACCCAATACCTCTATAGGCCCTTGCAGTCCCTTCAGGATTATTTTAATAAGCGTTTTTTCGGATTGATTAACCCATTTAGTTCCTGCCAATGGAGGAAATCCACTGGCCGGCAATCCCTTACCATCAGGTTGATGACAAGTGATGCAAAAACCTTCCCGTTCATAAATTTCCTTTCCCGCATTAAAAGCGAGGAGGGCATCCCCTTCCAGGGCAACGTCAATTTTCTTTTCTTCCTCAATTACATTGGTCTCCACACCGAATACGGCAAGCGACGCCTCATAGGCAGGAAGCATCCAGTCATCAAGCGGCATAGCCGCTGCGGTCTCCAGAACGGCCAGTCCGGAATCTTTGTCAAGCCAGCTCGCTGCAACAATCGCCTCCAGCCTTACCCTTCCATTCGGGTCTTTGGCCGCCTCTTTCAATAATGCTGTCTGATCGCTCACCTGGTGACCGGTGTAGCGCAGTACACGTACCGCCGCCGCACGGGCATGGTAATCTTTGGCGTTGAGCAGTGTTTTCAGCAAATCCTCGTTAACACGGTCAATCCCCCAGGTCACCCAAAGCGCCTCCAGCAGGTTATGCTCATACTGTGGATCATTCGGATCAAGATTGGAGACCCATGATTTCACGGCCTCGCTTACTTCTTGCTGGTCCCTCCCACGTAATTCACGGCGGGTCCGGTATCGCGTGCGGTATTCGGGTAATTTCAGGTTGTCCAGCAATTGCGGTATCGAAGCTCCATCAATTTTTGCAGGTTCCACCAGTGGTCTGGAAGGATACGTAATCCTGTAAATCCGTCCGTGCACATGATCACGCAATGGATCCCTTGCATTATGTTGCATATGGCCCACAAGCACGTTGTGCCAGTCAATGAGATATAACGATCCATCAGGTGCAAACTCCATATCCACGGGTCTGAAATTCTTGTCTGTAGATGTGATCAGGTCCGTACGGTGACTGCTTTTATACCCTGTTCCCTCATCTCCCATCGTGTGTTCCTTCATACCCAGGAAACCAATGGTATTATTGATCAGCAGATCGCCCTGTACATCATCCGGGAAATGGCGGCTCGAAACAAACTCCAGCCCGGACGTTGGTCGAACACGATGACCCTCTTCGATCAGATTTCGGGATTTGGGCGTCGCAATGCCATAGCGGGATTTCACCGTGCCGGGCATCATCCAAAGGACATCGGGACCGGAGGTCTCAGCAAAGAAAGGCTGTCCCCAGTCATCAAATGCAATACCCCAGGGATTGGGGATACTTAGCTGGGCAGTACGCTCCAGCCTTTTTCTCTGTGGGTTATAACGATAAAAACCCCCGTTGGTCGCACGTACCGGTCCGTAGGGTGTTTCAACATTGGTATGAAGAAATACTCCCTCTGCCATGTAAATAGCACCGGAGGGATCTGCACAAAACGCGCTGATCACATGATGGGTGTCATGATCATCAAAACCGCTTAATAGAATTTCCACCCGGTCTGCATGATCATCGCCATCATCATCAATCAATAATTTGAGATTGGTTCCCTGTGAGACATAGACTCCTTCTGGTGCGATCTCAAACCCAACAGGTAAATGAAGACCATCCGCAAAAACAGTTTGCTTATCTGCCTTGCCATCATTGTCGGTATCCTCAAGGATTAAAATTTTATCATTCGGTTTCGGATCACCGGGTTTCCAGTGGGGGTAGGTCGGCATAACCGACACCCACATCCGTCCTTTATTGTCGAATGATATCTGAACCGGATTCGCCAGGTCTGGAAATTCCTCCTCCGAGGCGAACAATTCAATTTTATATCCGGGAGCCGGTGTTAATGAAGCGACAGCATCATCGCCGTATAAATATTCCACACTGCCGGTTCCGTCAACCTGGGTATAGTTAGTCTCCACTTCAGGAAGGACCGATGTTTTCGCATCGGCAGCAGCCAGATCGTACGTTTCGCCGTTTGCGACCGCCCATATCGCTGTATCGCGGTTCGCTGTCATTTCCCTGATCTTCTGAATTTCCGCAGGATAGTTATCAGGACCGAAGGGCTCATAACGTCTTCCGAAAACATGTACACCATTCGGAATTTTATAATCATTATGCCAGAACCAGTTCTTTTCATTTACTGCCTCGTTTACAGCTATACGGTCAACCGATTCATCAACTTCACCTCCGTAAATATTTTCAGCCAGATACGTTGAAAGCTTTTCGTACCCGGCCTCATTCAACTGATACCCGTCGATCGTCATATCATCTGAGCCTGCCATCCATTCTTTTGAGGGATGAAATACATCAATGTACGGAACGTTGTTCGCGATCGCCACTTCACGGATTGCTTCGCTGTACAATTCCAGGTTTTGATTTTCCTTCTTGCCATCCGGAAGGTCAAATTTATCGGTCAGGTCCTCGAAAGCAACGGGGGAAACCAGAACAAGCCTGGGGCTGCTCACCCCGTTATAAGTTTGGGCCAATGTATGCTTTACAAAGGCATCCAGCTCACCCCGGAAACTATCCAGTCTTTCCGGTCCGTTAAAGGATTCGCTGGCTCCAAAAAACGCCATGATGACATCTGCTTTCAGACGGGTAAGCCATTCATCCGGTTTCTCCAGGTGACCCTCACTCCCCGATGGTTGCGCCAGATCAGTCTGAAATTCTTCAGCCCCGGGGAATGCCCATGGGTCATTTCGTCCCGAATGCGGACGGAACCCGGGCGTATCTCCACCGTCGCACATATTGCGAATGAATAAATGATCCGTTGGAAACCTCCGGTGCATTTCCGTTTCAAAGGACCCGAAATTCAGCATCCTTGAACACAGATTATTTCCGATTAAAACAATATGCTGATCCTTTTGAACAGGGATGGCTCCCTCCTTCTTTCCTCCACAGCTATATAGAAATGCGGTGATGGCGGCAGCAATTAAAATGCGAATGGTAGATTGAATAGTAAGCACACATCAAATTACAAATTTTTATATTTTCAGAAGCATTATTTGCGTGAACTTCTGACCAGTGGAACTATTTGAATGCCCGTGGTAATTTTTATATTGGTTCATAAATCGAATACATGACAAGTGAACAAAAACTAAAAGCGAAGAAGGTATCGGTGATGTTCCAGCTTTACTTTGCCATCATTCTTTTGGTGTTTGGGCTCTTTACATTATTGTATTTCATCAGTTTTGAATCTTCCCGGGGATTGCAGGGAAATGGTTATGCAGTTGGAATTTCCATTGAACGATGGCAATGGATCACCTTCATTTTCGTAATCATGTCCCCCTTGCTCCTGGCATTTGCCACTTCTTCGAAATTACTTGAAGGAGTCAATGCCTCAAACAAGTTGACCAGGGGGATGATTTTTACATTTCTCTGGTGGTTGGCTCCCATGATAACCGCCCAGATGCTGGATGGATTGGAGTCTCTCGGCAGCTTGATTCCGACTGTAGCAGCAGCGGCTATGGCATCAATCTTCTTCGGACCACCGCTCGGCAAGAGAATTTTATCAATCAAAAATGAAGACGGGAGTCCGATTGAATCCTGAATTGGGCTTACCGGTGGAATAATTCTGATATTGATTCATGTGTGAATTCTGTATATTTTGATTCACAAAATGTCCCTATGAAGTCCGTCATTTTCGTTTTTTGTATAATAATACTCATCGCTGGTGGATGTTCAGGCAACGCCGATGAAGTTGCATCATTAACAAGCATCACAGGCAATTCTGAATTCATTACCGGTAACGCTGCATATCTTCACTCACCCTATGTCACCGCGGGGGACCAGGCCTATATGGTAGGTTATCAGGATGGTTCGTTTCCCGACCTGGGATGGCATGTGGCTGGCGAAATGGGCGGGATCTGGGCACATCCGATCAAATTAATGGATGGGTTTTCCGCCGCGCTGATTTCCGGAAATGAAACTTTATGCCTTGCCGAGGCCGACACATTCATTAACTACCCCTTTGCCAACAAACATATATATAACAACCCATTTGGTGTGAGGGTGGAGCGGTTTCAATTTGTACCTGAGAACGTGCCAGGCATTGTGATTGAATATTCATTTTTCAATCCGACTGGGAATATGATTGAGTTTCTGTTTGAATTTAATGGTATGACAGATTTAAGGCCGGTATGGCTGGGGGATAGAACAGGAATGGAAGATTCTCCGGATCAAATGTACTGGGATAATCAACTTAACGCCCTTGTAGCAAAGGACAGTCTGAATCCCTGGCATGTGATCTATGGATCAGCCATGAAACATCTCCGGTATGATATCGAAGGTGAAACATGCACATTTGAACGGGCTGGTACGGGAATAAACGGGACGATCACATGGATTATCACAATCCCTGCTGATGGAAAGGTGACGCTGCCAATATTTATTTCAGGATCTGATAAATCACTGACCCGGGCGACTTCCGCATACGAAGACATTCTGCATAATGGGACCGAACTTCTCAGGGAAAAAATCTCTCATTATGATGACATTGCCCAAACTGCCTCATTGACAATACCGGACAAAGAGATGGAACAAGCATTCCGATGGATAAAATATAATACGGAATGGCTGAGGCAGACAGTTCCGGGTGTGGGCACAGGACTTACCGCGGGAATCCCTGATTATCCCTGGTGGTTTGGAGCCGACAGTGAGTATGCACTTCAGGGGGCAATAATGACCGGCAGGAAAGACCTCGTTTACGAAACTATTGACCTTATTTACACCATCTCTGAAAAAACGAATGGAAATGGCCGTGTTGTTCATGAGGTATCATCCAACGGAGCAGTATTTAATCAGGGAAATATCAATGAAACCCCCCAGTTCGCATCGCTGATATGGATGGTATATGAATGGACAGGGGATCGTTCATTTCTTGAAAAATACTATCCCTTTATCAAAAGGGGCCTGGAATGGCTGGAGACAGCTGATATTGATGGAAACCTGCTGCCGGATGGTTTCGGAATGATGGAAATACACGGCCTTAATAGCGAAATGATCGACGTAGCAGTGTATACCCAAAAAGCGTATTCAGATGCGGCAAAAATGGCAGAAACGCTGGGACACACAGAGGATTCACAGGTATATGAAAAAAAGGCAGGCAAACTTGCTGAGATAATAAACTCTGAATTCTGGGTCGAAAGTTTTAATTCGTATGCTGATTTCATCGGAACTCCAACACAGGCTAAAGTCCTGCTGGAAGATGCCATTCACCGCGCGGATTCCCTGGGGAAACCGTGGTCAGTAAAGGAGCTCGAGGAAACGGATAATAAAATAAGCTCCATGGATCCCGGGAAAAAACAGGGCTTCGTTCTGCATCATAACTGGGTTGTAAACACACCTATGGAAACCGGAATTGCTGATCCCGAAAAAGCGGTTAAAGCCCTCGAAACCGGCAGTAATTTTGTAAATCCATTTGGTGTCTTTGTTACCGGTATTGACCGGGATGAATCTGCAGGGCAGGATGAGGGTTCATTTCAAACCAACAGAAAAATCTTTAGCTATATCGGGGCCGTTATGACCTTACCAACAGGGGTACAGGCAGTTGCGGAAAATAACTACGGAAGAGCAGACCAGGCACTGGAATATCTGAAGCGGTTGAAGCGGTCTTTCAGCTATGCGCTGCCGGGATCCATGTATGAAGTTTCTCCGGATTACGGAATGATGGTTCAGGCCTGGAATATTTACAGCTTTGCCGTTCCCATTATATCACAGTTTTTTGGCCTGCATCCCGACGCCGGCCGGAATCTGCTGATTTTTAGTCCGAATATGCCAACCGAATGGAACGAAGCAGCGCTTGAAAAAGTAAAAATGGGTTCCAATACAATGGATTTTAAATTCAGTCGTGAAGAAAATATTGAGATGTGGCAGATTGATTCGAGTGAGGACTGGACGATTGAACTAAGATTAACCGGAGATAAATATGATATGGTTCAGATGGATGGCGATTTGATCACTCCTGCTGACAATGAATCAGATTCTTATATTTTTGAAGTGGCAAAAGACAAATCGGTAATTTTAAAATTACATGTTAAATAAGATGAATGTAATGAGATTTTTTTCGGGCATCCTGTTCGCAGGATTTTTTATAGCGGCATGTCAATCGGAAACTTCGGAAAATGACATTGCCGCTTCTGAAAATGAGGTATGGATGGCATCGCAGGAGCGGTATATCGAATATGTCGACTCTGTGGCAATCCTTGGTGAGGGCTTGCTTAATTTCGCCAAACAACCTGTAGAAAATCCATATTACGACACTGTTTACAATAGTTCCAGCCTGGTAATCTCTGAGGGCAATAATGACAGCCTGGAAGTAACTACATTTCCTGATTTTAAAGCAGGAGCTATTTTATTCAGTAAGGAAGGAACCACATTCATTAGAATTCCGGATTTTAATGATACACTGGTTTATACACGCCGGAGCGAAGATTCCCTGGTCCTGTCAAAAAAAAGGGGGAAGACATATTCAGAAACCTATTTTCATCCTGTTACCCCGACAGAGGGAAGCCTGGAAGCATCTTCGCTTGTCGGAACCCACTGGCACCTTGACAATCAAAATATTAATTTCATCTCGTTTCTTTCATCTGATTCCTGTCTGATCCGAATAGAGACGAATGAAATTTCTGCTGTAGGAAGGGGACCGTGGAATATTCAGCGTATTAATGGCCGGGATTTCATCTCATTCTATTCACTATCTTCTTCCCTTCCTGTCTCTGTATTCAGTGTGCATCAAATAGAATCAGCTGATCCCAATACAATGGTGAGCCACTTTTTTCAAACGGAAAATTTTCGGTCTGACCTGAAGAATGAAAAATATAAAGTCCAATGGACGCTGGAGAATGAAGAAAATAATGCGGGTTTATCAGGCCTGGCAGGAGAATGGTCAACAACAGAAAATCCGCTACGGTCAGATTCTAAACCTGACTCGATATCCAATTCCACTTTCACAATGATTTTTTCTACAGACGGAACATTTCAACAGATATTCACAGGCTCACTTAATACCGGAGCTGAAGCAGGCGTTATACATGAAACAGGCGGCGCCTGGACAGCTGATTCACACGGCCATTATTTAGAGCTCATGTATGAAAACGGAGTAACAAAGTTTGCTTCAATTGATCACATCACTTCAGATTCATTAACGATTTCAATAAATTTAGCAGGCTTATTCAAAAACGATCCGACAGAGACCCGTCAACGGCTTCATTTCAAAAGGCAATAAGATTATGAATTTGCAAATCAAATCCAGACCTCCACAATTCAATGTATATTTGAATTTTTTCGGACTTTTCCTGATTGCTTTTGTATTCATTGGACTGGTTATGGTCCTGTTATCGGAAGACTTCCCCATTTCCTACTATTATGTATTTTTCATGATGCCTGTAGTGCTGGCGGGTGCACTTGCCTTTAGTTCAAGAACCTTCATTTTGCGAATTGATTCGGTCTCTTCCATGGATAAATTAAGTGAGTACGTGATGGCATATTTAGTTTCCGAAGACCTGATGACCGTAACGGAAGATGCAGGCGGATTATGGATGCAATCGACGCGAAAAGTTAACAGGATGTTCAGGGACTGGTTCGGAACGGAAATAGTACGTGTTATACGAACACCGCTCTACATCGAGGTGATCGGACATCGCCGTTATATTGAAGGACTGGATACCAAGCTGCGCTACGGCCGAAAAAAATAGGGCCTGTAATAAACCGATAGTTTTATACGATGCCAATTTTCATTACAACCTGAATGAAGTCCCTTTTTTTTGAAGTCATCGGACATATTCGCGCCAACGTTCGCTGGCCAATCCTTCTCGCGGTGTTTGTTTTAATGACAGCCTTCATCTTTGTGAATTATGAGTTGAACTTTGAAGATGGAATAGTCGATACTCTTCCTTTTCCCTACAGGGTGCCGGCAATGTTCTTATTCCATGTTGCGCCCTATCTCCTTACCGTACTTATCATCACACCGTATATTAAGGATAAAACCTGGTATAAATCGCGTGGTTTCTGGCTGCGCCTGCTGATTGGTTTTACAATCTTAGCGCTGGACAGATCCATTCAGTTGCGTTCACTTCTGCTGGAGTATACCGACATTGCCGACAGGGTTTTCATCAACAGTATCGTCAAACGGATCGTCAGCCTGTTGACCATGGTGTTGCCTCTTTTTATCATGTCATTCTTTTTCGAGAAATCAATTCCGGGCCGCGGATTTGGTCTGATCGTGAAAAGATTTGATGTCCGCCCCTATCTGATACTACTTTCCCTGGCCGGTATCGGAATCGCCTTCGGAGGGTTTTTCAAGGACATCCAGGAATACTATCCGCGGTATTTGGAACTGGGTGGATCTCAATATGCCGCGCGGCATGATGTCCCGGGTTGGCTGAACGTCATCATATATGAATTGGCCTATGGAATTGATTTCATTTCGGTAGAAATGTTTTTTCGGGGATTTCTGATTTACAGTTTCACACGATATTTCGGTCCGTATGTTGTCTTTCCGATGATCACCACATACTGTTTTCTTCACTTTGGGAAGCCCATGACCGAAGCCATCAGTTCATTGTTCGGTGGTTATATCCTCGGTGTGATATCCCTTAACAGTAAAACAATCTGGGGCGGAGTACTGATCCACGTGGGCATTGCCTGGCTCATGGAAGTTATTGGATTTATCTTCAGAACAGTATAAATTCAATCCCTGAAAACACCGAAGTATGTACTATTCGAAGCCCCAATTCGACGTCCGTCCGTATTTCTCAGAACTGAATGATCTACTGATTCAGATGCTTGAAGACCTTGATCCTGAGGAGTGGCAGGCTCCGACTATTGCAGGCCGATGGCGAGTGAAGGATGTCGTGGCCCATTTACTGGATGGGGATATCCGTACACTTTCCATCCAGCAAGATCGATATTTTGGTGAATCCCCACCGGAATCAAATGAGTATAACCAGATGGTAGCCTGGCTGAATCAGTTGAATGCCGACTGGGTACGGGCTTCCAGAAGAATCAGTCCGGAGGTACTTATCTTATTACTTAAAACAACAGGGCCGTTGGTATCCCGATATTACGAATCATTGGATCCATTGACAGAAGCTATTTTCCCTGTACAATGGGCCGGGGAAGAAAAGAGCCTCAACTGGATGCACCTTGCCAGGGAATTTTCTGAGAAATGGCATCACCAACAGCAAATTGCCGATGCAACCGGACGCGCAGGACTGTTGAGACCTGATTATTACAAACCCCTGATAATGACTTTCATGCTTGCAATACCCCACGTGCTGCGGGAAGAAGCAATAAATCCTGGCGATACCATTGGCATCCACACTAATGGTGATGTATCCGGTTCCTGGTTCATTTCATTCACCGGAACAAATTGGCAATTTATAACAAACCCCGAATCAGTAAGTGCTG
>JBNKGL010000016.1:0-90391 GCA_050289805.1 Cyclobacteriaceae bacterium
CCCACACCACCGGCAGGCATTTCATTTACACCGCCCAGAAAAGTGGCAGGGGCAGGAGTCTGTAACCCGTCAGGTGTGGTCCAGTTCATCCATGCGGCTACCTCCGCCTGGTCTGAATCTTCCTCGATCTTTACCAGGTGTACATCATGCCCAACAAAATTTTCATAAACCCCCTGGTCGGCAAAGGTAACTTTCACGACATTTATCCCCTCGACAGGATCGCCCGTGAAGCTCATCCCGTTTTCAGAAGATATGGATAATTCCATTGTAGGTGTAGGCTCGTCATTGCCATTGTTTTCGCCGGTAACGGTGAGTCCCAATACCATACCATTTTGGGTTGGATCGGGATTATAGCTGTGAAAGATTCCATCAGTCTTGACATAACATTCAAGCATGTAATTTCCCGGTTCGATGTAGACTGTGGTTTCAGCTACATTGCCGGGTCCCACCAACCCGGGTCCTCCAAGAAATTCAATTCCTCCGAACCATTCGGGAAGTTCCATTCCCGCATCCGGAGCACTCAATTCCCTGCCGTTATAATTATCCATGAAATTTTGAAAGACAGGAGCTACCAGACGTTGCTGATCCTCTACGGATATGGAATCGGGCAATCTTTCCACAATGGCGAAATGGGTCATGGCCGACATATTGTTCAATCGGATGGTCACCCACCCTGAAGGAATGGTTGTCGGACCGTCGAACTGCAGACCTGTCACCGTATATTC
Source organism: Cyclobacteriaceae bacterium (assembly GCA_050289805.1). Lineage (GTDB taxonomy): Bacteria > Bacteroidota > Bacteroidia > Cytophagales > Cyclobacteriaceae > JAUILA01. Next base: position 726 of record JBNKGL010000016.1, read on the forward strand.
AACGAATGTGGGTTCCGGAACCAGGGCTTCTACAATGTCCTCCTCCTGTTCATCGTTCTTTTCGCCGCTGTTACATCCTGAAATAAAAAGAGCACACACCAAAAACGTTGGTAGCAGATTTCGGGAGCAGAAAATAAATAATGATTTGAATGACATAATTTCCAGTTAGGTTGATTTGCCTAGAATATAATCAGGATTCAAAGCATTTGCAACCTCAAATCATACCATAAGTGATCTAAATGCAGGCGGATCAACAAGATCCGCCTGATACCTTAATTATTTCTTTCTCAGGTAGATATTACCGTTATAATTTTTAAGCATGAACTCGGGGCCGCCTCCGTTGATCCTGCCGCGTACCCATTCATCCATATAGACCTTATACGTACCCGTTTTTGTATCCTTTTTAGTTTCCGGCTCGGATTTTTCCAGGGTGAAGTCAAAGCCTGACAATATATCGCCGCGTGCAGTTCTCATTTTCATGGTTCCTTTGAAACTGGCAGGCAGGGTAAGGTCGATGTCTCCATTGTAGGTAGAAAAAGCCATTGGTGTATCAGGCTTAATCTCGTCGAAAGTTACGCGTATCGCTCCATTGTAGGTGTCTGCAATTAATGAACCCGAAATATTTTCTGCGGTAATACGGCCGTTTTGAGAATCAGCAACAACTTCTCCCTTAATATTGGAAACGAACAGATCCCCGTCATTGTACGATTCTACATGCAGGTCCACCATATATGGAACCTCTACTTTTACATTAACTCCCTTGTTCCAGGAATCAGATTCAATTTCAATGGTATTATCCTTTTCACTGATCTCCAGATTCATGGAAGCGCTGGCGATCCGTTTCAGGCCATCGGATGAGGTCCCGTTATCATCCCTTTTTGAATCGGTTGGTTCGTAATAGATCAGGACATCCTGGCGGTTTGACCCGACAACTTCTATCGATCCTCTTCTGAGATCGACAATAACTTTCTTTGGCTTGGCAGGGTCGCTGAACGGTACGACCAGTTCTCCGGAATCCTGTGAAAATCCGGAATAGCCGCTGGTTAAAAGAAGACCTGTGATAATGATTAGTAACTTTTTCATGTTGAATTTTTAATGTTTTAAGTTGACCTGTTTAATTTTCCCGTATGTAGGCGTTTCCATTGAATGTTTCAATTTCAAGCAGTCCGCCTCCATCACGAATTGTAATCTTCGAATTCAATTCTGCCCTGAACGATGTTCCCTTGCCCTTTTCTTTCTTTTTTGTGATCATGGGTTCCTGGCGAACATCCGATACATTGGTATATATGTCGCCGTTAAAGCTCTTGAAAGTCGCACTTGTACTAAATCCCTTGGGCAGGATCATATTGATATCTCCATTCAGGGTATAATAGGATCCTGAAAGCGGCGTTCGCGAAAAATCGATATCCACATCGCCATTGATGGTGCGAGCTTTTACCATATTGGATGCTCCGGAAACTTTAATAGATCCGTTCACATTGTGCAGATTCAATGTGCCCTGAACTCCGCTTACTTCGATGTCTCCATCGTTGATGGTAGACAGATGGAGATTCTGGTTTATAGGAACATGCAATTCGATGTCGAGCTTGAATTTGAAATCATCCCGGCATTTTTCGGTGTAGTATGAGCTGCGATTAATATTGGAATCCGTATTTTTCCATTTGTCTGAACCGCAGATTCCGTCGATAAATACAAGGGTAGTGTCATTCAGGGTCTTTGATTTCAGGACCACGGTTGATTTGGCATTTTCGAGTAAGTCCTGACTTGAAGCCTTTAATTCCCGATTATAGGAGATCATAATATCGGAACGTTCATCAGCGATCACCTTAATAGCACCGTTAATATTCGGCAGGTACAGTACTTTTTCTGCAGGTACCCTGAGTTCCTTAACGTCCGTAACCTGCCCCAGTGCGGGAACCGTGATCAGGGCTGATAGCACAAGTAAAATGGTTTTCATGAGTTTTTAAATTAGTATGTCGATGTTGTTTTTTAATTGTGACCTGACATCGTCGGGTGTGTTGTTATTGCGTAATATTTCATTGAATTCTTCAATCGCCCGCTTTTCCTGAAGTGCGACCATCAGTTCCGAAAGCGCAAGTAAAACCATGGGAGACTCCTGTTTTGAAATGGAATTTATCAGGCCCTCGCGGACTTCGGGCTTATCTGTGTAAGGAAGTAGGGCCTCAATGGCCGCTAACCGAACATTTACGTTTTCATCGGTATCGAGTGTTTTTAGCAGTGCCCCTGTAATCTTTTCTGAAACCTTCGGTATATCCTGGGTTAGGTTAACCGCCTTCAGACGGTCATTTATGGACTCTTTTTCAAGCATGGATAGCAGCATGACTTCCTTAACTTCATTGATTTCTGCAGTTAGTGTCTCTATCTGTTCGCCATTGCCATTTCCATTAAAATATCCGCCTGCAAAAAAGCCAAGCGTGATGAGGGAAATGCCAAATGCCCAGCGTGCGAACGTATTAAACTGAAGGGCCTCGTTGATTCTGGTGAAAACAGATGGCCTGCGTTGCTTTTCCATAGCGATGGAAAGATTCGCATAAAAATCTGAGGTCATTTTTTCTGATGGTTCCGGGGTATTAAAATTTAATCCGCGAAACTTCTGTAAAGACCCGAATTCGGTGATGTCGATTTCACCATCACGTATCATCTTTTCCAGCTGATGAAGTTCATCCTCATTTGCAATCCCTTCATCAAATTTTCTTATTAAATCTTCTTTCATGATCTACGCCTTTGATTGAATTGCGTCAAATTCTGTTCGCAATGCTTTTAGTGCCCTGAACACCTTGGTTTTGACGGTATTCTCAGAGCAATTGACAATTTCACCTATTTCACGATACCTGAGTCCTTCAATTTTGCTGAGGACAAGTATCTCTCTTTTTTCAGTATCCAGTCGGTTGAGCGCATGCTGAAGAATGGCTAATTCCTCCTCCTTGGAGATATCTTCTTCACTATTGGGAGCAGAATCTGAAATTTTCAAAAGTGTATTTTCAATACTCTCCTCAATAACCGCCTTGCGTTTACGGTAATGGTCGTTCCCCACGTTTCGCGCAATACGGAACAGCCAGACTTTAAATTCGCCTGTTGATTCATAAGATTTCCGGTATTTCAGAATACGCATGAAGCACACCTGGACCAGGTCTTCACATTCATCGGCATCGTGAAACATATTATAAAAGAATCCGAAAACCGGTTTTTTATAGCGCTCGAATAAAAGACCCAGTTTTTCCAATTCTCCGGCTTTCACTTTCAGCATAAGCGCGTTGTCCGAGAAATCTGTCAATGCTGTAGTTTTAATTAGTTAAATTCCTACCTGTAATACCGGCGGGTTTCGGGAAGGTTACAAAAAATAATAAATTTATTTTGAACCGCGGGATTCTACTTTCAGAAAGTCATTTTCAATATATTACAAGATCAACCACAAACAAGCTATGAAAAATAACATCACCTTATTTGTTGCCCTTACTTTTGTCATTTTTGGAAGTTTTGCCCAAAACAGAAGTAACCTGGAGCTCACAGACATATTCAATATGGAGCTGGTGTCGGATCCGCAAATTTCACCCGATGGTTCAAAGATCATCTACGTTCGGAATTTTAAGGATGTGATGACAGACCGAAATCTTTCGAATCTCTGGATCATAAATTCTGATGGAACGGGAAATAGGCCTCTTACCACAGGGAATCAGAATGATTCAGGGCCAAGATGGTCCCATGATGGTACCAAAATCGTCTTCAAATCCAATATGCAGGATGATCGCACAAAGCTGTTCATGATGTGGATGGATACCGAGAAATTTGTAGCTCTTACCAATACGCCTCAATCTCCCGGTTCAGTTTCATGGTCAAGGAATGATCAATATTTGGCCTTCAATATGTTTGTTCCCAAATCTGATCCTTCCCCCATCGCATTGCCCGGAAAGCCTGAAGGCGCTTCATGGAACGCGCCGCCGGTATATATTGATGAACTTAACTATCGTGCAGACGGGCAGGGTTACCTGAAAGACGGGTATTCCCAGCTGTTTATCCTTTCGACCGATGGGGGTACTCCCCGACAGCTCACCCACGAGGAACGGGATCATGGCGCACCGGTATGGTCGGCAGACGGACAGTATCTTTACTTTTCAGCTAACCTTGGGGATAATTTTGAATTCGAGCCGCTCAATAGCGAAATTCACCGTCTTCGAATTTCTGATGGCACAATCACTGCGCTGACCGATCGTTTTGGTCCGGATGCAGGACCGGTCTTATCACCGGATGGAAAGAAGATTGCCTATACGGGTTTCGACGACACTTTTCAGGGATATACCGTTACTAAACTTTATGTCATGAATGCGGATGGAAGCGATAAGCAGATGCTCGCTGCCGACCTCGACCGCGACATCGACAATGTTCAGTGGGAGTCCAATGGTTCCGGTTTATATTTTCAGTATACTGATAATGGTGATGATAAAATCGGGCATGTGGCGCTCACAGGTAAGGTACGAACCATCCTGGAAGGAATGGGAGGACTGTCGCTCGGAAGGCCCTACAATGCTTCTGCCTATTCGGTTTCATCGAACAACAAATTTGCATTTACCATTGGCGGCCCGGATCATCCGGCAGACCTCGCCATTTGGAATAAGGGAGAGGTTCAGCGCCTCACACAGGTAAATGACGACCTGTTCTCATTTCGGAATATCGGACAAACAAAGGAGATCCGCTGGAAGTCATCCTATGACCAGCGGGAAGTCCAGGGATGGGTTGTTACTCCGCCAAACTTTGATCCTTCAAAGAAATACCCGTTGATCCTGGAGATACATGGCGGACCATTTGCGAGTTATGGTTCCGTCTTTTCTGCCGAAATTCAACTTTATGCCGCTGCAGGATATGTTGTCCTTTATACGAACCCACGGGGTAGTACCGGGTACGGGCAGGAATTTGGCAACCTGATTCACCATGATTATCCGAACCACGATTATGAAGATTTAATGTCAGGTGTGGATGCCGTGATCGGTCAGGGATATGTCGATACGGATCAATTATTTGTTACCGGAGGTAGCGGTGGAGGAGTTCTTTCAGCATGGATTGTAGGTAAAACCGATCGCTTCAGGGCTGCTGTCGTTGCCAAGCCGGTGATTAACTGGTACAGCTTTGTTCTTTATGCCGATGGCCCCGGATTTTTCTATCAATACTGGTTTGATAAAAAACCCTGGGAAGATCCTGAATCTTATCTGAAGAGATCTCCCTTGTCCTATGTGGGAAATGTAAAGACGCCAACAATGTTGCTGACCGGTGAACAGGATTTCCGTACCCCAATCCCGGAATCTGAGCAATTTTATGCAGCATTGAAAATACAGAAGGTGGAAACAGCCCTTGTTCGGATTCCAAATGCATCACATGGAATCGCCAACAGGCCCAGCAACCTACTGGCGAAGGTAGCATCTGTGTTGTATTGGTTTGATAAATACCGTGAAACAGAAGATTAAAACTAAAAAGGCTATCCAAATCAGGATAGCCTTTTTTTATTATTTAATCAGGAGAACCCCATTTTCACGGAAGACATTCGCGATGAAAAGCATTTGATAGGGAAGGGCATTTCCCCAATACTCCCAGGTATGTCCGCCGGGCCTCTCGGTGTAATCATGGGGAGTGCCGTTTTCCAGCAGCATTTGGTGTAATGTGCGATTCGTATCGAGCAGGAAATCATCAAATCCACAATCAAAAATCAGCCTGACGCCATTTTCTTTCATTTTATCGACAAGTCCAACAGCAGAATATTCAGGGTAGGAGATAAGGCCTTCCTGAGGTTCACCCAGCAGGCTGGTAAAGTAATTCTTCCTTAGTTCGGCAAATTCTTTCGGTACTTTCCATGTGCTTGTATTGAGATTCATTACTCCACTCATGCTGCCGGCAGCACAATATACTTCCGGGTGCCTGGCTGAAATAAAAAATGCACCATGACCGCCCATGGATAACCCGGCAATAGCTCGCCCCTTCCGCTCGTTTACCGTTCTGTAGGACGCATCAATTTTTTTTACAACGTCAATGGCAATGAAAGACTCGTACTGACTTTCTTCAATGATTGGGCTATCGAAATAATAACCTAATGAAGAGCCTTCGGGTGTTACAATGATCACCTGGTATTGTTCTGCAAGATTCAGGAGCAGGTTGGAATCAGGCGTTTTTTTAAGCCAGTCACTGAACATTCCACTGCCGCCATGAAGTAAATAAAGGACCGGATATTGATCATTGGATTGGGCATAAGAATCCGGAAGCACCACCGCCGTGGGGAGCTGTTGTTTCGTTCGGGTATTCTCTACAAATATGGTATCCACTTTGGCGCAGAGCGCGCCGTGGCTAATTAAAATTCCGAGCAAAACAACGGGAAACCTTAGATCCATGCGAATATTAAATGACATGTGATTGAATATTATTTATTACAAAACAGATGAACTGCCTGTAAAATAAATTTTCAAATTAAGAAAACCACATAATATTCGATCGGCTTTTATTTTTTGTCCCGATTCCAGCTGAGTATCATTTCCGTAATGAAGAGGGGAAATACCCAGCATGCCCATCCTACTGTTGGGCCTCTGAAAATAAATTCAGGAGAGACGTCCAGCAGGAAAGGAAGGTCCACCATCCAACGGAAAAGAACAAAACCAAATGTCACTACATAACTTCTGATCATCCATTCTTTATGCATGTTGATGCGTCTCATGCGTATAGCAAGATAGGCCATTGTTCCCGTACAAAGCCATGCGAATGAAAGGGAGCCCAGGGCAACTGCCCATGTCCAGTGAATAGCGGCTGCGGTCGTAAAGATCAGTCCAATAGAGGATATGGATGCTAACAGAATGCCTCCCAGGTAGAATCTGCCGAGCCATCGGTGGACATGGAGATATTTATTCCTGAATGCTGGCCAGAATTGAAAAGGCCCTATGGCAATGGCCAGTAAGCCTCCTGTGATGTGACCGGTAAGCCACCATTTCATTTCCCAGAATCGGCCGAATACGTCTTCAGAAAATCCGAAATAGGGTAATGCATCCCGAATAACAAATCGGGCGGCAAAAACAACAAGGAAAATCCAAAATGCGATTTTCAGAATCAGTTGCCTGGTGAGTGCAGGTGAGGTTTCAATAGTATTCATGTTATGTTAGGTTGGTTGATAAGGTTGATGACAATAAGCTAAACCTAACTTTCCCCTCGCACATTTGGAAGATTTCCTGATCACCCTTAGAGGTTAGGCAAATTCAATGTACTAAATTTTTTCAAAAGTTTAATTATCAGTGCATTGCCGGTTTATTTCCCCTGATTTTTTCATGTATCCGTTTGCCGGTAGCAACGATAATTTCAATGATCTCATCAATGTCTTGTCGGGTCGTTCTGAAATTCACGATACATCCCCGGAGGCAATATTTTCCGTGAATCACAGCATTTGACAGAAAAGCCTTTCCACCGAGCTGCAATTCATTTAATAGTTGTTTATTTAATTCATTAAGATATGTGTCATCATTCACAAAGCCTTCGTCGGGAATGAAACGCAGGGTGGTGATGCTCAGGTGATGGCTCATGGCTTCGAGTTGTGGATGATCCCTGGCAAGTTCATACATACGGGCAGCGAGCTCCACATCCTCACGAATAAGTTCGACATATCCGTGTCTTCCGATATGTCGAAGTGCAAGCCAAACTTTCAATGCGCGGAATCCACGCGAATTCTGCAGTCCGAATTCATAGAAATTATGGGCCGGTTCATCTCCTGTCTGAGAGAAGTTATAATATTCAGGATGGGAACTGTATGTATTGATCAGGTGCTGCGGATTACGTACAAGGGTGCAACCTGCTTCCAGCGGAGCATAAAGCCATTTGTGCGGATCGATGGCAATACTGTCTGCATCCTTCAGTCCATCGAAGATATTCCTGAACTCAGGAACAATTGCCGCAGGAACACCATAAGCCCCGTCTATGTGGAACCATAGTTTATGTTGTTGACAGATGGCTGAGATTCCTGACAGATCATCCACAACGCCCGTACTCACATCGCCGGCTGTTCCGATCACCATGAAAGGATCCAGACCTTTATGCAGATCATCGGTAATCGCTTTTTCTAGGGCTTCAAGGCTGATCTGGTTCTGATCATTCGTATCTATCCAGCGTAAAGCATTTGTACCAAGACCAAACAGTATCATCGCCTTGTCAATCCATGTATGTGTCGCTTTGGAGCAATATACGATCATGTTTGCACAGGAGGCCATTCCATCCTCTTTCAGATTTCCTTTTGCCATGGCATTCCTTGCCGCAAGAAATGCGGTAAAATTTGCCATATTTCCACCGCTTACCAGGATGCCTCCGTAGGATGGATCAACCCCAATAAAATCACAGAGCCACCGGACGGTTTGTTTTTCAATTTCAGTCGCCACAGGACTGAGAATATTGGCCCCAACATTTGGATTGATGGCAGCGGCAAGGAAATCACCAAGAATGCCAATTGGCGCCGGGGAGGAGGTGATATATCCCATAAATTTCGGGTGTCCATTGAATAGTGAATGGTGTGAAAGAAGATCCGACGTCTCCTTCATAAGTTTTGACACATCGTATCCTGAATCTGGAAAACTTCCCTCGGGCATTAAATTGGTTATCTGCTTTGGTGTTTCACCGGTTGTTACGGGCATTTCAGGGAGCTGATGTAATAATGATGCGATCTCATCGACAAGCGCATGTCCTGTTTTCGTAAATTCCTCCTTTGACAGGTTTATCCGGGAACTTCTGTTTTGATCCATAATTAGTAAATTCTAATGACGATGCTATCGGTTACCAACACGCGCACAACGTTTATTTCCTGCACGATCTGTGGCGCACAGATAACCGGACTGAAATTCTTCATTTGGTAATTGCATATACCAAAGATACTCACCATACCATGTGAGTGCCGTTTCCACGCCTTTATCCGCCCCATCCTCCTGGTATACAATTTTCGACCAGTCGTCGGGCATACTCGGACTTTTGTTATCATGGATTCTAATATCAACCCGCACCATATCAGATGTGCTGTCGCGAGTGATATGATATCTGCCGATGGCAGGTATCGCCCGGTCTGCCTTTAGAGAATCAGCGATAAATATGCGCTCATCGATATCTTCGACTCCTTCTCCCTGACCCATTACGATATCTGGTTTATTGTCGTTGTTCAGATCCGCGAGTATGAGTGAGAGTGTATGCGGTGTGGGATCACCTTTCATGACAGGCTGTTGAAGCGTAAACCTCCCGTCGCCATCATTTATAAGGAGCCTGTCTTCGCCTGTAAGAGAGCTTAACAGGAAGTCGGCATCACCATCGGAATCAAAATCAAGAAAAACAACATTGTTATCATCTTCACCGATATTCTCTGAAGGTGGCCAGTGAGATTGCGTTGCGTCAATAAAATATTTGCCACTGTCGTTGAGGAACAGATGTTCACGTCTTGAATAGGAGCGGGGCCCAACGATATCGCCATCATTGACGGTCACCATATCCATGAATCCGTCTTTATCAACATCCATCACCTCAAATTCATAATTATTGGTATATGCCGGGATTCCCCGTCGGTTTGTGAACTTGCCGTTTCCATCATTTTCAAACAGACGGCTGGTTGCACAGCGCTTACAGGATACGGCTATATCAAGATCGAAATCATTATCAAAGTCAATAAATTCAAGATCCCATGAAAACTGGATCAATAGCTCAGGCATTTGGGTTGCGGTTACATCGGTAAATCTGCCTTCACCGTCGTTAAGCCAGAGCATGGTTCTTCCGCCGGCATTTTCCATGTTATTACCGGCGCCCCAGTCGGCAAATATCACATCCAAATCACCATCCTTATCGACATCACCAAATTCCAGATCACCGACGCTTGCGAGCTTTTGCGGCAAATGTGTCTCTGTAACATTGGTAAATGTTCCATCCCCGGAACCCAGCAGCAGCTGACTCTGAGACTGAAAGGTTGTCCCGATTAAGATATCCGGAAATCCATCTCCATTAAGGTCCATGGCCTTGGCCACCCTGGCATGAAATTTATCGTCCCCAAAAACGGACTCGGTTATTTCGAGGAATGGCTGGTCAGGCCCCTGGTTCAGGAATATCCTGCAGTATTCAGGTTCCCCGGGTTCGGAGTAATTACCACCGTTGGCGAAAATGATGTCAATACTACCGTCGCCGTTCAGATCAGCCGCTTCTGCACGGTTTGTCCATTCGGAAGTAGCCGGAAGGTATGTCGCAGTTTGATCCGACCACAGATTAAACAGTTTTAAAGGTATCGTATTTGATTCGGGCGTTGAACAACCCATGAAAAGGAGAAGGAATACTAAAGCTGAATATTTCATTTTTTAGAGGTGAGGCCAAAAGCCATTACAGGTGATCCGGGATATGCAAGTGCGTTATCGGTGTGGCCAAGCACAATGCCGTCTGATAGTGCAGTTATAAGTTCTACTTGTTTTCCAAAAGCATTGCACACCCTGGCCAGGCGTGCATTTTCATTCACAATGTCGCCCGGTTTTTTAAGAAATCTAACGATACCACTGGAGGAACTCAACGGTAACGCAGAATACCGTAAGGGGTGGTCTGGCAAAAGGTCAAGTGCCGGGTATCGAAAGGGTTCTTCTTGTTCGTCTACCATTTTCAGGTGCTGGAAAATGTTCCATATTGACTTAATCCCAATTTCGATATTTTTTTCATTTATAATAAATGATTCACCTAATTCCAGTACGAATGCCGGTACTTTATTACTGATCAGGTTGTAGGTAAGCGTAGACGGGATCCTGTCGGTTTCCTCGATCTGAATTAATCCGGTGACCCTGGCAGTTTCAAGGATGGATTGATCGATAGTATTATCATTAGTGCGATCCAGAACTGCGTACGGAATTGACTTGTTCCAGTCATTATGCAGGTCGATTACCAGATCCGGCCCGGTATCAAGGATCAGGTTTAAGATCTTGGAGGCAATTCGTTCGGCAAGTGTGCCATTTTCATTCCCCGGAAATGATCGGTTCAAATCCTCCTTGCTTAAAACGATGTTCCGGGAAATGGCCTCAAAGCCAAAAGGGTTCATCAGGGGAAATGCGTGGACTGTACCTTTTAAAAGCTTCTTTTTCAGGCGTTTGAATAATTCATGGATGATTACGGTGCCGCCGATTTCATCGCCGTGCATACAGGCGGTGAGCCAGATCACCGGACCTTTCTTGCTCGAAGAGAGTGTCATCGCAGGCATCCTTCTCTTCGAGAGGTCTGAACCGGTTAATATTTTTATGAAATTATAATGCTGATGAATTGTTGCCATGGATGCATAAGATTCCTCAATAACGCTAAAAGGCCCGATGAAAACAATATCAATGGGAAACCAACACCTCCCCGAAAATCAGCAATGATTCGAAAGTCAGCAAAGTCCTGAGCAGGCGACCAGGAAAAGGCTTGGAGTCAGGCTGATTTTACTTTGGTAAATCTAATGCCGGGTTTCCGTTAAAGAAATCAAATGGCCTGAGTTCAAATGAATGCCACAGTACCGGCATAACTGGCCAGTCTTCTGCACGTACCATGTGATGCATCCCAACCGTATACCACAAAACGATGTCTGTTTTATCAATTGAACGGTTTTTACTGGTCCAGCCGGGAAGGCCCTGACCGGGTTCGCTCAGTGTCGGATAATCACCGGCAGCGTAAAGTTCCCGCTTGTTATAGGGGGTAACCCACAAATGATGATTTATGAAACCAACACGGAGTCTTGGGTAATCGTCCTCTGAAAGCAACGTGTTTCCTGTTTTCCCGGGCATTAGCTGGTAGCTGGTAGGGTAACCCACATGATTTTTTCGTGTTGTGCTTAAGGTGCGCCACAATGTAGGTTTGTTCAGGTCAATGGTAAGTTGTGCATCACCCTCTTTTTTTGGAAACATGGGGTTGCTGGTCCATATGCTTCTACGCGGACTGTCTTTAGGTAAATCCACCCGCTGCAGCCGGTCGAGTTCAAGCTGGTTAACAGGGCCATCCACGTCCAGGTCGATCCGGAAACTGAAGTAGTGGTCATGGTTGACAGCGACAATATTAGGATCCACATAGCGGCCGTAGAGATCGCCGGGGTCGCTTGCTGGAGGGCTGCCGGCATCCTTTTGTTTGACAACTTTTGCTTCCGCGATTCCTGTGGCACCTACAAGTACCCGAATTGATCCGTCCTGCTGAAATATCCAGTCAAAGATATAATCATAATTACCTAATACCGCGGCTGCGCGTACCACCAGGTCCCGTTTTACGCGGCTTTCACCCGCGGCGGATCCGTTGTGCCGCCAGGATGGATCACCTGGTTCACGTTCGAATATCGCAACAAGGTTGGCTCTTGGCATGGGTCTGCCTCCGTCATTAGAAAAGATCCCATCCATGTAATAGGCATAGTCAGGGGCATCAAGACCGGGAAAAAGCGGTTTTACCAATCCCCCTGCTGTATATTCACCTGCATCTATAAAATTTCTGGAAAACCATCCAAATGATGGGTCCATATAGGGAACGAAAATTTCAGACAGGTTTCCCTGGAACATCACCGGTCGTTCCTCATCTCCGTCTTTATACGTTACCGTTGAAATTATCAATCCGACACGGTGATCGGGCTTCACATGAAATTTCCATTTTTGCCATTCTATGACGTGACCTTCCATCGAAAACCCGGCGCCGGAAGGTTGTGAAACCATGATCGGGCCCGGTACTTCCCGGGTTTTATCGATGGACATGGCATCGAAATCAGCATTCACCGTTGCCATCGGTACCACTTCTTCATCGACCACGTCCAGAACTGTACCGTCATTCACATCTACGACTGCGTACAATCCTTCAATTTCACGTGCCCACGTATTGCGTACATAACGTTCATCAGTACATGTGCACATTGCTACCCTGCGTCCCTTGTATTTTTCTTCGCCGAAATTTGCTCTCGGCCACAGAGAGCAATCCACATATGTGAGGTCATCATAGCCTCGTTTTTTCAGTCCGGCGAGAAACTCCGGATTTTCAAGAACTTTGCCCACTTTAGAGCCATATTCCGAGCCAAGCCATGCGCCCTGAACGCCTGGTTGTTCATTAAACGACAATTCCGTTTCAGTGGTCAGATCTATCTCAGCACGATAAATCTTTCCATCCTGGTGAACAATGGCATAGGCCTGCCGAGGCAATTCTTTATTTCCCTGTTTCCATTCCCAGACGGCATATTTGTCTGGTTCTATCAGGTTGATCATCGAAAATTTGGTGTTCTCATCCAGGTGTCCGGCCTTTCTCAAAGACTCCAGGACTTTCCAGTATTCTTTATAGGAAAGGGGATCCAGGGGATGGGTTTGCGCAAAGATGGAAGTGATGGAAATCAGACATAGCAATAGACTGATGACTAGGTGATTGGTTTTCATAAGGTGCAGTGTTAGGGTCTACAGGTAATGTAGTAATTTTTCCGGAAATCTGTCTGACTTATTTTTTCAGTTATTGTTTTCTTCAGTACTGACCATCTGAAAGTTACCGGTCAAAAGCCCAGGCCAGGAACTCCGGAAATATTTCAGACCAGGTATGGAAATTGTGTTCTCCGCCCTCTACCTCAACATAGGTCATGGCATCTTCTGAATACCCTGATTTTTTCAGGCTCTTCATAATGTCCAGCGTGTCGTCAATGGAATCGATTATGCCATTGTTGTTGCGATCGGAGGTTTCGTCATTCGTGCCTGCCTCAAACCAGAATTTGAGGTCAGGCTTATGTTTTCCAGACTCAATGCGGGAATGCATGATACGGTCACTGTCTTTGTAATGATCCTGCAAACCTTTTTTTCTCCACCAGAAAGAACCGGAAAACACACCTACTTTTGAAAAGTGCTCAGGATGATGCCAGGCGATGTCCATGGCGCTTAGTCCGCCAAGGGAAAAACCGCCAATAGCCGTCTGCATATAATCAAGTCCGAGCCTATATTCCTGCTGAATAAATGGTAAAAGTTCCTCGATAAAGAAGGATGTATACTGACCGGCTTTCCAGCCGCGTCCCATATAATCAGGTGTTCCTGCTGTTCCATATTCATTGATCCGGTCGCCAGCATGGATGCCCACGACGGCGATATCAGTGAAACTCTTGTTTCGGTACCTGGAAGTAAGGGTTTTTTCAAGCCGAAGCTGACGGGCATCCTGGCCGTCATTCAAAAACAGGGTTGGGATATTGTCTTTTTTACCAGACTCTTTATGCAGCGGATAGAATATATCGACATTTACATTACGCTTAAGAAACCGGGAGTAAAGGCCCAGGTGGCAGTGATTGAGAAAGGAGTTTACCCGCTGCTCGGTGCGATGTTTTATGACTGTTTTATGTGCCCTGCTCTTGTTACGTATCGACATTTCAGGGGCAAATCTATGATTTCCTTTAAATGAACAGAAAAAAAGTAAAATCAAATTATCTGTTTCAAACGGATGCAGTACTTTTTACTACCATCAGAACCAAATAATGTTTTGATCTGATATATAATAATGCGAACTTTGCACCCAATTTGGAGGGGACATCATTATTTAACCAAATATCATTTTGAAAGAGGAATATGTAAGGTGGTATTCTCATGCAATGGGCAGAGAGATTGAGATGCTTGTTTACGGGCATGCAGGGTACCCTGTAATTATCTTCCCAACCACTATGGGAAGGTATTATGAAAGTAAGGATTTCGATTTGATCGAGTCTGCAAGGTGGTTTTTAGATCAGGGACTGATTCAGCTGTATTGCCCTGACAGTATTGACAAGATGAGCTGGTATAATAAGTCGATTCATCCGGCCGACAGGGTACGGAACCATGAGTTATATGACCGGTTCATTATGAATGAACTGGTGCATCACATACGCCTTGAGAAGAAAATTCCGAAAGTGGCGGTTGCCGGTGCCAGCTTTGGCGGTTATCATGCCGCGAATTTTGCTTTCCGGCATCCGGAAAGTGTAAGTCATATGTTCAGCATGAGCGGCGCATTTGACGTAAAATCATTTATGGATGGCCATTATGATGATAATGTGTATTTTCATAATCCGGTAGATTATCTGCCTGGCAGCAGTCATCCGGAGCTGTGGAATATGAATATTGTGTTGGGAGTAGGTGAGTGGGACATATGCCTGGATGCCAACGAACGTTTATCCGGCATTCTGAACAGTAAGGGTATTCATCATTGGTATGATCTTCGTCGATGGGCAAAACATGACTGGCCAATCTGGCGTGACATGTTCCCGCATTATTTGTCTTTAATTAAATAACATAAAATCATGAAAAAAATAGGGATTCTTTTTGGACAGGAAAACACCTTCCCCTGGGCGTTTATTGACAGGATCAATGAAAAAAAGATCAGCGGAATTCAGGCGGAAGCGGTATCGATTGATGTCGTGCAGCAGGCTGACCCAACTGAATATGCCGTAATCGTAGACCGTATATCGCAGGATGTGCCATTTTACAGGGCATACCTCAAAAATGCGGCAATCGGCGGTACGGCCGTCATCAATAACCCGTTTTGGTGGAGCGCTGATGAGAAGTTCTTCAACAATGCATTGGCAGAAAAGATCGGCGTGCCCGTGCCAAAAACAGTCTTGTTGCCATCCCATCACCGTCCGGATGACACAACTGAAAATTCCTTCCGGAATCTTAAATTCCCTACTGACTGGCAGCGGATTTTTGACTATATTGGATTTCCGGCCTACATGAAGCCTTTCTCCGGAGGAGGATGGAAAAATGTTTATAAACTGAATGATCAGGATGAGCTTTTCGCGCGCCATCAGGAAACCGGACAACTGGTCATGATGCTTCAGGAAGAGATCCAGTTTACGGAATATTTCCGATGCTATGCTTTGGGAGGCAACAAGATTCATATCATGCAGTATGAGCCCCGAAACCCACATCACCTGCGTTATGTTCGTGATGCGCAGCCGGTTGAAAAGGCACTGCTTAAAAAGATCGAAGATTATTGTATTAAGCTGAATCAGGCATTGGGATATGACTTCAATACAGTGGAATTTGCTGTAAGAGATGGTATTCCGTATGCTATTGATTTCTGCAATCCGGCACCTGATGCAGATATTCATTCGGTTGGAGAGGATAATTTTGAATGGATTGTGGAGAATGCAGCCAACATGGCGATCGAACGTGCCAAGGCGCAAAAACCCGGACAGATGAATCTTACCTGGGGAACTTTTATCTCTGAGGCAACCGCACCTGCTGTAAAAAAAGCGGCGCCTAAAAAACAAACAGCGAAAAAGGCCCCGGCAAAAAATTCGGCCAAAACGGCAGTAGCGGCTAAGAAGACCAGTGCCAAGCCAGCTGCAACAAAAGTGGCACCAGCTAAAAAGACCAGTGCTAAATCTGCGGCGCCAAAAGCTGCACCGGCAAAAAAAGCTGCGTCTAAAGGTCGTTCTGCTAAATAAAGTCGTAACGGATGCTTAAATTGGTAACGGGAGACAGCTAAAATCTCCCGTGCTAATATATCAGTTATGAAATTTACATTAGGAATTGAAGAGGAGTACCAGGTTATCGATCCGGAGACCCGGGAATTGGCCTCACATGAACAGAAAATAGTTGAAGCTGCGGCTGAATCACTGGGCGAACAGGTAAAAGCCGAGATGCACCAGGCCGTTGTGGAAGTGGGTACCAATATTTGCAGCGATATTCATGATGCACGTGAGCAAATAACGGGCCTGCGGCGTGACGTGGATAGTATTGCCAGGTCACTGGGATTCAGGATTGGTGCGGCAGGAACCCATCCTTTCTCCGCATGGCAAAAGCAGTTGCTTACACCGCATCCGCGGTATAATGAGATAATCCATGAGTTGCAGGATACTGCCCGGTCAAACCTGATTTTTGGATTGCATGTACACGTAGGCATCGATGACCGGAATATGGCGCTCCATATTGCCAATTCAATGCGTTATTTTTTGCCACATGTTTATGCCTTGTCGACCAATTCCCCGTTTTGGGAAGGGCGAAATACAGGTTTTAAGGCGTTTAGATCCAAGGTTTTCGACAAGTTTCCGAGGACAGGAATTCCCGATTTCTTCGAGAGTGTCGCAGAATATGACAGTTATGTAAATCTTTTGATCAAGACGCGGAGCATCGATAACGCAAAAAAGATTTGGTGGGACCTGCGGGTGCACCCGTTTTATCCAACCATGGAAATCAGAATTTGTGATATCCCCTTAACTGCAGATGAGACAGTCGCTATTACAGCGATTATCCAGGCAATCGTTGCGAAGCTTTATAAGCTGCGCACACAAAATCTCAATTTCATGAGTTATAAGCGGATCGTGCTGAATGAAAATAAGTGGAGGGCCTCCCGTTACGGACTTGACGGTAAATTGATTGATTTCGGAAAGGAAGAAGAAGTGGATACGCGCGCCCTGATTTATGAAATACTTGATTTTGTGGATGATGTTGCAGATGACCTCGGCTCACGCGATGAACTTCAAAAGGTAGTAAACATTCTGGAAAATGGTACCGGGGCAGACCGGCAATTAAAGGTATACGAGGAAACCGGAAGCCTGGAGAAAGTTGTTGACTTCATAATAGACGAGACGATGAAAGGCATTAATTAATTATAGAATGAATACCATTAAACTGGCAATACTCGACATGAATGACAATCATCCCAACCAGGGAATGCGTTGTCTGCGCGATATTGCCAATGCATACAATGACAAGTTACATTGGGACGAATTTAACGTGAGGGTGGATAATGTTGTGCCATCACTTGATTACGATATATTTATTTGCAGCGGAGGGCCCGGAAATCCCCTGGAAGGGAATGGAGATTGGGATGTAAAGTTTTACGATCTCCTGGATCGCGCATGGAATTACAATAAGACAAATCCGGCTCGGAAAAAGTATTTCTTCTTCATTTGCCATTCATTTCAAATGGCATGTAATCATTTTGAACTTGGGGATATTGTCCCACGTAAATCTACGTCGTTCGGAGTTTACCCTGTCCATAAAACTGCGGCCGGCAAGAGAGATTCTATCCTGGCAGGACTTCCGGATCCCTATTATGCGGTGGATTCACGTGACTGGCAGCTTATACAGCCCAACCTGAAGGTTTTTAAAGAGCATGGAGCTTCGATTTTAAGCCTTGAAAAGATTCGGACGCATGTGGAACTCGAACGAGCTATTATGGCGGTTCGTTTCTCGGATGAATTTGTCGGAACTCAATTTCACCCGGAGGCGGACCCAATCGGTATGCGCGAACACTTCAAAAAGGATGAAAACCGGAAAACAGTTATCAAGAACTTCAGCAAGAGAAAATACACTAACATGATGAACCATTTGGAAGATCCTGATAAAATCGCGCTTACTCATAGTTTCATCATTCCGCATTTTATTGATTCAGCATTGGAAAAACTTGTGCCAGCGGGGGCGGTAATATCATGATTCCTTCCATCAGAGCTGAGTATAATCAAAATTTCACGCAGGAAAAGTACCAGGCTTTCCTGGATTATATCACCGAACAGTATAATCACAAACCTCCTTTCAGAATCGCCGAAACACCGGTGTTCATACCTGATATTTTGAAAATGCGCCTGATGGAGGCATGTGAGGAGATTAACAGCGTGATATGCCAGCCTGACTTTAAAGAGATTACCCGGGAAGCCATCAAACATCCAATGCTTGAAGTGCCTGGAGAAGATTATCATACACGGTTTTTGCAGATGGATTTCGGCATCTGCATGGATGAAAACGGAGAACCGTTTCCCCAATTGATAGAAGTTCAGGGATTCCCGTCTCTCTACTTCTTCCAGGACCTGCTTTCATCGGCATATAAGAAATTCTTTGATATCCCGAAGGAATTGACGGTCCACGTAAATGATATTAACCGGGAACAATATGTGGAAATGCTCCGTGAAATTATTGTAGGAGATAGTGATCCGAAGCATGTTGTACTGCTGGAGATTGAACCTGAACAACAGAATACCTATATCGATTTTTTAGGGGCGGAGGCCTACCTGGGAATTAAGATCCTGTGCATAACAAAACTTAAAAAAGACGGCAGACGTCTGTTTTACCTTGACGATGCTGGTAATGAAATAACCATTCATAAAATCTACAACCGGGTTATTTTTGATGAGTTGGATCAGCGCAATGATCTTGAGCTCGAATTCAGTTTTA
Organism: Cyclobacteriaceae bacterium; assembly: GCA_050289805.1. Classification (GTDB taxonomy): domain Bacteria; phylum Bacteroidota; class Bacteroidia; order Cytophagales; family Cyclobacteriaceae; genus JAUILA01. Next base: position 19,871 of record JBNKGL010000016.1, read on the forward strand.
AGGATGATGTGGATGTTGAATGGGTAGGTCATCCCAACTGGTTTTTCCGGATAAGTAAGTATACCATGCCGCTCCTTAAGAGTAAGTATGTCCCTGAATGCCAGTATCTTGATAAGATGGATCATTATCCTGAAGACCTGGGGAATTATGTGTTAAAACCATTATACTCTTTTGCCGGTGCAGGAGTGCGACTGAATGTGACCGCCGAGGAACTGGATGCACTTCCTGATAAACATAATTATATTTTGCAGCGTCGGGTGAAATATGAACCGGTAGTAAAGAGTATTAATGAGCCGGTTAAATGCGAGATCAGGATGCTCATGCTCTGGAAGAAGGGTGAAACCAGGGCGACCATCGTTAATAACCTGATTCGCCTCAGCAAAGGTGAGATGATCGGCGTGAAATATAACAAGGATAAGGATTGGGTAGGAGCGAGTGTGGGGTTTTTTAGCAGATAATAGGGAATAGGGAATAAGGAGTAAGTGAAAAAAACTATTCCCCATTCCCTATCACCTATTCCCTGCTATTTAATTTGTCGGCCGTTCCGGTGCCGGGGCGCTGGCATGAAATTCTGCTGCAATTCGGTGTGTGTAGGCCTCCAGCAGCTCGAGAATCCTTTCCCGGGTTTTAGACTGAACGATCAGGCCTACATGCCATTCTTTCTGCATTCGCCAGACAAGTTCTTCATCTGAAAATGAACCTGTGTCCGGGCGTTCAAAACGGCTAAGGGAAACCACGATACCTGCATTTAATTTACGGTCTTTGGGGGCTTTGTATTTTTTATTATGGGCTTTGGCAGTCTCAAGGCGTGCCCATTCGGCCCAAAGGTTAATGCCTGTCGCCGCTTCTACCATTTCCGCGAGGTTTGCGCCTCCAACCCTTGAGGATGTCTCAAGGAAATAATATTTACCGTCCTCGTGTGCTTTGATAAATTCCGTATGTGATGCACTGTATTGCATGCCGAAAGCCTTCATTATTTCAGTATTCATTTCCTGAATAGCCTTGTCATCAACTGAACCCATCTCGATCGTATGTGACCTGAAAATTCCTCCACCATGGGCAACGTCAAAAGGCGTGTCAAGGTACTGGCTCACACGGCAAAACTGAACTTTCCCATCATAGGTTAATGCGTCGGCATGATAAACATCGCCGGGTGTGAATCTCTCAACCAGGTACCGGTGACGTTTATCGCCAAGTTCATTTATGATGCGCCACAGATCATCCTTGCTATGGATCTTTTTAATTCCTGTTGCACTGGCTTCACCGCGCGGCTTTATGAGCCAGGGGGTAGGAACTGAATCGGCAAAATTATTGATTTCCTCATCATTGAAAAGAGCAGTAAAGTCGGGAACATTGATGCCTGCTTCGCGAGCCTTCATACGCATCGCGAGTTTATCGCGAAAATAACGGGCAGTAGTTTCTCCCATCCCCGGGGAGCGAAAATACTCCCGTAGAAATGCTACTTTTTCCACATCGAAGTCGTCAAGTGCAACGAAGCGATCGAAATGAATGGAACGAAACTTATACGCCAGTCCGTTAATGACGTCCTGCTGGTTCCAGTTGCCGTTTTTCTCCACTTCCATGAAGAAAAATTCATCAATATGATCCTTTGGCCAGTCGGCATTTTCCAACTTTGGTACAGTAAGCAGGTACACATTGTTTCCGGCTTCCTTGCAAGCGCGAAGAAAGGCCTCACCTTTGAAGTAGGTTGAAACACACAGGAAATTAAGCGGTCGGGACATGGGTTTCGCAGTTGATGTATATTAAAATTACGATTTTTCGGAGAGTTGTTCCATTACTTCAAGCAACAATCTGGGACCGAAACCTTTGGCACTTTTCATTTTAGAAAATTCAGAATCACCAAAAGCCACACCTGCGATATCAAGGTGTGCCCAGCGCGGGTGATCCTTGATGAAAAACTCAAGGAATTTAGCTGCTGTGATCGCGCCGGCAATGGGCTTGCCGCTGAAATTTCGCACATCCGCAATATCACTTTCCAGTTCGCTTTCAAAATCTTCGTACAACGGAAGTCGCCACACTCGTTCCTGCACTTTCTCGCCAGCAGCTGATATTCGTTTGGCTAGGTCATCATCATTAGAAAAAAGTGCGCCTGCAGCATATCCCAACGCCATGACAGCATTGCCGGTTAATGTTGCAAGGTCGATAATATGTTCAGGAGTATAATTTTTCTCCATGTATGCGAGAGCATCCGCCAGCACCAGGCGTCCTTCCGCATCTGTATCGATGATTTCGATGGTTTTACCTGAGTAGGACTGAATCACATCGCCGGGCCTGTAACTGTTGGCATCCACCGCATTTTCTGCGGAGGCCACAATGCCCACCACATGAATATTTAGTTTGAGGCGCGCTGCAAGCTCTACGGCACCCAACACGGCAGCTGCACCTCCCATGTCACTTTTCATATAATGCAGATTTTGGGAGCCTTTAATGGATAATCCACCCGTGTCGAATGTAATCCCTTTTCCGACCAGGCCAATCATTGGAATCCTGGATAGATTTTTTTTCGGACGATATTCGGTTTTGATCAATACCGGAGGGTATTTACTTCCCTGTCCAACGGCCAGGACGGCATGTAAGCCTTCTTTTTCCAGTGCTTTCTTATCAAGAACTGTTGCCTTATAACCATGTTTCCTGGCGGAATTAACAGCCCATTCACCCAGTACCTGTGGAGGTTTTTCATTTCCGGGAGCATCCACCAGTGACATGATACTGCAAAGCGTATCCGCTATTTCAAACCCGCGAAGGATAAGTTCCTTTGATTCTTTCGGTACCTGGCATTCAATAGTGAATTTTTCTGAAAAATATGGATGCTCTTCAGGAGATGATTTGAATTTACCGATCTGATAGGAAGCCATTCCAAGACCGATACCAATCGATTCATAGGCAGGATTGTCAAGATGCCCGGCCAGAACGGAGATTCCCTTCTTCCAAAATTTAAGCTGCTGATGGGCAAGAAGCCTGAATGGCACGTGATGTTTGCCGAATTTTTCCCGGTCACCCAGGCCAAGCAGGTAAATTGTATTACCGGAAACAGGATGATTCATAATCCTGATTTCCTTAAAACTTCCCTTAAATTCAGGAATTTCGGAATGTCCTGAAACTTCCTGAATGAGATTGTCATCGATCGAATTTTCGTAAAAAGGAAGAACGATACAGGGAAATTTCGGATTTTTTTCTGCGGATGTAAATGTCTTTTTCATTGATTATAATATAGCCATTTCACGGCTGTTGGAAACTCCTGACCCCAGAAATATTCATTGTGTTCACCATCATCATTAATGGATAGTTTGAAATGCAGGTTGGGGTAGGATTGTCTTTGTTTTAGAAGTGCCGACTTGAAACGTTCCACGTTTGGTATATGATATTTACTTTCTTTTGCCCCCGCATATAAATATAAATAGGTTGGCGCTGTAGGGGAGAAGTGTAAGCCATGTTCATGAATCATTGGAGATATCCACAGACTGGGCGAAAAAACCATCAGTTTGGCGAAATGGTCTGACCGGGTAAGACCTGCATACAGACTTATCAGGCCGCCCATGGAGCTTCCCCCGATCCCGGTATTAAGTCGGTCAGGCTTTACACGGAACGTACGATCAACATACGGTTTAAGCTTTTTGATCATAAATTCCACATATCGATCTCCGTCTCCGGGCCCCAGTCTTGTGTCTTTGAACGGGAGGTATTCCTTGATTCGCTCTTTTTCCCCATGATCTATAGCTATGATAATGAGGTCATTAAGTCCTTCCTTTGCCATTGATGTCAGAGACTTGTCGATACCCCAATCACCAAACGGTGCGTTCGGATTAAACAGGTTCTGTCCATCCTGTAAATACAAAACGGGATAAGTTTTATCATTCTCCTCGTAATCATGCGGCAAAAGGGCGGAGATACGCCGGTGCTTTCCAAACTGAGGGATTTCATAGTCTTCCTCGATCACCCTGATAATTGGCTTGAAATCTTCCATGCTTCACAAATGACTATAAAAGTACAGATCAGTACTTAGTAACTTTCAACGATTTCATCAATTTTTTCCGAGATTTCTGACGGATAGAGCGTTGGCCCACAGATATGGCAACCATCGATTGCCAGAAATTGCCTGGGGTCATTGGCCTTATCATATAATTTCTCCCCCATTTTAAACGGTATGGTCTTATCCTCCCGGCTATGAATAATCAGGACCGGCTTATGGAAATCGGGCAGAGATTTAACGGCAGAATTCCCGCCTTTAACCAGCACTGATCCGAGAATGGGAACCTGTTTTCCCGCGATGGCTGGATAGGAAGTGAATGCACCTTCAATTACCAACAAATCAATTTTATCTTCCCGCTCAATTCCTGCCATGGGGGCAAGGTGACCACCAAAGGACTGGCCATAGAGTACTATTTTAGTTCCTTCAAATTCGGGAAGCGATGTTGCATAATCGATGGCAGAGAGTGCGTCAGACATACTATTATTCCGGGTTGACTCCCCGCTCGAATAGCCGAATCCGCTATAATCAAACATAAAAACCTGGTATCCTTGCTTCACCATTGCCGTTCCAAAATCAAGGTGTGATAAAAGGAAACCTCCATTTCCGTGGAGATGTATAATAGAGGTTTTGGCTTTCTGGTTAGCAGGTTTGAGCAACCATCCGTTTAAATTGCTGCCGGATTCCGAGATAAACGTGAATCCGGTAATGGTCACATTGGAAAGATCATTTTTACGGGATGTCGAAGTAATGGATGGCTGCAGGTTTCGTCCGGATACGACTAATGTTGTAGTATCTGAAGCGCCGGAAGCCACAATACGATTCTGTGCCCTGGAAAATTTGGTGGGCTTAAGAAATGAATTGTCAAAGGTGCACCCACAAACCATTGCAACCAGGAATAGGGCGATCAGGAAAAAAAGGGATGACTTGCGAACCATGGTTAATTTGATCGTAACTCCTTATTCTGCTGTACGGCGTTCATAATCCTTCAGTAATGTTTGTGTTTGCTGCTGCATTTTTGTTTTAAATCCTTTGGTGCCTCCAAATAAACGGCCTGTTAATCCAAGCGCCTGTTTAGCCCATGATTTGAGGTCAAAGTCATCCACATGATGAATAATAAGGCCGTCCCTGAATTCAAAGGATGCTTTCACAATATTATGGACTTTTCTGCCCGTCTTGCTGAAGATATAATAGGCTTCCCAGTGTGCGCTACCTATTTCTTCGGCATACTCAAAATTTGATGCATGGATTTGGAAATCCTTACCACGTTGCGAATTACAGAGCATTCGCCACATATTACAGGCATGTTCGCCTTCGAGCTTTCCGAACGCGGGATCTTCAAATACGATCTCTTTATGATAACATTCCAGCATACGGTCCGCGTCGAGATCTCCAAACGCTCGGTAAAATTTTTCTATGGTACTTTTCATGCCGGGATTCTAAATCGGGAAAAAATGAAAGTGAAAAGTACATATTTCTGGTGATAACGGTGATGTATGCCGAAGAAAAAAGGTAATAATTATGAGGACAGTTCCATTTCAAAAATGAGTTTCGCCTTTTTAATCACCCTATCCTGCCGTCATTATTAATATCACTGCCGGTATATTCTTCCAGTGCCGTTAGCGTTTTGATCAGGAGTTCCTGGGTTTTTCGAAGTTCCACTTCCAAATACTGAACCCGTGCCTCCAGCGTTGAGGCACGTTCGCTTTGCTGACTGATTTGACTTTGTTGAATAAGATTCCAGAATAGACCCATAGAATGTAGGATTAAATGATATTATATGATGTTAAAATAAGAAAGAATAATCGGGATGATAATTATTATTTCTTTGTTTCCGAAAAAAATGAATGACCAGTAAACTCGCAATACATAAAATTAAAATTATCGGATATGTCGGCGGGGAAGAACCTTCTCTGTAGGTTTCATAGTTAAATATTTCTGTTTGTACACCATTATTATCGACCCTGATAATCCTTGGGCCTGACCGGTTATTAAGGTGATATTCAAGGATAAAAGCACTATTGTTTTGAAATGCAATAGCCGAGGGGAACCATTCATCCTCGGTCTTGTAAAATGTTGATTTGACTCCTTTTTGGGTAATACGGATAATCTGTTGCCCTGCTTTCTCTGCAATATAAATGGCTCCGTCGGGCCCCTTTGTCATACCAAGTAAAATGTCATCATGTTTATCATAGGGGCGATTCAGTCTTGTAATAAGATCTTTTGCCAGTACGGTGGCTTTACCACTCTTGTCAATCCGAACCAGCCACCCGCTGCCAGAACCAATATCCGGTCCATATACTATACCATCGGGATCCACATAGATGGCCTGATTCCAGCCGAAAGCATAATCACTAATTTTTTTCCGGGTACCATCTGGTTGCAGTTTCCAGATATGATTTTCGATTCCAAAATAGATTTCACCTTGTGGACCGATGGTTGCATTGCCCCCGAAAAATTGATTGTAATTGTGTGTGCTGAATAGGGTATCCCTTCGGCCGTCAGGATAAAATCGAATGAGTGTATGATGTTCTTCACCGTTCGAACTTATGAGGTTTTCATTCCCGTCAAGCGATACGTTATGTGCATGAAAATTGCGCGCAAGCAATACGAGATTTCCGTCATGTGTCAATTTCCAGAGTGATCCGCGTTGATTGTGCAGAATATCAGCGAAGTAAATATTTCCTTTTGAGTCTACAGTTATTCCCCAGGCAGGATGAGCTTCGGATTTAATAATCGAAACACATAAAAAAAGGAGGATGCATAAAGTTGAACGGGTCATGATTAATCATACGATAATTAATCATGAATTGTTAAATATCAAACTGCGCGCTATTTCTTTTTTTGGTTGATGAGAAGTGCCGCAGCGTCTGAGGGAATGATGTAAACCATTCCGTCCTTAATTCCCTGCCACATGAAATTGAAAGGTCCCCGTTCCTGGTTTCTGGTTGAGATATATTCCGCAGACTGATATCCTTTTTCGGATGGCATATTGTTTTGTCGAATGGCCGAATTAAACAAGCCTGAAAGAAAGCCAAGGCGTTTTAATTCAGATTCCTTGTTTTCAACCAGTAATGCGAGTTCAAGGTTTTTGTAGTCCAGAATCAGGGTGTTTTTCGAATTGATTGGATTTGCATCCATCGTAAAATGGAATGCGCTGATATCCCCTGAATTAATGGCGATTCCTGCCAGGTTTCGAATTGTTTTGTTTAAGACACGTGCATCCATATTTGTAAATGTTGCATCGGCATAAAAACGATCTCCATTATATGGTACAAGGAGATCCAGCTGAAGTCGTGTATCACCATTGATATCTCCTGAAGCACTCACTTCAATTCTGTCAAAATTCCGTTTCGCTTCTGGATATGTTGAGATGCCCTTGAATACGCTTTCAACATTGTTAAATGTAATGGTTCCCGGGGCATCTTTATTTACATCAAGTTCGGTGTAGGAAATTGTACTGTTGGAGACCACAACTGAATCTACCTTCAGTGGGAATGGAATTAGATTAACCATGCCCGCAAACAATGGTTTTATATTTTCTTGAGGCCTCGGAATATTTTTATTCCGATAATCACGCAGGATCATACTATCAAAATGAATAGTAGCTGCTTCAATATCCAGCGAGTCAAAGAGTGTGCTTTTTGCCCGGAGATTATTTATCGACAGTGACTTTAGGTCAAACTCAAACAGATCGGTTTGAAAGCCTAACTTCTGGCTAACATCAATCCACTCCTCGTTTAATTTTAATGAGGCGTTGCTGAAGGATAAAACCATGCTATCGGAATCATAACCTGCATTTTCAATCGTCATTACCGAATAATCATTGACATTATACCGGATCCCTGAGAGCATGGTGTTAATGCGTTCCAGTTTAAATGGAATGATGTATGTAAGAAGCAACGTATCTGTTTCAATGTTGAATGCCTCGATATCTACATGACCGATCCTTGCTACCTGGATAGTATCTGAATCATTCAATTTCATAAATGAGGCGTTTCCGGAGGCAAGCTTAAATTCCCGGACTTCTGCACCATTTAATACCTCACGAAACAATTCCTGGATGCTCTTTCCCGTTTGACTTCGTTGGGTCGAATCATTACTGATATATACTCTGAACTCAGGGCGATCAAAGATTATTGAGTTCACTTGAAGTGATCTGTTGGCCAATAACCGTATCCAATGAAGACCACTTATTTCAACACGTTCTGCAGAACCAAATATGCGGACAGGTACTTCCTGTATACTATCTTCCATCGGAATAATTTCCAGGGATTCAATTGTCGCCCCATTAAAAAAATTGTGAAGATCAATTCCATTGTAACTGATTTTGTAGCTTTTTCTTTCTGTCCCATTCAACAATTGTTGAAGACGAGCTTCAATCCAGTACCCCAAAATATAATTAAGTAGTACAATGCTCAGGATTACCGTCAGTGGGATGGTCCAATATTTTTTCAGTGTAGGCATTTTAAAATCCCCATCATTTACCTGATTTTAAGTTAATAATGATAGACATGTAATTAAGCAGAAAGTTGCTTTAACTTTCGGCGATAGCGAAAAGCAAAGAAAGTTGGTATCAGCGCTATCAATAAACCAATCGCCAGTCCCTGGAGTGTGAATCGTTTGGTCATCGGACCATCAATATCATGACGATGGTTCCAGAGTTCCACAATTTTTCCATCTTTAAACCGAAAGACATTGATGATAGGTATTTCATGCTTTCCAAGAACAATTTTACCGAACAGGGTTTTGGGTTCATAGCGTGCAATCCAGCGTGTTGCCACGAGGTCCCCTTCAGCAATCTGATAATCATAGGTACAATGCCAGTCACCATTTTCCCAGAAAAAGTCAGCAATGTTTTTCTGCTCAATTGCCTGCTCAACAACTCCTTCACGGTCACCAATATCATGTGCTATATAAGTGTCGGCCATATATTTTACGTAATTATCGGTATTGTTGGAAAACCAAAGATCATCATAAAATCCCCTGGCCAGGGCTTTATTCTGTTCTTCAACAGAGGTTGATTGAGTAAAAGAAGGATAAAATGAAATCAGTGCAAGGAGAACCAGTATAGTGCGTTTCATGCAAATTAATTTAAATCAAATTTCGAGTTAACAATTTGATTATAAGTTAATAAATAAAAGCAATTGTCAATCACTGAAAGGCCTTACAACAATCCTGTCTTTTTGATAGGAGTTGCCATTTACTTCAATTCTTATTCGATTTTATGTTGTGTATACCGAATTGAACATGACATAATCCGTCGATAAATCGGCCCCCCAGCCCTTGGCTGTAGCACTGCCGTTATTCAGATCGAGGATAATCTGAATGTGTGATTCCCGCAGTAGCTTTTTCATATAATTTCGGTCATAGTCGAGCGGCTGACCTTTTTCGAGCACCTGGATTTGCTTTGATTCGTCACCGAGGTATAGATCAGCATCCTTATAACTGAATTTCACACCAGCATTGCCGGCTGCACAAATGATCCTTCCCCAATTGGGGTCCCGGCCAAACATAGCGGCTTTTACAAGGGTGGAATCAGATATTGATCGAACGAACTTTCGGGCATTTTTTACATCAGGAGCATTAATCACCTGATATTCAATAAATTTTGAGGCCCCTTCGCCATCCGATACGATAAGTTTGGCAAGGTGCACCATAAGGTTCCCAAGTTCCTCCCTGAATTTTTCATACCCCGGATCTTTACGGGATTTCAAGATGTTATTCTCGGCAAGCCCATTGGCCAGGACGGCAACCATATCATTCGTGGATGTGTCGCCATCCACGGTAATCATATTAAAAGACTCATCTACCAGCTCTTTTACCGTATCCTGCAGTAGGTTCGGTTCAATGGCAGCATCGGTAACAATGAATGCCAGCATGGTCGCCATGTTTGGGTGGATCATACCGGAGCCCTTTGCAATACCGGCCATGTTAATTTCATGGCCGTCCATTTCAAATTCCACAAAACCCTCTTTGGCAAAGGTGTCAGTAGTGAGAATGGCATTTGCGGCAAACGAACCCGCATTTGATTTGGAGGACAGCTTGGGTACATTTTCCTTGATACCATTGACAATTTCTTCCGTTGGGAAGGGTTCACCAATCAGGCCGGTCGACGCCACAAGTACAAGGTCCTTTTTAATATTCAGTTCCTTGGCCAGGGTTTTAGCCATCGCCTCGGCACCCGCATATCCCTGTTCGCCTGTGCAGGCATTGGCATTTCCGGCATTGATGGCAATGGCCTGGATTTTACCATCTGCCATATGTTTTTTGGACAGTTTTATGGGCTCTGCAATTACTTTATTCTGTGTAAAAACTGCAGCGGCACTCGCCGGGACTTCGGAGTAGATTAAAGCCAGATCCCGGCGTAGAGATTTTACTCCTGTGTGTGCTCCCCAGCATTTTATTCCCCTTACATTGGTTATATTCTTTATCATGGTTGTTTTATTATGGGCATAAAGGAATCATTTCCAAACCTGTTGATTCGTCCCAGTTAAAAATCAGATTTAAATTTTGAATCGCCTGCCCGGCTGCTCCTTTCACAAGGTTATCAATAGCACTGATGACAATAATATTTCCAGTACGCTCGTCAAATGTTGTGTGAATGTCGCAATAGTTTGTCCCCCTAACATTTTTAATAGATGGAGAATCATCCAGGAGGCGTATGAAAGGCTTTTCTGAATAAAAGTCCATGTACAAATCCTTCAATATTTTTTCATTGAAAGTATCCGACACGGGTTTGAGGTATATGGTTGAAAGGATCCCCCTGTCGACCGGCAGCAGGTGGGGAGTAAATTGAATACGTGCATCTGTGCCCGATAGATTTTCAAGCTGTTCCTGTATTTCAATCGAATGCCGGTGGCTTTTAAGTCCGTAAGCTTTAAAATTATCGTTCACCGATGAAAAATGATTCACAGGCTTTGCTTTGACGCCCGCACCTGTGACGCCTGATTTAGAATCAGCAATAATGGAGTCGGGATCTGCCAGATTATTTTTCAATAGGGGAGCGGCCCCCAGAATTACACTTGTTGGATAACAACCTGGATTGGCTATGAGGGTTGATTTTGATATTTCTTCACTGAATAACTCAGGGATACCATAGACAGCTAAATCAAAACCTTCCTGGAAGCTATGTGACTGGTTATACCATTTGGCATATACTTCAGGCGAGCTTAGCCTGAAATCACCGGATAAGTCAATCACCGGAATTCCTTTGTTTAAAAATTTTTCAGCAAAACCCATGGAAATGCCATGGGGTAAAGCCAGAAATGCCGCATCAATCTCAAACTCATCTATGGATTCCACAGATTGCAGTTCAATATCTATGATATTCTTGAAGAAAGGATGGACATCGGAAAACTGTTCTCCCTTACGGCTTTCAGATGTGATAACACTGATTTCTATGTTCGGATGGTAATTGAGGATCCTGACAAGTTCAGAGCCGGTGAAACCCGTAGCACCTATAATAGCTACATTCTTTTTACGCATGATGTTTCAGGTTTTGCAGTGACGTAACCATGACATCGAGGATAGTTGAAAGTTCTTTTTTTGTAATAATTAACGGAGGCACCAGGCGAAGCACATTGCCTGCCGTGGCATTAGCAATTACTCCATGTTTCATCATTTCAAGCACAAGAGGTTTGGTCTCCATATCAAATACGATTCCCAGCATAAGTCCTGTTCCCCGGATTTCTTTGATGGAGGGTTCATTCAGTGCCTCTATTTGTCCTTTAAGCCATTGTCCCATATCCCTGGCATGTTCCAGGAGATGCTCTTCCCCGATCACTTCAAGCGTTGCCAGGGAGGCGGCGCACACAAGTGGATTGCCCCCGAAGGTCGTTCCGTGATCACCGAAGTTAATGGCACTGCTTACCTTTTCATTGGAAAGGATCGCACCGATTGGTACTCCACCACCGAGCCCTTTGGCGAGGGTCATGATATCGGGTTGAACGCCAAAATAATCTTTCGCAAACCAATGTCCGGTTCGTCCGATTCCACATTGAACTTCGTCAAAGATCAGGACTATATCATGTTGATCACAAAGGGCACGCAGCGCTTTGAGAAACTCTTGGTCGGCTACATTAATACCACCTTCCCCTTGTATGGGCTCTATTAAGATGGCGGCTGTTTCATGATCAATGGCTTCCTTCACGGCTTCAAGGTCGTTGAAAGGCACATGACGGAAACCGGTTGGAATGGGGTCGAACCCTTCCTGGTATTTCTTCTGGCCGGTGGCAATCGTTGCCATGGTTCGGCCGTGGAATGAATTGTGAAATGAAATGATAGTACCGCCACGGTTTCGGCTGTGGGCATATTTTCGTGCAATCTTTATAGCTCCTTCAAGGGATTCAGCACCGCTGTTCGTAAAGAAAACCCTCTCCAGTCCGCTCAGTGAAACCAGTTTTTCTGATAGTTGTACCTGGGGTACACTCACAAAAAAATTTGATATATGCGTAAGCCTGCCTGCCTGATCCTGAATGGCTTTTACGACCTTGGGATGACAATGCCCAACATTGTTCACGGCGATACCCGCGAGGGCGTCAATATATTTATTGCCTTCGACATCCCACAGGTAGCATCCTTCACCACGTTCCATGGCGAGGGGAAATCTGCGGAAGGTTTGCAGGTAATATTGCTGATCTGTTGTATGTAATGATTTGTTGGTGGATATATCCATTTATTGTTATTTGTTTATTTAGTGATTCGTGTACCATGATGGGCAACGTCGCCTAATTGGGCAGGTTGAGTACCGTTAATAATTCGGACAGAACGGGCTCCGTTCTCGAGTGCTGTAATACAGGCTTCGATTTTCGGGATCATTCCTCCTGATATAATCTTCCGGTCGATCATAGATGCGATTTCTTCCACCCTGATGTCGGTGATAAGAGAGCCGGGGTTTTGGATATCCTCCAGCAGGCCGTCGACATCGGTGAGCACAATGTATTCGTCTGCCTCCAGCGCCGCGGCAATATGCCCGGCAAATACATCGCCATTGATATTGAAATCATTGCCTTTCTCATCGGAGGCAAGACATGTAATTACAGGGATAAAGTCGTTTTTGATAAGTAAATTCAGCAGGCCGGGATTCACATGATCCACATCACCTACCTGGCCAAGGTCAATTTGCTGTGTCTGACCATTTTCTGTTTTGTGGTGATATCTTTTCCTTGCAATTACCATTCGGCCGTCCTTACCCGACAGTCCGACAGCTTTAAATCCCAATGTATTGATCAGGTTCACAAGCACTCCATTTACCTGACCTTTGAGGACCATTTCTACCTTTTTCAATGCTTCGGTGGAAGTCTTCCGCTGGCCATCAATAAATTCAGAATGAATTTCTGCATCATCCAGTGCTTCCTGAATAAAGGGACCCCCGCCATGCACGATGACTATATCATTCCCTTTTTCCTTGAGATGACATATCTCCTTAACAAGATCTTTTTGGACATTTTTATTGGTCATGGCGTTTCCGCCATACTTGAGTATTATTGTTTTTTTGTTCATCACCCATTCACAACATCGGTTGTGAAATCACTTCGCTTTTCGTTGGTTTCAATATAATAATGGTCAAACGGACCAGGATGTTCAGATTAATCATAAGCATCCTATTCTATTAATGCGGAATATCAACTTAAAAAGCAAGCCAATATCGTTTAACGGCATTCAGAAGAATATAAGCGGGACGGAAAAGACTAAACCTGAAATCTATTCACTGTTATATTCACTGATCTCAAACAGATGCCCGTCAGGGTCATAGAAGAAACACCTGGTTTCATATCCTCGTGTTACCGGAGGCGTAATGAATTCAACGCCACGAGCTGAAAGAATTTTATAGGTTTGCCTGCAATTTTTAACGCGGATGGTGAAGGAGTGACTCACGACTTCCTTATTACCGGGTGTTTTGAAATATGTATTGGGCTTATCTTCTGTCGGACCGCCGGGTTTTACCAACAACATCCAATGATTCATAAGTTGGATAACCGCGGAATCGCCGCCATATTCCCTAAAAAGGCTGGCGCCTAATGCCTGCACATAAAATTCTTTTGACTTTTCAAGGTCTGAAGCAACGAGTATAGTCGTGATTTCAGAACCTTCAAACGGATCCTGTGATTCATTCATTAATGGTGATTTTCATAATGTTGTTTCAGCAGATCTTCTGCGAAATCATTTGTGAGGTCGCGAACCGCAGAGTGGATATGATTGGCATTGTTCTGCGTATTATCAAATTCGATGAGCAGGGAAGGGCCCTGGATGCGATAGTAATGGCCGCTTCCTGCGGTGAGGCTTCCGGCCCATGAAAATGACAGGTTTTCTATTCCCGCAGCTTCAATTTTAGCCCGAAGACGTTTTGAAAATCCAAGCTCGTAATTGTCGATATAAACATTCAGCAGGTCCATGAATATTGCCTTCTGATCAGTCGTCATAGCCGGATACATTAAACCTTTTGGTTCCAGGGCAGTAGCGGTCCGGTTAGCACCTGAAAAGATGTTACCTGGCGCCTCTTCTGAAAAGCGTACAATTTTCATCTGTTCATCACTCATGGATCCGAGTAGTCTAAAGCCCAGATCGGATTCAAGCTTCAGTACTTCGATTTTGTCAAAATCCTCCACATCCACTTTGGCCGGATTCGTCCCGAAAAAGGACGGGGTGGAGGACACGATCTTATTATCATTGAGCATAAAATTAAGTGATACATGATGACCTTCGAATCTCCATCCCCAGAACCCGGTATCAGAAGGTGTTCCGAAAATTGAAAAATAATAATTCAGCGGATCCCGCCCCGGGCTGCCATCAGGCCATTTAAATTTGTTATTCTCGATCTTGTACAGCACATTTTCCAGGGCCATAATTTCTGTTGTCTTTCGAAGGCCCTCATCACTGAGTGACGATCTGATCAGTGCGAAAGCCATGTCCCTCTGTTGCTCATTCAGATCATGAAGGTTAATTCCTTTTCTTTGGCGTGGAACGAAGTGGAAATTCATCCGTTCCTCATCATTGAGGCTGAAGAGCATACGTTCCTTCAAAGGTTCGGATAGGTTTCTGATCAGCGTGTTGGCCTCATCGGTCAGGTTTTGCGCATGAGAAGTGATGGCTGAGCCCGCTATAAGGGCCAGCACCATGCAAAGGGTAATAAATCGAAAGTTCATGTAGGTAGTGGTTAAGGATTAAGGTATTGGCCTGTTTATTTGAAATGATCAGTCATCCACTGCTGCTTCAACTAATATTCTGAATTTCCAGCCGGTTGGCTCCTCCCCAATATTCAGGGTTTGTTTCAGCAGTATTCCGATAATATTTTCTTTGGGATCGGCAAAATATTGGGTGTTAAAAGCTCCGCCCCAATTGAATGTCCCTTCACTTCCCTGTCCTCCCATTCCCTCACCGCGTTCATCAATTACTCTGAAGGCGAGACCATAATATGCCCCTGAATTGCCCCAGATATTGCCGATCTGATTGCTCATTATGGAGCGAACTGTTGTACGGCTCAGCAGGCGAACGCCGTTCAATTCACCATTATTCAGGTACATCTGCAGAAATGAAGCATAGTCGGTAGCAGTACTAACCAATCCGGCACCACCACCAAAATAGGATTTAGCCCCGGCTTTCGGGAAGTCGGAATCACCCAGTCCGCCCGACTCATAAGGGACAAGCTTGCCATCTTTTCTGGTCATGACATTTACCAGGCGATCATATTTATTTTCCGGGAGATAGAAATACGTATCATTCATATTCAGGGGTTTGAATATTCGATCCTGAAAAAACTGGTCCAGGGGTTTACCGGAAATTATTTCAACAAGTCTGCCCAGTACATCCAGTCCTTCGCTGTAAGTGAATTTTTCACCGGGATTATGGTGCAGCGGCATGGTGGCAAGCTTCTTAATGTTGTCTGCAAGCAGGACAGGTTCTTTTGTAATACCATCCACAATTCCTGCTTTCTGATATATTTGGGTAAATCTTTTGTCGGCATCAATCAAACCATATCCTATTCCGGACGTGTGTGTTATCAGGTGACGAATGGTAATGGGTTTATCTGTTGGTGCGGTTGTAAAGGTTGAATCAGCCTCATTGAACGTTGCCAGAATGCCTGCATTTTCAAACTCCGGGATATATTTGGCGATTGGATCATCCAATTGAAATTTCCCCTCTTCCCAGAGTATCATCACGGCCGTCGCAGAGATGGCTTTGGTCTGGGAGGCAATGCGGAAAATATCATCTGTTTTGAACGGATCATTTTTTTTATCCATTCCAAATGCCTTATGATAAACGATCTTGCCATTGCGTGCAACCAGTGCCACAGCACCCGGAATTTCATTTTTTTCTATTGATTCCTGCAGCATATTATCGATCCGGGCAAGTCTTTCAGATGACATGCCAACACTTTCAGGGGAAGCTGATGTCAGGGGAGGGGAATTTTGAATTGATTTTGTCTGGGCATTCACCGCATATGAGACGATGATCAGGACGACGTAGCATAAGTGTTTCATGAATTGAGCGTTAAAGAGGGATTTTTGATTTTATAAGATAGTCTTTTTTACAAAAAAAACCGCCATTACTGAAAAGCAATGGCGGATATTACTAAGGTGTTGTGGATCGTCTATTTCTCCCGGGCAGCCCTGAATTCGCTGGTTTCGTACCATTTCGGGAAATAATCTTCATTGGCCAGTGTATTGCCAACCTCATACAGAAGCTGAGCGTCGAATTGTATGCCGGAAAGAGGGGTTTCTCCGGGGACATATTCATCCGCAGGCTGATGATATTTATTTTCAAGGTAATCCTCCTTCTGCTCAGCGATATAATCTACTCCATGTTCGAAATCTTCATAGGAACCGCTGGCATACAATGCGGGTATTCCGATTTTGGCAAAATTAAAATGATCTGAGCGAAAAAAGTATCCTTTTTCAGCATCGGGGTCCGGAATAATATAACGGCCCTGCTTCTCTGCAGCGCGTTCTGCATATTCATCCATTTCTGAATGTCCGTAACCTGTAATAGTGAGATCTTTCATTGGTCCAGGGCTCTCCAGCGCATCCATATTGATATTGGCCACCGTCTTTTGCGGGGGATAGATGGGATGTTCAGCATAATATGCCGATCCAAGAAGTCCCTGTTCTTCGGCGGTTACCGCCAGGAATATGATGGATCGTTCCGGTTGCTGCCCTTTGGTAAATGCTTCTGCGATGGCAAGCAGGCAAGCTGTTCCTGAAGCATTGTCCACGGCGCCATTGTATATGGAATCGCCATTTACCGGTCGGCCGACACCAAGATGGTCCCAGTGGGCAGAATACAGGATGTATTCATCTTTTCGCGTGGTTCCAGGCAGTACGGCAACCACGTTTTTAGACTGATCACGTTTGATGGTATTGGTGATGTTGACTGAAGCGCTTTTTCCTAACGGGACAGGTTTAAAGTCAGGCTGACGGGCCATTGTACGCAACTCATCTACCGACAGGCCTGTTCCATTAAATAATCTGGCTGCAGCATCTCCCGATACCCACCCGATTACATCGGATTTGGGCGCATCACTTTCGAGGCTTTGCTGTGGGCCGGTCCAGCTTGACTGCACCACATTCCAGCCATAGCTGGCAGGTTTGGTGTCGTGTATGATCAGGACTCCGGCGGCACCCTGCCGGCCACCTTCTTCATATTTGTAGGTCCACCGACCGTAATAGGTCATCTCATTTCCTTTGAACAAGGTGGAATCCCCTGATTCAAAACCAGGATCATTCACGAGCACGACAGCAGTCTTGCCCGCCCAGTCAATTCCGTCATAGTCATTCCAGTCATACTCCGGGGCAACGATGCCATAACCGGCAAAGACGAGTTCCGAATTATTGAGACTCACCTCATCTACAACCTTTGTTGTATTGGCGACAAAATCATCGAAAAAAGCGAGATCAAACTCTTCTGACCCTGTAATATGCATCGTTTCGGAAGGGGTTCCGGTAATTTCAACCAACGGGACTTCCTGGAAGAAACTTCCATTGTTTCCGGGTTCCAGTCCAAGTGCGGAAAATTCCTTTTCCAGGTAATCAACTGTTTTTGTTTCTCCTTCTGAGAAGGGCATTCTGCCCATGAACTCATCAGACGCCAAACGTTCTATGTGCCGCCCAATCGATTCTTCCGAAACCGTGGCGGTCGATGACTCTTCCGATGTTTTTGTTGAGCATGCCGCAGCGATAAGGATCAGCAGCACTAATGAAGCGTGTTTCATGTTTATTATTGAGGTTAATTTTTTTGTATAACAAGTTCTCCTGCGGATGGTATCACATTGAACAGAGCGTATTTACCATTCGCATCATCCTTAAAGATAGCCTGAATATTTTTACCGGTTGGATCGGTGATCGATATCTTTGTCCATGATTCAGGAATATAGGTCTTCAGGGTTACAGGTACGTTGTACGACTCCGGGTCAAGTTCAGTGCTTAGCTGGATGTAAATGCGGTCATCTTCAGATTTCGTTTCAATAGCTGTATTCTTTCGCTCCCGGATATATTTAGTAACATTCCCGAATGTATCAACCCATAAGGAATCACGCTGATCACCTACAAAACTGAAATACCGATCCAGCTCATCCCCGGTTTTAGGCTCCCAGCCAAATTGTTCAACACCATGAAAAACCAGTACAAGCCAGACATTTGAACCTGATAAGGCAGTATTCACCCAGCTTTTCATATCGTCGACGCTGTGGCGGGTAAGGGCACCTCGCTGCCATTGTACATACTCCTTGTCGGAATCCAACGGTGATTTATCACTGGATCTGTTTAATTCTTCAAGATAGGGTTCCGGCATCCTGTTTCGCAGAGCCGGATAAATGTCATAGGCATAAGACATAACCCGTTCGTTTTCGGTACCATATGGACCTTCGGCTGAAAAAGTGTATTCGGGGCCAAGGTACTTTTCGATATCGGCCTTGCTCTGCTCCAGTTCATATTTCATGTTAATTTCATCCAAAACTGCAAGGCGGGGATGGGTAACCGTATGGCTGGCAATTTCATGGCCATCGGCGGCATAGGAACGATATTGATCCCAGGTGGTAGTATCTTCCACGTTATTGTGAAAAACCACATCGTCGGTATCCTTGATTGATCCATTTCTGATTTTTGAATATCCCTCATCCAGCAATAGATATGCTTCCTCAATTTTACCCTGTTCATACAGTGATCCTGCCCTGGCATGGTAATCTTCGGCTTCTGAGGTTCCTGTAAAGGCGATAAGGGACGCTCGTTCAAAGAAATTGTCTTCGTTTGTTTCAAAATCAGCGGTCTCATTGATGATCTCTTCCGGTGATCGGCCAATAAATTTACCCGGCTGGGAACCTTCCACTTTTCCTGTGATGATGAAGAAAGTGCCTTTCAGATCGTACTTGTCAAGTATGGGTCGTGCGATGGTCAGCTGGTTGATGATCCCGTCATCAAAAGTGATGGATAACGCCGCCTTTTTCTCGTCGGGCCATTTGGTAATAATGGTTTCACCAATATGACTTTCTGTACCCGGAGAACAGGCCAGGAGAAGACTTGTAAGGCATAATGCTGTTAGGACGTTTTTCATTTCTTTCAGACTTTAATTACGATAAGTTAGTTTTCGCCATAATGCTTCCAGCGGACCCTGCTTATGGGTTTTCATCCACCATGTACTGAAAATCAGTTGGAATACCCAAATACCGGATACGATAAACAGAAGCTCATGCCTGTTGAACGTATTATACCGGCCGAATCCGTATCCATAAAAAATAACGGCACAGATAATGCTTTGCATAATATAATTGGACAATGCCATTCGACCGGCAAGCGAGATTGGGTTCAGGTCTTTTCCCTTCAAAAACTGGTGGTAAAATCCATTCAGTACCAGGATATAGGCAACACCCAGGGTTTCCTTTGGAAGGGCAAATAACCATGATCTCCATACAGTTTCTACCGGTTCGAAATAGTGAAATGTCCAGTGGTCATAACGCAAATAATTGATTGTGAATGCTACAAGAAGCAAGAGGAGCGTGACGGACCAATACGATCTTTTATTTTTGATTTCTGAAAAGATTCCGGTTTTGTAAAGGATGATACCAATAATCATCATGATCAGGGTCCTGAAGAGTATCCCGGGATAAACCACATTTCCTTTATGTACCCCTGAGTGGTCGGCGTTTATCGTGATACTTTCAACTAGAGTATTTCTCACCGTAGTTGTGTCAATTACTGCAATGCCTTTTGAGGTCCTCTTTTCCCATGCGGTGATATCCGCAACCTGTTGATCTGTACGATCTGTAGCTGGCAGACGCTGTGCCAGTATTGCCTTCTCATGAAGATGGGTTGTCCTTTCGGCGCTCTCATAACTGTTATAGAACAAAATACCAGTAAAAATAAAGACTGTAATTACCAGTTGTTTCAAATTGAATGATCGGAACGGAAATAGTAAAAAGCCACAGATTGCATAATGATAGAGCACGTCTCCATCCCAGATGAGGTATGTATGTGCTACTCCGAATATGAATAGCCAAAGGAGGCGACGGGCGTAAATATCCATGGCTTTCAGGCCAAGGCTCTGAAGCCGTTCCAGGAACATGAAGAAACCGACTCCAAAAAGCAATGTGAACATGCTGAAGAACTTTCCCTGAGCAAGAAAGTACACCCAGAAACGGGTATTCGCATCGAGCGCGGAGTCGTATCCGTATTTGAACGGACTCCACGGATCATCATAGGCAAAAGATTCTATATTGATCACAAGGATCCCGAGTACCGCTATTCCCCGAAGGAAATCCAGTGAACCCAGTCGTTTGGTCACTTGTATTGGCTGCGGATCATTTATGTTGCTTTGCATACAATGTCAAAGATTCAACCAGTAATTAAGTTTGATCACAATTGCCCTGTTTTTCACCTTGAAATTATTGGAATAGTAGTTATCTGTGTAAACTATGAACAAGTCAGATACGGGCGCATAACGCCACTGAAAACGGGCGTTTAGATTTACATTGTCGATCTGATTATTATACTGGAGCCAGGTGGTGAGAAATATCTTGTCTGTAAATGTGACATCGAGGCGTGGCCCTACCAGGAGAAAGTCTGAATTATTTTCTTCCTCGTCGAATGTAAGCCGGTTAAAATCTGCCGTTACAGCAATACTGCCATAAGGTTGAAAGCGATAGCTCAGTGATCCCTGAAGGTTGGTAAGTTTTCCATTGAAAAAACCCCCGTACTTAACTCCCGCGTTATAGGTCCACCGGTTACGCCGGTCTGAAGTCATTTGAAATTCAACCTGTCGGAAACGGTGTTCTGATCCTGCAGGCAGCGGTTCCTTATCATTGTTGGTAGGGTCGAATGGTTCTGTGAGTTGAATAAAACTCTCTTCATAGCCAACCTGGTAACTGGCAGTATTCAGGAGCAGAAGTTCATAGTCAAAACTTAGAATGTGATCTGTAAAACCCCAGCCTTTTGTGAAATAGAATTGATTTCGCATGGTAGGCCCATGTCGGTTCACAACGGTTGATTTGGGAAACCACTTATAGCCTACATCCGGATTCAGACGCAGATACCCTGTTCTTGGAACAAACCCAACCTCGGCCACATAATCACTCCCCACATATTGATGTTCCCATTCGAAGGTGAGGTTTTGACCGGTGTACTCCAGTTGCAAACCATGTGAAAGATCCTGCTGGTCCGGTGTGAATGACCCGTGTACAAATACTTTACCCTGCCACAGGTTGTTGGCCGAAAAAAGGTTGAAATCTGCACCAACGACCCTGTTCCATTTATTGGCAAGGCTATCCCCCTGCATCACGTCCAGTCCATCCCGGTTCACAACCATGAATGCAATATTCGACCGTTCCATCACACGTCTCTGGAATGCAGCAACAAAATAATTCTGTCCCGGGTAATTCACGCTGTCGACGCGATTGGTAATCATGTCGAGTACACCTATACGCCAGTCTTTATTGATCTTGCCACTCAGGCGCGCACCGGTGAGGATGGGATTTGTAAGACCGATTCGCCGGGAGAAGAATGGACGGATATTACGGTCACCGAAATTTGCGAACAGGTCGCTGTTTTCCAGGAAGAATTGTCTTCGTTCCGGGAAAAATAGTTCAAACCGGCTCAGGTTGGTAACCTGCTGATCAACCTCCACCTGTGAAAAATCAGGATTCAGCGTAAGATCAAGGTTGAGTGAGGAGGTAACGGCAATTTTTGCATCAAAACCTGCATCAAACGTGTAATCAGTCTCGCTGCCCTCTTCGTGATTTTTTACCGCTCTCCCGGAAACATAGGGAATTACCGAAATATTTGTTCCGGGCGGTGGTGGAGGTTTATCCCAGTGCAAGGTACCTACGAAGGCAAGTGAAGAGCTCGGAAATTGTCTTGGCACCGGCGCCCAGGAGGATTTTTCATTCCGCTTATTGTCTAAACGTGAAAAGTTAACACCCCACTCATCGATACCTTCCTTGTACCGGATCGATTTGAAGGGTATCATGTATTCATGAACCTGGCGTCCCTCTTCTCTTTTTACTTTTGAATACCATTTGTTATCCCATTCCAACCCAACCGTACCGCCGTCGGATTGTAATCCATCCCACTGCGCCCCGCCGGCAGATGCTCCGAAGGAGAAACCATTGGTTTTATCCTGGAAGGTGTCCATGAAAAAGATGAAATTATCATTGGCTGAAAAGTTAAAATCGCGGCGAAGTGAAGCGATCAGATTTTTCCCGGGCAGGTCGTCCCAGCAGATTACTGCGACATAAATATTTTCAGCATCATAAGTCATCATGACTTCGGTTTTTGCTTCAGCGAAACCGGTGTCCATTGGGGTTATCCTGTAAAAATCCTTTGCCACATCCGCAAGCTTCCAGCTTTCTTCATCAAGAATTCCATCAATCTTTATTGGATCAACCGCTTCCTGGATATTCAGATGAAATTTTTCAGAATTATTATCCTGTGCCCTGATGATTCCAACGGGAAAAAGGAATAATAAAAATATGAGAATAGCTCTGTTCACGGTGATAGTAAACAGGAAGGTTAGTTAAATACCCATACATTTCAAATTCAATTTTTATAACAGGTATATATATGTTTTGAATTGAACCTGTTTAGCCGGATGTCCGCTACATTGGTTTCAGAAACAAACGGCGAATATTGGAAACTGAATTGGCATATTCCGGTTTTGCCGACATCCGTTTCCATTCCGGATGATCAACAAATACCTTCCAGTTCGCGTCCCGTTCCTCCATATCTTTAAATCCCAGCATATATACGAGGCTTGGCCTGTAGGGTCCGCTGATCATATCACCGAAAAAGACAGGATGAAGGCCGGTCTTGTAGAATAGCTCTATTTCTTCCGTATTAAACATCTTTATTTTACGGCGTGTGGCATCTTCCGAATAACCTTCGTAGGTCCGGAGTTCAAAAATTGAAGCTCCATCGATCGGATTATTCATCTTTGGCAAGCCATCAAAGGCCAGCAGGAGTGAGGATGAATAACGGTTAAAAACAGGACGGTCTGCCGGAATATTATCATAAGCCTCAGCTGCCGCGACATATGCCTGGTCAGTCTGAAGATTTTGCGAGTCCAGGTAAACAGAACTGTTGGGGTAGGAGATCAATAAATGCAGGTTGGCCGGATTGCTCATACCATATTCACTGAAAAGTATGAAGTGATTTGCCCCTTTACGTTTAAGTGCGGGTTGCAGCACATCTTTCAAATAGCTCACGAGCATGGATTGGTTGCTTCCGAATTTCACTTCATAGGTTCTGAGCTCATAAAGCTCTTTCTCATCAGCCATAGGTGAGGTTGCCTGTGCATTTCCAAATGTCATCGAAAGAGGGATAGCTGAGGTTAGGGAGGCAGCCTGAATGAATTTGCGTCGTTTCATGGGACGGGGTGTTTAGTTCATTGTTAAGTTACGAATAACGGCTTAATCCCTTTATTCAATTACTTCAAATCGTTTGTATAATTTTCTGGAAAGTGCCTGCGGGACTTCGGAGATCAGAACATAACTTCCGGGTCCAAGGGATGCTGTGAAATAACCCGTTTGTCCTGCAGGTAATTCCTGTATGCCTCCCAGAAACGCAAAACCTGCGGGGGCGGGGGTTCTGAAGGCTGTAAAGTCCGCGGCGTTCATCCAGTTTGCGAGCACGGTGATATCTGTTTCAGCAGAGTCAAGGCGAACAAGGTTTACATCATGCCCCATCATATTTTCATATTTTTGCTGGTCATCATAATAAACTGAAAATGAATAGTCGCCGGCAGGAATTGTATCGTTAAACGCGATACCGTCTGTACTGGAGATAGTGATCGGCAGATCGGCATCAGGAGCTTTCAGCATTGATTCCGAATCAGTTACAGTAATTTCACCAAACATACCCATTAGCGCATGGGGTCTGCCATTCGGCATCCGAACATAGCATTCGATGGCATAATTGCCCGGCTCGAGGAAGAAGGTTGCTTCGGCTATGCTTTGCGGACCCAGCAATCCTACACCTCCCACATTTTCCACCCGGCTGAACCACTCCGGAATTTTTCCGAATTCCTGGCTGCCCTCTTCCATCTTGCCTTCGCTGAAATAATCGAGGGCAGTTTCGAATACAGAAATAATGTCTCTTTTATAATCTTCAAGCGTGATACCTTCAGGCAACTTTTCAAGCACGAAAAAATGGATGTCCCCCGATTTATTATCATACTGAAAAGTATTCCAACCTGAAGGTATGGAATCGGGCATGCTGAATTCCATTGAACGGGTTGTTATTTTCACGGGAGAATAAACGGGTGCTGATGATTCTTTTTTTTCGCGATTACACTGGAAGAAAAGCAGGCAAAGTACAGGTAAGGTAATAAAGAGCTGTGATCGTGACATATGTTAAATCAATTATAGAATAGTTAATTATTATTATCTGTTACAAATGAGAAGCGAGGTTTTATTCTGTCCGCCATGTAGCATATATTGCCCCATAAGAGGGGTGGGGCTGACAATTATTATTCACTTCTGCTTTTAGTCAGGTAGGCCATCAACTGGCGAAGTTCTTCATCATTGAGTGAATTGATCAGTCCGCCGGGCATCAACGATACCGGTGATGGAACCTGTGATTCAATGTTAGCGGCCGCTATGGAAATTTCATCATTACCAAACGGGTTTATATTAACATATACAGAATCACCGGCAGTTCGTGTAGCTCGTCCAACGATGGAATTACCGTCCTTCAGCGTGAATAATGTCGCAGCATACTGGTCTGAAATCGACATACTGGGTGAGATCATGGCCATGAGCAGGTCATAATTGGAGAAACGTGTACCTGCCTGTGTGAGGTCAGGCCCTACATTTCCTCCCTGTCCATCCATGCTGTGACATGAGGCGCAGAGCAACGCCTTGTATAATTCTTCCCCGCGTTTCAGGTCTTTTCCTTCAAGCTGGCCATTCACAACTTCCGAAGCCATACTGATTTGCCAGTTTTTTCCGGGTCCGGCGGGAGGAGGTACATCCGCATCGTAAACAGGCTGATTTAACAGTGCCTCGCCGGATATCTCGGCTAATTGTTTACGTTCATCAGCTGGAACCTGGTCCAGCGCTTCCAGCCGGATACGCTCAACAAATCCAATATAACTCCACCCTCCGCTCTTTTGTAAAGCGCGATAGAACCATCTGAAATATTGCTCCCGAAGTTCTGGCGTCCAACCCGACTTCTGATGGCTGAGGGCTCTTGCCAGAGCGATGCCCTGTTCAGCGGGCCTGTTTTCGTGCATCGCCTTGATGGTAGGACCATATTGTTCGCTTCGTTCGAGCACATCCACAGGTGTGAGATCTGCTTCTATTGTTGCCTCGGCCTGCTCCATTAACGTGAGGGTAGGCTCGATTACTTCTGCATGGTCCAGATAGACGAGCATTTCGCTCAACTCCCTGTCAAGTGCAGCATTTCCACTGGGATATTCCGGGAGGTTTGTAATAAAATCTTTATCGGGTGCTCCGAGCCTTGAGAAAGCCAGGGCGTAGACACGTACCAGATCCAGCTTGCCCTGGAGATCAAGTCCTTCGGGGTTAACTGACCTGAGTTTTGAAAGTACTGCATTCTTCACCCGCATATCGTTGGAGTGTGCGGCAGCGATGGATGCTTCAAATAGGGGAGTGGTTTCACTTTCGGCCTGAAGTTTAGGAAGCCACGTATCAACCGGATGTCTTTCCAGGGCTATACGTGCCGTATAGCGGATGAAACGATCTTCACTTGAGAGACCGTTCCAGATTTCATCTAATGGCACGGAGGGATCCATAAGTGCATGCATTGCCGTTCGTGCCGGATTATTCCCGGAAGCCATTTGAACGGGTTGAGTTTCCGAATTCCCGGTATACCGCACCTGGTATAAATATGAAGTTCCTCTTCTTCCACCTGTAGTGAAATACATATTTCCATCCGGTGCGATTATCAGGTCTGTGATAGCTAAAGGAGTACCTGACAGGAATTCCGATTTTTCGGCGGCATAGGAAGCGCCACTTTCGCTCATATCAATTTTATAAATCGTTCCGAAGCTCCAGTCGGAAATGAACAGGCTGTTTTGATATTCAGCCGGAAATTTCGCGCCATATCCAAACGTGACGCCCGTAGGAGATCCCTGTCCGATATTGATCACAGGCGGCAGGTTATCCGGATAGTAAGCCGGCCATTTGCCCGACCCCGTACGCCACCCGAATTCTGCCCCGGGAATCACATGGCATACCCTTGTCGGGCGGTACCAGGGTGAACCAAGGTCCCATTCCATATCAGAATCATAGGTAAAAAGCTCACCATCTGCGTTGAAGGCGATATCATACGCATTTCTGAATCCTGACGCGATAACGTTCCAGGACTGCCCGTTATCATCTGAGCGGGCGATCCATCCCCCTGGAGGCTTTATGTTGTTGGCATGTCCGCGAGGGTCCAGGATGGCCGGGAATAACCGGTCTTCTTTCCAGTTTGCATTCAGTATTGATGTGAAGTTTTCGGGAACCAGTGTATGGTTTCCCGCGATGAGATAAAGTGAATTGCCGTCTGGACCTTCAATAATGGCGTGCGGACCGTGTTCGCCGTCTCCCTCCAGTGTGATCAGTTGTTCTACGGCATCCAGAATATCATCACCATCGGTATCGGTAACCCTGTATACACCGCTTCCATTGAAGTTATCATCCGGGCGGGCATTCACAGAAACGTACAAACCTCCGTCTTTCCATAAAAGACCCTGGGCGCTGCCAATATTAAGGTTAACGCTATCAACGGTTACACCATTATTTTCGACAGTGATACGGTACAGACGACCATATTGATCTGAAGTTATTAACCGGCCCTGATCGTCATGGGTGAGGGATACCCACGATCCTTGTCCATGTTCGGTTGGTGAATATAACATGGTAACTTCAAACCCGTCGGGAACATTAATAACAGGGTAATCACCATCAGGCGAGCTTTCTGTTTCACTGGATGAACAGGAGAAGAAAAGAAGTATAACGAGTGGTAGAATGTAAATTGGTTTCATATGCTGGATGATATGTCGGAGATATCTGTTAAAATAATTCCTGCTATATTTTTCTTAGCTATTCGGAAAGTTCGTTTAGAAATTTTCGCTGGATACTGATGGTTTTTTCAGGATTACTCCAGGTTGTAAGATGAACGGCATTGTCAATCATTTCGACTTGTGAGCCGGGGATCATGCGGGCCCAGTTTCGTACATAGCTTTCCTTTATTTCGTCGTTTTCCCCTGCAGTCAACAGGGTGGGTACACTGATCTTTTTCAGGGTTTCAGTAGCGTCGAACGTCGCTAATGTACCAGTAAAGTTGAACTCGCTTGGCCCCCACATATAGCCATAGACCTCATTGTTCATTGTCGTTAGTGTACTGTCGAAATCAGCCTCAGGCGGATTCGTTCCCCAGACATACTTTTCGTAAAATATGTTCATGGCAGTTTCATAGGCAGGGTTGCTGAAATCACCCGATGCTTCAGCATCGTTGATCACCTGCCTGAGGGAATCAGGAAAGGATTCCAGTAATTCCCGGGTGCTGCTTATCCAGTCCTGACTTACAAGGCACGGACTCGCAAAGGTAAGTGAGGCTACGGCATCGGGATGAGCCTCATAATAGGCTGCGGCCAGCATCGTACCCCATGAATGGCCCAAAATATGCCATTTTGGAATTCCTAAATGGGTCCGTAAAGCTTCCAGTTCACTAACAAACCTGTTCACCGTAAATAAGGTTGTATCACTGATATTTTCTGATTTCCCACATCCCAATTGATCGTAACGTATCACGGGACGGTCTGAACTCAGGTTCTCAAATGGTTTCAGATAAAAACTTCCGGCGCCCGGACCGCCGTGTAATAATACCAGCGGAACAGCATCACCGCTCCCGGAAACTTTATACCATATTTTCCCTCCTTCAACTTCTGCATACCCTTCTCCGGGGGTGAGACTGGCTGTATTTTTTTGCTGACATGCTGTAAAGAGGAATGACAACAGCATGATGAATCCGAAGAAATATCGGAAATAGATTTTGTGATTCATGTAATTTTAGATTGGTCAAAACAATATACAAAAACTATTTAGTTTGGATAACTTCCTCTGTCGTTGGAACAATTTTCTTTTTGTTGATGCTGGAAGCAATCAGACCTACAACAGGCCCGAGTACAAGGGCTATAAAGATATATTGTACCTTGAATGTTGTTTGTAAAATATTCAGAAACTGAATGCTGAAAATGGTGATGGAAAAGCCAATGCAATTCACAATGGTTAGGGCGGTTCCCTTGTTCTCAGGAATTGCGTTCTGAGCCACAAGCGTTGAAAACAGCGGAGAATCTGCAATTACAACCATTCCCCAGCAGAGGAGAAATAGGAGGAACACTACCTGCGAACCCGCCAGGAAGGCAAACGGACTGATTAGACAACATATTCCGGACAGGGAAAGTGCTGTGAGCGCGGTTCGTTTAGTGCCGAATACCTGGGAGAGATACCCGCCCGCAATACAGGCAATGCTTCCGATTCCGATAATGAGGAATGCCCAGAACGGTAAAGAAAATGTTGCCTGCGGGTGAAGGGACTTAAATGTAGCGAGCATTACAGGGACGAAGGCCCAAAAGGCATACAGTTCCCACATATGGCCGAAATAACCGAATGCGGCAGATCGGAAATCCCGTTCACCGAAAACTTTGAAAAATGCTGAAAGCTGAAGTTTCTGACTTTTTGTTCGAAAGGGTCCGTCCGGAACAAATATTAAAATAAGTGATCCGCCAAGAACCGCAAGCATTGAGGTTATAAGAAGCACTGATTTCCAGGGTAGGGAACCTGTCCATTGATTCAACAGGTGGGGGAAGGCAGTGCCCAGGACGAGGGCTCCCACCAGGAACCCGAGAGACTTACCGAGACCTTTATCAAAATAATCCGAGGCAATTTTCATACCCACGGGGTAAATGCCTGCAAGAAAAAAACCGGTAGCGAAACGCCAGCTGATCAGTGTCGCGAAAGTGTTTATATCCAGTATGGTTAAACCATTAAAAAAAGCGCCGAGTAAAGCGCTGATAAAAAAGACCCTGGAAGGAGGAAACCGGTCTGATATTGTGAGCAATGCAAATATGAGTGTTCCGCATATGAAGCCGAACTGAACTGCAGAAGTGAGATGAGGAAGGGCCGTGGCAGGCAGGTTAAATGTTGTGACCAAAGAAGCCATGACGCCATTGCCGGCAAACCACAAGGAAGTACAACAAAACTGGGAAAACACGATGACAGGAAGGATATGGCTTCGCACGGGCATGGCCGAAAGATAAAAAGATTTATTCATCATTCGGGATTTGAGGAATCATTAAAATAGTTACCATGACGAATGACTTAAATCAGTGTAAAAGAGCCTTGATTGATTTACTTTAAACATGACTGGATAACAAAGAAGTGTAATCATGCCGATCAGGTTTATTGAAGCTGTGAGATCAACCATACGAAACAATCTCTCCAGGGAGCATTATGGTGTAAATGAGTTGGCAGAGGACATGGGCATGAGCAGATCACAGCTTCTGCGCCGGGTTAAGGAGGCCACCGGGTTTTCTGTCTCCGAATTTATTCGAAATGAAAGACTCGGTGAGGCACGCGTTTTATTAAAAACAAGTGACCATTCAATTTCTGAAATTGCCTTTTTGGTGGGCTTCAGCAGCCCTTCCTATTTTGTCAAGTGTTTTCATGATAGCTATGGTGAAACGCCAGGGGATTTTCGGTCAGGACCATCTGAATTAACCGGTACGCAGGAACGTCGAAGAACCGTTCCTCTGCTGGGCATTATTTCATTGTCGGGCGTATTTTTAATTTCGGCAATCTTGCTGGGAATGTATTTGCCCCTGAACCGCGATAAGGTGCCACATTCCATTGCGATTTTACCCTTCTCAAACCTGAGTGAGGCGGAAGAATTTATTTCAGATGGACTGACCGAATCGGTCATTAATGAACTGTCAACTGCGGGCCGGTGGCGCGTGATATCGCGTGCATCGGTCATGCGCTTTAAGGATGATTTTCCGGGAACAGCAGAAATAGCCAGGCAACTGGATGTTGACCTGATCATCAGTGGTTCCATCCAGCAATTAAAAGATAGTATCTGGGTAAATGTTCAGCTGATTGAGCCCTTTCCTGAAGAACAACAACGCTGGATAAAGCGATATTCGTTTTCAAGGGTTGACATATTGAGTCTTTCAGAACTCATTTCAGCCGATATTAGAAATGAACTCGATCCGGAATTTCCAGCACTTTCTGTTCATGAAATAAATGAATATTCTGAATCGAGGGAATTATATCTTAAGGGCGCTTATTTCCTGCAACAGGAAACTCCCGCCGCACTGAAAAAGTCGGTGAGCTATCTGCTTCGATCCATCGAGCTGGATTCTACCTTTAGTCCGTCCTATTCCGCTCTTTCCAGTGCCTATATTTCACAAAACCGTTTTCTCCAGGATATCGGGGAAAGGAAATTGAATCATGTAAAAAGTCATGCGGCAGCAACAACAGCTTTAGCATTAAATAAGAATTCTGCACAGGCATTTATTGCGATGGCAAGAGTTAATTTATTGATCGACTGGGATTGGAATGCATTAAAAAAAAATTTGCAACAAGCTCTAATGATCAACCCAGGCCTTTCGGAGGCTCATGAGTTGATGTCTCATTATTACGCCCTTCGGGGTGAATATTCACAAGCCATTGAAGAGGCCACGACAGCCCGCAGACTCGATCCATTAAACCCTGCAGCGGGAACATTGCTGGCTGATCGATATTACATCGCATCTGAACTCGAAAATGCCATCGATGCCTATCAGGGTGTATTGGAGTTATTTCCTGAATACAGCTATGCCTGGGATGGTCTGGGTTACGCATATTTTTATTCTGGCAACAAACCACAAGCCTTAAAGTGCTGGCAAAATTTTCAGAATGTTATTGGCAATGAAGTTATCGCCGAATTTTATACGGATCAATCTTTTAATAACAGTCTGAGGTATTGGCTGGACAATGCAATGGGCCCAACACCACAGACTTGTTCAAACCCAACGGTTGTTGCGACAGTACATATGATGTTGGATCAACCTTCGGAAGCCATTGATTATCTCGAAATTGCCTATGAATTTCGGGACGAAAGGCTTCCGCTCATGCTGATAAGACCAGATTTCTATCGTCTCAGAAGTGATCCGAGATTTAAATTTATTGCTGGTCAACTGGATTTAATATTGTCTGAACCCCCCTTCAGTACAGAACTCTGAGCTTGAAACCGCCGCTGCGTCATCAGTATTATTCATACGTTAAAATTGATATGATTCGCCGCAAATTTGATAAGACAGACATAGCCTGTTTGACGAAATTGACCCTGTAATTTAAACAATCAGAGCTATGAAAAACTTTATAATTTTTACAGGAATTTGGGCTTTGCTTTTCTTGTTTGTGACGGCATGCGAAGACAGGGTCTATGATGAAATTGTTGAAGAATCCGTTAATGAAACGGTTACTTCCGATCAAAAAAGCAATGATCAATCCAGGGTCTATGGTTTTGACCAATGGGGCTATAACTGGAATGCACATCATTTTAATGGCAATGTCTGGAATGCTATTGTTGGAGACTACCTCTACCAGGGTGAGTTCTTCTGGCGGATTGATCCCTATACCGGGGATGATGAATCCTATCTTGAAAAATATCCGTGGGCCGATCAGCTGCCATTTTGGGCATATAGGAATATGGAACTTGTCATGCACTGGAATGAGGGTCTGATTTCAAAAGATGGAATTTACCAGGACTGGCTGGATTCAGATGCATGGATCACATTCCACTACAAGCTTGGTAAGGGAAATGATAAATGGTTTCAATTTCAAAAGTTTGTTGCGGCAAAATCTACAGATTATATAAAAGACGGCATGTGGTACGACAAGGATGATAATCTCATTGGAATGTTTTACGATTGGGATGCGCTCATATTGATAGAAGTCCATGACGCCGGACAACCACCATATTTCAAAAGCCCTTTGAGCCCGGGTTTAGGAAAATATAAGCTCCGATAGTTGGCTTACTAATGCAAAGCGCGGATCAATCTGGTCCGCGCTTTCAGTTTGTAGAGCTTGTCAGGCCGGTTCATTCTGGCCTTTCAAATTTGAATTAATTTTTTTTTGCTGCATCTTAACTTCCATGAGTACTTTTTTAAAAGGAAAAAGAAGGAAATCACTTGACCGGGTAAGGCACTACCTCGGATATGCAATCGGGGAAATTATCCTGGTAGTGATTGGTATTCTGATTGCAATACAGATCAATAACTGGAATGGATTCAGGAAGGAAAGGGACCTTGAAAAGGAGATCCTTGTGGAGATAAAAAAATCACTTCTTTCAGACATCGAAAATGAACTGCAACCGGAAATTGACCAGGCGCTGCATGACGTCAGGAACGCAAATGAGATCCTGCATTTATTGAAAAATATGCAGGAGATGCCCGATTCCATGAGCCTTAAATTCCGTTCATTTATGTTTAGTAAAGACCTCGTTTGGGGTGTGACTGCCAACAAAACACTGGAGAATGAGGGCATAAAGGTCATCCAGAATCCATTGCTGAAAGAACGAATTGTAGAATTATATAATGTCAAGTTTCCTTCTGCCCGGAATGCCATCGCTAATTTCGGGAATAATCTCATTGAATATTTCAGGCCGATGATGAGGGAGCGGTTTGTTTTCGTTTATACCGATTTAGATTCCGTACAATATTACCCTGCCGATTATGCGGCACTTCGTGATGACCAGCTATTTTTAAATACAGTTCAAACCGCAAGGCTGAATTTTAGAAATATCAGCAGGACACTGCTGAACCTCAGGCAGGAAATACTGGATACCGTTGAGATGATTGATGAGGAATTGGAGGAAAGGTGATTTCCATTTTTCCAGGCTGTATTGGATCGATTAAATAGTTCTGAAAAGAACTTTCCTGTGGGCAGGTTTATCTGATAAAAGCATGTATGTTCTCCAGGATACTCCATGCATTTTTTTCAATATCCCACAGGTTATAGTTTCCGGCGGTCGTTACGATGACCATATCATTTTCAGAATCAAGGTAAATTCGCTGATCACCATTTCCTACAGCGGCGGGAATTACATGCTCTCCATGTGCATCCTTTAAATTGTATGTCCAGAATTGATAACCATATCCTCCGCCACCGGGTCTTCCTACATGGGGGCTAAGTGATTCTTCAACCCAGTAAGCCGGAATAATCTGATCTCCATTATACATCCCTTTGTTGTGATAAAGAATTGCGAATTTCAACAAATCCGGCGAAGTGAGTCGTAAGCCGGATGCTGCGGCAGGCACCCCTGAACCAGGAAAGGTTGTCCATTCAGACCGCGTGATTCCTATTGGAGAGAAAACGTATTCCTTCGCAAATTCATGGACATTTTTTCCACTCACTTTATGAATAATTTCAGCCAGGATCTCTGTGGTCCCACCGCTGTAATTCCATTCGGTTCCCGGAGTGGTGACCATCTTTCTGCTCAGAATAAAGTCCACCTTATCCGGGCTTTCATCCATCTGGATTTCGCTGTTTTCTGGATTTGTGTAGGGAACATTTTCATTCCACTCCAATCCCGCAGTCATTGTAAGCAAATCCCTGATCGTAATATTTTCGCGTCCATCATTTTTGTACTGCTGATAGTCTTCAAAAAAGTCGAATACCGATTGGTCGGTACTTTTAATCAAGCCCATATCGATCGCAATTCCTATGCAAGCCGAAACGACACTTTTTGAAACACTCCTCATATCATGAAGAACTGTATCTGTGTGCTGAACAAATCCAATCTTTTCACCCCAGATTTCATCTTCTCCCGAAAAGTATTCTTCGACAACCAGGCTATCATTCTTGTAAATGAGCAGGCTATGGCGATTCGGATAAACCCCCGATCCGATACTGTCAAGGAGTAAATTAATATTGGCCATATCCAGGCCGATGTCCACGGATTGGTCCGGTTCATTTGTGGGTGGTTCCGAAGTATTACACCCAAGGGAAAGGGTGAGCAGGATAATCAGGAGGGTTCGGGATGGATTCATATGAATTTAAGTGCGTGTGGATGTTATTTTTTCCTTTTTGGCGGGGGAAGTTCTTTCACAGTAATTTTTACAAGTTGACAAAGCCAGTCCCGGTCTTCCAGTTTGTCCTCTATTAAAAAACTGTTTTTTGCGCCGGGATAGGGGGGAGCCTCTGTTGGAATTCCAATAAATGCCCTTCCGCCTTCCGTTGGTTTTACAAAAAACCGATTGTCACAGATTAACCCGAAAAATACCCCGTCCAGGTAGACGCCATATTCCCCAAACATTTTTTTAGCAAACACGTCTCCGGCAGCGTCAAGCTGGTCTGTAACAAAAGAAACAAATTCCTGATCTGAAGCCATGATCCTGATTAAATTTCGATAAGGTACAAAATATTACCATCGGGATCGCAAAAGGAATTCAGATTGACCTGATCATTTTCATTTGATTGCATCCGTAATCCTTTTGCCATTAACTCTGACGTAGCTTTATTTAAATCCGATACCCTGATTCCTATCTGAAGGTTATTTCCCTGAATAATTTCATCGGCAGTCGGATGAAGTCCCAGGTTAATTCCAGGACCTTCAATGTCTGCCCAGTGGTTGCCGAACCTGTTTTTCAGGGTAAAACCGAGGGTTTCGGTATAGAATCGTATCGATGCTTCCAACGAATGGACCATGATTGTGAGATTACAATTGATGATTTCCATGGCTTAAAATATAGTATCGTTAGTATGGTTTTCCTTTATTCAACCAAATCCCTTTTCCACAAACTTTCAAGTTGCGCTTTCCATTGTTTATGAACGGTTTGATAGTCTTCTGAAGATTCAGTGTTGAACTGAAGTGAAATACTGTCGGGGTAGTGCCCCATTGAAATAAAATGGTTATCCATCGTATCCCTTCGGCTGTAGAAAGTTGGCATGTCACCCTGGAAATCAAAGAGATGCTCCGAAAGAATATGTACGTAATCCGTTGCATCAGCATTGATAATGGATTCCCATTTCAATGTCCGAACAGCCTGTAAATCATTACTTCTGTTCAGCAGGTAATGGGTGAACGTAAACCCGTATTCTCCACAGGTCAGGGAATCAACCACAATAATTCTTTCATTCCCGGTGAAATGATAAAGGTCACCAAAACAATCGCCGCCGCCATAGGCATATGTGCTATCCAACGTCATTTGATCTGTCATAAAGAGTGAAAGACCTGAAAGCGGTGGAATCTCCGCAACCTGGCCACCGTTGACAGCATTCGTTGATTCGTTATTTTTTTGACACCCTGCAAATATTATTATGAGGATAAACAGCTTTGTGTACTTCATATGAGAAGTTAATGAAATACGCGTAAAAATTTCTGTTTAGCGCATAGATTCAGCCATTTTTTCCTGGATTTTAAGAAGGGTCAACTGGTAGTTATAGTTCTCGCAATGTCCTTTCATCGGGGAAAATTCCACGACCGCGTCGGATTTTGGATTTTCAGTTGTTTCCAGGAAATCAGCAAAGGCTCGCGTTGCGGGATTAAGATAGAAGTTATCCATATCACCCATCCAGATATATACCTTGCCCTGAATTTTCGGTCCCAGTGTTTCCCAGTTCTCCTGTGCATGGATCTTGAAATCATATTTTTTCCAGTGTTCAGCAACCTCATGATCTATTTCACCCGATTCGGGATCGAATACCGGCAGGGGTAAACCATCAGGCCCTTTGGGACTGTACAGTGCGGTGTGGGCACTGAATTGACCGCCCGACTTTACATAGGTATTCGTTGTGCTCAGAACATTTTCATAGTTGATAAAATCCTGAAGGGAAAGCATTGGCTCGCCCAGGACACTGCGCATCACAGGTCTCTTGTATCCGAATTCATTGTAATAGGCATTTTCATCCTTGTAAATGTTAATAAGTTGATAATTCTCAAATTCAATGGCATCCGGACTGAAGGAAAAAACGCCTCCGAACGTATCAGGGTAATATAGTTGTAGTCCGAGCGATACCCATCCGCCGGTAGAGCATCCATCCACGAAGCGTGTTGCCGCATTGTCTGTGCCACGGTATTCGTCTTCTATGTAGGGAATCAGCTCATTGATCAGGGCATAGCCATACGGGCCGCTGTTTTCAGAATCCATCTGGTAGGAGTCACCGAACGGACCTTCTCCATCGAGGAATACGCTGATGATTTGTGGAGCTTCGTCTGAATCCCACCAGGACATAAATTTCTCATCGTTCAGCAGGTAATTGATCCTGGTATAACGGCCTCCATATCCCGCTACATTGTAGCGTATGGTATAGGCATTCCCGGGTTGATAGTTGTGTGGGAACAGAATCGATGCTTTAAGGTGAACTGGTTTCTTCCACCAGCTCGACAACGTATCGCTTTTGAAATCTATTACCGTGGCAAGCGGACTTTCAGTGATTGACCTTTCACCTATTTTTTTATCAAGTGAAAATACCGCGGTCGCATCGTCGGTCAAATTGACGGGTTGCTTTTCCGAATACAGGTTTCCCGGCGCATTGATTCGGGATTCCTCTTCATCCTGATCCCACAATACCTGCACGAAGTATTCACCAGCCGGAACATTATCCAGATTCCAGCTTGCTGTGGAAGACCAGTCCTCTGTTTTTCCAATAATCAGGGGATTTTTCATATCCCAACCGGATAAATTTTTCGCAAAAATTTCAGTCCGTGACATCGGGTTTGGCCAGGTTTGAGTTCTTGGTTCGACCTGAGGATTCTGAGACAGGAAGATATACAATCGCCCGGTGTCACGGAAGTCATCTTTCATTTCATCTGAAACGGAAATAGTGATGGTGAGTTTGCTCTCCTGCGCATGAGATCCAAAAAAGAACATTATCAGGATGAACATGAGCGCAGAACTGCGGTATATAATTTTCATGATTGGTAATGGTTTTGCGTGTGTTAAGTTTCCGGGTTTTGGACCTTCAGAATTACATTTCCTGTTTTTTGTCCTGAGAGTACATAGGCATAGGCTTCTTTTACTTCTTCCAATGAATACATCCGGTCGATAAGAGGCTTGAATGCTCCCGCACTGATCAGTTCCGTGGAATATTTCAGGCTTTCGTTTATGTTGAGAGGTATCGGGAATTTAACTTTTCTCCCGCTTGATATTGGTGCTATCATTGCAAGAAACGGGTTTTCATAATTCGGTCCTAATTCAGACGAAATATATATTCCCCTGCCGGAAAGTAGTCTCTTGCATTTTCCGAAGCTGCTCTTACCAACCGCATCAAAGACATAATCATAAATTTCGTTCTCCTTCGTAAAGTCGGCAGAGGTATAATCAATAATTCTGTGCGCACCGAGTTCTTTTACGATATCCGCATGTTCACCTCTGCAGGTGGCCGTTACACTGAGACCATGGTGATTCAGCATCTGAATAAGGGCTGAGCCTATGGCGCCGGTGCCGCCATTCACCATGGCTTTTTGGCCTGGTTTTAAGGATACTTTGTTGATAAAATTATAGGCATAATGAACGCCTTCAATACATGCGACTCCTTCAATTGGGTTAATGGTGTCTGGCATCAATTCGATACCCCTGTTTTCATTGAATATCATATATTCTGCCTGGGAAGCAGCCTTGCCGGAATCATCAAATCCCCAAACCCTGTCCC
This sequence comes from Cyclobacteriaceae bacterium, assembly GCA_050289805.1. GTDB lineage: Bacteria > Bacteroidota > Bacteroidia > Cytophagales > Cyclobacteriaceae > JAUILA01. The sequence continues at coordinate 57,985 of JBNKGL010000016.1, forward strand.
CGGGCTTGAATCGTTTTGCATTTTTACCTGCTTCTACAATTTCACCGGTGAAATCTGTTCCCGGAACCGGGTATTTGGGCGTGACAAGTCCGATGATAAGCTGCATGATCAGCGGTTTCCCCGTGAGGTTGGCGCAATCGGTGCGGTTTACGGTGGTTGCTGTCACTTTAATGATCACATCATTCTCGGATTGGCCAGGAACCGGTAATTCCTTGATTTGAAGAACTTCCTGGTTTCCATAGGATGTGCGGTATGCGGCTTTCATACTGCTAGTAATTCATTTTTGATCAGGATTCAAACGGTCTGATGATAAATGGGTTTATTCAAAGTTCAGTGACGTATCATGATTTTAAGTGATACACACTTCAGTTATATCGAACCATGATGAGTAATGAGTCAACTTCCGCCTGACGATTCGTGATGTAGCTCAAAGTTACATGAAGTTCGGCAAGTCTGCCTCGCAGTGCATTGGCAAGTTCTATATCTCCGGACAATGCCTGGGCTGTTTTCAGAATTGCTTCCATATTTCCGGGAGCCTGACAGGGGGGCAAATAATTGTTTTTCTCATCGATTTCTTCAGCAGAGTTAGCAACCTTTTCAAATGAGTAACAATTTTGCCAAATATATTCCTGAACCCACCAGGGAGTTCGCTCCCTGATCAGTTTCCTGTAGTAATCGGGGCCTCCGAATGTAATGCCAATTTCTTCCTGGGCATCCTTGTAATAGGAAGCCATCACATCCTGAACAAGAGGGCCGCCGATAAGGTCCAGGTTTCCGGCGTTCTGTAGTTCGACGTAGGTCTGATCTTTCGGACGAAAAGGCCAGATCTGACTCGCCTGGTATGCAGCGTATACGGATTCCCAGGGGTCATTCAATGCTTCCGGATCACCGTTGAGCAGGGGAAGCGCTTTCTCTCCAAGTGCCATAGCCTCCTTGAAATAACGTGTACGAATGGTATAAATTTTCTGGTCGCTCACGAGATCCTGTGCGAGCCGGTTTCTGGCCTGCTTACCCGCGGCCAGCCGTACAGATTCGGCGTACATACTATTGATCTGAAGAGCTATTAAAATGCCAATGACAACCAGAATAATTTCACCAGTCGCGTATAGGAGGTATTTACTTATTCTGTTTTCGGCCAAAAGCTTTAACCGATCCTTTCTGAATAATTTGAGCATATGGATCAAAAGGTACTAAAATATTTAATTAGGTGGCGTGGTTTTGTTGGCAGAATATCTGCGCGCTGTATTTTAATGAGACAGGCCAGTCATTATGAGTACGGGCTATGCTTGTTGCTGTCTTTTTGAACAGCGATAGTAGTTGCATTCTTTAGATACTTGAATCCCATTCGGATCAATTTTGTGATTGTCCGTTAAGGCACCTATATTTTCCCCTGAAGGGGGAATGGGGTACACCGCTAATGCGTCTCGCTGTAATGTGAAAGGAATGGCACGATGACGAGCCCCAGTCCAATGCCGATTAACAGCGATGCAACCATGATAAAAGGCGATATGGTGAGGAAAATAAATCCGACACCCAGCCCCATCAGGGTGGTTCCGCCAATGACCCATGTGCTTCGATCCTGTTTCTGTTGTGCAGACATGGTAAAAATGGTTTTGATAGTGAGATAAATTACCATCATCAGATGAATTTTTACCTGATGATCATCAATGCGAAACACTACTTTGATCAGAAGTCCTCTGGACAGGTGGGTCAGGAAGATGCTGCGATTCAGTCCGAAATTTCAGAATTAATCAGTGCCATCAGTTTTCCAATTTGCTTTTGTGCATAGTTGTAGGAATTAATATGCTGACCTGTCTCATTGAGTGCGAAGATCGTATAATTTCGGATTTCAATGCCATAGAAAAAATCGGGATCAGCCACTTCCATTTTTGACATATCAACCTGGCTCAACAACATTGGAAAATAATTATCATCCAGTGCCTGAAGAAAATTCTTCTGCATGAAGTCAATAGATTCATAAATTTTCAGCAAACGCAGCAGCTCACGCTTAATTTCCTCGGATTGGATAAGTTTCAGGTCTCCACTCTGCATCATCGATATGAGCGTGAGATTGTCAGGAGTGAAGAAATCATAGCCTCCGATTTCAATCACCTTAAACAGGATGCTGTCAATGGGCGCCTTTGCTGAAATGAATTCAAGACCAGCGGAAAGCTTTTCCTGTTTTAATTCGTTAATACTTACGTTTCTGGACAACCGTGCGCTGTCAATTTTCAGATCATGAAGAATGTCTTTTAAATAAACGATCTCCTGAACACGTTCTTTTTCACGTACCGATACATTATTCAGCCAGAAAGCAATAGAAATGCCAATGATTACAATGAATAATTCGATTAAATGATTAGTCCAGTTGATCCTGTTTTTTTTCATTGTTCCATATTTCAGAATGATAATATAATAAGCTTTGGAAATTTTTCACATTTCCATATTGGATGTTTTCCGGAAGAGCATACCTACCGTAGTCTCTCTTTTTCTTCGGACAAAAGGACCAGCATCCTGTCGATGGAAGCCATGAGACTTTCTTCCTCTTCAATGGATTCATGCCGTAACACCAGCAGATTTGCCACATAGGATTCGAGCGTTTGGTTCATAAAGACTTCATTCATGTTATGGGGAAACTGGCTTGCCGGTATGGAGGAGTAGCGTAGATGCCAGGCATCACTGAATCCAATATAGGTGAAAAGTATTGGCCGGAACTGATTATTGCGGATCTCTTTGAATTCCAGTGCACTTTCCCCGGCATCAAAAGCGAAATCCTCAAATGAGGCCAGCAATGACCGTAATTCCTCATTGCGAATGTTCCCGATCTGACCTGTTGAAACCGCCGATTTTAAAACCCCTTTGTTCGGGTCAAACGTAAAGTTTTCTCCGAATTTATTGAATAGTTGAAAAAGACTATCCTGGTTAAGGTGATCCACCGGCCGGCCAAAAAGTTGCATCAGTTTCTTGCCTGCTTCCAGGTTTTCATAATGCTTTGAAAAAACAATTTGCAACTGATCTTTATTCTGTTGCACCTCCGACTCAAGGGCAACCAGCAGATTTCGGGTATTCATGCGGGTAATGCGTTCCTGGTTCCAGTTATTTACCTGGAGTGCAACCAAAATCCCGATTACAACGAGTATGATCTCTCCAATGGCATATTTTAAATACCTGGATACTTTTTCATTTCCGATTAGCGTATATCTGATTTTTCTGAAAAGCATTAATTTTTTTTTAGGAATATCTGTAAGGCATCATTGATTTAACAAACTATCAAAATACTCCCTGACTTCCGGCCCGTTTGTTTTTTCAATTTCAGATAAAAATCCTTCAGTGGTAGTAATGCCCTTTTTAACCCTGGCTTTTAATAAGGTCATCATTTTTTTTCGTCCGATCTTTTTTTCCAGCTCTTTCAGAAGAATTGACCCTTTGATATAATACGATGCGTAAGCATTATCAGAAAAGAGCGTTGCATTTGCAACAGGAGGCGCTTTTTCAGCTTGTTTGGTGTATCGTTCCAGGAGCTTTGGGTATTGATCCGGATTAAATTCTTCCTCGACAAGGTACATACTGTAATTGGCGAATGATTCGTTCATCCATGGCTCCTCTATGAAGTCGGCATCCGACCACCAATAGTGCGCTACCTCGTGAGAAAGATTGGAATAGGAGTTAAAATCAGTGCCCGTAATGATCATGTTTTTACGGGCAGTCTGATATCCAAGTTCACTGGATGAAGTATTCCTCAATACTACCTGAAATGAAGTAAGCGGTTTTGCACTGCCAAAGGATCTGTTTAGAAACCCGATTGTATTTTTTATTTTTTCATGCATAGAATTCAGAATCGAATCGGGGGTATTACGATTGGCTATAAAAGTTATCGAATCTTCGAAACGGACGGTTTCCATATTTGCGCCTGCAAGGATCAGAACTTCTGCTGATGGTTCAGTGAGTTTGATAGTAATGTCAGATCTGTTGCGTTCCAGAAGTGCATCCATATCACCTACTACATTGAATGCTTCTGGAAACCCGGCTATGGATACATCATACGTAAATTTATTATCCATGTCATTGAAATTTGGAAACCATAGTTTATCCACGGTCAACTCAATCCAGTTTGACTTAAGATGATTCATTTCCTCAAGATCAAATGAATAGGCAAATGATACATCCACCATTTCTCCCTGCTTTAATTCACGGTTAAAATTGAGCTTGTAAAATGGAAAAGGGCGACCCGACTTTGGTTCAAGTGCATATGATTTCAAATCCGTGGAGGTAATGCTTTCAATTGCAAACCCCGGGTTAAGCATAAAATACATAGAATTACTATTTCCTGTAATTACAGCTGAATACATAGCATTCACTGAAACCGCGGATCCTTCAAATTCCAAACTCATTTTTAAATGATCGTTTTCTGTAAAGGATACCGACAACAGAAATGACATTATGAGAAGAGCTATGTTCATGACGGGTGAGTTTAAATTTGATTCTGATAAAACTGTAGTTTAACGGCTGACTATTCCAGCGCCGCACAGCCCTCGGGCTCCACTGTAAAAGAAATATTCAGGATCTTCCATTCTTCATTCATTTTGAACAGTGTGAAAACATCTACACCACAGTGGCTGAAAGTATCATTAATATCCAGTGTATAAGGCACCCATGCTACTGCGATGCGCTCGTGAATCCTGATGTCATAACTCAGGGGAGTTTCCTGGATCACTGTTTCGGGATCAAACTTCCTGTCTTTAAAATACCGCATTCCCGAGCGCACATTATCGCCTTCGTCCACAACATACCAGCTTTGCCCGTTTTCAAGTACACCTTGCATGAATAAGGTTGAATCCTGAACCTCCAAAGCATAAAAGAATTCATCTATTGCCTCTTTTACTGCCATTTCATCATCCGATGATTCCTGGGCATGAATCGTAAATACCGGAAAAACCATCAGAATCAAAAAGCCCGCCCGATACAGGAGAATATTTACCTTACTCATTTCCGACTTTTTTGAACTTAAGATTTTGAACCCGACCTGATGATACCCGGCATCCGGTAATTTCATTTTTTTCGTTCCTTAGAAACTCGACCTGACCAAAGAACCAGGCGGTAGACCGGAATGCATCCGGTTTTTCTGGAATAAGTTCAAAATCACTATGACGGATATGTTGAGCCATTAGTTTCCCATCAACCACACGGAAATGATAGGCCGTGAAAAGTTCATCACTGAAATATTCTCCTTCGTATTCTGACAAATCGACGCTTGAAGGCTCGAAGGGCGCTATTCGCTTTCCGGGATAGGTATCTCCGTCGGCTTCTACGCGCAGCGTGGATGCCTTTTCTTCAGTAATGTTCTCAAAGTTGAACACCACATCAGCGTTAGGAATATAAAAGGTATTCTCATTTCGGGCCAGCAATTTATTCTTTCCACCCGTAGTTTGGAAGAAGAGATGTTGATCCTCACTGGTTATTTTGGCAATAAAACCGGCTTCCATTTCATAATTTCCGATATAACGCTCCAGAATTACATCGTCCAACGGAACATCCACCATTTCTGAATTGGTGGATTTAACGTCTTCAACCAGCAGATCAGAGAGAAAAACATCGGTTACTTTATGCGCCATTGCCCCGGAATTAAACCCTCCGTCATTGCTGAATACCGAAACTGCCACATTCTGATCCGGGTAGCGTGCCAGGTACGTGCGGTAGCCGGCATCGGCCCCTCCGTGCTGAATTTCTTTCAAGCCTTTATATTCCCCGACGAACTGACCGAGCGCGCCTCCAAATGTTTCGCCATTATTGAGTACATAGGGTGTATTCATTTCCTCCACGATTCCGGCATCCCCAACTTTCAGCGTCCTGAAATTATCGGCCCACAGGCTAAGGTCTTCAACCGTGGTAAAAAGGCTGGTAGCTCCTGCAACGGCATAGCTAAGTACCCGTTTCTTATAGCCATTATCCGAGGAGCCATAGGAATAAGCACGGTTCGGAACAATTCGCTCGTGATCATCATAGAAGAGGGTATTATTCATTCCTAAGGGCTTGAAAATTTCTTCATCCGTAAACTCAGGGAATGATTTGCCGGATACTCGCGCTACTACCTCGGCCAGCAGGGTAAAGCCCGTATTACAATAGGTGTATTGATCACCGGGCTGAAAATTAAGTTCTTTCTGATGGCTTACAAGTTTCAATACCTGCTCGGTTGTAATCACATCATCCAGTCGCCATCCCGCCATCGCCAGGAGGTTCCATTGATCCCTTAGTCCACTGGTATGGGACGCCAGATGGCGAAGTGTAATCGTTGTGCCAAAATCAGGCACCTCCGGGATGTATTTTCGGATATCATCGTCAAGTGATAGCTTGCCTTCATTCTGCAACAGCAAAATTGAGAATACAGTGAACTGTTTTGATACGGATGCGATATGAAAAATCGTTGCCGGTGTAATCGGAACATCGTATTCCAGGGTTGCCATTCCGTAGCCTTTTGAAAAGATGACCTCCCCATCTTTCAGTACCGCGACCGAGGCTCCGGGAGTATGGTCAGTATCCCATGCACTGAATATCTCATCCACTTTACCTTCGGGGGTAGTTGCGCGTTCCCTTGTTTCAATTATCGAGATGGAGTATGTGCCTGATTCGGTCTCTTCCAGGGAGGATATTTCAAGTGCATAATTACCCGGAATATCTGTTGAAAAGGTAACATGCTCAATTCCATTGCTGCCATTCGGACTGTCGAAACTCTCCAGCATTTTCCCTTCCGGGTCAAAGGTGGTAATTTCAACGTCGGCACCCAGCTGTGCAACATGAACAATGACAAACTTGTCCTTTTCCAGTTGAATTGAATAGCGATGTTTTGCAGAAGGCTCTATTTCAGACTGGATAAGGGATTTTTTATCAATTTTACCCTTGTCGGTTTGTGCATTCACGCACGTAGCAGTCAGAAGGAATAGTATGAGAATATTTCTTAAATGCATGGTAAAGTTCTTATGATGAGGCATCAGGATTTGGTATAGTTTTTCCAGCTATCTAACAGGTCTCTTTCACGGGCAATAACAGACCATGAGTCCATTTCAAATTTATTTCGGTCTTCTTCGGATAATGCGTCGGAATACCACCAATTGTAGGTGTCGGTTACCGTATCCTTTAAATTGCGGAAAGTAAGCCCATTGGCAATTCCCTTTTCATTATTGATCAATGCGGAGCCCGCGTTATTACCCACTGGCATGATCCATGGAACAATATTGGTTACGCGATGCTCACTCAGGAAATCATAATCGTCGATATTGATAAATGTTGACTTTACATCGAATGCGGTGGCGGCCTCGTCGACAAATGCCTGAATTCCCCGGGGAGCCGCAGGACCTGCAGCATTAAAGGTGCCGGTATTTTTTTCTTCAATCAGCCGGATCATCCATTCTGCCACATCCCTCACATCCGCATATTGAACCGGATCATCCGGTTTGCCCGGTACAAGAACTTCTCCGCCTCTTGCCAGGCGCACTGGCCAGTGAATAAACCGGTTGGATTTGTCAGCAGGCCCGATCATATACGTGGGGCGAACTATGATCGATCTGTCGCCACCGAAGTTTTCCCTCACGGCAATTTCGGAATTGGCTTTCATCACCCCGTACCAGTATTCGATTTTCATTTCTTCGTCTTCTATACCCTCAGGTTCAACCAGTACCAGGTCCGTATCTTCTTTAATATTACTTCCCAGGTACGGGTAATAAACACCGGTTGAGGAGGTGAAGAGGTACAGATCACATTTGTCTTTGAGCAGTTTGGCACTCTGCACGGCCCATTCGACATTATGTCCGGAGTTATCTATGACTGCGTCCCAATTGCCTGTTTCCAGGGCTGTAAGGTCGTCGGCACGATCTCCGGTAAGCATCGTCACCCGGTCGAACAGCTCCTGGTGCACCGTGGGCATTGTCTTTCCCCTGGTGAAGGTAGTGATTGAATGTCCGCGTTCCATGGCATATGCGATCTGGTGAGGTCCCAGGAAGCTCGTCCCGCCTAAAATCAGAATATTCAGTTTTTTCGGCGAGTCGGGAATATTTTGATTTTCACTTTTTGAAGAACAGGCTATCAATTGTGAGCCTGCAAGGGGCAGGGCTACCCCGAGTTTAAGGCTTCGTTCTACGAACTTTCGCCGGGTGAGCTGATCTTTCATATCGTTAGGTGGTTTTCTTCCTTACAAGAAGAGAAAAAGATCGTAAACGTGAAAATCTGCTCTGTAATTTCAATCCTTTGTTTTTGGAAGCCGCATCAATTGAATATTGCGAAATTCAACGGGATGACTTTCAGCTTGCAGGGCGATATAGCCATCTTTCAGCATTCGGGGGATGCCCCGTTCCAGAAGGCTTACAGAAAACGGATCGGTATCATCGAGCTGTGGATGATTATATTGCAGTACAATATCGCCGTTTATTCTGTGAATTATTTCTTCATTGCCATGAACTTCGATTTCCAGCGTGACCCACTGATCATCATGAAATGTTTCAGATGTTGAATTTATACAGTGCTGCGTGATCAGTTCACCATTCATTTCAATGTGTGTGCCTGCCGTACATACATTTCCTGTTGGCCTCGGATCTTTGCCGTTACCACCCAGCAATTGTGCTTCGATTGCCACGAGTAACCTCTGGTCCTTTGGGATGTCTTCCGGTGCCTGGGAGTGGAACTTTACGCCGCTGTTCTTGTATGCCCAGTCAGGGGCTCCTGCAACCTGTTCTCCTGTAAACCGATATTGAAGCCGTAGCTTGAAATGAGACAACTTCTCATGGAAGAATATATGTCCGAACTTATCATTGAATTCCTCATACTCGTCGTAGCAGACAACCAGCTTACCATCACGCACAACAAAAGTATTTTTGTAATTATCATTCAGCTCATGCCCTGTTATCTTGATTTTCCACCCGGTGAGATCCTTGCCGTTGAAAATGGTTTCCCACGATGGTGACTGGGCCATGCTACACGAAACGGAAAGGATAAGACTGAATATTACCGCGTACAACTTCGACTGTTGGAGTCGTTTCATCATTGGAAATAGTCTTGATTTATCAACCCACAACATGCGTTTGGATGGCATGGGCAGGAATTGTCAGTTGAATTGCCTCCGAGTCTACATAAAGTTTATATTCAATTTCCTGATCGCTCTGGTTCATCACGACAGTGATCAGACTCCCGTTTTCATTTAAGAAGGAAGTACTGAGGATCGGGCTTCGGCTGCTTGCAGTACTCACGCGGGTGGCACCCGGCCGGATGAATTTTGAAAAATGGCCAATATAGTAGTAGGAGGGTGTATAGATCAGTTCTTTCGTTTCTGTATCACCATGAATCGGGGCGAAACAAAAATTACCCACGTGATTTGGTCCGCCATTCTGGTCCAGCAGGATATTCCAGTCGGTCCATCCACGTGTGCCCTGGTTAAAATCATTGATCATTGATCTCCCATATCGCTCGGCGTGCGCCCAGAACTGGTAACGTTCCTGGGTAAAGCCTTCCTGACAACCTTCGGTAAACATCAGGTTCACATTCGGAAAGGCATCCCTTACAATTCCGAGGTTCTCAAACATCGGCGATCCGCCTGTCCAGGTCTCATACCAGTGAAATCCCATTCCCCACGCATATTTTGCGGCATCGGGATCTTCGAAGATCACATTGGCCCGGTGATTGATCAGATCCCTGTTATGATCCCAAACAATGATATTCTTGTCACCGAGGCCTTCCCTTTCCATCGTGGGGCCCAGGTTATTCTTTAGAAAATCACGCTCTTCCTCGGCGGTATAGATACATGACTCCCAGCGTTGTGTCGCCATAGGTTCATTCTGAATTGTAATACCCCAGATCGGCATTCCTTCTGCTTCATAGGCTTTGATGAACTTCGTATAGTAAAGTGCCCAGGCATCCGCAAATTCGGGAAGAAGCTTTCCGCCCTGGAGCATTTTATTGTTGTCTTTCATGAATGCCGGGGGGCTCCATGGACTGGCATAGAGCATCAGTTCGCCACCGGCTGCATCAATTGCCCGCTTGATCATGGGAATTTTATATGCCTGGTCATGATCAATACTGAAGGTGCTGAGATCGGCATCCCCTTCTTCGATGTAAGTATAGCTTTCGCTGCTGAAATCGCAGCTATGGATGGGCGTACGGCAAAGTGAATAGCCAATACCGTCGGTGGTATCATAATATGCTTTCAGAAATTCCTCCTGTTTTTCAGGGGGCAGTTCCGCAAAGACTTCCGCCGAGGCGTCTGTGATAGCACCTCCGATACCCACAAGCGACTGGAAGGTTTCATGCGGGTTGACAAAAACTGATACCTCATATTCCAGTGGCTGTCCGGCAGGCTCAAATGCCAGGGTATTGGTCTTTTGAAGTCGAAGATCAGAATTGCTTGCCGTCGTGTAAACAATGGATTGGCGGCCTGTAATTGTGAATTCAGGCTGTGTTTTGTTTTCGGATACGGTAGTTAAAGATTCCTCTGTATTATTATTTTCTGAAGTACATGACCATAACATGCAAATGGCCATGAAGGTGGGGATGTATGAATTCATAGGAATTGTATTTGCCTGAATTCAAGGTACAAAAAAAGAATGGAAAGCAGACTGCCTTCCATTCATTCAGTAATTCGTACAAATTAATCCAGTTCCTAGAATTTGCGATAGGTACTGGTCAGGTATTTATTGGCTTCCGACTCATCGAATAATTGTGTGCCATTATTCCAGTGCAGGGTTTTGTTGGGAAACCTGCTGGCAACAACCCCAAGTAGAATTGCTTCAGTTAGTCTTGCAGCATAGGAGAATGGCGCACTGGGCATATCATGTCCCAGGCATGCATCTACAAACTGATGATAGTGATCTGCAGGTTCGAGGTCAGGGTAGTCGACTTTTTCATATTTACCTTCAACAATCAATTTCGGAAAATCCCAGTGGGGCAGAAGAAGTCTGCCTTTTTCCCCGATGAACATCGATCCCTGCTCTGGAAGTTTGTCACTGCCCGGTAAAGAAAGATCTTCGTGATCTGCCGGCGCACCGGGGCCGTCATACCACACCCACTTCAAGGTATTCGTGGTAAATTCCGTTCCAGGGAATTCATAGGTGACCACATTATTTTCAGGATAACCAAAACCGTTAGGTTCCCTGCATTCTGTCATGATGGTCGCAGGAACATCAAGGCCAAGCGCAGTATAGGGCGTGTCAAAGATGTGGACTCCCATGTCACCCAGCGTTCCGCATCCAAAATCAACCACTTTACGCCAATTCCCTGGGTGGTAATAACCTTCCTTGTAGGGACGTTCAGGCGCAGTCCCAAGCCATAGGTTCCAATCCAGGTTTTCAGGAACAGGATCACTTCCTGTTGGAGGCACGCCATCATATCCCCAGTTTTTGGGTGACCACGCTCTTACGGTATGAACTTTTCCAATAATACCATTCTGAATCAGGTGTACTGCTGATCGATATTCCTTGAAGGAATGGATCTGAATTCCCATTTGTGTAACCAATTGTTTCTCTTCCGCCAGCTTGCGAACAGCTCTTGCCTCAAGAACGTGGTGGGTAAGCGGTTTTTGACAATAAACGGGTTTGTTAAGGTTCATGGCCATCATCGAGGCGGGTGCATGGGTATGATCCGGAGTGGAAACCACAACGGCATCAATGTTTTTTCCCATCTGCTCAAACAGCTTGCGATAATCACGAAAAGTTTTTGCGCGTGCATGAAGTTTTGACGCAGCTGCAAGGTTATTGCTATCAACGTCACAAAGGGCCACAACATCTACAAGGCTATGCGAAGAAATATCACCCAGGTCTGCCAGACCCATTCCACCCACGCCGATGTGCGCTGTTCTTAATCTTGTTTGTTTGATGGCATTCCATACCGAGGATGGCAGGAATGTAACAGATGAAAAAGCCGCAGCACTTTTAATGAAATTTCTTCTTTTCATAGTTCAGAGAATTGATGTTAATGATTGTGGGTTGAAATATGGTAATTGTACAGGGTAAATACAAATTCGGCTAAGCAGATTTGATCATAATGCTAAGTCGGTAGTGGTATTTGAGAATTCATATTCATAATCAGCCAGCATTTACACCAAAGAAATATCCGACAAGAGCTGTAAGTCCCATTGCGCACGTACCCCAGAAGGTGATTCGAATTATCGCCCTGGTTATGTTGGACCCTCCCGTCTTTGCTGCCAGGGCACCCAGTGAGATAAGGAAAATAATAGCAAATCCGTAAAGATAATATTCCATTCCTTTGAGCGGTAGGAGGAGTACTGCAAATAAAGGCAGCAGTCCGCCTATGGTAAAAGATGCCCCTGAGGCCAGCGCGGCCTGAAGTGGTTTGGCCTGGCTGATTTCATTCAAACCCAGCTCATCCCGTATGTGGGCCCCTAATGCATCATGTTCTGTAAGTTCTTTGGCAACCTGAATTGCCGTTTCACTTTTCAATCCCCTTTGTTCATAGATTTCAGCCAACCGTTTTAATTCAATTTCGGGCATATCCGATAATTCCTGTCTTTCACGTTTAATGTCTGCCTTTTCAACATCTGTTTGAGAGCTTACCGATACGTATTCTCCCGCCGCCATTGACAATGCGCCCGCCACTAATCCGGCGACGGTCGCAAGCACAATTGGTTCACGGATATCACTTGCTGTGGCAACTCCGATTGCCAGACTCGATGTTGATAAAATTCCATCATTGGCACCTAATACAGCGGCGCGAAGCCAATTACTTCGCTGGATAAAATGCGGGGCGAGATATTCGTCTGAAGGATCATTCATGCCAGAAGGATAGTTGAATTCTATGGGATAAATATGAGCACAAAAACGCAATAGATCAAACATAGCTTTGCCTGGCCCAACTCTGCCAATGAGGGTGGTAATCAGCCTTTATATCCCGAAATTTCTGTTGATGAAAAAGGTTGAGACCTTTTTAAACATCTGATATGTGGTATTTTACCAACTTTTATAACATTGTTGGTAATTTTCTAAATATTCTGTCATCTATACATTTTACTTTTTATACATTTGCGGCATGATGAAAAAGTTGTTCCTGACAATTTTTCTTTTACATTTCATTTTTCTGCTGGCCGGACCCTTACCGGCGTCTGCTGGCACCAATGAATCAGGAGCTTTAATATCTTCCGACAACGTTGAAAGTACCCTTAACGGACAATGGATGCTGGCCTACTCCGGACAGCGAGTTGTTGTTGGTCAGCATACATCAGATATTCCCAAAGGACATCCGGTCATAGAGACCATGACCTTTGCAGAAGAAGAAGAGGACGAGTCCGGAAGTTCTGAAAAACACTTCAACAGGAATCTTCCCATTCTTCAGAGTCTTTTTCTGCATGCGTATCGCATGGCATTCAAACAAACAGGATATGAAGATCATTATGGATGGCATTTTTCTGATACCTCTACCAATAAAAGGTATCTGATCGTCCAGGTTTTCAGAATATGATCTCCTGATCACCCCCGGCAGTATACTGCCTTTCCCAATTTATCGGTTCATAAACAATTGTACGACAGCCTTTTAAGCTGATGCGATTGCCTGGTTCTGTGGTTTCTGAACCATTCCGATAACATCAAAAATCAACCAGTAATATTTTTAAAATCAAGAAAATTGTTATGCAACGAATGATTATGTTCTTTGGATTATGGGCGGTGATAATCTTCACGGCCTGTGAATCTGAAAAAAAAGAGCAAGAGACTGAAGTTAAATTTTTAGTAACAAGCCCGGTTCGGATGGATACGTCCATCGTTCGGGACTATGTTTCGCAAATCAATTCAATAAATCATATTGAACTCAGGGCCCAGGAACGTGGATACCTTGAAAAGATATATGTGGATGAAGGACAGTTTGTAAAAAAAGGCCAGTTATTGTTCAAGATCATGCCCCGTCTTTATGAAGCGGAACTTCAGAGTGCGGAGGCTGAGGTACAATTTGCAGAGATCGAATATCAGAATACCAAAAAACTGGCCGACAGCAATATTGTCGCTCCAAACGAACTGGCAATGGCTCAGGCTAAACTGGCAAAGGCAAAAGCGGAATATACCTTGGCCCAGGTCCATCTCCAGTTTACAGAGATCAGGGCGCCATATGATGGTATCCTGGACAAGTTCCATGTGCGGGTAGGTAGCCTCATTGATGAAGGGGAGCTTTTAACACATATGTCGGATAACAGCCAGATGTGGGTATACTATAACGTTCCGGAAGCCGAATATCTTGATTACCGGACACGCGTTACGAAGGACAGCAGCATTGACGTGCAGCTGCTTATGGCCAACAACAAGATATTTAAATATCCGGGTGTGGTGGGGACCATAGAAGCCGACTTCAACAGGGAGACTGGTAATATTCCTTTCAGGGCGACTTTTCCGAACCCGGATGGTCTCCTCAGACATGGTGAAACAGGAAATATCCTCATGACCATTCCACTGAAAAATGCGTTGATCATTCCCCAGAAAGCGACCTATGATATTCTTGACAAGCGCTATGTTTTTGTTATCGACGAAGACAATACGGTACGGGCAAGGGAGATCAGGATTGGTGCGGAGATTCCTCATTTATACCAGGTAACAGACGGGCTAAGCGAAACGGATAAAATCCTGATCGAGGGCTTACGAAAGGTAAGGGATGGTGATAAGATCGCTATTGATTACATCGAACCCGAGAAAGCGCTTGAGGATCTTCACCTCCACGCAGAGTAAATCCGGTCCATAAAAAAATTCTGAAATTATGTTATTTAACAGAATCATACACCGACCCGTATTGGCTATTGTCATATCGGTCGTAATCTTGTTTATGGGAGGATTGGCAATCAAAACCCTGCCGATTTCCCAGTTTCCGGAAATTGCCCCGACTACCGTAAATATATTCATCGCCTACCCAGGCTCGAATGCGGAAGTACTTGTAAACTCTACACTCATACCTATTGAAAGAGCCATCAATGGTGTTCAGGGAATGAGATACATTTCATCTGATGCCACCAGTGCCGGTGAGGCAACAATTCGCGTTATTTTTGAGCCGGGAACGGATCCTAACCAGGCGGTTGTGATGGTGAAGACACGTGTAGACCAGGTGATGCCCTTGCTGCCGGAACTGGTACAACGGGAAGGAGTGATCATCACGCCGATTCAGCCCAGTATGCTGATGTATGTGAACCTTTACAGTACGGATAAGAATGCTGATGAAAAGTTCCTGTACAATTATGCGAACGTAAACCTGATCCCGGAAATTCAGCGGATTAACGGGATCGCACGGGCCCAGATTCTCGGTAGCCGGCAGTACGCGATGCGGGTCTGGCTTAAGCCGGATCGAATGCGGGCTTACAACATTTCTGCAGAGGAGGTGATGGAAGCCATGATGGAACAGAGTATTCTGGGCAGGCCGGGACGGCTTGGTCAGGCTTCCGGTAAACAGGCGCAATCCCTGGAATATGTGCTGGTTTACCAGGATCGGTATAACAAACCGGAACAGTACGAGGATATAATCATCCGGGAAAATGAAGAAGGTGAGATCATTCATCTTAAGGACATTGCCACCGTAGAACTCGGAAGTGAATTCTTCGATATTTATTCCAATCTCGATGGATATCCCGCTGCGTCGATCGTTTTGAAGCAGACGGTAGGTTCTAATGCTTCCCAGGTAATTGCGGATGTGAAAGCCCAGCTGAAGGAGATGGAGGCAAACTTTCCTCCGGGAATGGATTATAAAATCAGTTATGATGTATCACAATTCCTGGATGCATCGATCGAACAGGTGACACATACCCTGCGAGATGCGTTCATCCTTGTGGCAATCGTTGTTTTCCTTTTCCTTGGTGACTGGCGGTCGACCCTGATCCCGATCCTGGCAGTACCGGTTTCGCTGATCGGTACATTCTTCGTTCTACAGATGTTTGGTTTTTCAATCAACCTGATTACACTGTTTGCTCTGGTGTTAGCCATTGGTATTGTGGTTGACAACGCCATCGTAGTTGTGGAGGCGGTGCATGCCAAAATGGAGGAGAAAAATATCACTCCCTACAATGCGGTACAGGAGGTAATGGCGGAGATCAGCGGAGCGATTATCGCGATCACCCTGGTAATGACCTCCGTATTTATTCCTATTGCATTTATGACTGGCCCGGTGGGTACATTCTATCGCCAGTTTTCCATTACCATGGCGAGCTCCATTGTACTTTCGGCGGTTATCGCGCTCACATTGACACCGGTTTTATGTGCCATGATTTTGAAGAACAATCATGGAAAGGAGAAAAAGAGATCTCCGGTGGATAAATTCCTGCATAGCTTCGATACATTGTTTCAACGAGTAACTGTAAAATATGTGGGTGTTCTGAAGCTTATCGTGAACAAGCGGGTTTTAACTTTTATCATCCTGCTGCTGTTTGGTTTCGGAATTTTATGGGCAAATAAGGTAATCCCGTCCGGATTTATTCCCAATGAAGACCAGGGAACTATCTATGCCATCATACAGACTCCTCCCGGTTCCACGCTCGAGCGGACCAATAAGGTTGCGCTTGAGCTTCAGAAGATATGCGAGGAAGTGGATGGTATTGAATCTGTTTCCGCGTTGGCGGGGTATGAGATCATGACCGAAGGCCGGGGCTCGAACGCCGGTACTTGTCTGATTAACCTGAAGCCGTGGTCAGAACGCCATCATTCGGTGGAAGAGATCATGGAAGAACTTGAAGAAGAATCTAAAAACCTCGGAGCTGTCGTGGAATTCTTTGAGCCGCCCGCGGTTCCTGGATTCGGTACCTCCGGTGGTTTCTCGCTGCGTATGCTGGACAAGACTAACGGAACAGACTTCCAGGAATTTGAGCGGATCAATAATGAATTCATGGATGCGTTGAGGGAACGAAAGGAACTGACAGGCCTGTTTACATTCTTCGCGGCTAATTATCCCCAGTACGAATTGCAGATCGATAATAAAGTCGCCATGCAGAAGGGAGTATCGATCGGCAAGGCAATGGAAAATCTTAACATCCTGATCGGAAGTACCTATGAACAGGGGTTCATTCGTTTCGGAAGGTTCTTCAAAGTATATGTTCAGGCGGGACCCGAATACCGAAGCATGCCTTCAGACCTAACTGAAATGTTCGTGAAGAATGAGAGTGGGGAGATGGTTCCGTACTCGTCGTTCATGAAGATTGTGAAACGACAGGGGCCAAATGAGATCACACGGTATAACCTTTACAATTCGGCGTCGATACGCGGACTACCGGCGGCTGGTTACACTACGGGTGATGCCATCGATGCGATTCGTGAAGTGGCGGCGAATACCCTGCCTCGTGGCTACGATATCGCCTGGGAAGACCTTTCGTTTGATCAGTCGAAGCGTGGAAATGAGGCGATATATGTATTTCTGGTGGTTCTTGTGTTTGTATACCTCGTACTTGCCGGTCAGTATGAAAGTTTCCTTCTTCCTCTTGCCGTGATTTTATCACTTCCGCTGGGAATATTCGGATCATACCTGATGATCAAGATGATGGGGCTGGCCAATGACGTATATGCCCAGGTTGGCATGATCATGCTGGTGGGTCTTTTGGGTAAGAACGCTGTACTGATTGTGGAATTTGCGGTCCAGAAGCATCGGCAGGGCATGTCTGTACTTGAGGCCGCGATTGAAGGAGCGAGGGTACGATTCAGGCCGATCCTGATGACTTCATTTGCCTTTGTGGCCGGACTGATCCCGCTTGTTTTATCCCATGGTGCCGGAGCGGTCGGAAACCAGACGATCGGATCATCGGCCATGGGAGGAATGTTGCTGGGAACAATTTTCGGCGTACTGATCATTCCAGGCCTCTATTACATTTTTGGAAAGTTGTCTGAAGGACGAAGCCTCATCAGGGATGAACATGATGAACCATGGTCTGAGGAATACGTGCATTGGGTCGCTGACCAGGAGAAGCTCATTCAGGCACAACATGAACTAAATGCAAAATCGGATGAAGACCCAAATAAATAAAATTAAGATGATTAAGACGTATTTATATCGTGGTCTTACTGTAATGCTGCTGGGCATGACCCTGTATGCATGTGCTCCGGAGCTGACCACGAGGGAAGTGGATAAAACTGTTCCTGTTTCATTCAATGACTCACAGGACACCACCAATACCGCAACAGAAAGCTGGAGAGAGTTTTTTACGGATCCTTACCTGATCGCGCTGATTGATACTGCATTGAATAATAACCAGGAATTGAATATTACAATGCAGGAAATTGAGATCGCCAGGAATGAGGTTCGGGCGAAAAAGGGTGAGTATTTACCATTTGTTGATATCGGAGCAGGAGTCGGGATTGATAAACCCGGCCGTTACACAAGTAAAGGGGCTAATGATGCAACCACCGAGATAAAGCCGGGTAAGGAAATGCCCGAGCCTCTTCCGGATTTTATGATTGGCGCCTTTGCAACCTGGGAGCTGGATATCTGGCATAAGCTCAGAAATGCGAAAAAGGCGGCCCTTACACGATACCTGGCATCTGTTGAAGGCAGGAATTTCATGGTGACCAACCTGGTGGCAGAAATTGCTACCTCATACTATGAGCTTCTTGCATTGGATAATCAGTTGAGGATACTTCAGCAAAACATTGAAATTCAAAGCAATGTCCTGGAAATCGTTAAACTCCAGAAGGAAGCCGCCCGGGTTACTGAACTTGCGGTGAGGAGGTTTGAAGCGCAGGTGAATTATACAAAAAGCCTTCAATTCGAGATCCGGCAGCAGATTTTTGAAATAGAAAACAGGATCAATTTTCTGGTCGGAAGGTTTCCGCAACCGGTTGTTCGCAACACCGAATCAATTGATGACTTGCTTCCGGCGACAATTGATGAAGGTATTCCAACACAATTGCTCGAGAACAGGCCTGATATCAGGCAGGCGGAGCTGGAACTGGAAGCTGCCAAACTTGATGTGAAAGTTGCCAAGGCGAGATTTTACCCGCAGCTGGGAATTAGTGCAGGTATAGGGTTTCAGGCTTTTAGTGCAGGGTATCTTTTTACAACACCTGAATCATTGCTGTTTGGACTGGCCGGCGATCTTACCGCTCCGCTCATCAACAGAAATGAAATTAAGGCGATGTACTACAGCGCGAATGCAAGTCAGATCCAGGCGGTATTTAACTATGAGCAAACCTTGCTGAAGGCGTATATTGAAGTGGCAAACCAGGTATCAAAAATCAATAACCTGGAACAGAGCTACAACCTGAAATCGCAACAGGTGGACGCGCTAAATGAGTCCATCACCATTTCAAATAGCCTCTTCAGGTCGGCTCGAGCTGATTATATGGAAGTACTGTTAACGCAGCGGGAGGCGCTGGAAGCTCGTTTTGAGTTAATTGAGAATAAGAAAATGCAGCTGAATACGGCCGTCGAACTGTATCGTTCACTCGGCGGGGGCTGGAGATAACTGGTTGATGTTTGTGATCGGCGAAGCGCCGTGGCTTACGTGTGGCTGAAAAGCAGGGGAGAAAGCCGCGGCGCCAAGCCGGTTGCATTTTTTATATTATTCTGAATCCAGTTTTTGCTGAATGGAGGTTATTAGTACCGTAGCTTCTGGCCGGATAACCTCACAGGCTCTATTGAACCTCAGATGGCGGGTGCAGTTGTTTTTCAGGTGAAAAATGAAGCAGCATTACTATTCTTCGTAAGGGAAAATCGATGTATATTATAGGTGAATTACCGTCCCAAAAATTATAAAAGCCATGAAACGAATAACCAATGACGACTCCGGTGCGCACCGGAGAAAAGGACTTCAGTATAAACTGACGGATGAAGAAATAGAGCAATATCATGAACAAGGCTACCTGGTTTTGAATGATGTGCTTACCGAGGAGGAGGTGGCTTTCCTCGAGCCATGGTTTGATCATTTTGTCGAAGGAAAGGAAATGGATCGGATGGGAAGGGATTTTTGTGATATGTCCCAGCCGTATGGCACACCTATGGAGGATTTTCAGCTGGTCAACGCGATGCTTCCGAGTACTTACCGGAAGGAGCTGGAAAATAATATCTTCCACCAGGTCACGCAGAATATCGCTGATCAATTGTATACGGGCGGACAGGCTGCTATTGATTATGAACAATTTCTTGCAAAAAAACCATCGAAGGAAGGAGCGGAATTCGCTATGCACCAGGATTTGGGCTACTGGCCAAAAACAAAGAATACATGGACAGCCACGTTTTCACTGGCCCTGACGGATTCTGACCTGGTGAATGGATGTTTACAGGTATTGCCCGGCACAAACAGGGAGCCTGAATTGCGAAAGCATGTACCGAAGAAATACAGCGAAAAGGATGGAGATTCAGGGATAAGCAGAGAAGACTCGCACACCCTGGTGATTGAGACCAATCCGGATGATGAGGTGGTCTATTTGCCTGTGAAGAGGGGAAGTGTTACGATTCATGATGAACGCATTGTGCATGGTTCGGGTGGCAATACCTCCCCAAACTGGCGCAAGACATACGTTGTGGCGTACAGGGATACGAAAACAATAGCCGAGGAACGGGCCATGGGCTTTACGCATTCGCATAATGACAAGGTGAACTGGGATGAAATTATTAAGTAGTAAACCGGTCTGCCCGTAGAAAATCTATGGGTACAGGTGATGTGTCTTTCATCGACAAGTCGCATAGAATTTCTCCAATGGCACTGGCGAATTTAAACCCATGTCCGCTGAAACCCGCTGCAATCACAATATTTTCATCATAACCCGACAAATAATCAATGATGAAATTGTGATCCGCTGAATATGTGTACAGGCAGGTTTTAAGTTCCAGCGTTTTAGAATATGAACCGGGCAGGTATTTTTTCAGAAACCGGACAAGTACTTGTTCATCGGAAGGGTTTGTTCTTCTGTCCACCTGATCGGGATCCGCAACTGCCGGTCCCGGATAATGCAGGGCAATTTTTAATCCGGCCGGACCGCCAAACCGCTCTTTGTCGAGCATCGGAAATCCATAGAAATCGAATCCTTCATCTTCCATGTACCAGCATGGAAAAGAACCCAGCTGGAATCTTTCGGGATCTTTCGGTTCAACCCAGGCGAGCGTCTGTCGTGTAACTTTGAGATTATCAGAAAAAGCAGGTATCATTTTTCCTGACCATGCGCCTGCGGTGATGATCAGTTTTTTGGCGGTGTATGTGCCCGTGTCTGTATTTACTGTCAGCATTCCCCGATCAAAATTCCAGTCCAGCACTCTTTCGTTTTTTCTGATAGTGGCGCCATGTATGACAGCCTGTTGTGTGTACAACAGAATACATCGTTCAGGTGTAAGGAACCCTGCGTTAGGCTCTACCAGCTTTTGATGACCTCCCGGAATATCAAATTGTGGATACCGCGTTCGGCATTCTTCTGAGCTAAGTTCATTCAGCTCAATAGTATATTCCCTTGCTGACTGTCGGATGGTTTCGAAAAATGGATTTTCCCGGCTTCCGAAGTAGGCGAGACCAGTAGGAAAATAGACCTGTTCGCCCGTTTCCTCCTCCAGTTCCTGCCAGTTCTCATAGGCCTTTTGAAGCAGAGGGACATACCTCGTGTCTTCACCGTATGCTTTCCTGATCAGCCGGCTCTGGCCGGTGTGTGAGCCATTTGAATGGGAAATATCAAATTGCTCGAGTCCCAGGACTTTGAATCCCTGTTTTGCCAGGTAATAGCATGCAGAAGAACCCATGCTGCCCATACCAATGACCATTACATCGAAATTGGATTGGGAAGCTGGTTTGCTCAGCCTGGCATGAACATCCTCCCGGAGTGATTTAAATGATTGTCCGTTCACGAGTGAAGATGTTAAATTCCTTCACGGATTTGTCGATTATATTCTTCAGCAGAGAACTGGCCCATTGATTTTTGAATACGGTTATTTTCTCCCATTTCCCAGAACTCAAATCCGCTCACCCTCACCGTATTTCCGGTTCCTCCCGGGCCGGTATTGGTTCCTGTCAATGTCCAGTGAAATTCGGTACCATTCTCTTTTTCAACAAGGCTGTCGAAGCTGACCACCATATCCGGGAGGTCGGTCATAAATCCTTTCGCAACCTGGGTGATTGCTGATCTTCCGATGGCCGGTTCACCATCATTTACCTGGAGGGATCCATTTTCTTCGAAATACAGGGCTACGAAACCGGGCCTTTTACAGGACCATGCCTCTGCGTATCCGCGGGCAAAGATTTCCATATTGAATCCTTTCTGATCTTCCGGCAGTTCATGAGCCGTCCAGGCTATGTTCAGCAATTTCCACCTGTCGCCTTCCTTCATGAGCATCATATTATTGATTTCACGTTTCCCTGGGATTCCGTATCGATGAACCACCGCATCGGCCCGTACCATGGCCAGTCTTCCATCAGTAACGATCATGTCATAATTGTTGACGATCTCGACGTAAGGGTTGTGATCACCATTTTCAATTCCGGATAAGAATTCCTTGAAAGTAATCTCCCTGTTTTGCCATGAGCCATCTTTTCGGGAAGTGATGCTGATGAAGCCATTTTCGTTCAAATAGGCATTCAGGTCCACGGCGTTGTAGGTGCCGGCGGCCAGTAAAATTTCCTCAACCACAGATTTCAGTTCAGCTTCTGTGGGATCAGGTGCTGCCTGTGGAATTTCTGCAGTAACCTGTTCAGTATTTTCTGTGTTTGATGACATAGAATTACAGCCAATAAACAGCGTAAACAGGATCAGTAAAAATAACAGATTGCTGCGGCGTGATCTTTTCATGATTATCAATTTTTGGAATTAGCGGTTGTGCAATTCAGTTTCAAGTCGCTGTATTAACGTTATAGTTTTCTGTTTTACATCATTCAGATGGTTGATACAATCTTCATTTATCCAGTAATGCACAGCAGCATTTCGCAGATATTTCTGTTTATTATTTCTCAGGTCTTGTGATATTTCCTCAATCGTCAGATCTCCGAAAAGAGAGGCAGTGAAAGGCTCATATTTCAATGCGTCATTTTCAATATAGAATGGCGCATCCACAGGCAGAGCCCAGTTCGTGTTGACCTGAAAATTCGACTCAACAAATTGATAGTTCGCGTAGTGATTCACGATGAGATCTCGCAATTCAGTATCCTTTATAACCACCAGGTTACCGGTGCTTGACAGATCCTCAAAGGTGGAGGTCGATGGATTAAAGAAAGGATAATGACAGCCGTACATGAGATAGTCTGTCACTGTCTGCCAAAGTAAAGTATCACCGCTATTAGTATCATTGAATGCTGCTGACATATCACGTATCGTTTGATTCCCTTTTTGCAGTTCTTCGATGCCCTGCGTGAATGTGAGCAAATCCTGTTGGTTTTCCAGCAGTAGTCTTTCCAGGTACAGATTCTCCTGGTTATCCTGCTTCCTTCCTTCATTCCAATTATTGATTTGCAGGGCAATTAAAATGCCGATTACCACAAGCACTATTTCGCCAATGGCATAGAATAGATACCTGCCGGCAGGCGAGGATGGTTTACTCAATTTATTTGCGTTGAGTAATTTATAGCGAATTTTCCTGAAGAATTTTATCAATATTTTATGATCCGGATTAATTGATGAAGCATTCAATGATGCGGTATGTAATAAAATAAAGTTGTCATTAATTTCCTATTGCACAGGTTTCATGAATCCGAATTAATAAAATAGTTGTATGGACTATTCTATTGGATGCATGTCCAAATCAAGCCCGTCGAAATAGGCAATTCGATTTGGGATCGTACCCATGATTATATTTTTGAGGGATTCGGAGATGCGATCGGGTCGGTAGCGCAGCGCGAAGTAAAGAAGATAGGTTTCTGCGATGTCTTCCCGCTGCGGATTATCGCGGGCATAGGTTGAAATGAAATTGCCGTCAGCCTTTTGTGCGGCGATCCACCCGCTTGATGTAGCATGGGATGCGTCCAGGGAGGTATGGGAGGCCTCATGAACCAATGTTTCTTCGAGGATTCCGTCGTTTTCATAGAGGGTGGACTGGCCGGTGTGAATTAAAATATTATTATTTCCGCCGCCAAAAGGTTCAGTTCCCTTATGTATCCAGACTGTTTCAACATCGACCCGAAGTGCAGTTGGTAGTTGTCCTATTGCTGAAGCGTATTTCAAGGCAAGCACTTCACCTGCAGCTTCATCGGAAAACTCGGGATTCACCTGGATCTCTATTTCGAGACCATCGTCAAAGACTGCATCGTAGAGGAATGGAGTCGTGGTAATCCAGTCATTTACCCGCCGGTCAAACATGACACGTTCTTCCTGTCCGGAATACATGAGACTCACAAAGCTTGTCGGATCTGTCCCGGTGATGATGTCAGGGTCCAGAAAAATGGTTCCACCAAAAGGAGGGATCGCAGGTGGCTGGGCGTTTTCATCATCTTCACTACCACAGGATAAAGTGATCAAAAACAGCAGAAGAACGAGTGAATGAAGACCTGATTTCACTGAATTCTATTCGTCGGTTTTGATAAATGCCGTGCTCACTACACTGTTTTCAACAGGTTCAAGTGAGTTAAGATAAACATAAATCGCTCCGAGGTCTTCATCGGTCATTCGGCTGAACCATTCCCACGACATAGGGGATGTGGCGAAAACACGTCCGGCCCTGAAGCGCGTAATCCATTCGTCAACGTTTTTGAACTGGGCCAGCTTGCTTTCAGGATGTGGAGTTAAATTGGGCGTAATATACATCAGGTTTGGGTCGAGCCCGTTGGCTATGTTTTGTTCGGGATCTGTTTCCATAATGAGACCTCCTGAGAATTCGGGGGCAATCGCCTGGAATGTCATATCGTCCCTTTTGGTATGACACGCAACGCAGTTGGCTACAAAATTGGCCAAATATTTACCTCTTTCCACAGTCGCCTCCATCGGTGGAGCCTTCTTCATGGGAGTCGGTTCATACACAGGCTCAAAAGTGGAAGAAAAACTTCGGAGTACTTTGCCCATCATGGACCATTTGGGGGCTGGGATTTCCTTTTTAACGGGTTCAAGAGACCGCAGGTATGAAACGACGGCGATCATATCATCGTCGGCCATATTCCAGAATGGCATCATTAGCGCAATGGATGCCCGGCCGTTCGGTTTCACTGCATGGCGCATCATGCGAAATATTTCTTTATCCTCATAACGCCCAATACCGGTCTCTGGATCCGGGGTCAGGTTGGCTGTTGTCACCTCGCCCATCGGACCCATGTTGAAAGTTTCACCTCCCGAAAGGTTCTGAGTATGACAGGTGGAACAATGTGCCGGTCCGTTCACATAATATTCGCCGAGCGCAATAACAGCAGAGTCTGTTGATGAGGTCAATGCAGGATATGGGATGTCGTACACTTTATCCCAGGTAAATTGAACATAGGTGAATGCGCCAAGCAGCGCAATTATAACGACTGCGAACAGTCCGAGTAGTATTCTTTTAAGCATTGGTGATATGGTTATGGGTTATGCCAACGCCTCTTCCAAAGGTAATGTAGTAAAAAATATCTATAACTTAGGATAATTTGATTTCAAATAGTCTTTATAAAGTATAGAGAGTCAATTGGTTACAAGATAATTGGTCATTCATTAGCAGTATAATTGTCTTTGGTGAATTAAAAACTGCTCCTAAGATTTACCAGTTAATAAAAAAATAATGTGATAATGAAATATTTTTTACTGGCCATAAGCCTGGCGATTTTCTTCGCCTGTAAACCTGATATGGAGGTTCATCTGGATGAAAACGAAGACTCTGTTTCAATTCTGATGGATCAGAATCCGGTGCTTGTCTATCACAAGTCGATCCAGCATCCGCCTGATACACTGCCCGATTACTATCAGCGAAGCGGATTCATACATCCGCTGTATACTCCGAAGGGAAAAATACTTACCGACGGGTTTCCTGCCGGTCATCCGCATCAGCACGGACTGTTTTTTGCCCTGGTGAATACTACATTTCATGGCCGGCATACCGACTTCTGGAATCAGCAGAACGGTTCCGGTACTGTGCGGCATGTGGATATGGTCGACAGAATTACCTCGCCTGCGAAATCGGGGTTCAGCTCGGAACTCGAGCACCTGGCAGTGAACGAAGGAGATACCGTTCGCGCCCTCGGTGAGTATTGGGAAATCAAAGTCCAGCCGGGAACAGATGCTTACCGGGTTGATTTTACCAGCCGGCTTTTTCCCTTTGACACCGTTCATGTGAATGAATACCTGTATGGTGGTTTGGGCTTTCGGGGCAGTGCCGAATGGAATGATCTTGATTTTGAACAACCGGGAGATGTGAATTACATCGGAAACAAGGGGAAAGGCGGGTTCCTAACTTCAACGGGGAAAACGCGAATGAACGGCAACCACAGCCATGAGCGCTGGGTGAGTTTCCACGGTCAGATTGAGGGAGATTCTGCCGGAGTACTGATCATGACGCATCCCGATAATTTCCGGTATCCACAGGCGGTTCGTCTGCATCCTGTGATGCCATACTTTTCCATATCTCCCATGGTAGACGGACCCTTTGACCTGGTACCCGGAGATACGCTTGTTTCACGATACAGGATTATTGCCTATGACGGCAACCCTTCAGTCAGGTGGATGGAGCAGGAATGGAAAACGTGGGTGGAAGAAAAGTAGGGCAGGACTCCCGCGGATAATCGGATGACAAAAATCAGGTATAATTTTTTGGAAAATCTCAGGTCATCTATTAATATTGACCGACCGGTCAGTCAATTAAATATTTATCACAAAGAAATGACCCCAAGGAGGCAGACAAGGAATGAAGAAATAAGGGAGGCGAGTATTGGAAAAATACTCGATGCAGCGCTGGAGCTTTTCTCTTCCCATGGCTACGAATATACTTCAATGAGTCAGATCGCACGTGAAGCAGGGATTTCCAAGGGTCTTATTTATAATTATTTCGAGAGCAAGGAGCAGATGCTGCATGCAATGATCGAAAATCTTCAGAAGGGGGAAGAGAAGTACCTTGAAGTATTCAAAGAGGATGACCCGAGGTCTGTTCTTGAGAACATGTTCATACTTTTCTTTCAGGAAATACAGGAGAATATACAGGTCTGGCGAATGATTACTGCCTTGTCCCTTCAACTGGATAAATTCGATTTTATCCATGACATGGCCCATCAAAAGTTTAATGCCTGGAATGAATTGATCGGAAAGCAGTTGCTGATGATCGGATATCCCAATGCAGAAAAGGAAACCAAGCTTTTAACGGCCCTCTTTGATGGAATAGGGCTTCATTATCTCATTATTCGGGAGGACTATCCCCTGGACGAGATGAAGGATTACCTCATACAGAAATATTGTCGTTATGAAAACTAAAATTGTCGCATTGCTGCTACTGATACCGCTAATTTCATATTCCCAGGATGCTACTGAGATCATAAAACGCGTGGATGCAAAAATGCGGGGGAATTCGTCTGCATCTACGATGACCATGAAGATCGTTCGACCCGACTGGACCCGTGAGATCACCATGGAAGGATGGGCACTTGGAACGAACTATTCATTAATTCTCATCAAATCTCCGGCGCGTGATGCGGGAACTGCTTTCCTGAAGCGGGAGAAGGAAATCTGGAACTGGCAGCCCACGATTGACCGGGTGGTGAAGCTTCCGCCATCGATGATGAGCCAGTCCTGGATGGGCTCCGATTTTACCAATGATGACCTTGTAAAGGAGTCGTCGGTGGTTTATGATTACAATCACTTCATTCGTGGCGATACAACCATCAACGGATATGATAGCTGGAAAATCGAAATGATTCCCAAGGAGGACGCAGCGGTTGTGTGGGGGCGAATTATGATATATGTGGCAAAGAAGGATGATATCGAGCTACTGATCAGGTATTATGATGAGGATAATTACCTGATCAATACAATGGTCCTTTCTGAAATAAGGGAAATGGATGGCAGGGTTATCCCTACACGCATGGATATGATTCCTGCAGAGAATCCGGATCAGCGGACGGTGATCATTTACCAGGAAATGGAGTTTAATATCGACCTTTCGGAAAACTATTTTTCTATTCAGAACATGAAAAGAATACGTTAAACCTATGTTATTCAAACTGGCGTGGCGGAATATTTGGCGCAATAAAAAGCGAACCCTGATCACTATTGTGAGTATTGCTTTCGCTGTAGTACTATCGAGTATTATGCGTTCCATGCAGCTGGGTTCCTATGAACGCATGATCGATAACAGTGTGAAGTTTTACACAGGATATATCCAGGTTCATAAAGACGGATACTGGGATGAGCAAACGCTGAACAATGCATTCATGCCATCGGATAGTCTGATCAATGGACTGGCCGGAATCCCGGATGTTGAAGCAGTCGTACCGCGGCTGGAATCATTTGCGCTGGCATCCTTTGGCACACAAACCAAGGGAACACTTGTGATTGGCATGGATCCTGAAAAAGAAGCCTATCTCACCAACATCAACTCCCGAATCGTAGAGGGCAATCCTGTGACGATCAATGATCAGTCTGTTCTGATCGGCAAGGGCCTTGCAGATTATCTTAAAATGTCGGTGGGCGATACGATCGTGCTGATCGGCCAGGGTTATCACGGGGTTAATGCTGCGGGGAAATATGCAGTCTCGGGATTGGTTGAATTTGGTCTGCCACAGTTGACAAACCAGGTTGTCTTTATACCATTGCCGGCGGCACAGTACTTTTATGGCGCCGATGGATTGCTTACGGCCATCTCGATTGTGACTACTCATCCCAGGCATGTTCCGGATATTATGAAGGGTGGAGCCGAATTGATCGATGAGGGAAAACTTGAGATCATGGATTGGCGTACAATGATGCCTGAGCTTATCCAGGGAATTGAGATCGACAATGTCTCCGGACAAATCATGCTCATGATGCTATACATTGTAATCGGATTCGGAATGTTTGGAACCTTTCTGATGATGACCATGGAACGGTTGTATGAATTTGGCGTACTCCTGGCCGTTGGAATGCGTCGCTTCCGAATTCAAATGGTGGTATTCCTGGAGATTGTTCTCCTGTCACTGATTTCGGTTTTGGTGGGTTTTGCCTTGAGTATGCCGGTCATCAGCTATCTGTATTTCCATCCGATCCAGCTTCCCGGGGAATATAAGGAGGCATTTGAAAAGTTTGGCATTGAGGCAATCTATGTATTTAGTATCCAGCCGGTTGTATTTACCAGCCAGGCATGGGTTGTGTTTTTTATGGCACTGATTTTAAGCGCTTATCCGATGTACAGAATCTGGAAATTACAACCCGTGGAAGCGATGCACGAGGGACGTTGATAAATTTATAAGATGAAAATGTTACTAACCATAGCGTGGAGAAATGTCTGGCGAAGCAGGGGCCGCAGCCTTGTGGTAATCGGCTCCATTGTGGTAGGAATATGGGCATTAATTGCCATGCTCGGATTCATGAACGGGTTTACAATCTCCTATGTGAACGGGGCAATCCGCTATGAGATATCCCATATCCAGATCCATCATCCGAAATTTCAGGATGATTATGACATTCATTATTTCATTCCGGATGGATTTGAAGTGGCTGAAAAAATTTCAGATAAGCCCGGCATAAAGGCCGCTTCACCAAGGAGTGTCGTGGATGGTATGATCGCTTCTCCCCGAAAAGCGAGCGGTGTGCGCATCATGGGAGTTATTCCGGACTCTGAAAAACGTGTGACCCGTCATGATTCACTTATTGTTGAAGGAGATTATTTCACCGGCAACTTGAGAAATCCTGTTGTACTAGGTAAAGAACTTGCTGAGGATTTGAAAGTGGGTCTTGGGGACAAGGTGGTACTAACTTTTCAGGACATGGACCGGAATCTTGTAGCCGGGGCATTCAGGGTAGGCGGACTTTTGGAAACGACATCCCCGGCGATTAATAAGGCGCGGGCGTATGTTCAGATTCAGGACCTGAACCGAATCCTCGGAACATCTGATGATATTCATGAGATTGCGTTGCTTGCGGATAACCCCGACCAGGTACCCGCAATACGCGGTGAACTTCAATCGATGTTGCCGGAGATGGATGTTGAGTCCTGGCAAACCATCGCCCCGGAGCTTGAATTGTTCCTGTCAATGACCGACAGCATGCTGTGGGTTCTTATTGGCATCATTATGATTGCACTGGTTTTTGGCATCATCAACACCATGCTCATGGCAGTCTTGGAACGATTCCGGGAACTGGGAATGCTGATGGCCATCGGGATGAACAGAATGCGGATTTTCATGATGATTGTAGTTGAAACCCTGTTTCTTTCACTCGTCGGAGGTCCGCTCGGCGTTCTTGCCGGATTGCTTACCATTCATTGGTTCGGCATCCATGGAATTGATCTTAGCGCTTATTCAGAAGGCCTTAAGGAATATGGTTACAGCAACATTCTCTATCCCTTTGTTGAAAATAAAACGTATGTGATCGCTGCGGTGGGTGTTGTAATTACGGCAATTCTGGGGGCATTATATCCTGCTTTTAAGGCCATACGACTAAATCCAACTGAAGCTTTACATACCGTATAAAAATTGCGTTTATGGAACCAACAACAGCAAAAAAGACAGTAATTCGAACACAGGATATTTCAAAAACCTACCATGAATCTAAAATTCCCGTTCAGGCATTGAAGGATGTCGACCTGGAGGTTGATGAAGGAGAATTTACGGCAATTGTAGGTCCGTCAGGTTCAGGGAAGACCACATTTCTGAATATCCTCGGGGGTCTTGATAATCCGACGACCGGAACGATTGAAATTGACGGGACGGACATTTCGAAGTTGAAGGAATCTGAGCTGATTGATTTCAGGCTGCATAATATCGGGTTTGTATTTCAGCAGTATAACCTCATTCCTGTCTTGACCGCAAAGGAGAATGTTGAATTTATTATGCTTCTTCAAAAAAGACCGGGCCATGAAATGAAGGAACGGGCTATGAAGCTGCTCGCGGAGGTGGGGCTGGAAGACAAGGCCAATGTACGACCCTCTGAACTTTCCGGAGGCCAGCAGCAGCGTGTGGCAGTTATTCGGGCGCTGGCGTCCAGACCGAAATTCATCCTTGCCGATGAACCCACCGCCAACCTGGATTCTGTTTCAGCCGCCAATCTTCTGGATATGATGGCACGGATGAACAGGGAAGAGGGCATCACCTTTATATTTTCAACACATGATCAGCGCGTCATCGATAAGGCACGCCGGGTTGTAACGCTTGAAGACGGAGTTGTCAAATCTGATGAGGTACGTTCTTAGCACCATATTCTTTTACTTTTTCATTTTATACAGCCTCCAGGGACAGGAAGAAAAGCCTAAAAAGTTTTTCGTTAACGGGTACCTGAAGGAAATGATTTCCGTGAATCACATTGGTGATAGTTCGCTGGTGGATAATCTCATCCATAACCGTCTCAATTTCAAGTGGTTTCCAAAGGATAATTTACGGTTTTACGGATCACTCAGGACACGACTTTTCATTGGCGAAACGACGAAATATTATGAAAACTTTAGTGACTTTATAGAATATGACACGTATTTCTTTGACCTTACCTGGACGGTTTTGGATGAGGACGCTGTTCTGTTGCATACCATGATCGACCGGCTTTACATGGAATGGATCCGGAAGGATTTTACGCTGAAAGTTGGACGGCAGCGCATCAATTGGGGCATTAATACGGTCTGGAACCCCAATGATATTTTCAATGCCTATTCCTATTTTGATTTTGATTATGAGGAGCGCCCGGGTACGGATGCCGTTCGTTTGGAGTACTTTACGGGAACGAATTCCAGCATTGATGTCGCTGTGAGCCTTCCGGCTGAATCCGGAAATATCGTAGGGGAAGAAACCAATACAATGTCTGCTGCCATCATGTATAAAACCAATAAGTGGGATTACGACTTTCAGTTTCTGGGAGGTTATAGCCGGGAGAATTGGGTATTGGGAACCGGGTGGGCCGGGAACCTGGGAAGTGCCAGTCTGAAAGGTGAGATGACCTACTTTTATCCCCGTAAGATCACACCGGATGATCCCAGGGCTCTGGTAGCGACCGTGGCCATTGATCATTCCATCGGCAAGTTTTTCTATAATATTTCCTATCTCTTCAATTCCGCCGGGCCAAGCGAACTTGGGTCTGAAGGGCTGATCCGACTGAGCAGCCGGGCCCTCACGGCAAAAAACCTTTCACCCTACAAGCATTCTGCATTCGTTCAGGGCAGCTACCAGCTCCATCCCCTGGTCAATGCAGGCATGGGTATTATGATGTTTCCCCCCAATAAGGCCATGTTTTTCTCACCTTTCGTAACATGGAATATGCTTCAGAATTTTGACATAGATTTTATCGTCCAGGGTTTTTATGGTGAGGACTTTATTTCCGGTGAGTTTAAATCCCTTTCCACATCTTATTTTCTGCGTGGAAAATGGAGCTTTTAGGTAGTCAGTAGTCAGTAGTCAGTAGTCAGTAGTCAGTAGCGTGCCAACGGTATGCTCCATATG
>JBNKGL010000017.1:0-88128 GCA_050289805.1 Cyclobacteriaceae bacterium
TTCATGAATAACGGCTTATCGAATATGTCTTCAAGCCTATCGGTTTTAACCTGGTATGTCGAATCAGTCTGAAGATCCAGAATCCATGATTCATAAGTGTCCTGCTCGCCACCAACCTTTTCCCTGGCATTGAGATCATTGGTAAAGCCCGATTGGGTCACAAAATCCGGGACTATAGTTCGCTTCCCCTCTGCGGGCACTGTCAGCCTGTACATCACATATCGAAGGTCAGGAGAAATAGCCATGCCCCTGAGCTGTTTGCGGCCAGTATAGATCGTCTCCGGACGATCATAGCGGGATTGTTCATTGCGATAGGTGCGGGCATCAGATTCATTTTTTCGTTTTTCCAGCACGTCAAACAGCTGAAGCTGATCTTGTTCAAGCCAGTCTTCCTGTTTCGATTTCTTTTTCTCCCGATCATTACCGGACCTGAAATCGGTTAGTTGAGTAAATGTTCCGTCGGAACGTGACCACTGGAAGAAATTGTCACCCTGCCTGAAAATTACCGATCGCTCATCACCGGAAAACTCGGGTGAATATTCAGGCGAGTTTGTGTTAGTTATCCGTATGGTTTTATTTTCTGGTATATGCAGCAGAAACAGATCTCCGGAATTCTGATATACTTTCCATTGAAAGTCCTTTGAATAATCTCCATTACCCGGTTCATCCCTTACTTCCTCATAAGTCAGTTTGGTAGAAACACCTGATCCAATATTCACTTTATACGTTGACCGAAGCGTATCTTTATCGGGATTCCAACTGAAAAGAATGTATTTACTATCCTCCGACCAGCGAATCCGTTCGGGTAAATAGCCGACAAAATCTTCACCCTGCATGATCTGATCAATGGTTAGCGAGGATTGGTTACGTTGTGAAAATCCAAGAAGTGGTACAAAACAAAGGATTAGCGTATAGATTTTTTTCATTACAGATGTTTTTAAGCTCAGCGAAATGTGAATTTAATGACCAGAATTGAGGGATAAAAACCGTTCAGAACATTTAGAGATCTCTTCCTCCGTTTCCAACCATTTGAATCCTTTGCCTGTCATGGGAGTATGAAAAATTCAATACTAACTCTGCTTTTTACGATTCTAATTTTTTCGTTTTCATTCGGACAGGATACCGGAAAATCTATACGTATGGGTACGGCTTTTGGGTGGGACCAAAATGCGGGAGGCAATAAGCGTATCCCAACGGGAAGTTATACGGGATATAATCCTGATTTCAACAAAACAAATTATTCAATCGGGATAACCCTTGATTATTCGCTTTCAAATAAGTTGTACGTATTTACGGGTCTCACTTATTCGAACCGCGATTTTACAGGCACTTTCTATTGTGAGGTGTGTGACTTCATTGTCCCTCCCCAACCAGAACCCATTTCCCTATCATTTCTTGAAATTCCCGTTGGCCTGAGATATTACCTCCTGGCTTCTCGCTTAAAACCATTTGCCGAAGCAGGCCTTGTTAACCAGTTTGCATTGCAAAAGGAACTTACCACATTGGAGGACAGCTCTCCGGCCAATGCATATGTACTGAGTGGTGCTGTAGGACTCGGTCTTGAATTTGGGATTTCAAGGAATATCGCGATGCTGGCAAGGGCGGCTTACACCAGGGGCATTTCAAACCTCATTGAAGGAATGGACTATTCACTGCAGATGTTCTCAATCAACGCTTCATTCGTTGCACGATTGAATTAAATTACACCTTCAGCTTCCAATTTTTTCCGCATTTTGTCATGTTCATGCCAAAAATTGGATTTAATGGTATC
The DNA here is from genome assembly GCA_050289805.1 of Cyclobacteriaceae bacterium. Lineage (GTDB taxonomy): Bacteria > Bacteroidota > Bacteroidia > Cytophagales > Cyclobacteriaceae > JAUILA01. The sequence goes on from JBNKGL010000017.1 coordinate 1,772, forward strand.
AATCGTATTTTGATAATCCGGTTGGCCGGATAATTCAGAAAGTATAGGGTCATCATCCAGAAATAAGACCAGCCAGTAAATATAATTTTTCTCGCTGGTCATTTTCTTCACATAATCCATTCCCTGGTCCATATCTCCCATTACGGTATAATAGGCACCAATACTTAAATTCCGGTAAATTGATTCGTCAGTTTCCGCAAATGCCAGGAAGCTGTCATAATATTTCTGAGCTTCATCCCGCCTTCCAAGCTTCTCCAGGATATAACCTATTTTCAGGTCTTCCGGCTGATAAATATCCAGGTTGTATCGCTCTTTCAGGGCAATAAATCTTTCATAATACTTCCAGGCTTCCTCATAATCCCTTGTGAAGTAATATAATTTTCCTGCCTCCTGAAGGATATCTACACGTTCGGGATATTCATCCAGCAGGGCCAGTAAGGCCTTTTTCGCTGCCTCATAGTCCAATGTCTCACCAAGATCTATATAGATGGACAGGTAAACGGCATAGGTGTTTTTAGGATTGTAATCGAGGGACTTGTTAATATAGTTTTTGGCTTCTGGCAGGAAACCATTCTGCGCCAGGGCATTGCTCAGATGAAGATACGTGAGACTTGCCGTTGCCGAATCCTGCTCCCCTATTGCAGCCCGTATCCCCTGAATTGCATGTGCCATATATTCTTCGGTATTCGGAAGATAGTTTGTGTAGATGTCTGATAAAAAATTATGAACCCAGCCGGAATTCGGACTGAATTCCAGAACTTTCTCAAAGTATTCGACGGCCAGCTCATATTGCCCGTCCTGCATATAGAACATGGCTTTTGCGATCAGGCTTTCCGGGGCCTCAGAATCATACAACAATGCCTTGTCGGCATTTTCATTGATCTGAAGACCATATTGCTTATCTGCCTGGAAGATATCCATGTAGTAATAGCAGATGGCTAAATAGGCATATGCCTGGGCAAATCTGCTATCCTCTTCAATAGCCATTCTGAAATTTTCAATAGCATTTTCGAGTCCATCACTGGTCTCCTCCTTAGTAAATTCAAGCCCTTTCAAATAGTAATCGTATGCGACCATATTATCGGTTGGAATTTTTTCAAGACGCTGTTCCTCAACCGGGGTAATGATAGCTTCTATTTCTGATGCAATATTCCTGGCTACTTCGGCCTGGAGATTAAAAATATCCTGCAACTCCCGCTCGTATTGCTTCGACCAGATGTGTTTGTCTTTGCGGGCATCGATGAGTTGGATGGTGAGCAGGATCTGGTTTCCTATTTTTTGACCACTTCCTTCCACAAAATAGTTTACGTCAAGTTCCTTGGATAATTCAGGAATTGTTTTGGTCTGCCCGCGATATTTTTCAACACTCGTACGACTTGTCACCTCCATATCCTCAATCTTCTGGAGATTATCGAGGATGGCTTCCATGACCCCATTCACAAAATAAATATTGGTGGTGTCATCGCTGTCATTTTTAAACGGAAGAACGGCAATGGTCTTATCAGGGTATACGGCATTCATCTTCTGTGAATCCGAGGATTGGAAAAACCAAATACCCGCAATCACGGCAACCAGAATACAGGCAGCAATAATGCCGATCATGCGAACTGACATTTCCCGTCTGACAGGTTGTGCTTCCAGCCCGGGAACAACCTTCTTTCCCTCACCGGGTGTGTAGCCGAATTCCTCCCTGAAACATTTAGTGAAATAGGATGTGCTGTTGAATCCTACCTTGTAAGCGATTTCGGAAACTGTGACAGAATCATCTTTCAGCATTTCCCGTGCATTGTATAACCGAACCTGCCGAATAAAAACACTTACAGATAAACCTGAAAGTTTTTTGACTTTTCGGAGAAGGTTGGAGCGGCTCATGTTCATGCGCTCTGCCAGATCAGGCACACCGAAATTTTCATCGGCGATATTCTCTTCGATAATTCCAATCACCTTTCGGAGGAATTCATTTTCTGGTTGAAGGAAACCGGACATAGATACTAAAGCAGATTGGTTGAGCGCTACTGTAATAATCGTGAATTTTATGTCCCCCGCAAAGATTTTAAAGCCGATCTGCGTCATAGTTTATAGCCGTGAGCCATAGTTTCAATAATTGATTCATGGTTCACAGACCTTGCCTAAGGGTTGTTAACGCCATTCCTGTATGTGTATCTACCTTTGTATCATAACAAAATCGAAAACACAATTATGAAACTGTTAACAACAAATTCTATCAGATTCGGAGTATTATCACTCATTATAATTATATCGATGCTATCCTGTGATTCAAGGAGTCAGCAAAAGACAGAAACAAAGGATACTCAGGCCCCCACCGTGAGTATTCATGAAGCGGCCTTCATGGGAAACACAGAAGCTATTCAGGCGCATATTAATGCAAAGTCTGATCTGAATGAAAAGGATGCATTTGGTTCTTCTCCACTTACTATTTCGGCAGTCTTCAACAAGCCGAAGGTGGCAGAATTATTGATCAATGGCGGAGCCGATATCAATCTTAAAAGTGGTGATGGTTCAACTCCATTGCATACCGCATCATTCTTCTGCAGGAAAGAAATCGTTAAAATGCTGCTGGACAAAGGTGCAGATGTAACATTAAAAAACAACTACGGCTCAACAGCCCTGGAAGGTGTCATAGCCCCATTTGAAAGCGTTAAGCCGATCTACGACCAGATCAGCCGCGACCTTGGCCCTATGGGACTGAAGCTCGACTATTCCTACCTTGAAAAGACACGGCCGGAAATAGCTGATATGATCAGAAATCATCAGTAGAAATGACACCTCAAAGAAGATTTGATATTGACTGGCTCCGTGTAATTGCCATCGGACTCCTGCTGATATACCATATATCGATTGGATTTCAACCCTGGGGTATTTTCATCGGCTTCATTCAGAATGAACAGCCGCTGGAAGCCCTTTGGGTTCCAATGTCGATGCTGAACATTTGGCGGATCCCTCTTCTGTTTTTCGTATCAGGAATGGGAGTGGCCTTTGCCATACGCAGACGTAATTGGAAGGAACTTATTATCGAACGCTCCAGAAGGATTCTCTTGCCATTTGTATTCGGAATATTTGCGATTGTTCCCCTTCATATTTTCGTATGGCAGCATTACTATCACCAGGAGCTTCAATACATTCCCAATCCGTCCCACCTTTGGTTTCTCGGTAATATTTTCATCTATGTTCTTGCACTGAGCCCCGTTTTCTTTTATTTAAAAAAGCACAGGGATGGAAAATTCAATAACGCCCTGGGCCGGATTTTTAAGAATCCGTTCGGCTTGATACTGATCATGATTCCCTTCATTGTTGAGGCCGAGGTTATGAAGCCCCAGAGCTTTGAACTTTACGCCATGACATGGCACGGATTTGTACTGGGTATGATCGCTTTCTTCATGGGTTTCGTGGTGGTTTACAGCGGTATGTCATTCTGGAATACCGTGACTCGATGGCGTTGGGTATTGCTTACTATCGCCTTTTCGCTTTACCTGGTGCGAATGCTCGTTTTCGAATTACGATCGCCAGACTACCTCATGTCCATTGAATCCTGTGTTTGGATTTTCACTGTTTTCGGATTTGGCCACAGGTACCTGAATAAGCCGGGCAAAGCGCTTACATACCTGAGCGAGGCAGCGTATCCCATCTATATTATACATATGGCATTCCTTTACCTGGGTTCGTCAATACTGTTTACCCTGGAACTGTCGGCAGCGGTCAAATTCGTTTTACTCAATATTTTTGTATACGTCGGATGTTTTGTAACCTATGAATTCCTGATACGCAGGATCGGAGTCCTCAGGCCTTTATTCGGATTAAGACCAAAACGCAATAAGGGCATAAAGAAGTCCAAACAACTATCCTTAGTGATCGATGAGTAGGTGAAGGAGCAGACGGAGAAGGAAACATCATAATATTTTGAATTTTCTTTAAGACTTGTTTCCTTTCAGAAACTGTTAATTTATGAGCATGCTACGATGGTCCTGCTTTACCTTGTTAATGATCCTTGTTGTTATCGCCGGATGCAATAAGACTACCCCCGATTCAGATAATCCGACAGCATCGGATACCTCATTAATTTATAAAGACTACAGCCCGGAGGCATCAGATGTCATTATTGACAGGGAAGCTTACCTGGATAAACTTGAAGGCTTCTGGCTGGGCGCCTGTATTGCCAACTGGACCGGGCTAATCACTGAAATGGATAAGATCGGCGGAAATGGGATTGATGGCCGTGGCGCCGGTTTCTACACGCGTGAAAACTGGGGTGGAAAAGACGAACCGAATATCTGGCCACAAAGCAATCTCGATACGCTCTCAGAAACGATCGATTTCTATTTTGAAGATCCCTCGGGAATATGGGGTGCAGATGACGACACCGATATCGAATATATGTACCAATATATAACCTACCATAATAAGGTGTCGAAGCTTTCGGCCGAACAAATCAGGGCGGGATGGATTACACATATATATACAGATGAAAATTCACCCTTTATAAATGAATCAGGTCAGCCAGAAAATTATCTGTGGGTATCGAACCAGACGGCATTCGATCTTATGCATGAAGGACACCTCCCTCCTGCGACCAGCGATCCGGTATTGAATCCTAATTACGAGATGATCGATGCCCAACTGACAACAGAAATTTTCGGGTTGTTTGCTCCTGGTCGTCCGGATGTGGCCCTGGACCTTGCGTATATGCCCATTCGAACCACTGCCCGGGAGGATGCTGCCTGGATTTCAGAATTCTACGTAATCATGTATTCATTAGCGCCTCTGGTTAATGCATCGGAACCTTTAAAGGAACAGCTTGAACAGATGGCCATCACGGCCAGCAAACGGTTTCCTTCTGAAAGTTATCCAAATCGGATGTTCCATTTTGTTCGGGATTTATACGAAACCGGAATTCCGTGGGAAGCTGCGAGGGACTCATTGTATGAACGGTACCAGGTTCGAAATGAAGATGGGTATACCCTGCCGTCACGTGAGCCTGTATGTCATGGATGTTTCGGTGCGGGAATAAATTTCGGCGCGAGCCTGATCAGCTTGTTTTACGGCAAGGGTGATTTTAAGGAAACCGTGAGGATTGGCACGCTGGCTGGTTGGGATTCCGACAACCCTACCGCAACCTGGGGAGGTATGCTTGGATTTATCCGGGGAAAGACCGGATTGGAAGAAACCTTTCAACGTAAATTTTCGGATAAATTCAACATTCACCGGACGCGGGGAAACTTCGAAAGAGGGATTGATTCTTTTGAAAATATGGCCCGGACAGGAGTGTTTATTGTGGACAGAATTGTTCAGAATGAGCTGGATGGCGGCATAGATCTTGACAAAAATTACTGGTATATCCCGAATATTCCCCTGATGATATTGCCGGAGAATGAAAAAAATCCATCAGACGATTAATATTTTTTAAAAAATTTTAAAAAAAATCTCCTAAAACGCTTAATCTCTATAAATCAGCGAATTACTGCAATCAAGGCAGAATACGGCATTTTTCATGATTTCAAAACTCAGGTTAAGATTACGAAAAAAAAGGTCTATCTTATTGATTTTCAGAGTTTTATAGCTTTACTCCGGTAAACTATTTTCAAGTTCCCATTTTAAGCCTTTCTGCATTTTTGACAATGCAAACGTTTTAAATAATTCTAAATTGGCAAAAATTAAAATTAATGCTTTTGAAAGTCATAATATTCTAATATTTTGCTTTTTAATTCGGTAAATGATTATGTACAAGTAATTAGTGCCTAAACCAAATCTAACACAATCAAATATGAAGAAAGCTCTATCTAAATTACCGAGTCCCAAAAATTGGTTTGCCCTTTTTGCGGGACTGTTGCTAACTGTTTCGATGGCCTACGGGCAGCAGACAGTTAGTGGACAAATCACAGATGAAAACAATGATCCCATTCCTGGGGTGAACGTAATTATCCAGGGTACTACCGCTGGAACAGTTACCGACGCCTTTGGTAATTACTCGATCAGCGCAAGCTCAAATGATGTGCTGGTCTTCTCATTCGTTGGATATGTGACACAAGAGATTCAAGTGGGGAATCAGACAACAATCAACGTAACACTCGCGACAGATGTTCAGCAACTACAGGAGGTTGTAGTTACAGGATATACTTCTGAACGGAAGGCCGACATTATTGGATCGGTTGGCGTGATTGATACTAAGGCGGCACTAACAACACCGTCCGCAAACCTCTCTCAGCAATTACAGGGACGTGCAGCGGGTGTGACTGTTAGTGGTGACGGTGCTCCGGGTGAAGGAGCAAAAGTAAGGATCCGCGGTTTTACATCATTTGGAAACAGTAGTCCTTTATATGTAATCGACGGAGTTCCTACTAAGGATCCTGGCGTTATCAACCCTAATGACATTGAGTCAATGCAGGTGCTGAAAGATGCGACTGCGGCATCCATTTATGGTGCTCGTGCTGCTCAGGGTGTGATCATTATTACAACAAAGAACGGAAGCAGTTCCGGTAAGGTGAACATTTCATACAATGGTTTTTACGGATCCACCAAGGTTCCTGAAAGATCATATGTCGATGTGATTGACACTGAGGAATATGTAGAATATTTGAGAAGGTCAAACACTCCGGGTACAGTACATCCTGTGTTCGGCGACCTTGGAAATCCTACCATTCCTGATTTTATCGTTACAAGTCCTTCTTTCAAAGGTGGAGTTGCTGCGGGAGACCCTCGCGCAAATCCTGATCTGTATGATATTTCAGATTATGGCGCTCCTTACCAGATTATGGAAACCAGTCCGGGTACTAACTGGTTCGACGAAATGCTGCAGAACGGACCTATTCAGAGTCACCAGATTACTACATCAGGTGGAACTGAAGATGCCAACTTCGCATTGAGCTTCAACTACTTCAACCAGGAAGGAACGCACCAATACACTGACTACAAGCGTTATTCAGTTCGTTTGAATACATCATTCCAGCCTGCTGAATGGCTGCGTATCGGTGAAAATCTTCAGGTAATCAATGAAGAGAACAACGGTAACCGTGCACGTGGTGAAGGCGGACCCTGGGGATGGGCATATCGCTTTGTTCCTTATATTCCTGCCAAAGATATCGGTGGTGGATTTGGTGGTAACTCTGTAGGACAGTCGGGTAACGCTTCAAACCCTTTATCTGTACTTTTCCGTGATCAGTATGATCTGCGACGTACCTACAGGGTTTTTGGTAACGTGTTTGCGGAGATCACTCCGATTGCAAACCTGACAATCCGTACTTCATTCGGACTTGACTTCAACAACTTCTACAATGAGGATTATGCATTCCGTACCTATGAAAGATCGGAAAATACAGCGATCACTGGTTTCGGAACAAATAATAACAATAACGTAAACTGGACATGGACGAACACTGCCACATATACCAAAACATTTGCTGAGAATCACAGATTTTCAGTATTAGGTGGTATTGAAGCACTGAAATTGTCTTCCTATGGTTTAGGAGTATCAACAAATACATTTGATTTTGAAGATCCTACCTTTATCAACCTGAATACAGATCAGTTTACTACGCCGAACGCGTATCAGAACGAAGGAATTCCTGAAACACTTTATTCACTCTTTGGTCGTGTAGACTATGCTTTTAAAGATCGTTACCTGGTGAATTTCACCATTCGTAGAGACGGTACTTCAAAAGTAGCTGAAGCTGAGCGTTTTGGTACTTTCCCTGCATTTGGTGCAGGTTGGAGAATCTCCGACGAACCTTTCATGAGCGGTGTTGACTGGCTCGATGATTTCAAAGTTCGTGGTGGATGGGGTAAAATGGGTAGCATTGATAACGTAAATGCCGGAAACCAGTTTACACTGTTCGGTTCAAATGTTGGTATCTCTTGGTATGACATCAACAGAAGCAACGGTACCGAAGTAGGTTATACTCCTTATCGTTTAGGAAGTAATGAAACCAAGTGGGAAGAGAACATCACCACTAACATTGGTTTTGATGCGACTTTATGGACAGGAAAACTCGACATTTCATTCGACTGGTATAACAACACCACTCAAAACCTGATTGTAGGTCGTGTACCTACCGGACTGGAGCCACAGGTATTCCAGCCTTCGATCAACCTTGGTGAAATGGTGAACAAGGGTATTGATATCGCCCTTACGCACAGAAACAGAGTTGGTGATTTCAACTATGGAATTACCTGGATATTCTCTCATTACAAGAATGAGGTTACAGATATCGACGGAAACCCTGAAACTTTCATTTCTCAGTCGGGAGACAGAATTGGTGAAATTGCCCGCACAAAAGCCGGACAGCCTATTTCTTCTTTCTGGGGTTATGAGATCGATCCTAATGACAAGTTCTTTGATGATCAGGCAGAACTTGATGCCCTTGATCAGCCGGATGCTGTACTTGGTAGCTGGAAATATGTGGATCAGAACGGTGATGGTGTAATCAACAGCCAGGATCAAACTTTCCTTGGTAATCCTCACCCTGATTTCGTTACCAGTTTGAACCTTGATCTTCAGTGGAAGAACTTTGACCTGAACTTCTTTGTTGTTTGGAACAAAGGAAACGAGCTCTTTAATAACGTGAAATACTTCACTGACTGGAGAGTATTCGTAGGTGGTGTTTCGCCTCGCGTATTATATGATGCGTGGGAGCCCGGACAGGATAATAGCGGCGCTACTAACCCTCGTCTGGCACCAGGTGCTGAGAATGGATATACACCATTCACAAATGGATCAAACTCATTCTATGTTGAGGATGGTTCATTCCTAAGAGGACGTACGCTTCAGCTCGGCTACAATTTCGGACCTCAAGTACTTTCTAAAGCTGGAATTTCCAACATAAGAATTTACCTGCAGGCTCAGAACTTCTTCACCATCACAAATTATTCTGGCTCGGATCCTGATATTAACATCCAGGGTGCTGACCTTTTGATGGGTGCTGACCGAGGAAGATTCCCGTCGATTGCACAATACCTTGTAGGATTGAATATTTCTCTATAAACAATAGATTATAAATATGAAGATTATGAATAAAAATAGAATTCTAATATTAAGCATGATATGTCTCACAATCGTGGCAATTTCATGTAAAGATGAATTCCTTGAAGCAGATCCGCCAGGTGCATATTCTGAGCCATCGCTTCAGAATGCCAAAGGTGTTGAAGGAATGTTGATTGCGGCGTATTCCGCGTTGGATGGTTCCTGGTTTGAAAGCTGGGGGAATAACCGTTTCGGTCAGGCCGGTGGTGCTTCCAACTGGGTTTGGGGAGGTATTACTTCCGACGACTCCTACAAAGGAACGGAGCCTACAGATGGATTGTTAGGTCTCGTTGAAACCTTTGTTGCACAACCCAACAATGGAGATGTCAATTTCAAATGGGGAGCAATTTATGACGGAATCGGAAAATCAAACGCTGTAATCCGTAATATCGACGTTGCCCCTGACATGACTGAAAGCCAGGCAACACGCGTTAGAGGTGAGGCTCGTGCTCTTCGTGCACACTATCACTTTGAAGGTGTGAAAGTTTGGGGTCGTGTACCGTATGTAGATGAGACTGTAGGTATTGATATTCCTTTCCAGGAAGTTCAGAACCCTGCGGTTGGTCAGCCATTTATCTGGGCTCAGATTGAGGCAGACCTTCAATATGCATATGATAACCTGCCTGGAACTATGCCAAATGCAGGTCGTATCAATAAGTATGCTGCCGGAGCAATGCTGGCCAAAGTCCTGATGTTCCAGGGTAAATGGTCGCAGGCAGAGCCTATCCTTGATGATATCGTGAATAACGGAACCAACGCTGCGGGTACTCCCCTGGCATTGATGGACAAGTTTTATGATGTTTTCAGAGCAGATATGGAAAGCAGCAATACTGAAACTATGTTTGCATATGAAGCTGCCTATGGTGATGGTTCCATTAGTAATGGTAACTATGAGAATACCTTGAACCAGCCACATGGTTCTTCCGCTCCTACTTCATGCTGCGGATTCTTCCAGCCTTCACATAACCTTGCGAACAGCTACAAGGTAGATGGCAACGGACTTCCTCTTCTGGATACTTTCAATGACACTGATCTTAAGACTGATGAAGGTATTCCTGCTGGTGATCCGTTCACTCCTACTACTGCTGCGCTTGATGCTCGTATCGACTGGACTGTTGGTCGTCGTGGAATTCCTTTCCTTGATTGGGGAGTAAATCCAGGTAGCACCGGTGGATGGGTTCGTGACCCTGTAAACGGTGGTCCGTACAACCCGGTTAAAACTGTACCTACACTGGCAGAATTTGATGCGCAGCTTGCAGGTGTAATTGACTGGGGTTTTACCTCTTCCGGAAAGAACGTTCAGATTATACGATTTGCAGATGTTCTGTTATTGGCAGCTGAAGTAAAAGCTGAATTGAATAAGCTTCCTGAAGCTGTTGAGCTCGTGAACAGAGTACGTGCACGTGCTGCGAACCCTGAAGGTTTCGTAATGCTTGATGGTAGCCCTGCTGCTAACTATAGCGTAGGACTCTATAACTCATTCGGCTCACAGGCGGATGCCTTAAAGGCAATTCGTTTCGAGCGTAAGATTGAGCTTGGAATGGAAGGACACAGATTCTTCGACCTGGTAAGGTGGCACAAAAATTCAGGTGCGAGTGCATTGCCATTCGATATGGTATCGTACATGAACAATGACTACCTTGGCGTAGAAGCTACCCGTCGTCCTCACCTGACCGGAGTATCTTTTGCTGAAAAGAACATGTATCAGCCAATCCCTCAGTCAGTTATTTCACAAAGTACTGTTGGAGGTGTTGAAAACATAACTCAGAACCCTGGATACTAGGTTTTAATTTCTTCAATCAATTGTGGAAGAGACTGTCATTTAATGGCAGTCTCTTCTCTTTTTTACATATTTTGTTTACTTTTCGATTTGATTTAAGGGTTTTTATAAAGAGCATTTTGTGGGATGAAAAGGGTATTATTTTTATTGATCAGCGTGCAGCTAATCTTCAGCTGCCAGAAAAAAGAAGAACATCTGTTTAAACTGCTGTCACCCGCGAAGACAGGGGTAAAATTCAACAACGTAATAAACGAAACTCGGGAATATAATATCCTGGACATTTATTATCTCTATAACGGCGGCGGCGTATCTGTAGGCGATTTTGATAATAACGGGCTCACCGACATCTTCTTCACGGGGAATATGGTCGAGAACCGGTTATATCTCAATAGAGGCAATATGAAGTTTGAAGACATAACGGAGGTAGCGGGAATAGGCGCCCCTGGCAAATGGAGCTATGGATCCTCGGTTGTAGATATCAATGGCGATGGATTTCTTGACATCTATGTAAGTTCATCCATCTCTGCTGATCCCAGGGAACGAACGAATATGTTCTTTATTAACCAGGGCCTGAACGAAGACGGAATCCCTGTATTTAAGGACGAGGCAGTTTCTTACGGTCTTGATGTGGATAATCACAGCACTCATTCCGCTTTTTTTGATTATGACCTGGACGGCGATCTCGATGTACTTGTCATTTCCAACTCAAAAATTGAAGGTATCCCGTCAGTTTACAAGGCAAAAATAACCGATGGGTCCTCTCCTATTAATGACCAGCTATTCAGGAATAACGGCGACGGAACTTTCACCGAAGTTTCAAAGGAAGCCGGAATTAAAAGTGAAGGCTTTGCGCTTGGCGTATCTACCGTCGATATAAATAAGGACGGTACCGTAGATGTATATGTAGGTAATGACTTTATCACAAATGATCTTCTCTACATCAACAAGAACGGGCAATTCACAGAAATGATTGACAGCGTCATCCATCATCAATCAAGATTTTCAATGGGAAATGATGCGGCGGATATCAACAATGACGGAAATGTAGATATCATTACGCTCGATATGTTGCCCGAATCCAATCTCAGGAAAAAAACGGTGATGATCCCTAATGGATATATCGTTTATATCAATGACTTCAAATATGGATATACCCATCAGTATGTTAGAAATATGCTGCAGGTTAACAATGGCAATATGACATTCAGCGAGATCGGGCAGATTGCCGGAGTCCACCAGACAGAATGGAGCTGGTCCCCGCTATTTGCAGATTTCGATAACGATGGCTTTAAGGATCTGGTTATTACAAACGGTTACCCGAGAGACATCACAGATCTCGATTTTATGAATTTCAGGATGGAGACTTCCGGATATGCCAACACAGAAGATCTGCTAAAGCAAATACCTTCCCTCAAGATACCGAATTACGCCTTTAAGAATAACGGAGATCTTACCTTTACAGATGTTTCTTCACCGTGGGGTTTTACTCAGCCATCTTTCTCCAATGGCGCAGCATATGCGGATCTTGATAATGACGGAGACCTTGATTACATCGTGAATAACATTAATGATCCGGCATTTATTTATGAGAATACCCTTTATGACGGCAAACCAGCGGATAATCACTATCTGCGCGTTAAGCTCAAAGGCACCAGCAAAAATCCGTCTGCTTTCGGCGCCAAAGTAACGATCACCTACGATGGCAACAAGCAGCAATACAGTGAACAGAATGTTTATCGCGGCTATATATCAACCGTCGAAGATATAATCCACTTTGGATTGGGAACCAATACTACCATTGAAACGCTTACTGTAATCTGGCCGGATCAGCGTGTAACAACCCTTACGGATGTTCCTGTTGATCAGGTACTGGAATTGAACATTGGTGATGCAGTTGAAAATAGTATTGCGGAAACTTCCGTCACGAAAAATACACTGTTCGAGAATGTGAACAAACCCCTCAATATCAGCTATGTTCACGAGGAAAACGATTATATCGATTATAATACCCAGCCAAGCATACCCCACAAATTCAGTCAGTACGGCCCAGCGCTCGCAATCGGCGACCTGAACGGTGACGGACTTGACGATTACTTTACAGGAGGTTCCACAGGCCGGGACGGAAGCATTTTCATACAGCAAAAAGATGGTTCGTTCGAAAAGATCGCCGGTGGGGCGAATCCCGAGAAACAGCAGGAAGATATGGGCGTGCTTATCTTCGATGCCGACGGAGATGGAGATAATGATATCTACATTGCCAGCGGTGGTTTTGAGCACCCCGAAGGCAGCACCCCCATGCAGGATCGCCTTTATATGAATGATGGAACCGGAAAACTTACAGAAAATACAGAGGCCCTGCCAGATTTAAAGATTAGCTCCAGCTGTGTTCGCGGAGCCGATTATGATGGTGATGGTGATATTGACCTGTTCGTTGGTGGACGGGTCATCATTGGTTCATTCCCGCTTTCACCTAAAAGCACATTACTTGAGAACCAGGGAAATGGAACCTTTACCGATGTGACATCCAGTATCGCTAAAGAGGTTTCCGAAACAGGCATGGTGACAGATGCTATCTGGAGTGATTTTGACAATGACAATGATGTTGATCTTATTGTGGTTGGGGAATATATGCCAATCACTGTATTTGAAAATACGAATGGTACCTTCGCCCGGGCTGAAATTCCTGACCTCAATAGAACCGGACTCTGGAATAGTATCACAGCAGGTGATTTTGATGGTGACGGTGACAGTGACTACATCGTAGGTAATGTGGGTATCAATAATTTCTATTGCGCCACCCCTGAAACACCTCTTACGGTCATCGCCAAGGACTTTGACTCCAATGGTTATGTAGACGCCATTATGTCCTGCTATTTCAAGGCTGAGGATGGCACAATGCAGCCATTCCCAATTCAGGCCTGGCAACAACTGAGCAGTCAGAGTCCGATCTTCCGTTCGCGATTTTCCTCATATCAGGAATATGGAAGGACACGAATTGATGAACTTCTCACCGAAGAAGAAATGAATGGAGCGGTAGTCCTCTCTGTAGATTATTTACATACAAGTTATGTAGAGAACCTGGGTAATGGAAAGTTTGCGATCCACGAATTGCCACTTGAAGCGCAGGTAGCTCCTGTCAATGGAATTAATGTGGGTGATTTTAATAATGATGACCACCTGGACGTGATGCTGGTTGGAAATGATTATGGAAACGAGGTTAATATGGGTCAGTATGATGCCATGATCGGATTGATACTACTCGGCGATGGCAAAGGAGATTTTTCTGCCCAGTCGGTGGTGAATTCCGGATTCATGGTTCGCGGAGATGCTAAAGCACTGGGAAGACTTGCAGGAAGCGATGGTAAAAATATATACCTGGCAACTCAAAACAGAGGCCCCCTGGAAGCATTCACGCCTTCAAACCAAAATGTCCGGCAGATTTCTTCCAATCCAAATGAATTCAAGGCAATACTTACCTACAAGGACGGTCATAAGGAGCTTGTGGAAATAACCTACGGTAGCGGATTTCTGACCCAGTCAAGCCGGAAAATTTCAGTGAGCCCAAATGTAAGCAGTGTTGAACTGATCGATTTTTCAGGTAATTCCAGGGAGATCGACCTGAATTAAGAATGAGGTATTCATTGTTGTTTATTCTTCTGTCTCTCCTTGGAGCCTGTACAGGAACTTCATCCGAACGTGGGCATGTGAGCGCCGACCAACTCGCGAAAGCACAGTGTGGTCGTTGTCATGTGTATCCCGGACCAGAGCTGCTTCCAAAAGAACAATGGAAAAGTGTATTACCCCATATGGGCCTCAGGCTGGGCATAGAGTCGGTTGATATCAATCCATTTACCAGGATCAAGATGGAGGAAATACAACGCATTAACAATGCCGGAGTGTTTCCAAATGAACCTGTCATAGCTGATTCTCTGTGGGCGAAAATTGAGAAGTTTTATCTGACCAATGCCCCGGATTCGTTCGATCTGCCCCGGAGATCCTACCCTGAAAGTGACGGAATGTTTAAAACACACTTTCCTCAAATTAATATCGGTGGCTCACCATTTATTTCAATGGTTAAATTTGATTCGGAAAACAGGTTATTCCTTGCTGATTGGGCAGGGCATTTAATGGAGCTGAATCCGGATCTTAGTATGCGTACATTCACCAATTTTCCTAAACCAATTGTTGATATCAGGATCCTTTCGGCAGAAACCCTGTTGGCATTGAGTATTGGTGACCTCTATCCCAATGACAGGTTAACGGGTGCCGTGGCCGCATTGAATCCATCAACCTTTAATTCGCCACAATTGCTCTTCGCCGGTTTACCTCGTCCCGTTCATTTTGATGTGGGTGATATTGATAATGATGGCCTGGAAGACCTTCTGATCTGTAATTTCGGTAACTATGTGGGCGACCTGTCCTGGTATAAAAATACAGGTGCCGGATATATTCCGATCGTGATCAAAAATGTACCCGGGGCAACACGATCATTCCTGAATGACTTCGATAATGATGGTGACCTGGATATCATTGCATTGTTTGCCCAGGGAGACGAAGGCATAAGTATATTTTATAATGACGGGGGCAGATTTCGGGAAGAACGTGTATTGCGTTTTCATCCCTTATATGGAAGTAATGATATGGAACTGCTCGATTTCGATCGTGACGGCGATCTGGATATAATTTTGAGTAATGGGGATAATGGCGATCACAGCATAACCTTAAAACCATATCATGGCATTCATATTTACCTGAACAACGGAAATGACAATTTTGAGGAATCCTACTTCTTTCCAATGTATGGCGCTTCAAAGATCAGGGCTCGGGATTTCGACCTGGATGGCGACACAGACCTCATAGCCGCCTCGTTTTTTCCAAAGAATGATCACGGACTTGAGCAAAGCGTTATTTACCTCGAAAATAAAGGAGAATTAAACTTTACTCCCTTTCAGGTTAACGGTGCCGATAAAGGCAGGTGGATGGTAATGGATGCCGGGGACTATGATCAGGACGGCGATGTAGATGTCGTGATTGGATCCTTCACTCTTACCACGGAAGGTATTGAAAAGGAAAAATTGGCAGCATGGCGGGAAAGTAAGAATTATATCATGGTGCTGGAAAATTTAACCTCTGATAAACCAACTGAAATTAATCAATAGAAAGGTTTTCCAGCAGCATAACATCCGCCGGTTGTTGTTGCCAGGTGCGTGAAATATTCGATGGTACCGTCGACTGCATGAATGGTCCATTCCCCAAAAGAATGTCCACATCTCCATCCTTATCAAAATCACCGCGATCAGCCGTCAACCATTTTCCTGATGTTGATATGGACAACGAAGAAGCCTCAAAACTCATATCACCCTTATTCTCGAGGATCAGAAAACTCTCATCAGGTGTATGGGCATAGTCAGGAAAATATGAAATGACGGCCAGGTCAAGGTCTCCGTCCATGTCATAGTCATCTGCCATTGTACTGAAAGGTCCGTGAATTGGAAATACATATTCTTCTTCAAAAGTCATGGGGGCTTTCTGAATTAAAATACGAATCGCATGATAAGGCTTTAATGCAGGATAATCATAATCACCGGTGTCGCCATTCGCATACACGATATCAGGTTTTCCATCCCCGTTCATATCCGCCAATTCGAAATAGGATGAGCCATAGTAGGAAGGAAACGTATAAAGTAACTTCTCCGTAAAATTCCCGGCTCCATCACCCAGGTATGCAAAAAAACCTTCCTTACCCTGGGCCATCAGGGCAAGAATATCAAGATTTCCATCGTCGTTGAGATCCAATATTTCTGTACGAATCGCACCAGGTTCAGCACTCAGTAAATGTTCTGAATATCCATCCGCGGTCTTTTCATACCATGAAAGTGAACCTTTCAAAAAACCGAACCCGGAAACGATAAAATCCTCGAGCCCGTCATTATTGAGATCCACTTTCCTAAGGTCTACCGGTCGGGGCAATTGGGTTAACAACGTGGAATTATCAGGCCCCTGGAACCGCACAACCGTACCCTCATACAGGTCATTAGGGAAGATATCGCCCATTGTGAGAATGTCAAAATGATCTGAACTTTCAATGATTGCCGACGGGGCTCCGCTCACAGGATATGTATCTGATGTTCCTGAGGCTATATTATATCGGTAAACGATGTTTCTTTCTGCATCACCATACCATACATCATTACCATCAAGGCTAAACTTTACAAGGGAAGCTGCCGGCGGATCATTCGAAATTCGTAACGGCCTGGCTTTGAATAATTTATTTTCCTGTGATGAGATATCTGTAATGAATGCCGGGAGTGTATCCGGACTTTCAAGGAGGTAGTAGGACTGGATCCAATCCCATTCTTCTTTGCTCAAAAGAGCCGATGCCGGCGCCAATTGAACTTCATTCAGTTTTTGATATTGCCTGTTTTCTTCCTGGGTAAAGTTTCTGCCCATCCTTGCCCCCATTCTTGGAAGTATTTGCCTCCAGAGATCCTTGGAAAGCGCATCCGGAGGTGGTAGTACATGGCAGCTTGTGCAGTATTTTGCGGCAAGTTCAGCGCCCGGATGTACACGTTCCCTTACAGACCTGCTTTCACACGAAGCCATTAAAATGACAATGGCTGAAAATATCACGCACTTCCTGAATCCTTGTATACTCATTATTATCCCTCTAAGATATAAATCATAGCCATATTCCTTAATGTCAATGATATTAACCTGTTTTCAGGGCTTTCTGTTTGAATCCAAACTCCAGGCCCCCGGACCGATAAAGAAGTATAGTACGCCCAGCAGTACGAATAAAAAAGGATGCTGATCCCCGTACCAAAATTGTCCTTTGCCTACTATAAATGTTATGTATAAAAATGTGCCGACGAGAATGATTGCAGCTATCCTTGTAAATAATCCGAGTATGAGCAATATACCTGACAACAATTCACAGAGCTTACCCAAATAAACTAAAAATCGGCCTGTACTGCCCGTAAAGAGATCCCACTCAAAGTAGGTAGCCATTGTTTCCCCTTTAAATATTTCAAGGCCATGATACAATAGCAAACAACCCGTGCATATCCGCACTAATGCTATTGCCCTCGATTTTTGTTGATCCGACATAATCATTCTTCAATATACGATATCAGGATCAAATTTGTAAGAATCCCAAATGTCGACAAGAGGTAAATGATGATAAAGCTAAGGCACAAGCCATTCACCTTTCCATTCTCCCGAAAACTTACTAAACCGTGCCCGTAAATGATGGTCATCGTTTAATTGTAATACCTCGATCTGTTCGGGGATAAAGGTTAAAACAGTAAAGTATTTTGATGAATGAGGTTCAAGCCATTGATGACCTTCCGACGGGTGCTCCACTTTCGCCCCTGGAGGCAGGACCGAATTATACGGCTTTTTTGCTTTAATAGTATCCCAATGACGATCCCGTTCCTCAACGTTATCCAATGTTGAGGCAAATCCATTAAGGCTTACCTGAACACCCATTTCTCTATTATAAAATAACATTCCCATCTGCCTGTTCTTTTCGAGGTGTTCAATCTTATTCGACCTTACGTCGGTATATATCTGTATAGACGGCCCGTCCAATACCGAACGCAGCACAACATACCTGGATACAGGTTTATTATCATCCACCGAAGATAAAACGAGAATTCTGAATGGGTGTTTCACATCATCAGCAGCCACTTCCAACTCGGTAATTACGCTTTCAAAAATTTTAGGTAATGTGGTGTCAATATTAAAAAGCATCATTATGATTGATCAGTAGTACATATTAAAAAAATCTAGTTGTTATGAACAGAAAAGATGGCTACTTCGCCTCCCTTCCCCCTTAGTTGCACATGCCCTTGCCCTTCAAATCTAAACCCATTTTCGGGCAACAGGGATTTAAGTTCTCCGGATATCAACAACTCCTTTCCCAATACATTGCACTGCCCCTGAATACGTGCCGCGGTATTGATCGCATCACCATGAAATGCAATTTCCTTCTTAAACCTGCCCACCTCTGTCACAGTTACAAGTCCAATATTCAAGCCAGCCTTAAAGAAAGGAACTACACCATAATTATTCCTATAATGATCCTGATTTTTAAGCAATTCTGACTTAAATCTAAAGTATGAGTTAAGACAATTATTCTCCGACAAACCAGGTTTCCTTTTCCATGTTAATACAGCTTCATCCCCCACATACTGATAAATTTCAGCCTCATTCTCAGCAACGACCGCCAGGTCACTGAAACAATCCTGGATGAACTGACTGTATTTTATATGACCGAGTTTTTCAGCGATCTCCGTAGAAGACTGCAAGTCAAGGAACATAAAGATTCGCTCTTCTTCTCTTGGTGTATAAAACCTGCCAAGCAGCAGATCACTAACTTTCCCTTCACCGAGTAACAGGCTTACCTGCCGGATAGCGGTCATACTGAGATCGACGAACAAAATATAGAAGTATATCGCAAAACTTCCGGGTTCAAAGGCAAATTCAACCAGGGTAAGATTAATATCCAGCAACCAAACACACAAGCCATAGGCAAGTATCACCAGCGTAGTTAATATTAGGAGTGCATAGGACAGGCGCAAAATCAGCAGTCTGGCAAGCGATATCCTCTTGTAATAACGTTCTTCTGTTAGAATTTCAGCTAAGGCCGAAATGGACCCAAAAATGGGACCAATGATCGATGCAAAAGCTATGCTGACCCAGAAATTAATCTGTACTGATCCTTCTTCAACAGTCCCAACACCCCTCACGATACTCAGGAAATAGAATGCCAGGGTCCATCCAATTGCATAATCCCTGATGATCTTGAGTTTCTGTGGTCTACGCAAATACATTAAATTAATTTCCTGAATGAACCGATAATTGGCGCAGTCCGGGGCCTACTGCCAGAATGAGACCATTTTCCCCGGTTTCAAGCTGGCTGATCTTTGCCGAAAGAATACTGTCCTGCATGGTACCGGCACCAGAAATCAGACGAGCCCTGATCTCAGATGACACATCGGATAGTCCGGCAAACATCACTGAACCTTCAGAAAGCAATTCTGAATCAGCCGTCAACGGAACTATGACATCTGCCGAAGATATCCAACTGTCCAATTGCTCTATAATCGCCAATTTCAAAGAATCCGATTGGTTTGAAATATATGAACTGACTATCGAATTAAATTTACGCGCCTCCGGGCTTTCCGGCCTTACAATATCGACAAGGTGATCAAGCTTGTAATCAGGAAGATAAATAAATTCAGCTTCCAGCAATGCCGGCATTCGGCCGTGATATTTTACTTCCTCCAGAACATTCATGAGTTCCAGCAGAGATGGATATGCATCTGATGCCACCAGGCCCTCCAGGCGCGGACCGTAATTTTTTTCATGATGGACCCCGGTTTTAGCCAGCTCTGTCCTGGTAGTTGCCAGCCGGCGATACATATCTTCTGTATCTGTTGTTAAAGACACCGGACTCCATAGTTTCTCGGCAATTGCCGCAGTACGCGGCCAGATTCTGGATTCAATATTTTTCGCATCCACGAATTCAGACCATTGACAGGCCTCTCCTCCCAGTATTCTTTGCTGTTCTTCCTGTGTCAGGGGGCGGATCACTTCAATAGCGGGAAGTTCGGTGCCTTCCATATCAGATCCGCCGGAACGGAAACCACTGCTTTCAAAATTGAGCAGACCAAATGATATATTCCCCCTGAGGCTGTCACCTTCAAGTACCGCTTCATAGTCCAGTTCACCAACTGGCCCCATCATGGAACATTTGAGTATGCCATCCTTTAACGTTCCGTCCCGGAAAACCATCCTGTCAGACATCATCGCAAAAAAGCCGAACACATTTTCCGGATCCCTGTCAAATATTACCAACTGACTTTCTATGACATTGCCTCCGATTTCCATTTGCTGATCATACATGCGCCAATACGAGGTATCAGGCTGAATATCAACTGCACCTGGCAGTACCAGCGGGTCAACCTCATAGTATTTTCCGGCCGGTAAAATATGATCGAGGTATAGTCCGGCAGAAAGAATACCTGATCCTCCATTTTGAACAGCGTGAAATAAGGACTTGTGACTGGTCCATGACTGAACAATAATGTCGTCGGGCAAATCAGGGTTTGAAATTTCATCCCACCCCATCATGATTTTGTCATGACTGGTCACAATACTGTATACTCTTTTATTGAAATAAGCCTGAAGATCATGGGCGTTTTCCAATTGATTTGCCTCCATAAAAGCCTCAAATCGATCATCTTCTTCCCAGAAGTTCGGGTTAACCTCATCGCCCCCGATATGAAAATACTGATCCGGAAAAAGCTCAGCCATCTCCCCTATCAGATCATTCAGGAAATCATATACTTCATCCTTTGTCGGATCCATGGGGGGACCAAACAACGACCCTTTTCCAGAACCGAATTTAAGCGAGTCGCTGGTGCTGGACAGCATTGGATAGGCAATCTGCCAGCTTTTGGAATGGCCCGGCATATCAAATTCAGGAACGATTCGGATACCCCGTTCAGCAGCATACGATATCATTTCCCTGATTTCATCCTGGGTGTAGTAGTGGCCGTTTGATCCCACCTCATGCAATTTCGGGTAAATCCTGCTTTCCACCCTAAATCCCTGATCTTCAGACAAATGAAGGTGCAGAACATTCATCTTCACTGCTGCCATTGCATCTAAATTACGCAGTATTACCTCTTTGGGAATCCAATGACGGCAAACATCGATCATCAAGCCGCGCCAGGGAAATCTGGGTTTGTCCGCGATTTCAGCGGTTGGGAGGAAGACTCTGTTATCCCTTTGAATAATGAGTTGTTTCAAGGTCTCAATTCCCCGGATAACTCCTATATCTGTTGGAGCTGTTAACCGAATCCCCTTTTTGGATATTTCCAGGTCATAGGACTCATCCATACCAAAATAAGGCAATTCGACCTCTTCCGTGAATTCAATCACGAGAGGAAACCCATCACTGTTTTCGGATGTTTTTGTAAAATTAAAATATCGATTGATAGCAGCAGAAACCTTCCCGGAACTGCTACCGGTTACGGCAAGTACGTCGGCGGTTACTTCACTTCCTGATAATTTCAGTTCCCCGGGAAGCGGCATCAGGCTTATTGCTGAACGATCTTCTTCAGATATCAACGGGGGCGTATATAATACAAACCTGTAATACGCATAGCCACCGGCCGCCAGTACAATAATCACTGTGAGTATGGAATAGGCAATCTTCTTAACTACTGTTCTCTTCCCCATCAATCTCCCTTCACTTCCTTACAAACTCCAGTTATTACCCACATCCGATAGTGGAATACATCCGTCATATCTTCCCGGAATAGGATCATAATTCAATACATTCTTTCCGATCTCTTCCGAAGAAAAATACCCCCACATTGCCGTTGATTTCAGGGACCTGTAAAATCCTACCGGTTTTTGCTTCCCTACAGCCGTACCCCAGACTGACGGGTTAAATGTGCCTGATTCAGACTCCATGGATCGCAGTGCAGAAGCACGCTCTTCATTATCCAGTTCCACAAAATTCTTCCCGAATTCCTTAACACATCGCTCATTGGTCTGATCAATAAAACCGACAACAGCTGCCTGTCCCCCTGTATCGTACACCTTCGCGAATAAAAGATCCATGAACATGTCTACCTTCATATCAAGCGCTCCCGGAGTAGACGTTTTCGGCAGCCAGGCATCAACGATTGTGGATATAAATACGGCCTGATCTTCATTCAAAAACACCGGTTGCCATGCAATCCTTGGTTGTTTCTGGCATGATTGAAGTAGTGAAAAAAGTGTTGAGGCCGAAACGGCGGTTCCGGAAATCAGCAAAGTCTTTTGTAATGCTTCTCGTCTTTTCATGATCAGAGGTTATTTTTTTTCAATTCAGCGACAGCATGATTTGCCGCTCTGGCGGTCAGTGCCATGTATGTCAATGAAGGATTTACACAGGATGAAGATGTCATACAGGCTCCATCCGTTACAAATACATTTTTGCAGGCATGGATCTGATTCATGCCGTTTAGTACAGACGTCTTCGGATCACGTCCCATTCTCGCAGTACCCATTTCATGGATTCCAAATCCCGGCTCATGTTCATTATCAAATCCTATGATATTTTTCAGACCAACAGTTTCAAGCATTTCAACTGCGTCTGCCTGAATCTGTTTGTTGAGTGCCTTCTCATTTTCCTTGAATTCACAATCAATTGCCAGCGTTGGTTGCCCCCATTTATCAACATTGTCGGTGTCGAGCGTGACCTTATTATCATGGTAGGGCAGGCATTCTGCAAAACCGGTAATGAAGAATTCCCACGGGCCGGGCTTCATCATGCGGTCCTTGTAATCTCCTCCGAAATCCTCTTCATTCACACCTGATCCCCACCCCGTGCGGTAGCCCGCACCCTGGTATCCAAAGCCCCGAAGGAATTTATCAGATTTCGTTTTCTCATCAATATTCCAGTACCGCGGAATATAAATGCCATTTGGTCTGCGGCCCTTATAATACTTATCGTCAAATCCATCCACGACTCCTGTCGCACCGATGCGGTAAGTATGATCCATCAGGTTATGTCCAAGCTCTCCGCTGTCATTGCCCAGTCCGTTTTCGAAGCGGCCGGAAACCGAATTCAAAAGGATCTGGGTTGTGCCAAGCGTTGACGCGTTGCAAAAAATGATGCGCGCTGAATATTCTAGAACTTCATTTGTTTCGGAATCGATGATACGGACCCCTGTGGCTTTGTTCTTCTGGTCATCATAAATGATGGATTGTACAATCGAATACGGGCGTATAGTAAGATTGCCTGTAGCATTTGCCGCAGGTAATGTTACCGCATTGCTGCTGAAATAAGCCCCATAGGGACACCCCCTGCTGCATCGGTTCCGGTACTGGCATTGTCCGCGTCCATTCAACGGCTCCGTAAGGTGCGCAACCCGCCCAATAATCATATTTCTTCCCGGAAATTCCTTTTCAATTCTGCCTTTGACATGTTTTTCAACACAATTGAGTTCCATGGGAGGAAGAAAATGGCTGTCAGGCAATTGGGGAAGACCAAGTGCTTCGCCACTTATACCCGCATATTTTTCAACATACGTATACCAGGGCTCAATATCCTTATATCGAATGGGCCAGTCAACCCCGTAGCCGTCTTTCGCATTGGCTTCAAAATCAAGGTCACTCCAGCGATAGGTTTGCTTTCCCCACAACAGCGAGCGCCCGCCCATCTGATGCCCCCGTACCCACAGGAAAGGTTTAACTTCGGTATAGGGATTATCCTTATCATTCGCATAAAAGTGCTCGGTATCCTTTCCAATGAAGCCAGTACGAACTCCGATATAGTGCTTTTCACGCTCTTCAGGTGTCAGAGCGCCACGAAGTTCATAATCCCATGGATCGTCATTCATGGTGGTGTAATCCTTAATATGTTCTACCAGCCTGCCGCGTTCCAGCACGAGCGTATTTAAGCCATTTTCACATAGTTCCTTTGCAGCCCAACCGCCACTGATTCCTGACCCGATAACAATTGCGTCATAGGTCATTTGCTGCTTCGCATCGATATTGAAGTTTGCCATTTCTTATGTTTTACACAGATGTGGAAGTTAGGGAAAAAATAGAATATTTTGAACCTGTTTATTCTTTTACAATGAGTCAAGGCTGTTGGATGAAACGATGAGGTCTGTGATTTTTTTAGGATCGGTTAATGAAATCCGTTTCCCTGTTTCAAAATTTAGCATGACATTTGTTATAGAATCTTAAAACTTTATGCGACTAAGACTTTTACCATTCCTGTTCTTTATTTTGATCGTATCCGCTTGTGACGGTGACGAACCCACGCCGATTGGGAATGAAATGATTGGTGCTTATGCCGGCCTTTACTCCTATCGTGAACCACTGGGAATCACGACCACAATTACAGAAAACAGCAGCCTGATCATTTCCCGGAATGCAGACTTCTCCAGCCTGCTGAATGTGAGCCTGGAAGGATTTCCCCGTATCATGGTTTTAAGAAAAATATCATCTCATGGATCCAATGGATTTAGTGGCGAAGTTTATATATACGACATGCCTTCGGATGTTGGAATTGACGGTGAGGAAATTGCCGGCATTGGTTCGTTTGTCTACATACATGGAAGCCTGGACATCATATGGACAGCAGACCGGATCAATACAGAGTGGCTCGTTTCCTTTGATGGGTCTAAAAAATAGGGACGGCCATGATTCAATTGTAGCATGTCTTTAGACGACATATGCCATTTGCACTTCTGAATTCAGTTTTCAGAATTCTGTTATATTTATATAAAAGAATTGCTATGAGATCCATTATCATCTTTGTCCTGACTTTCATATGTATCGCCGGATGTGCGCCGCAGAATGAACCGATTACAGAAAGCGTTGATGTTGACCGTACATGGTGGAAGGAAGCAGTCATTTACCAGCTTTACCCGAGAAGTTTCAAGGATTCGGATGGTGATGGTGTGGGAGATCTTCGGGGTATCATCGAAAAACTTGATTATCTCCAGAGCCTGGGAATAACCATGGTATGGGTTAACCCGATCTATGGTTCCCCCAACGATGATAACGGTTATGATATCTCCGATTACCGGGCGATTATGGCTGAATTCGGAACAATGGAGGATTTTGATGAAATGCTGAAAGGCATGCATGACCGTGGCATCAAATTCGTCATGGACGTAGTGGTAAATCACAGCAGCGATGAGCATGAATGGTTTAAACAATCCAGAAGCTCACGTGATAATCCATACCGGGATTACTATCACTGGTGGCCGGCTGAAAAAGGAACACCCCCCTATCGCTGGAGCTTTTTCGACCCGGAGGGAAATGCCTGGCGGTATGATTCTTTAACAGATGCTTACTACCTGCATTACTTTTCCCGAAAGCAACCCGACCTGAACTGGGAAAACCCTGAGGTTCGCCAGGAAGTGTATGATATCATGAAATTCTGGGCTGAAAAGGGTGTGGATGGGTTCCGGCTGGATGCATTCCAATTTGTATCGAAGGATACTACCTTTCCGGAATTTCCTGAAGGCTATGAAAAAAATGTAATAAAGTATTACGGCATGGGTCCTTATTTACATGATTACCTCCGAGAAATGTACGACGAGGTATTCAGCCAATATGATGTTTTTGCGGTATCCGAAGGAGCCGGCAGTACTTTTGAAGATGCCCATAATCTGGTGGATGCTGACAGGAACGAACTTCAGATGGCCTACCATTTCGAAGGCGTTGACCTTGTGAACGACCTCGACGGCTATACGCTTGATGAACTGCGAAACTCATTTTCCAAATGGGACAGCGCATTTGCCAATGAAGGCTGGATTTCCATATTCCTGGCAAATCATGATAATGCGCGCCTGGTAAGCCGCTATGGAAATGATTCCCCGGAATTCAGGGCCCCCTCTTCTAAAATGCTCAATACATTCATTCTTTCGATGCGTGGCACCCCGTATTGCTATTACGGAGATGAACTGGGTATGATCAATATTGATTTCGACAGCATTTCCCAGTACAGGGATATTGCCGCTATCAACGGTTACCAGAAAGCGCTTTCCGAAGGAGCAGATATGGACGCTTTTATGGAACGACTCAACTTTCTTTCACGCGATAACGGCAGAACTCCCATGCAGTGGGATGATTCTCCGCATGCCGGCTTTACAACCGGTGTTCCATGGCTTCCGGTAAACGACAACTATACCGAGATCAATGTCGCAAATGAATCTGCCGACCCTAACAGCTGCCTGAATTACTTCAGGAAAATGGTGCAGCTTCGTAAAGACAATCCGGTACTGGTTTACGGAGATTACACAGTGGTGGCTCCTGAGCATCCGGATGTATATGCCTACACAAGGGAACTGGACGGAGAGGCTATGCTGGTTATTCTTAACTTCTCATCAACAGGGCAGCTGATCAATATTCCGTCCAGTCTGGAAACCGGAGAAATACTGATCAATAATTACCCTGGGATTAACGTTGAGGGCGACGAATTAAATCTCCTACCCTATCAGGCAATCATATTCCAATTGAATTGATTATCAAGAGGTTAAGAAGCAATTAGTTGTTTGAATTTGATAAGCTGAGAAGATAATCCAGAAGAGCATTCTTTTCTTCTTCAGTTGCATCGCTCAGTAACCCCTCATACATAAGTGATTGCATTACAACCTCTTCTTCCGCAATATCTTCCCTGGAAACATCCACGATTTTGTTTCCGACTACCATGATTTTAAGCTGATGTTCATCGGCATTCACAACCCTGCCGATGAGTACATCACCATTATTCAAAACAAGCCGGGTTGGGGCCATACTGGGCTTTATACGTTTGTTGGGGTATAGAATCTCTTCCAACAGTTCTTCCCGGCTGTATACACGGGCTATATCCTTAAGGTTGGGTCCAAGTAATTCAGTCTTACCGTCTATCGCATGACAGGCGAAGCAAACACGGTCTGTAAATAGTTTTTCGCCAAGCGCAAGTACCGACTCATCTACGTCTTCCTGGGCAATTCTTTGAGGGTCATATACTTCCGTTTCCACCCAATCTGCTGGTATCAATCTGTAAATTGCGCCATCCGGCTGATCCAGCGCCTGGTACCAATAGTCTGTCTGGCCAACTTGTGTGACATATATACTGCCATCTTCACCCAATGCAATATCAGATAATTTAGGCAGATCCGTTACAAGCGGCCTTTCCTCAAATGCGTAATTTCCATCAGCGTCACGTGTCACCCTCACCTTTCCAATGGATCCACGCTTCCACCGCTCTCCGGGGCCGTAGTATGATATAAATAAATCCTGCCCGGTTTCATCCGGAGCAGCAAATTCAATCCCCGATGGCGCCACATCATACGTCAGATCAAGCACGGGGTCAACCTGGTCCGGATGGTTCGTATATTTTTCTGGATTGTGGCCGTAATAGGCATTCTGTATGGCAATGTTCAACTCTTCTGTAGGGTTTCCTCCCCCCTCATTATCAATAAAAAAGAGTGTTCCATTTGCGTCGAATGACATGCCGGGCACCGATCGCAATCCGATAGCATATTGCTCCAGTTCATTACCGTCATATCGAAGAAGTGACCCCCTCAGGCCATCAGGATCTGTCGCCGGACTGGCATTCCAGGAATCTGTAGTCAGAACAAAATAAAGATCACCATTCTGATCAAATGTTAATCCCGAGGTCCATTCATACGGATGTTCACTGTAGGGAATATCACTGAAATACACATAACTTGAATCAGCCAGGCCGTCCGCATCCTGATCCAGGTAAACGCGAATCTGATCTGAAGCACCCACGTAAAGCGCGTCGCCTCTGAACGTCATACTGGCAGGGGCACGAAGGCCATCTTCGCTTACATTGCAAAATAAAACAGCCTGATCTTCTAATCCGTCATCATCTGTATCCCTGATCGAATAAATTTCACCGGTATTATTTGATACGTACATTACATTTTCAGGCCCCTGAATAATCTGAACAGGATTCCAGATTTTCACGTCTCCGTCCAGGTTCAATTTAACGACTGCATATTTGTCAAAAACATGAACATCCGGGTCGATTTGGGCGCGAAGGCTGGCTTCGCTGAGAGTTCCATTTTCTTGTTCTGGTGGATTAGAGCATGCGGAAATTAACAGCACGCATAACAGCAGGATCTTGCTGTTTGAAGCATAAGAATTCATTGGTTGGTTGGTTGATTGGGAAGAGAATATATTACAATTATTAACTCAGGTCAACCCTATCAATTCAGCGGCAAGCTTAATTTACTGAAAGTCAAAATGATGAGAGCTCAAAAAAATGCTTTCTCCAGTTATTTAGCAGGTATCTGCTGACTCAAACAGTGTAATGTGCCAAAACCCCAGATAAGATCAATGGCGCTTATGGGAATGATTTCCCGACCAGGGAAACATGCTGCCAGTGTATCTAGAGCGATTCGATCATTCGGATCATTGAATACGGGTACGAGCACACGCGAATTGATGATGAGAAAATTGGCATAACTTGCGGGCAGGCGTAATCCATCAAAAATCAATTTCTGCGGCATAGGGAGCTCAGCGATATTGGGCTGTTTTCCATCTGCTAGCCTGGACTTACGTAGTCTTTCAAGGTTGTCTTTTAGCGGAACATGATTTCTGTCTTTACGGGATGATTCATACACCGTCACAATCGTATCTTCATTCACGAATCGGCACAAGTCATCGATATGCCCGTGCGTGTCATCACCTTCAATTCCATCTCCCATCCAAATCACCTGACGTATACCCAGGTAGCGTTCAAAGACTTCTTCGTACATCTCACGATTAAACCCGGCGTTACGAACCTGAATTTTTGGATGAAGCAGGCACTCTTCCGATGTCAGTAGTGTTCCCTTTCCATTGGAATCAATAGCACCGCCTTCCAGAACAACCGGATTATGCTGATACATAACCCTGTCAATCGGAATTCCAAGTTCTTTTGATATCCGGGCAGGAACATGCTTATCGAGATGATAATTTGAATATTTCGCCCATCCGTTAAAGTTAAAATTCAGGGCAACCCGATCTTTCCCTTTTTTCACAATGATAGGGCCGCTGTCACGCATCCAGCTTCGGTTTGTTTTCTGATGGATAAAGCGAATATTGCCGAGATTAACGTCAGCAATGGAAAGCCATTCATTGACGCGTATTTCAAACACTTCATCTATGACGATCAGGTAGACAATTTCAACTGCCGCGACTTTTTTGATAAACTCAACGAAAGCCCATTTGACGGCTTCATACTTGCCCGGCCAATCATTGCCATTGTGCGGAAAACATAGCAGTACACCCTCTTGCTTCTCCCATTCAGCAGGAAATCGATATTCACTCATTTCAGTCGATCGCTCTCTTTGTCAAATCACTAAACGCATCTATACGTCTGTCCCGAAAGAAAGGCCAGTTCTGACGAACATTCTCCTGTAATGCCAAATCAACTTCTGCGATCAGAATTTCTTCCTTATCGTGGGAAGCCTGGGCAAGGATCTCGCCCTGGGGGCCTGCGATGAATGAGCTTCCCCAAAATTCGATACCATTGGTATCCGGCACATACTTTTCCAATCCAATCCTGTTGGCAGCGGCCACATAAACGCCATTGGCCACTGCATGCCCTTTCATTACGTTCATCCATGCACCATGCTGATTGACCCCGAACTCTTCCTTTTCTGTAGGGTGCCAGCCTATCGCCGTCGGATAAAACAAGACTTCGGCTCCTTTTAGTGCTGTAATTCTGGCGGCTTCAGGATACCACTGATCCCAGCAAATCAGAGTTCCTATCTTACCCTTGCCGGTTTCTATCGCCTGAAATCCCAGATCCCCGGGAGTAAAATAAAACTTCTCATAAAAATGAGGATCATCGGGAATGTGCATTTTTCGGTAAAGTCCGGCTCTCCTCCCATCAGTATCAATTATATAAGCGCTGTTATGATATATCCCCGACATGCGCTTTTCAAAGAAGGGCACAATGATTACAACACCAAGATCTTTTGCCAGCGCACTGAAGGCACTGAATGAGGGACCATCCAGTGTTTCAGCGTATTTAAAGTTTTCAACATCCTCACTCTGACAAAAATAATGACTACTGTATAACTCAGGTATGAGGATCACCTCCGCACCATTTGCGGCGGCATCCCTGACCCATTGAAGACATTTCTCCAGATTAATGGAAGGAGTATTATTCAGGTTTAGCTGAATAACCGCTATAGAATAATTGGTTTTAGGCATTTCAAAGTCTTTTCAGTGCAAAACTACTTTTTGCGAATTAATTATCCCACTGATCACCCTGCGCAATAATTATTCAAATTCGATACATACCGGGGAGCCTACTTCCATTCGTTGACCGGTAGATTCCATGCTTCCTGTTTCCGTATCGATACGCGCGCTTATAATGGAATTTGCCTGTTCATTTGCAATCAGAAGATAACCACCATCCGGACTTATCGCAAAATTTCTTGGCCAATTGACGCCTTCTGTGAAAAAGGAAGAAAGTGTGAGGGTCCCGTCTTCAGCGATCGTATAGCTTACAATGCTGTCATGACCGCGATTTGAGCCAAAAAGAAGCCGGCCATTGGGATGAACATGAATGTCTGCGCATTTATTATCACCGCTAAATTCATCAGGAAGTGTGCCGATGGTTTGTATTTCATTCATAATACCGGATTCAGGATCATAGCTGAATACGGAGATCGTCGCGTTGAGCTCATTAATCACATATACGAAGTTTCCATTGGGATGGAAGGAAATATGGCGGGGACCGGCGCCGGGAGCTACTTCCGCAAAAGCCGGCGCATTTGGAACGAGAGCGCCATCGGCACCAACGGCATAGATCATGATCTTATCAGTCCCAAGATCTGCCGACAAGGCATAACGTTCATTGGGGGCCAGAATAATGCTGTGTGCATGCGGTCCTTCCTGCCTGGAAGCATTCGGTCCTGAGCCTTCGTGTTGTTTAACCCAGGAATCACCGAGGAATCCACCATCTGAAGATATTGCGGCGGATATAACATTCCCGGAACCATAATTAGCAGCCAAAACAAACTGGCCGGCATTATCGGTTGAAATGTAGCAGGCATATGTGCCCTTACTTGATGTGGTGTCTAGCGGCATCAGTTTACCCGGACTTTGAACTTCATATGCCATCAGTGAAGATTCTCCTGATTCGGTGAGGCTTTCATTAACTGAATAGAGGTTGGAGCCGGTAGAACTCAGGGTCAGGAAAGAAGGGTTACCAGCCTCCGCTGCAAGCGATAAATCTTTAAAACTTCCATCAGAAGGATCAAAAATCGCATAATAGATTCCTTCGCTGATGCCGTTCGTATAGGTTCCGATGTAGAATCCAGCAGGAGCCGTTATTTCTGGTTCAGTCACTTCTTGCAATGTTTCCTCCTGTTTTGACTGATCTCCTGAGCATGCCGAAATCAGGATGGCGCAGAGGCCGTAAATTATCATTTCCCTTTTCATTCCGGAATATAGCAGTTTCATCTGAATAATTGCAATTGGCACTGCCTTCGGGTCATCGGTGATATGACTCAATTATCTGACTTAACCTCTTCATTTTCCGGAACATTTTGAACAGGTAAAGTAATGATGAATTCCGCCCCCTTTCCGGGTGAGGAATTCAAGCGAACCTTCCCTCCCATAAGCTCAGTGAGATTCTTTACAATACTCAAACCAAGTCCTGTACTGGATTCACCCTGGGTGGGACGAGCGGATAGTTTTTGAAATTTGCCAAAAATCTTCATTTTGTCTTCGGCTGTGAAACCCGGTCCGTGATCTTTCACCACAATCTCATATTCCCCCGCTCTGCGGATCAATTCAACCTCAACTTTGGATTTAGTCGGGGAAAATTTAATGGCATTCGACAGAAGGTTATCCACGATCCTGCTGAGCATATTCGGATTAATCCAGGAATATAACTGGTGATGGCCATGATACTGAATTGAGATTTCCTTGCTCCGGGCATAGGCATCATGTGCCTTTACACTGTCCTCCAGAAGTGCATTAATATTAATTTTATCGAAGCTTTCAGTATCATTTAAATGAGACTCATACATGGTGAGCACATTCAGGTCATCGATCAGGATTTTTCCTTCCTCTGCAATTTTCAGGATCATTTCATTCAGCTCAGCTTCATCTTCACCTTTGAATTGCTTATTCATGCGTATGATCTGTGCCAGGCCCTTAATTTTGTTAAAGGGAGCACGTAAATCATGAACCATCGCCCTGATCATGGAGTGTTCTTCTTCATGGGACCGTTTCAATTCATCATTCGTCATTCGGATGACTTCCGCTTCTTCTTCAATAAGCCGCTGGTACTCCTCAATTTTC
This sequence comes from Cyclobacteriaceae bacterium, assembly GCA_050289805.1. GTDB lineage: Bacteria > Bacteroidota > Bacteroidia > Cytophagales > Cyclobacteriaceae > JAUILA01. The sequence continues at coordinate 34,423 of JBNKGL010000017.1, forward strand.
CTTGTACGCTCCATAACCCGCTGTTCAAGGCTCCTGTTCATATAATTCAACCGTTGGAGCAAGCCTTCCTCATTCTCCATTGCACTGGAAAAACGCCTGGAAATAACGATTACAAGTAAAAACAGGTACACAACAACACCCCATCCACTCCAGTCTCCTGTTGAAATAATCTGACTATTGAAAAGGATATCATTGATAAGGAACCCAAATGCGATAATCCCGCCCACAAGCACTGTTTTCGCACCTGGTTTATGCAATAGTGCAGCTTTGAAAGTAAAGTAAATCAGGAAAACACCCGCAACCACAGAAAACAGCTGAAAGAAAGGTACAGAATAGCTGCTGATCGCGAGGGGAAAGAATATCACCAGTATCAACGAAAGAAGTCCGACAACCCAAACAATACGCTGCGACCACTTGGGAATTATTTCCGGGAATAGCCCTGATAAAACTGCATAGTTCATCGTAATACCCAGATAAAACGTTATCAGTGTTATTTTCAGCAATATCACTCCGTCAACCGAAGACAGGTATCGCGCGATGAGCTGGTCTCCGGAAAAGAGTATACGCAACATCAAACCAAAGCTCAGAACTGAAAAGAACAAGATATAGGAATCCTTTTTCCTGAAAATAAAGTATACCAGAAGAAAGATACTCATCAGCGCCAGCGCCCCGCACTGAATCCCTGAAATCAGGATCTTTTTTTCGCTGCGCTTAATAAGTGCTGTATATTCCCCAAATTCGAAGGGTTTCAGAAATCCTCCTACATGATAATTAAAATTACTCACCGCAATTTTGATATCGATTGATTCGCCCGGCTGATACATCCAATCTGGAACATGAAGGACTCCTCTCTGGATCCTTACCCCCTCATCAATACCGGTTTGGGATGGTTTGCCTCCGGAAACCAGTGTATCATTATTTATAATTATCGTGTAGGCAGAGAGTATATTCGGCATTTGGATTGCCAGTTCTCTTATATTGGATGGCACTATCACATTGGAATGATATAGCCCGTATCCAAAGGCGGGCATATTCTGATTGGGCCATTTATCTGGAATTGCAACCAATCTGGATTCTCCCTGATCAACGTCCCATGAATCCTTAAAAAACGTCCATTCATTTAATTCATAAATGGATTGAGCAGCATCACCTTCATTCATGGTGAAAACCGAACAACCGGCCATGCTTATAATAATCAATATAACTGCCAATCCACTTCTTCCCATCCTGATCAAGAGTTATCCATTTGATATATACAGTTTAAACGATCCGTGATAAGTGATTTCTGCTGTATTTTCTACTTAGTACTGAATAAATCGACGAACGATGATAAATTCTGGATAAGATAGTTAAATATTTGATAGAAGATTCTCATGACTTGACACTTATGCCCTAAATCATAAAACAATACTTTAATCAATAAATGGCTAAATCAAAGCGGGGGATAACAAAAAAAACCGCCCATAAGGCGGTTTTTAACTTTTTAAAGTAACAACCCAATTATTCGGGCATACCTTGAAGCTGTTCAGCAACCGCAACAGCCTTATCGTTCATTTTCAACTGAACATAGAGGTACTGCAGAGTTTCGAGTGTTTTACGGTTATTTGGCTCTAGCTCATTTACTTTTTCCCAAACCGGTAACGCTTCTTTCAATCGGGCATTGATCTCTGCGTCCATTTCACGCGCCTTCTTCTGATCAGCGGCAGAAATTCCGAGGTTGTTACGCTCCTTCAGGAGGTCAACCGCCTGGTTGTATTTAAGAACGGCCAGGTTGTAATTTCCATTGAAATAGTTGGGATCAACCTCAACGGATTTTTGATAAGCCTTCAGCGCAGCCTCTTTATCACCCAATTCCTCATTCATCACACCCAGTGAAAAATAAAGATCCGGGTTATTCGGCTCTGCTGCAATGGCTTTTTCCAGACCTGCTCTTGCTTCATCTGCCTGACCCATCTGGATCAACAGGTTAATTTCTGTTTTAGCGAAACGGCTGTCATTGGGGAATGCTTCTTTTGCTTCGCGGGCAAGCTCCAATGCCTTTTCATTGTTCTCATTTACCTGAAGTTCAATGTATATCAATGCATTGTAGGTATCAGGGCTTTTATAGCCGAGATCATTGACCAGTGTATAATAGTGTTTCAGGGCACGATCATAATCCTGTATGGCCTGTGCAGCGCTGGCAGCATAGATATAACCGGTAGTATCTTCCGGCTGTACCAGCGTAGTCCGCTCGAAATTGTAAACAGCCCCTTCGATATCATCATTTTGGTAGGCTTCTACCCCTTGATTCAGGTAATAAGCCCACAGCATCTCAATTTGCTGAGATCTGGGCGTAGGAAATCCGGTAACAGGATCTGAAAGAAAGTAATCATTGTCACTTGGATTCAGCTCATCGGCCTTGTTAAAGGATGCCATGGCCACTGCCAATGGGTCATTCACGAGGTTTTGATAATCAGGATTACTTGTAGTATCCAGTGATGCATAGATGAGGCCCCTGTAATACCAGGTCTTACCATCATCCTTTAATTTTTCATATTCTGCGGCAGCATCAATGATTTCTTTGGCTTCTCCAAGGTTTCCATCCTGCATTGCTTTGATGGCCTGATTAATCTTAGGCTTCTTTTGCCCGTAGGATACGCCAGCTACGACGATCACTGCCAACATTATAAGGAGTCTTTTCATAACGTACTTGATTGTAATTACTAATTTAATTTTTTATTCTTCACTTTGAACATTTGTATCACTTCCTTCCGTTGAATCGTCGTTATTATCCGTTGATTCGCCATTTTCCTGATCCTCAACTTCCTCATCTCCTTCGATATTCTCGATTTTCTCGACTGAAGAAATCTCATCATCATTGTTTAGCTTGATCAGTCGCACGCCTTGTGTCGCACGGCCCATCACACGTAATGAAGCAACCTGGAGTCGAATCGTAATGCCCGATTTATTAATGATCATCAGATCATCCGAGTCAACTACTTCCTTGATAGCAACAAGTTTGCCAGTTTTTTCAGTAACATTCAGCGTTTTTACTCCTTTACCGCCTCTTCGTGTAATACGATAGTCGTCAATAAGGGAGCGTTTGCCATATCCTTTTTCAGAAACGACAAGTAAATTCGCATCTTCCCTGGATACACAAACCATGCCGATCACCTTTTCATCGCCTTCCAGCGTAACGCCGCGAACACCTGCGGCTGTCCGTCCCATAGGCCGAACATCCGATTCATGGAAGTGAATTGCCTTGCCCCCGCTCTTGGCGATAATAATATGATTTTCGCCGTTTGTGAGCTTAACTTCAAGGAGCTTATCTCCTTCCCGAACAGTTATTGCATTAATTCCGTTCGATCTGGGTCTTGAATATGCCTCCAGCGTGGTTTTTTTGATGGTACCGTTTTCGGTACACATCATCAGGAAATTATTATTAATATATTCTTCATCATTCAGGTCCTGAACATTGATAACCGTTCTAACCTGATCTCCGGGCTCAATATTTATCAGGTTCTGAATAGCCCGACCCTTGGATGTTTTACCACCTTCCGGAATCCCGTATACCTTTTTCCAGAATACTTTTCCGAATTCGGTGAAGATCAGCAGGTAATTGTGCGCCTGTGCAATAAACAGGTGCTCAGTAAAGTCATCCTGTTTGGTAGTTACGCCACGGGAACCTACACCTCCCCTGCTTTGAGTTCGGTATTCTACCAGAGGAGTCCTTTTGATATAACCTTCGTTGGATATGGTAATCACCATATCATCATTAGGGATCATGTCCTCAACTGTGAGATCATCAGCACTGTGAACGATATCCGTTCTGCGATCATCGCCATACCTGTCAGAAATTTCAGTAAGCTCATCCTTAATGATTTTCATCCGCTCGCTCTCATTTTCCAGAATGAATTTGAGCCTTTCAATAAGCTCCATCACTTCTTCGTACTCCTTCTGGATTTTTTCACGCTCAAGGCCTGTCAAACGCTGTAATCGCATTTCCAGGATTGCCTTTGCCTGAATATCGCTCAGGTCGAAATTCTCCATCAGGCCGGCTTTGGCAATCTCAGGATCCCGTGATTCCCTGATCAGCTTGATAACTGCGTCAAGGTTGTCAAGGGCTATCAGGTATCCCTGCAATATATGTGCCCTGCGCTCGGCTTCATTAAGATCGTATTGCGTCCTCCTGATGATTACTTCGTGACGATGATCCACAAAGTGACGAATCAGGTCTTTCAGGTTAAGCGTCTGGGGACGCCCTTTAACCAGCGCAATGTTGTTAACCCCAAAAGAAGACTGCAGCTGGGTATATTTATAAAGATGGTTCAGAACTATATTCGGAATGGCATCTTTCTTCAGATCATAAACAATTCGAAGACCAGATCTGTCAGACTCATCCCTGATCGCTGAAATTCCGTCAATACGCTTATCATTCACCAGCGCAGCTGTTTTTTCAATCATGCTGGCCTTATTGACCATATAAGGAATTTCATTGATAATGATCTGTTCCTTACCGGTCTTGGTAGTGACAATTTCAGATTTCGCACGCATCACAATTCGTCCACGACCCGTCTCAAAGGCATCCTTTACACCCTTGTACCCGTAAATCGTTCCGCCCGTCGGAAAATCAGGAGCGGTTACATACTGCATCAGCTCTGAAATGGTAATGTCATTGTTATCAATATATGCCTGGATTCCGGCACAAACTTCGCGCAGGTTGTGCGGTGGCATATTGGTAGCCATACCTACGGCGATACCAGAAGCTCCGTTCAGTAGCAAATTTGGTATCTTACCGGGTAAGACCGTGGGTTCTTTTAATGAATCATCAAAGTTGGGCTGATAATCAACCGTATCTTTATTGATATCTGAGAGAAGCTCTTCAGCAATTCTCTTCAATCGGGCCTCTGTATATCGCATTGCAGCCGGAGAATCCCCATCGATACTACCGAAGTTACCCTGACCATCCACCAGCGTATAGCGGAGCGACCAGTCCTGGGCCATCCGTACCATTGAATCATAAACCGCGCCGTCTCCATGAGGGTGGTATTTACCCAGCACTTCCCCGACAATACGGGCAGATTTCTTGTAGGATTTGTTATAGTTAACGCCCAACTCCAGCATACCGTAAAGGATCCGCCGGTGTACCGGCTTTAAACCATCCCTTACGTCGGGAAGGGCTCTTGAGATAATGACCGACATAGAGTAATCTATGTATGCGCCACGCATCTCATCTTCGATATTTATGGGTATGATTCCTTGTCTTCCTATGGGCCTTTCATCCTGGTTTTCCAGGTTGTCATCTTGCGTTTCGTCCGCCATAAATTCCAGTTACAACTTGTGTGATTAAATCAACCGCAAACTTACGCAAATTTTGGCAAGCAACCATTATTTAACGGATGCAAATAATCATATTTAACGCAGGTATTTTCTCGTTAATCCGTGATTAATACGGGTGCATTTTTTTCTTGTTCTTGCCTTTATATTTAATCAGGCTGGGATAGTTTTCACCGTGGTGGGGATTCTGCTTTTTATACCAGGGGTGAACGCGGCTGCGATACTCCATATTACCATGCTGATGGTTTACCTGTGTACGGCATTCTTTAATGAAACAACGCTTTAATTCAGGAATACGATAGGTGATCCCGAAATTTACATACATGGCATTCATATTTGTCTTTAGAGACAATCCACCTTCCGGCATATTTAACGTAAATGACTTCAGATCATAGGAAGGACGAACAAACAGGCGCACGTATTCAGATAACTCACGCTCTACAGTTACCCCGAGATTCATATACACCCCTTTTGTCACCTGGGTTTTATCAAATTTTCTTGACAGGCTGAAGCCACCGATATGCGCGTCGGCACTCAAAACAAAGTATTGGTATCGATACAGCTTAGCTCCGAAGAGAAAATAATATTTCTTGTAAAAGGTAGAATTGAAATCAGGGCTATAGGGGTTGATCCGGTCACTAAAACGGTTGGGGGACATTTCTCCCGGCCGGTGATATTCCATGATAAATCCTCCACCGACCTTATACCTGTTAAACTCGAAATGAACAGAAACATTCAGCGGAATGCTCCAGCCCCTGCCCCGGAAGGCCAGATTGGAACTGTCGCCCTGAACCATAAAATCATTCGCTGCATTATAATTCCTGGTTCCTGATGGGTCTGCCCTGTTAAACCAATAACGGTAACCGCTCACGGATGCCGGAATCGATTGATCCCCGCCGGCAAAAATCACTGGCATAGAATCAGGCTGCTGAAGAACGGCAAAGTCAGCAAGATCTTGTTTATAGTAAGTCTGTCCGTAGCCTGTTGAAAGGCTGAAATGAAATTTACTCAGGAAATTACGAAGCCCTCCGTTCACTGGTTTTGCATAAAAGTGATCCAGGGGGATGGAAACATCCCTCTCGTCCTGTGCCGAAAGATGGGTGGTAATCAGTACTAAAACCACCATCAGCATGGTACGGTAAAAAATTGGTATGGTACCCCGTTTAATATGCATAGCTGATGTTACAACAGCCAAAAGTAAAAATTATTATGTCGTGAATTTGCTACAATGTACCTATTTCACATCAAATGTATCTAAAAAAGACTGATAAACCGGGAATTCCGACAATTCAAGTCGATTTCCAATCTCAATAAGCTTTTCAAACTCAACCTTTGATATACTCCTTTCACCTACGGTAAGTGTTTCATCCGTTAGTACGAATGAACTTAGAAAATGTACAAAGATGTGAGGAACGTTCATCAGGTCCTGGGTGAATATTTTCACCGGATCATCAAAGTCATGGCGATTTTCATTTCTCAATGCACTCCGATCGAAGGAAACGTCCATCGCGGTTCTGATCATGACATAAAAAGGATCCTCCCATCGATCAAATCCCTTGATCAGGAATTTCATTGCATGTACCACCGGATCAGCTTTTAGAAAGAAACCACCATGTGACATTCTTCTGGCCATTTTATTTAAGGCCAGCTCCTCAAATAGACTGATGCTGTTGTTCGCCAAAGCAACACCTACGGATGGTGTCATTAAAACCAATGCCAAAAAATCATGATCCGAAATCTCCAGCATGGAAGCCTCATGCTTTATAAATTCTTCCTTTAATGGAATAATAGCTTCCGATATCTCAGGGATTTCGATGAGTGTGGCTACCTCGTATTCAGAAAACATGTCTTTTTTCCGTCAATATACATTGGGATTTTTTATTTCCAACAGGGCCTGTTGTAAGAAATTTCGACTGAAATACATACATAAAAAAAAGGCGACATGAACATGCGCCTTTCTTACGTATTTTATTTCGCGAATCGGATACTATGCACCCGGTTCGCCTGCACCATGAATTGCAGCCTGTATTGCTTCATACCGAGCCTTTAACTCAGCATCAGACTCCAAACCGGCCTTAATGTCCTTATATACTTTACCGCCGTCGGGAAGCATTTTTGTGGCCATGATAGAAACTACATCAGATATGGCTTGCTTCCGTTCATCCTGCATTTTCGTTACAAGTTCCATGAATTTCTTTTCATAATCCTTGGCTCCGGCAGCATCAAGCTTTGCTGCATCACCGCCAGCTTTGGCAAGTTCCAGATAGCGTTTACCATCCATACCTTCCTGGTTTTTGATCATCTCATTCGTTAGATCACTGATCTCCTGTTTCATTGCATCCACTGTTTCCATCATGATCGCATACCTACGCAGATTTTCATTGCTGATGTCCTGAGCATTTACCAGACCGGTTAGCAGCATCGACATTACTGCTATCAATAAACTTACTTTCTTCATTTCTTGCTGATTTAGGATTATACTTACTGTTTTACTTTTGTTCAAACCTTAAATTTAAGGCAGTTGACCCACTTTTAACAAGAAATCTTAAAAAAAGGTTAAAACAGGCGTAAAGTAAGACGCACATTGAGGAACCTGGCAGAGAGAGAATTGGGGACAGCAAACTGGTTCCCGTCATAATCTGATATGAAAAGGTAGCTGATGGGATTATCGCTTCCCAACAAATTCAACACTTCAACAGAGAGTTGAAGCTGATCATCTTCCTGTCCCTTTTTAAGATAAAATAATCGGGAAAAACCAATATCAATTCTCCGGTAGCTCTCCCCATCAAAAATATTCCTGTATTCTATATTGCCCGGTGGGCCGAAAGGAAGACCCGAGCCAAAAAACAGGTTGAGGTTAACACGGGTTCTTGGATCATTGGGCAGGTGATCCTCAAATTGTATTGCAACATTGATTCGCTGATCTGTTGGCCTCCGAATATATCCCCTGCCATCACCTGATACATCCTCCATCGTTTTAAGAATCCCAAGACTGAACCAGGACTGGGTACCCGGTATAAATTCACCGCTCACCCTCAAATCAATGCCCGTGGCAAATGCCCTGGCATCATTGGTGGCATAATACCGGGTCTTCACGTTATCAATATCGTACGGATTTACATTCCATAAATGCTTGTAATAAGCTTCTGCAATGAACGTAAAAGGGCGGCCCCACCACTGGAAACCATAATCGAGCCCGGCAATGAGGTGGAAGGAGGACTGTGCTTTCACTTGCTCATTAATGGAACCGTCCTGCCTTCTGAATTCACGGTAAAATGGAGGTTGCTGATATATACCAGACGAAAACTTGAAGACTACATCCCGCTCCCATTCAGGTGCAAATGAAAACTGGAACCTGGGGCTGATGAGCAACTGTTCGTTGAGTGTAGTGTATGTCAACCGTATGCCGCCGGTAGCTGAAAATTTTACATGAGGGTTCCAGGAATACTGAATAAATCCGAATACCTGCCCGTTCTTCAATATGTTATCCGAGAAGCGCTGTTCAATATCATTGACATAACCGGAAGAATCGGTGAATTCATATTCATCAAGATAATCATCAAAATGCTGGTAGGCTCCCCCGATACCGAAATTCAGTTCATCGCGGTTATCCAACAGGATCGATTGACGGGTCTCCGCCGTGAGGAGGCTGGCGGCCAACGTATTCCGACCATAATCAAACTGGGTCCCTATTCCCCGGGTTGTCACACACTCATTGAATGTCGGGCTGCCAAACTGATTATCAACATCACATAACCTGTATCCGCCTTCAATATTTGTGTATTCCCTTTCATATGCCCTCACTGCTGAAATGATGATATCAGATTTCCAGTTGCTGTTGAGCCAAGAAGTATATTTAATCCCGGTCTGATACGTATCATATTCCAGTAATTCACGACCTACAAATGCAACTGTAAATCGTAAGGGCTGATTGAACGTACCGAATTCAGATGTTCGCGTTTCTGGTCGAACCTGATACCGGTTACGGCCATATGAAGCCAGAATTCCCAGTACAGGTGATCGTACCCTCGGCTTCTTATCCATGCGAATCGTCACATAAGCCTGGAAATCGCTAAACCTCGGGCGATAACCTCCCGCTGTCTCAAGTGTGTTCAGCAAATAACGCGACGATTTATGCCGGGCACCTACGACGTATGTTGCCCGTCCGCCTGCTCCTTCCACATGTGCAGATGCACCCAATAAACTGATACTGGCAGACGCTCCGAATGCCTCTGGCTGTTTGTATTGTACGTTCAGCACAGACGACAATTTGTCGCCGTACTTCGGCTGCCACCCTCCGGAAGAAAATCGTACAGCGCTAACAAGGTCGGGATTAATAAAACTCAGCCCCTCCTGCTGCCCATTGCTGATCAGGAAAGGCCGGTATACCGGTATGTCATTTACATAAACCAGATTTTCATCGAAGCTTCCACCACGAACAGAATAAGATGAGGAGAGCTCATTATTACTTACTACACCGGGGAGCGTCACCAGAATCCTGTTAAAATCGCCGAAGGCACTGGGTAGCGCCTGGATTGTTTTTGGTTCAATCACCGTAAGACTTACTTCATTCCGAAGTTCATCATCGATGATGAGCACATCCGATAAGATCGCTGTTTCCTTGTGCAAGCTAATATTCAACTCCATGACCTGACGGTCAGATAGCATAATCTTCTCAACAACCACAGAGTAACCGATGTATCTGAATTCAATATTCAGCATTGAATCAGCAGGAACCACCAGTCGATACCTACCTGCTTCATCGGAAACCGTCCCCCGCTGGGAGTTAAGAAGCCGAATCGTGACATCGGGTAATTCAATACCAGAACTATCAGTTACTACTCCCTGAATTACAGATGTTTGTGATTGACTATTTAAAGTAAATAATAGGATAAAAAATAAGGTCCCTAAGACAAAACGCATGGGTTGAAATTAAACGCTTTTAAGTGACCAGATGGTTTCCATTGGGTTGTCTGACTTAAATACAAAGCTTCCGGCAACCAGTACATCGGCACCAGCATCAATCAGGTCACGCGCATTTTCAAGATTCACTCCCCCGTCTACTTCAATGAGTGCGGTTGCATCTGCATCCACGATTATTTCACGTAATTGCTCAATTTTTTTCAGGGAATTCGGAATAAAACTTTGTCCGCCGAAGCCAGGGTTCACCGACATGATAAGCACAAGATCCAGATCTCCGATGATGTCTTCCAGCAATGCCACCGGTGTATGCGGGTTTAATGCCACCCCGGCCTTACAATCCAATGCCTTTATTTGCTGAATATTTCGATGTAAATGCCTGCATGCTTCGTAATGTACAGTAATGATTGAGGCACCTGCTTCGAAAAAATCCTCTACATAACGCTCCGGCTCTTCAATCATCAGGTGGACATCCAAAGGTTTATGGGCATGCCTTCTGATTGCCTCCGTCACGGGAATTCCAAATGAAATATTAGGCACAAAACGACCGTCCATTACATCAACGTGAATCCAGTCTGCCTCACTTTGATTGAGCATTTCAACTTCCTTCTGAATATTGGCAAAATCGGAGGCCAAAACGGATGGGGCGATCATGGGTATTTTCATAGAGTCAAATATAAGCACCTAATTTTTAACAAATCGAATCTGTCGGACGGAACTTCCGGTTACGGCCGTAAGCACATAAATCCCTTCGGGAAGTGCAGCAACTGAGATGGACCTGCCGGCAGGAGCGGGTATTACCTGCATCTTTTTGCCTTGTATATTATATATGGTGATTTCATCAAAGATCTCATTGCCCTGCCAGTAAAGAATATCTCTTGCCGGTACCGGAAATACCCTGAATTCATCGGACCATAAAGGCTCCTGGCCCAATACAATCTGGATGTTCGGGATGCCGAAACCATACTCGTTTGATGGCGTCGATGCCAGGTGCCCGGAATTTCTGATAAGATCCAGGAGTTCCAGATTTGTTAAATCGGGATATTCCTGCCACAAAATCGCCGTAAATCCAGCCATAACCGGAGACGAAAACGATGTGCCATTCGCTGCCACAACCTGCCCCAGGTAATTAATCTGCGGTGTCACTACCCCCAGAGAAACGACATCGGGCTTTGTTCGTCCGTCAAAAGTAGGTCCCAACGAACTAAAGCCTGCACGTACCGAATCGCTGTTAATCGCACCAACGGTCAATGCATTTTCGACATCTCCGGGTGCCGTTATATACTTCCAGCCTGAGTTACCTTCATTACCGGCACTGGTCACCACCATCATTCCTGTTTCAATGGCCCGTTTTGCAGCCTTGCTGATCATCGTCGTTTCACCATCCATATCTTCATAGGTATAGTTCATCGAACTGACTGAATATCCATAACTGTACCCCAGCGAGCTGTTAATTACATCAGCACCCGCACTATCCGCTTTTTCGGCAGCGACTGTCCAGTTAAATTCCTCTATTCGGTTCTCAGTCGGGGCATCCTCCGTCTGAAACAGCAGATATTCACTTTCGGTGGCTATACCTTCAAATTCGCCTTCTTTAATCGCTGCGAGTATTGAAAGAACACGGGTTCCATGATCATAAGGGCCCTGAAAAACATCCTTCGTGCCCATCACAAGATTTTCGGTCATAATGATCTGATCATTTTGGAACAGATGCGCAAATTCCGGTAAAGAATTAACATTGTAGAAGTTGGCATCCATTACGGCAATCCGCATAGAATTGCCGTAATTCCTGTTCAGATGGATCCGGTCGATTCCATGCCATTGGTATGCAATATTATTTTGGTCTGCCGTGGTTGTAGAACCATTCTTACCGGCAATCCTTCCGCCTGAAGGGAGCTGCGGCTTTTCTGCTACAAGTTCAACGGAGGCTACAAAATCGAGTGCATTCACGGCTGCAAGATCTTCACTATACACCTGTATTAAAGCAGCGTTAAGCCATTTACTTGCATAATAGGGCTTAATACCGAGATCTCTCAGCGCCTGCAGATATGATTCTGTCACTGGCAGGTCTGCTTCTGTGAGAACAATCCCCTGCTTCGATCGCCGCTGAAGTGACCTTTCTGACAAGAATTCTTCCGGAGCATCGAGCGAATAGCTATTATTATCCTTATCTGTAAAATAGACTACATACCGATCCTGAGCATCTAAAGCACTAAAAGACAGCACAAAAACAAATAGGAGTAATTTACTGCGATAGTCCATAAGAACGAATAGTTTCTGAATATTCAAAACCGCCCTCTATAACTTCCTCATTGGGACATTCCCCGATCGGACACAGGGCAAGGTTGACAATCTCCCGCTTCAAAAGCCCAACATTGCGCCCGTATATTTCATGACGGATATCCCTTTCCCCGATTATCAGGTCATCGAACTCTTCCTGGATTATGGTGACAGAGGGAATTTCAATGTCTCCGGGAACTGTAAAAGGAACGTCAAGGCCTGTCATCTGGTATGTATCTTCAGGAAATGAATTGAGTGAATTGCCATTCCACATAAGTTGATTCCTTACAGGCAGTGATATTTTGATGTAGGGAATATTTCCTTCGATGATAACAATCCGGTTATTTTCAAGTCGCGCAGACCATGTCTCCAAAAATTCCCACGGATCATTTTCCTGTTCTTTTCGCCATCGGTAAAGAACATACGTGAGTCCACCCGCCTGATTTCGTATCGTATCCACAACCTCCTGGCGCATGATGTACTGATCTGTAACCGGCGCGCTGTTCACAGGATAGCTGATATTTACAACATCATATTCCACATAGCGTCCGATTTCAAGTGGAAAGTAATCCTGTCCTGTGAATAGTGGGTCAGGATCAATGGTGGATGTACAGGATCCAAGAATAGCAAAGAACAAAATGATGGGAGCTATTTTCTTCATGGCAAAAATTCTAATGCATCTTTCTGTTTATCATCCGGCGTTAAATATAGCAAATTAGTGCTATCAATTATCAGTACATTTCTAATGAATAACTCACAATTTTTAGTAAAATAAGGCATATTTGCCCAATATTAACCGGAAAACATGTCCTTAAAACATATTGTAAAACTAAGTAATGTGAATAACCTGTCCGATGCGCGGTATGGTGCAGGAATGGGTGTTGCACTTATGGGTTTTCCCCTTGATACGGATAGTACGGTAACAACGGAACAATATTCAGAAATTACCTCATGGGTATCAGGACCGGAATTTGTTGCCGAATTTGAACATCCCGATACAAATCGTATCCTGGAAATCCTGTCATTGTGCAAACCCGATTATATTCAGGTTACAAGCGCGCAATTCCTGAAGGAACTGTCTCACATAGACATTCCGGTTATATTAAAATGGCAGTTGAAAAATATTCAGTCTGTCCCCCAACATACCGGCCTCTCCTTCCTCCTCCTTGAAGATGATGACGCCGATGAACTTAGTTCAGCTCAGAAGGCTAAAATAAAGGAATTGAGTGATGACTATTCTATTTTACTCGGTACAGGAATTAAGTCATCAAATGTTGAAAGCCTTTTTGAAGAATTGCCAATATCGGGAATCGCATTAAAAGGCGGTGATGAGATCCGCGCCGGATACAAGGATTATGACGAGCTGGCAGATATTCTGGAAGTACTTGAGGTAGACTAGTTAATTGCGTTTCCGGTTCTTTATCGTACTTTTCCCTTTCCTGCTTTCAGAAACCTTCGTATCGAATACATAGGTCAATCCCAGTTTAATGGCCATATACCTGGATCTTGTGGGTTCAGAATAATCAATTACGCCAGGGAAATAACCATAATCCTTCCTTGCCAGGAATGAATGTCCGTAATCAAACCGCACATCTACTATAAACGATGTTCCTGCCTGAGGTTCGAACATAAGTCCGCCAACTACATTAACACCAAGCTGCATTCTGTTGGCATCTTCAATATAGAGTCTTTCCGGATCTGCATCCTGATCCGGTATGGCCTCAAAAGCAATTTTATACTTCGATGGCGATTGATCAATCTCGTCAAGCTCACTCGACTCCAGCTTATTGCTTCCGCCAACCCAATAACTCACATTGGGACCGGCTCCCGCGAACCATTGATATTTTAGATCGCTGATCGAACTTTTGAAATTTATTTTGAAACTGATAGGTAATTCAACGTAATGTCCGATTGTAGTACTTCTGAGCATTTCGTCTAATTCACCTTTAATAACCTGCTGCCGGAACGCATACAATAATTCCGTATGCAAATAGAACCTTTCCCTTACACGGAAAATTGCCACGCCCCCGGCATGAAATCCAATCGCTGGTGACGCATTCAGAAAGTACTTATCGATATCATTATCCAGACCAACCCAGCCGTATTGGACTCCAATCTTCGGTCCGACAAGAATTTGAGCATCTGCAATGTGACTAAAAAAGCCCATTGAAAAAGCGAAAATTATACTAAAAAATATCCGTGAACAGCACATGTGTAAAAAATCTCAAATTTTAAAAAAATCGGCTTATAAAGTGTAAGAAGAACGATTTTGTTACATCGTCGGCCTTATTATATAAGCTGTGTGTATATTGAAACCTCGTTACGGTTGCATTATAATGATTTTTTGCCACTGAATGGCAATATCCACTATGGATAATTTTTTAACACGAATAGTAACCCTTGTGCTAATGATGGCTATCGGACCGGTTGCGCTGTCTCAACAGGTACCTGTCTATAACCATTATTTCATCAATCCCTACCTCTACAACCCGGCTGAGGCAGGCAGTGAAGGCTATACGACACTGCAGCTGAATCACCGGCAGCAGTGGCGCGGAATTGACGGTGCGCCCGTGGTTTCCACCCTCACGTTTGAATTACCCTTCAACAGTCGGTCCGGCAATTTAGGCATTTACCTGAGGAGCTATGACAGGGGCCTGATTACAACCCAGGACATCATGGCAACTTTTGCCTACAGGCTGTACCTCACCAAAACGACAACATTCAGTTTTGGTATATCCGCAGGTGTTACAACCAACGGAATTGACATGAATGCCGTGGACGACCCTGATGATCCGGTATTAGTTGAT
Organism: Cyclobacteriaceae bacterium; assembly: GCA_050289805.1. GTDB lineage: Bacteria > Bacteroidota > Bacteroidia > Cytophagales > Cyclobacteriaceae > JAUILA01. The sequence goes on from JBNKGL010000017.1 coordinate 49,746, forward strand.
TTTCTGAACAACAACATGCAACCCGCCGCAAATGCCGGGTTTGTCCTCAATTCTGGCAGTGGCCTGAACCTGGGTGTCAGCTTGCCACGTCTCTTCAGCCAGGAATTTACGTTCAATCAAAATTTTCAAAACACTAAATTCTCGCCTTTCGAAGAAATATATATCACCGCATATTACCGCAAACAGTATGGCAAGAAGATCATAACCAAAAAGGTTAAGGGCGCACAGAGGCGGGTAAATATCGAAGGAACATATGCCCCTCTCCAATTCTACCTGGTATACAGGTATTCACATCTGATTGACCAGCGGATCGAAGCCATGCTGAAGCTAGACCTGGGGGATCACATGTGGGTAGGAGGTTCATACAGGCTCAATTACGGCTTAACCGGAATGGTTGGATTTAATTTTGGAAACCTTTCCCTGGGATATGCCTATGAACCAGCCGGCCAGCAGGTTTCCGGCTTTACCAATGGAACTCATGAGATTAACCTTCGTATCCGTTTCGGCGAGCGTAAGGAGCACGTGATTGCTGAACCTGTCATAAAAACAGTGGATAAAACCCAGGAAAGAGCTGCCAGATTCTCATCAGAAGATATTGATGAAGGTAAAGACAGCATGGAAGGCAAAGTCGTGAGCAAAAAGAAATATTACGTCGTTGTGAAATCATTCAAGGATTTTAACTCGGCCGACAATTTCGTTCGACGCCTGGCAGAAAAAGAGCTTTACACGAATATCTTCTACAACAAGGCCGACAAGAACTACTATGTATATACCTACGAAACACTAAAGCAGAAAGAGGCAAAAGAGCAGGAACAAGCTGTCTATAAGCTTACCAAATACCGAAGTGTAATGATTCTCACAATTGACCTCGAATAGCGATATGAAAAAGATGATGCTATATAAATATAAAGTGGCTTTCGCAGGTATGATGATAATGGCTTTCCTGTCATCAAACCTGAATGCCCAGCTGGTGCCTTATATAAATAATGTGGATCCCCTGCAGGGTCATGCATGCCAGGTCGTCAACATTACGGGCTATAACTTTGAGTCGGGCGCCAAAGTGTTTTTTGGAGCTGCACTTGGAACAGTAATAAGTGCAACAGATCAGCTCATCGAGGTAGAGGTTCCTACGGGCGCCACCTTCGACCATATTGCCGTGATAAATCCATCCGGCAGAAAAATTGGGTACTCACCTAAAAAATTCCTGCCAAGCTTTGGAGGGAATACAGGTATTTCCGCAGCGGATTTTTCGGCACAGACAGATTTGCAGGTGAGTTCGGGATTATTTGATGTTTGCCTTTGTGACCTGGATGGTGACGGGCGATCTGAGATCATCGGGTCCAGTTCAGGTTCTAATACAATCGACATTCTTAAGAATAACAGTACCGTGGGCGCATTGAGCTTTACTCGTATTACCGTGAATATGAATGCCCGCACACTGAACATCGCATGTGGAGATCTCAATGGAGATGCGAAACCGGAGATTGTTTTTTCCGAAGGGGACGATGGCTCCCGTTTATTTATCCTTCAAAATAACAGTACTCTGGGATCTCTCAGCTTCTCCCCCCTGAATTACACTATCACAGGAAGCGCAACAAAACGAATCGGGATCAGGGATATGGATTTTGATGGCCGGCCGGATATTGTCGTGACCGATCAGAGTCAGCCCAATGTATATGTTGTACGTAATACAAGCGCAGGAGCCGTATCATTCGATCCGGCTTTCCGTACCTTAAATGTTCCGGGTGCCACCAGTACATCAGGACTGATCCTGGATGATTTTAATGAAGACCGCAGACCTGACATCCTGATAACTCAGTTTTTGAATGGTAACGGAGGATATTTCGTAGCGACCAACACCAGTTCGCCAAACAACTTCAATTTTTCATTTTTCAACTCCTACAGTGCGGCAGGCGCCTTATTTAATGTTATTTCGGCCGATATCAATGAGGACGGAAAAACGGATTTTGCAGGTACACAATTTACAGAAAACTCCATGTCCCGATTTGCCAACACCACATCCGGGGCAACCCCTTCCTTTGCCAATGGCGGACTGGTTTCTACTTCGCTTCGGCCTTGGGGTATTGCCGGTGGCGATCTCGATGGAAACGGTGATGTGGACTTCGCAATCGCATCAACCGGTAGTTCGCTGGCTGTTTCTGTAATGCAGGGTCAGGGTAACGGATCATTCAATCACCGGCAAATTAGTGCCACCTACATCAACCGTAATATTCAGATCGGTGATATCAATGGAGACGGGAAACCTGATCTTATCTTTACAAGTGTGGATGATCAGGCGAATGCTATTCCGGCATCAAAGATATCCATCATGCTTAATCAGCGCTGTTATCAGCCAGTTATCGATCCCATAGGTCCATTTACCCTCTGTACCGGAAATACCCAGACCCTTCAGGTACAATGTATTCCCGGGGCTACATACCAGTGGCTGCGTGATGGATCACCCATTGCCGGCGCGGTAAATAATACAATTGATGCAGATGCCACAGGTGATTATACCGTCACGGTAACAGAAGCCGACGGATGCTCTACAACCTCGGCGGCTGTTTCGGTCACTGTTAAAAGTGGGGCAGCCCTGTCAACCGCCAATATTACTGCCAATTCACCCATTTGCGCAGGACAGACATTAAACCTCTCTTCAAACGACGTGGGAGCTACAGAATATGTATGGTCCGGCCCCAATGGGTTTACCGCAAATGGCAGGAATGTAAGTATTCCTGACTTCAGAAATATCAATGCCGGAAGATATTATCTTGACATATACTCCGGAGATTGTCTTCTGCAGTCCACCAGCACCCTCATCGAAGTAACGCCGGCACCTGCATTTTTTGCTTCAACCCAATCTGGCAATACCAGTTTCTGCCAGGGAGAAACAGCTGTAATTGAAATTTCACCTGCTGCAGCTGGTTTCAACTATCAGTGGTTTGATGATAACGGACCTATTTCAGGCGCTACCTCGTCTACGTATAATGCCACGGCAACTGGCAATTATTATGCTGAGATCAATGACATCGTAAGCGGATGCCCCACCATTTCGACGGAAACAATTCGATTGAATTTTGTAGCACCGCCGGTCGCTGATTTCCTTGCACCTGCTACTGTATGCGCAGGAAGCCAGATCACATTTACCGATAATTCAACCCTTACTGGTGCAGCGACATATTTCTGGGACTTTGGGGACGGCAATACCTCAACACTTCCTTCTCCCCAACATGCATATTCAACGCAAAACACGTATACGGTAACGCTGACGGTTAATTACGGCAGTGCCAGCTGTCAGGATGTGATCAGCAAACAGGTTACGGTTGCAGATGGCCTGGATGTACTGATGAATCAAACGGATGTCGTGATTTGCGAAGGGGAAAGCGTGATTCTTGAGCCAATCGGGACTTTTACATTTTTCCTTTGGGATGACGGATCCTCCAACCCAACCCGTGAAGTAACACAAAGCGGAACATATTCAGTTACCGTTCGGGATAATTCAGGCTGCCAGGGAACAGCTTCCGCGACTGTTACTGTGAATGGGCTGCCAAATGTTGTGATCTCTGCAGATCCACCTGCAGTTCCTCCGGGAGATCCCGTAAACCTTTCAGTAACAGGTCTTACGACTTATAGCTGGACACCTGCAGAATTCCTGGATGATGCTACGATTGCAAATCCTGTGGCAACAGTTGAGACTTCCACCCTATTCCAGGTTACAGGATTAACAGATACAGGATGCCAGGCGACGGCAGAAATCCTGGTTCGGGTTAATGGCGACCTGATCGGTGAAAGTCTCCGTCCGAAAAACTTCTTCTCGCCAAACGACGGCGACATGATCAATCCAACCTGGGAAATTGAGGGCATTCTGGATTATCCGGAGTGTGCTGTCGAGATATATGACCAGACCGGAAACCTCCTGTTTGACGCAATGCCGTACCAAAATGACTGGGATGGGACCTCGGGAGGAAAAATATTACCCGATGGAGCATATTATTACATCATCCGCTGCAACGGAAACAACATTGTTAAGTCAGGAACCGTCACAATGCTGCGCAATTGATCAAATCGACCTACATATCTTACATCCAATGTTACATCAATATAAATAGGTGTATTAAGAAGGAGACCAGACCATAAATTCGTATTCTATGTATAAGCTGAAATATTTCCTCTTCGTGCTACTTTTTTCTGCGCCATTGTTCGCACAGGCACAGGAAATTTGTGACAACGGAATCGATGATGACGGTGACGGATTTATTGATTGTTTTGATCCGGATTGTGCACTGAACTCCTTATGTGACGGCAGTTATGTGGGTAATGATGCGAATTGTGAAGCCCCTCCTACTGATTTTCCGGACTTTACCATGACCCTTGATTTTTCAACCCCTGATGAGACTACAAACCATTTGGGGCGTATTGCTATAGGAGATCTGGACCGTGATGGAATTCCTGAGATCATTAGTAATAACCGTTACAGTAAGCGAATTTATATATTGAATGGTGATGACGGATCAATCAAATATCAGCAGAACGTTGACTATTCACCACGCTGGGAGGCGGCCATTGGTAATCTCAATGATGATAACTGCGCTGAAATCTTTTTCTGGGGTGTTCTGGGAGGCGAGAACTATATAATATCATATGATTGCCAGCTGAACGAGCTGTGGCGTGTACAGGTGCAGGATGATCCCGGAAATTATGGACTCGCAGATTTTAACCGCGATGGCCAGGTTGAACTTTATTTGCGTAATGAAATCCGCGATGCTTCAACCGGAGCAGTTCTTGTTGCCGGTAATAACTGGAATGATGTGAACGCAGGTCCGGTGGCGGCAGATTTAACGGGTGACGGTGATCTTGAACTGGTACTGGGTGGCATATTGTATGATGTGAACCTGGCAGGTGGTACACTTACCGAAATTGACAGAATTCCGAATTACTACCGCCGGAGCATGAACGATGCGACCAGTATCGCTGATTATAACCAGGATGGATTCCTTGATGTCATTGCCGTTGGTTCTGAAAATGGCAAAAATCAGAATACTACAGTTTTCTTTTGGGATGTGCAGAATAACCAGGTATCAACCTTTAGTGATCCCATCCCTGGCCTTAACCTAAGCCTTTCATGCCAGGGCGGCGGTCCTCAAAATTATTATACAAACGGCTGGATTAACGGAACCGGCCGGGTGAATATTGCAGACCTTGACGGGGATGGCAATCTTAACGCATCCTTTGTATCCGGACGATACCTGTACGCACTTGATGAAAATTTCAACTTGCTGTGGCGGGTTATTATCAATGAAGAAACATCAGGTTACACCGGCTGTACTCTTTTTGATTTTAACGGTGACGGAAAGTCTGAAGTCGTGTATCGCGATGAGCAATACATTTACATCATTAATGGTGAAGACGGAACAATTTACAACCAGCAGCGCTGTATATCACGGACCAACCGTGAATATCCAATTGTTGCCGATGTGGATGCTGATGGATCTACCGAGATATGTGTTCCTTGCGGATTTGATGACGCAGAGTCATGGAACAATTTCTGTAGCCTCGGATACTCACGATATTCTCATATACGTATTTTTAAATCCAATTCACAGCCATGGGTACCTGCACGACGACTCTGGAACCAGCATGGATATTTTAATGTAAATGTGAATGACGATCTTACGATCCCCCAGGAAATGCAGAAGCATCACCTGGTATGGTCAACGGGTACTTGTACGCAAGGTGAGAATCGTCCGTTAAATACATTCCTTAACCAATCACCCTACCTGAATTCAGAAGGATGTCCTACGTATGTAGCTCCTGATCTTGCATTCGTCGACGGATCTTTGGCTGTAACCAATCCCATTTGCCCGGAGCGTGATTTCAACGTATCGTTTCAGATCCAGAATATAGGGGATGCGAGTCTTTCAGGTAATCTGCCGGTTTCATTCTACAATGGTGATCCCTTGGCAGCAGACGCGATCTGGCTTGGAACACAATATTTTACCCTCAATAATTTTGATCCGGGAGATGTTTTTGATGTAACAGACCTGTTGGTGACAGGACCTGGATCTAACTTTGAACTGTTTATCGTACTGAATGATGACGGGTCTTCTATCCCAACTCCGATAGCGCTGCCCAATACGAATTTTTCAGAGTGTAATTATGCCAACAATGTTGTCAACTCAACCATTACACCTGGTCCATTCCAGATTGAAGTAGAGTCTACCGACAATTTTACCTGTGTGGGCAATGCCGTGCCAGCAAACGGATCTGCCAGGGCGTACCGTTTAGTTGGAAACCAGGAACAGACTACTGACTATATTTTCGAATGGTGGAATGGAACCGATATAAGCGGTGCTCCGGCTTTCACTGGTGCTGTTTATTCAGGCCTCGAAGCGGGCACGTATACTGTGATCGCCACTCATAAAACAGCGAATTGTTCATCCGATCCTGCTGAAGTAACGATTGGTCAGCAGATAGCGGATCTCAACGCTGAAATTGTGATCGAAAAGCCCTATGATGATTGTAAAAAGCCAAATGGAAAGCTTCGTGTCGTTGTAAACGGTGGTGACCCTGTGGGTAAATTCACTTATGAGTGGTATGTAGGAAATACAGTGGGTGGTGGTATCATTATCAGCAAGTCTCACGTAGCAGCAGACCTTGAGCCTATCGTTTATACTGTATTAGTAACAGATAAAGCCACAGGATGTACGTTTGTTGTTTCTGAAGAGGTTCCTGATTTATCGGTTCGCCCCGAACCCAATTTAGCCATTACGAACATTGTATGTTCTGATGCAAACTCAGGAAGTGTTTCAGCAGATGTAATGGGTAATACCAATAATTATTTCTTCGACTGGTACATAGGTCCCGGTGTGAAGCCGAGTTCCGATTATACCGGAAGTACTATCAATAACCTGGCAGCAGGTACCTATACGCTCCGTGTCACTGATAAGAGCAAAAAGTGTACGTATGATTCCACTTTTGTCATAGAACAAACCGTTCCGCCTGTAATTGATGGTGTTTCTGCAGTTGCACAAACTTCATGTGATCCCAACAATAACAATGGATCTGTTTCAATGACATTTACAGGTGATCCTGCTGACTACCTGATAGAATGGTTTAGCGGACAGAATACACTTGCAGCAAATAAGGTGGGTGAAGGACAGACACTGGCAGGATTGGCACAAGGTGTTTATACCGTGAAGTTAACGGACATTGCCACTGGGTGTTTTGCAACCGCTCAAACGACGGTGGTCAACAATGTTGTCATTCCAACGCTTTCTGCCGCGGCAACAGATGCAACTACATGTGTGCCTGACAATGGAGCCGTTACTGCTTCTGTAAGCGCGGGAAATATTTCTGATTATATCTTTTTCTGGTACGATGGAAACCAGGTGAAAGCTTCTCCTGATTATTCAGAGCAGGGAAATGTTCTTTCGGACGTAGGTCCCGGTGTTTATACTGTATTCGCGATTAACCAGCTGACGGGTTGTGAGGTAGTTAGTCCGCAAACAGTAACAATCAATAACAATACGCCTGCAATCTCAATTTCGCAGGTAAAGGTAAATGAAGTGCCTCCTTCTGACTGTAACAGTACGGGAAGTCTTGAAGTAGAGGTGAATCAGCCAGGAAATACCCAGGGATTCACTCTTGAGTGGTATGAAGGTCGCGCTCCTTTTGCGAATCCTCCAATCAAGACCGTGAATGATGCATTTTCTGATGTATTGGACGGTATTGGCGCAGGTGTATATTCTGTCGTTGCTACAGATCCTGCATCCGGGTGTTCATCAACTGAAAGTTTCGTTCTGGAGTTTGTCGACCTGCACACTGTTGCAGTGACGCCGAATGACAATACAAATTGTACACCTGAAAATGGTAGTCTTGATATTGTTCTTGACACCAAGGGACTTGATGCATCAGGGTTTACCATGGAGGTATATGCCGGTTCCAATACTACCGGAACACCCATCGAAACCATTAATGGTGTATCCGGACAAACCAATTACTCCAGCATCAACACACTTGCAGGCGGAGAATATACCGTTGTTGCGATTAATTCATTGCCAGGATTTAACGACTGTCGTTCTATTCCGGTGACAGTAGAAATCATGAATGTTGCAACCGGACCGGTATTGGCTATTAATGCTCAAGGAAATAATACCGCATGTACAGGCGGTACCTTCAATGGTTTCGCTGAACTCGACATCGATGGAGGTTCAAATCCGGCAAACTATACCATTACCTGGTATGAAGGACAAAACATTACGACGGCTCCTGTGCTTGGCACCAATGTAGGGGTTGTAGCAAATAACGGCGAGCGCGCCAACCAGCTTAAAGGAGGGGTTTATACTGCCGAGGTGACAAATTCACTTGGCTGTACGACTGTAATATCTGTAAATATTATTGATGACGCTCCTATCCTTTCAATCGATGTAATGCCTGTGAATATTACTTCATGTGATATGAATGGCAATCTTACCGATGGAAACGCAACCGCCCAGGTAATGGATGAAGGAGTCCCTGTTGCCGGCTACACGTTAACCTGGACAGATATTAACGGAACTGTGATTGCATCCGGTCCCGCAGCAAATAATCTTGCTCCCGGAACCTATTATGTAACGGCTTCCGACGCAGCCACAAATTGCGGTACAACTGCGGAATTTATAATTGAAGATCTTACGATCAATAACCCGACAATCCAGATTGTTGATTTTGAAAATCCTACCAGGTGTCTTCAGATTGCAAACCTGACTGGTTTCCTTGAAATCACCATTGATGGTAACAGCGCATCCGGCTATGATATCACATGGCGCGAGGATGATGCTACGGGAACGATTATCGCAGCCGGAGCAAACCAGACGCGTCTGGATGACTTAACGATCAATGCAAACTTTAACACCGATACGAAGTCCTACTACGTTGAGGTGGTGAACAGAGATAACCTGTGCCGGGATAATGTGATATATGCAATGGAGCGTGAGGTTGTTCCTGTAAATATTACGGCAACGGCTACCCCGGTTACGATATGTGATCCTGCAAACCCCGATGGAACTTTGTTCGCAACAGTGACCAGCGGAGGGTTTAACAACTATACCTACAACTGGACCGGAACCAACGGGTTTGCGGCAACAGGTCGGGATGTGATTGGCGTTCCGATGGGTGACTATACAGTAACGGCCGTCGATAATCTTGATGCGTTCTGTACGGCTGATACCCTTGTATCTGTGGTCGAGGAGCAAATATATCCCGAGCTCATGCTGGAGGCACTTGCGCCGAATACTGCTTGTGTAGACTCACTGGCGGATGGTGTCGGTCGTGCTACCGTGAACGGCGAATTTGTTGGTTATACTTTTGAATGGTATGAAGGTACGGATCTTACGGCGGCACCTGTATATGTAGGTAGTGAATTCTTTGGAATGAAAGCTCTGACCTATACCGTTGTTGTGATTGATAACATCACAGGATGTTCTGTAGAAGGGACAATACAGATAGAGGAGAATATTGCTAATTTACCGGACCCTACCCCTGTTGTTCTGGCTCACGTCACAAGTTGTGAGGAACCGAACGGTATTGTAGTGGCCTCGGTAGAAGGAAATACTCAGGACTACATTTTTGAATGGTATATGGGGCAGGATATCAAACCGAACCCTGATTTTACAGGTGAGATCTGGGCTGGAGTAGATGCGGGATTCTATACCGTACGTGCGATCAGCAGAATTACCGGTTGTATAGTCGGGCCTGCGACTGTAGAAGTTTTGGAAAACCTCTCCTACCCTGAGTTTGAGTTCAATATAACCGCACCTACATGTGATAGTAATAATGGTTTTGTAGAACTCATTATGCTCAATGATGTGGAGATCCGTGATATTACCTGGACAGCGCAGAACGGCACAGTGTATTACGGACCTAACCTGAGTGAAGTTCCTGCAGGAATTTATGAAGTGACTGTAACATCCCATCTGGGCTGTTCGACAACCTCAACGCTGGAACTCATCCCTGAGATTGAAGCATTTAACGGTGTTTCAAGAAATGGTGATAATCGTAATGATTTCTTCAGGATCGGTTGTATTACCGACTACCCGCAAAACCTCGTGAAAATTTTCAACAGGGCTGGTACGCTCGTGTATGAAATGGAAGGTTATGATAATGCTACCAAGTATTTCGATGGTACTTCAAACCGGGGTATTAGCGTGATGGGCGTGAGCTTACCGGACGGTACTTATTATTATGTAATTGATAAACGTGATGGTTCCAAACCGATCGCCGGTTATCTGGAAATTGTACAGTGATGAAGAAGTAACATGAAACGAATACTCATTTTTTTAGTTGGCCTGTCCACATTTTTTATCTCAACAAGGGCCACAGCACAACAGTATCCGGTATACTCACAATACCTGTTTAATCCGCTTGTGATTAATCCCGCGTATGCAGGTAGTCATGTACAGTTCAGTGCAACCATGATGTACCGGAACCAGTGGGTGAACCTTGACGGAGCGCCGCGAACAACATCGCTAACAATGCATAGCACGCTTGGAATACCTTCCGTGGGAATTGGTGCAATCATCACCAATGACAAGATCGGAAGTTACAGCAATACCAGTATTTACGGTCATTATGCCTACAGGCTGAGAATGCCAACAGGAACATTATCGATGGGTTTACAGGCTGGATTTAACCTCGTTTCTGCAGACTACAGCGACCTGAATCTGAATGACCTGAATGATGCTTCATTTATCAGCTTCAGTAATAAGATACGTCCGAATTTTGGAGCCGGTGTATATTACGACAGCAAGAAATTCTACGCAGGCTTTTCAATACCCTTTATTCTGAATACCAGTATTGCGAGTAACCTGGAGAGCTTTATTACCGAACTCCGTGAAGCACGGTATTACTATCTTCATGGAGGCGCATTCATCAACCTGAATCCACAGGGTACAGCAGTCATTCACCCGTCATTATTGGTGAGAGCCCAGGAAGGACAGCCATTGAGCATGGATGTGAATCTGGATTTTATTCTAAATGAAGTATTCAGTATCGGTGCTTCCTACCGTAACGTGGATGCCATTATCACCTATATGAGTCTTAAGTTAAGCGACCAGTTTCATTTTGGTTATTCATATGATTGGACGCAATCTGACCTGAACCAATTTTCCAATGGTACACATGAATTCATGCTGAACTACAGGTTCCGGATCAGGAAATTTCACGGAAACGTGGAATGTCCGTCTTTCTACGAACATTGATCATTCAATAGCCGGGGGGTTCCCGGCTTTCTTTTTACCGGTTACCGACTTAACCGCATCGGCCACACCGGAAGTAATCTTATCTGTGGCTTTGCCGATCGCCCCAATGCCTGATAAAACACTTCTCTTACCGGCATCTTTCATCGCTTTCATAACACCGGTTATGACCTTACCACTGGAGGAAACCACCAGTGAACGAAGCATAATTGAAGCTTCCAGGAATGAATTACGTCGCAGGAATTTTCTGTCAAGAACCTCGGCTTTTCCGCAATATTTCATTGCTACAATTCCCACACGCAACGTTAAAAAAGCATTTGTGGAACCTTCCAGGAGTGAATCCGTGATGATATGGGCCGCATGACCTACAATGGGTATGGATCGACCTGGGCTATTGACAAGGGAGCTTACTATAGGCTCTATCTGCCGTGAAATATCCATGTCTTCAATTTCAGATGCCAGCAGAGCTGTGGCGCCAACATTACCATAGAGGGTGGCCATATCACGCAACGACGGGCGCTGCCAGTATATATGCGCCACCTGCCAAACCATCCTTGTCTGCGTTACCAGCACGGTGAGAGCATCGAGCTTGCCATTTTGAGAGATTGCTGTAGTCAGGAAAACGCTTCCGGCAATATTCTTAATAACTTCACGTGCCTTATTATCAAGCATTACCAGGGCTTTTGCATATTCTTCATCATTCTGAACATTCAGGCCGGCCTCTTTCACATGCTTGTTCTTCATAAGCCTCGCCCGTAATTCTTTCCGGTATATTTCCACCTCATCGGGATTATCCGGAAAATCCACTGCCTTTGGAAGTCGAAGAAGTATGATAACAGGTGTAATAAAAGCGATCAGAAGAATGATCGAAATAATAGCCGTCACCACTCCTGCAAGCCACGGATTTATGGTGCTGAGGTTGGCATATAGCGCAATCAGCTGATTTACCGCAAGCAGAATAAATACGATAAATATGCCCAGACCTAATGTCCAGGCAAATTTTTTGATAGTCTTCATCATATGAAAATGACCAATTTTACTGGAATTTAGTTCCTATGAAGGTACAAATTCCCGTCATTAACTTAATCAGAAACAAGTATTTCCCTTGGATTTCGCCGAATCGTATGAAGAATCTGGAATGTAATGGAAACAAACAATACAATACTTAGAACCAAAACCGGAATCGCCATGAAAATTAAAACCGGGAAATCAGACACTACAAATTGATTCAGCCATAAATCAAAAACATAATATGCCAGCGGGAGTCCCAGGAAAAGTGCAATGAAGCTGATCCGGTAAAATGTGATCGCCACATCCCTCCAAAGTTGAAGTCCGGATGCTCCGTGAATCTTTTTGATCACCAGCTCCTTCGACCGTCGTTCAAGAATCTGCAGGGACATCCCAATAATTCCCGATACCGCAATAAATAATGCTACAATGGCCATTGCCAGAATCACGCGGCCTAACAATCGCTCTGAAGCATATTGCTTATCATAATGCTGCTGAAGGTCGAAATAATCAAAAGGCGCCTCTGGAAAAACATTGGAATAGGCCTCTTTCAAAAGTTCCATATCAGGACCCCCGTCCTCAGCCTGGATAGCAAAATAATTAAGGCCCTGCGCCCCAAACCTGAAAAACTGGGGTTCCACACCTTTTCGCAAATTCTCCTGTACGAAGTCTGAAACCACCCCAATAATCTTAATCGGGTGCTCCCCAAAGTAAACAGTCTGGTCAATTGCCGCATCCGGATTTTCAAAACCCAGAAGCCGCATTCCGGTTTCATTCAGAATAATAGAACTGTTGTATGTATCTTCATTTCGTTTAAAATCACGTCCTGCCAGTAATTTCACCTCAAAGAAATCCATGTAACCTTCACTGATGGCCAGCCATGCAAACGTTACGGGAACAGGTTCATTCGGTTTTCTTCCGACATTATCCATCCGCCAATAAAGCTCACTGCCCGGAACTTCGTTCATATTGACCAAACTTGAAATCCCCTTGATATCAGAAACCTCACTCCAAAGCAATGTCTTATGTGCACCGTTGGCATCATAGGTTCCCATCAATGGTGCTTTTACAATAATCTTATCAGAAAGATCCAGTCCGGGATCATATGTGGATATACTTCTGATCTGATGATATACAACTACGGAGCCCGCCATGAAGAAAATTGCGATTACCAGCTGAGTGCCCAACAGGTAGGTATACCAGCGGATATCTCCACGGCTGGCAGTAGTTCTTCCGCCAGACAGATTCCTTGACCAGTTTACACCACCAAACCGTATCGATGTGAGAACAGAACTCAGAACAACCCCGATACAGCATAAACCCAGGATGATCTTTCCCTGGCTCAGTATTCCGGGCACTTCGATCGAGGTCAGGTTAAACTCTTCCAGCACATACGGATTTATGAATTGTATGATCGTAATGGTCAGTACTGCAGCCAGCAGATGCAACATGATAATGTCACCCATGGCAAGCCTTACAATACCAAAATTCGTAGAACCCATGACCGAACGAACCGCCATTTCCCTTCTCTTACCTACTGTTCTTACCAGAAACAAATTCAGAAAATTGGTATAGGTCATTAAGAGAATAAAAATTGCCAGCAAACCAATGTAAACAAGCTGCTGGCGGTCGATCCCGGTGACAAACTCACCGACATAACCCTTTTCGGTGTGAATATCCTGGATATGCTGGAAAATAAGTTTACTCTCGATACCCTGCTCCCTGAAATACTCCTCACGAGATAACTTAAAAGCATGATTGGCATTTTCGCTAAGCTTTTCACGATCACCATCCGCGATCACATAGGTATACAGGTTATTCCAATTCCAGGATTCATCGATGTCGTTACCAACAAATTTATAAAGCGTGGAATATGAGAGTAATATATTAGGGCGCAGGTGTGAATTATTCAGAATATCCTCGTAAACACCGCTGATGGTAAATGCAAATGACCCTTCAAAATTGGGACTGTTGATCATCACCTCTTCCCCGGAAATATCGGTCCTTCCAAATAATCTTTCAGCCAGTGATCTTGAGAATGCCAGGTAAAACGGCTTATCCATATCACTTTCATTTCCATGGAGCCAGGAATAATCAAATTGATCAAAATAGTTCAAATCTGCCAACAGAACATCCTTTTCACGAATTGTGATGGGTTCATTCTGCAGAATCACCTCCCCCATCAGAACAAGTCTGCTGAAGTTCCTGATCTCTGGCACCTCTTCCTTCAGGAGAGTCCCGACAGCAGGAGGTGTTCTCGCAGTTTTACTGATTATTTCCCCTTCCTTAACCGTTTCAACATTTACGCGGTAAAGATTATCATCCAGTTGGTTGTCATAGCTCATTTCAAACCCGACATATATGTACACGAAAAATGCCGTGACAAAACCCGTTGTGAGGGTAAGCACAATTAGAACTGAAAGCCAGAGCTGGCTGCGTACACCTCTGAAAAAATTTTGAAAATATTTACCCATTACAAAATATATCTAAACGATGGTTATTGAACAACTTAAATCGTAATCCATCAACATGAAATGTTGTCAAATCAGGTTGTAGTATTATCTGTTGACTCATCTCGAGGAAATGGACCCCCAGTTTCCTGAATAAATTTCAATTGCTATTTATTGGATTCATGTACACCAAAAATCAACCTGTGTGCCATAATTTTTAAAATCTGATTATCAACTATTTAAATATTTTTTATTGGATCCAGTGTTTCATTATGGAACACTGAATTGTTTCACATTGAAACATCTGTTAAATTTCCATCATGCCAAAATCTGAAGGAAATATTCTGATTATTGATGACGACGAAGATGTGCTGATGACCGCCAGAATGATCTTGCGTCCCTTCTTCAAAAAGATCAGAACAGAAAAAACACCGAAGACCCTTGAAAGGATTCTTTCAGAGGAGCATTATGACGTGGTTATCCTGGATATGAACTTCAAGACAGGTGCAACAAGCGGCAATGAAGGGTTGTTCTGGCTTCGGCAAATCCTGGAGCTTGACCCTGCTGCCCATGTAATAATGAATACGGCCTACGGAGATATTCCATTGGCCGTAGAAAGCATGAAAAAAGGTGCGATTGATTTTCTGTCAAAACCGTGGGAAAAAGAGAAGCTTTTAACCACCGTAAAGAATGTGTATGCACTTCGTAAATCAAAAGCTGAAATTGAAAAACTCAGCGCGACCCGGAAGGCCCTAACCGAGGATATGGCCAGGCAGCAGGGTGAAATGATCGGTGACTCTCCGGCGATGCGGCGTATCAGAAGCGAAATGGCAAAGGTGGCAGGCACGACTGCCAATATCCTTATTCTAGGCGAAAATGGCACGGGTAAAGACCTGGTTGCCAGAGAAATTCATCGGTTATCCGAAAGATCCAATGCACCATTTATCAAGGTAGACCTTGCTGCATTGAGTCCGGAGCTTATATCATCTGAACTCTTCGGCCATGTGCGCGGGGCATTTACAGATGCCCGTGAAGATCGCACGGGCCGGTTTGAACTTGCGCAGGGAGGAACGTTGTTTCTCGATGAAATTGGCAATATCCCGGTGCGGGAACAATCGAAATTATTATCTGTCCTGCAGAACCGAACGATATACAGGGTTGGAGATAACCAGCCGGTTCCTATCGACATCCGATTGATTACCGCGACGAATATGCCGTTAAATGATATGATTACAGAAGGTTCATTCCGTGAAGATCTGCTATACCGAATCAATACGGTCGAAATTCATGTACCTCCCCTGCGTGAAAGGCAGGAAGACATTCCGATTCTGGCAAATCATTTTCTGCAGAATTACATGATAAAATACAGGAAACCCACCCTGTCATTCGCTGATGAAACCATTGAACAAATGCGAAAATATCACTGGCCGGGAAATATCCGCGAGATGCAGCATGCTATCGAGCGAGCCGTGATCATGTGTGACAGTAACCGAATTTCCGCTTCGGATCTAATATTCAGAAAGACTAAACCACAGGAATCGAAGTTGCAATCACTTAATGTGGAAGAAATAGAAAAGGAGGCTATCCGTGCCGCTATCATTAAAAATAACGGAAACCTCTCCCATGCTGCCCGCGAACTTGGAATGGGAAGGACGACTTTGTATCGTAAAATGGAGCGTTATTCAATCAATACTGAAGAATGACACGTACCACTATTCATTTATTTCTGCGTATTTCAGCTATTTTACTTCTGGGAGCGACTGCCATATACATCCTTACCCAGACCTATTTCTGGCTGGTATCGGTCTGGATCTTTGCACTTGTAATTATTCTCATCTGGGAACTCGCACGATACCTGAACCGTACCAGGCGCGAAGTGGGAGAATTTTTGCTTTCCGTTTCTCAAAATGATTTCTCCTCGCGATCGAGCAGACGAAATCAACCGGATCTGCTGGACGAGGCGTATGAAACCATCAGAAAAAAGTTCTCAGAACTCCGCCAGGATAAAGCGACCCATTATCATTTTCTCCAGGCAGTAATTGAGCAGGTTGGCTTCGCCCTGATTGGTTATGAAAAATCAACAGGCAATATCACCGTGATGAATCAGGCAGCTAAAGATCTGTTTAATAAGCCCTATATTAAAACCATTAAGGGCCTTTCGGCAATTTCAGATGAATTATTTGAAAAGGTTGCCGACCTGCATAGCGGTGAAGAGGTCGTATTTAAAGTATTCATCGGGGATCGAATGCGGCAACTGAGTATAACTGCCCGTGAGCTGGTTCTTGACAATAAGCCCTATAAGCTGGTTTCCTTCCAGGATATACAGGCAGCACTGGAAGCTCGAGAGCTTGAGTCATGGCAAAAATTGATTCGTGTACTCACCCATGAAATCAAGAATTCCGCGATACCTATATCTACATTGTCGGAAGTAATCCACCAGATCATACGCGATAATGATCAACTCAGAAACCTCCAGGAATTGTCTGATGAAGAGAAAGAGGATATTAATGCCGGTTTGCTCACGATCAGCCGCAGAAGCAAATCATTGGTAAATTTTGTGAATGCGTATGGCGAATTAACCCATCTGCCCACACCCTCGCCCGTGGAAATCAGTATTCAGTCACTTTTTCAGTCAACCGTCAGCTTGATGGAAAAATCAATGAAGAAGGAAAGCTTAAAAATTGAATGCATTTCAGATCCGTCCCATAAGATTCTTGCAGATCAGACACAAATTGAGCAGATTCTGATCAACCTGATTAAAAATGCCTCCGAGGCGCTGGGAAATCAGACTGAGCCCCGGATTGAATTACGATCAGGCGTGGACAATGAAAGAGTATATATCGAAGTATCCGATAACGGGACGGGAATGGATGAGGATACAATGGAACAGATATTCATTCCTTTTTTCAGCACCAAGAATAAAGGTTCCGGAATCGGGTTAAGTCTTTCGCGGCAAATTATGAGAGCTCACCAGGGTGAAATTCAGGTCTTTTCAACACCGTCAAAGGGAACGACATTCCGGCTTATTTTCTGATCAGCCAGCTTTTCGCTTCTGGTCTGATTTTGGTTTCTTTCCAGCCGTCTGCATGGGTTGGCGGTCGACGCGTGTTGCCGCCGTGGTGGTAAATGATTCAATTCGCAAGACAAGCTCCTGGGCATTTACATCGTTTTTAAGCGGACCACTGGTGAGATAATCCCGAATTTCAGACAATAGCAGCATGACGGAATTCCGGTCGCTCCATGCCTGATTTAATGATTTAAAATGCGCTTTAAGCAAGGCATCTGACCAGTTTTTTTCTTCATTACTCATAATTTTCAAAATTAAGTTTTCGTATCTCATCCAATAAGGCTGCCGCACGTATTTTGTCTTCATCTTCGGCAATTGAACGGAACTCCATTAGGCGTTGTTCCGCAGAATGCATATCGCCGATGTCCATAAATAATAAAGCAAGGTTGTAATAGGTACTGGCAAAAGAAGGATCAATCTGTATTGCCATCTCATAATGAATTCTGGCGAGGCTAAGATTGCCAAGATCGGCGTACAGGTTGGCAATGTTATAATGAGCTTCCATGTGACGTGGCTGATCTGCCAGTGCAAGTGTAAAGAAATTAAGCGCTTGCTGTGTCTGTCCAAGCTCTGTAGAAAGAATCCCCATATTACAATAGGCATCCGCCGTATGCTGGGCTATTTTTAAGGCTTTATCATAATATTTCATTGCCTCCTCAATATCACCCGCCTCTTCAAGCATCATTGCTTTTTCAAAGGGTTTTACCTCATCCTCAAACGAGATAATCCGGGCCTCTTTGGAAGAATTAAACATATTCAATTGCCCGAAATCCTCCAGATTGATCCGCTTTTTACGCCGGACCTTTCTGAATCCATGCTTGTTCGGCGGTTGCCCGGGAAATTGAATAATTCTGGCAGACATGGTTTATGAACCGGTTTTCTTTTGAGACTTTCGTTCTCCGGTTTTTGCACCGGCCTTCTTCATGGGCTTTTTGTCAGACCTGGCCCTGGCTATACTTTCCTTCAATGCAGTCATAATATCCACTACTTCAGGCTCCTCTTCCGTATACGTCACGATTTCCTTGCCTTCGATCTTGGCATCAATCATTGACCTCAGCGCCTCATAATAATGATCCGTCGTGTCAATATCATCGAATTTCTTCGTCATGGAATCCACCAGCGTCATGGCCATCTTTAATTGGTCCTTATCTGAAAAATCAACCTCATCGAGTTTTGGCACGTCGCTGATCTTCCGGATTTCCCTGGGATTGCGCAATTTATAAAGTACCATGCCTTCTGCATATGGGCGCAGCAAAACAAGACTTTCCCTATCTCTGAGGACTACGCGGCCTACTCCGATCTTGCCTGATTTTTCAAGGGTCTTCATTAATAATCCATACGTCCTGGCGGCTACATCGCCATCCGGTCCGATGAAATATGGCTGATCATACAAAATCGGATGCACCTCACCTTCATCCACAAAGCCCTCTATTTCAATTACTTTGGTGCTTTTAATCTTGATTTTATCCAAATCTTCCTGTTCAATGATCACATAGTGGCCCGGCTCGTACTGATAGCCCTTGATAATGTCACCCGAGGAAAGTGATTCACCGGTCACTTTGTCCTGCTTATCATATTTCACAGGGTTATGATTCTCCTTCGATAATTGATTGAAGCTAATAGTCTTCTCTGTATCAATGGCACTATAGATACGAATAGGGATCGTAACAAGTGAGAATCGAATATGTCCTTTCCAGATCGCACGCATATCTTTAATAATTTACGTAAAAAATTGATGCTACGTTCAAAGCTTAAAGTGACAAATTAAATAATTTATCTAAATAACTATATATCAATATCTTAATTATTTTATTGCTATTAATACAGGTTCCCTGAACATACCTTTGGCAGTAACGGACGCGTACTGTACTTCTGCAAGGACTTCGGGTTTAACCCATACATCATCTGAATTTGATTTCGGGATATGCTGCATTAGTGTTTGGTCAGGATGTTTTACCTCATGCAATTTTAAACGAATGTTCTTCATATCTTTTTCAGAGAACCCCGTACCAACCTTTCCCCTGTAGATATAAACGCCATCCACCCATTGGGCTATATGCAAAGCCCCGAACGTTTGCCGGTCTCCTCCCTTCGAATAACCTACAATGAATACTTCAGAGGAATCCCGGACCTTGATCTTCAGCCAATCAGATGATCGTTGGCCGGGATGATATACACTGTCCCTTTTTTTAGCCATGATCCCCTCAAGCTGCTTCTCTTTAACTACTTCAAAAAAGGTTTTGCCGTCCTCCTCATCTTCACTGAATCGAAAATGTTCATCGCTTTTCTGCAAGGTTTCCTTCAGCCAGGCCCTTCTTTTCCAAAGCGGTTCGCGGTGAATGGGCCGGCCATCGATATAAATCAGATCGAATAGATAAGCATATGCATTCTTCTGTCTTCGTTTACTATGCATCCTGGAAATAACTTTTCGAAAATCGGGCTTGCCTTCCTTGTCGAAGCAAACGATCTCCGCATCAAAAACACCATTATTACCATGAAATGAATGAAAATCCAGCTCTGAGAAATTTTCTGTAATGTCCCTGCCCGAACGGCTGTAAATTTTCATGCCGGATTCATCCCAGCAAAACAAGGCCCGTATTCCATCCCATTTAAGCTCAAAAATATATTCATCCCCTGCAGGGACTTTCTTGCGCTGTTCCGCTAACATTGGAGATGGAGGCTTGATGACCCAGTCATTGACGGGATTATCCACACGTTCGAGAAGCCACTGGTTTTCCTTCATCAGATGCATCCGGTATTCACCATTGTGCTCCACCGAATGCAATCGAAAGTAGAATCCATTCTTCTTATTTTTGGAAATCTCATAGGTACCCCTTGCGAAGATCCACATCCGTCCTCCCCCATATGCATCTTTCGGAATATCCCCTTGAAAATTCAGATATTCGAGCGGATGATCTTCCGTCTCAACTGCAAGTCTTTTAATTCCGGGCCTTTCGGGTAGCCCCTTGGGAAGTGCCCAGCTTTTCAGCACCCCATCCTTTTCCAGCCGAAGATCGTAATGAAGCCTGCTCGCATTATGCCGATGTATTACGAAGCCCCATCCATTACCGGTCTTCATCTCGGGTAATGGCTCCGGTGATTCATTAAAATCACGCTTTTGCGCATATTCCTTTAGCTGTTCAGGGCTTTTATGTTTAGGGTTGGATGGCAGATGGACTGCCGTCGTTACTGCATTCTTATCGGTATGAAGATGTACAGCAAAAGAAAACATACCTTCCCACGGATCACCGTTCTTTTCAAGAAATTTAAGGGCAGATTTGATATTGTAATCCTGGGAAGAATTAAGTTTAACAAGCTGATCCCAGCGGAGAGGCATTGACACAGGGGCATGTTCTATTGCCCGAAGGCTATAGGGCGAAACGATGGTCTGCCCGTTCCTGTTACGGTAAATATCCAGCAAAGTCTTTCCTTTCCTGCTTTCCTTGCGCAGGTTAAGCGTAGCTGATTTATACTTTGTGATAAAGGCGGTCGCAATACTTTTGGCGGCAGCGAAGCACTCATCGGTTGTATAGTTTGGCCGAATGGGTGTGAAAATGTGCAAACCACGGGAGCCGGAGGTTTTCAGAAACGGATGATAGCCATAATCCCGGAGTAAATCGCCCAGGTTTAATGCAAGTTGTTTAATTTCATCGAAAGACTCCCCCGGAGCCGGGTCTATATCATATGCGATATAATCCGGCATTTCCATATTGGATTCCCTGAAGTGCATCTGATGAATTTCAAGACTGGCAAGGTTGGCGAGCCAGACAAGCGTTGCGGCATCATCTGGAACTACATAGTTCTTTTTATTCTCCTTCCCTATCCTGACTGTATGGATCCATTCCGGGGCCCATTTTGGAATTTCCTTCTGAAAAAACCGTTCCCCTTCTATACCATCAGGGAAACGGATTACAGACAATGGCCTGCCTTTTGAATGCATCAGAAAATAAGGGGCTACCTGAAAATAATAAGATATGACCTCTGCCTTCGTGAGTTCAGATTGGGGGTATAATACCTTTTCCAGGTTTGTGATGGGTAGTGAATGTTTCCCCGCCTGGACATAGGTCTGTTTTTCCGCCATAACAAGCAAAAGTTACGTAAAAACCGATCATTAAACCGTTTTTTACGCACTAAAAATACAGCTCCCGGGCGAGTCTGAAGGTATTGGCATGTGCCTCGATGATCTGCTTAATATCAGGCGAATAGCCCCCGCCCATTACCGTAACAACGGGTATTGAATGTTTTTTGCATGCTTCAAATACAATTCGATCCCGTTCTTTACACCCGTACAGCGATAAACCCAGCCTGCCAAGTTTATCTGTTGCCAGGACATCGACCCCTGATTGGAAAAATATGAAATCAGGCTGAAATTCGTCCAGCAACCGGTATACGGTGGAGTTTAAAATTTCCAGGTATTCATCATCACCAGTTCCGTCGGCAAGCTCGATATCGAGGTCACTTTGCTGCTTTTGATATGGATAGTTCTTCTCCCCATGCATGCTGAATGTAAAAACTGCCGGATTATTCTCAAATATTTGTGCTGTACCATTACCCTGGTGTACATCCAGGTCCACAACCAGTATTTTTCGGGCAAGTTGTTGGTTCAGGAGGTAATTCGCTGCCAGCGCGATGTCATTTAGCAGGCAAAACCCCTCTCCTCTGTCGGTGAAGGCGTGATGGGTGCCGCCGGCAATATTCATTGAAACTCCAAACCTGAATGCGAAATGCGTACAGTCTATGGTTCCTCGGGCAATGATTCGTTCCCGCTTGATCAGTGACTCCGAAAGCGGGAAACCTGTCCGGCGTTCTTCCTGGCGCGTGAGTGTTAAGGATTTAAGTTTATGCCAGTATGATGGATCATGGGTTGAAAGTATCAGATCCTCATCAAGAAGTGAAGGCTGAAATAAATTTTCGGGATTAATGGTCCCTTCATGTAGCAATTGATCCGGGATCAATTCATATTTTTCCATGGGAAACCTATGGTTGGCCGGTAAGGGGTGGCAATACTCCGATGTCCATGCTATCTTTAACATTCCGGTGCAAATAACCGTGCTGCGGGTGGATTGTTAAATAAATAAAATGAAATTTATTCGGTCGGTTCTTATTACAGTTTTTTTGATCGCCATCACGATCTGGATTTCTTTTAACTATTTAATTCCTGAAATGGTTGCTGAGTCCATTGAAAAGGGTGAAATGCCAACCTATCTTCCGAAAAAATTTGAGCCTGTTTTTGACGGCATCAAAGAGCGTGTAGATCAGGACATCGCTGAATTACCCGCAATCCTATCGACACACAATCTTACTTTTGAAGAGTTGTTGCAGATTGTGGAACAGACCAGGCCCGGGGAAATTCTTCCGGTTATTAAGGAATTTCAAAATAAGGAAATTACCGATTCAAATCAGGCATTTGACATTATAGTTGAGAATCTCGGGCATAAGGTGGAAAATCCTGAATCCTTCAGGGATGCCTTTAATGAACGGTTTACTGCCGGGAGGCTGCAAACCGCGATGTCGTACATCAATGATTCAGATCTCCCGCTTGAGGTTAATGTGGAATTATCCAGAAAAATTGTGATCGAAATCCTCAAAGACCGGCAGGAAGAAATAGAATCTGAACTAAATCGTATCGGCGAGTGATTACCGCAATCGTTTTCGGTAGTTTTTTTATGATTTGGATTCATCAAACGCATATATTATTAGTAATTTCGCCATTTAATCGAATCCGAACCAGTCATCAATATGCTTAGCAAACCAATTGGGAAAATCCTTCACTACAACCAGAAGGAATTTGGCATCGAAGGCGCAACCGAAAATGCGCAATTCAGAATTACAGTTTATAACCCTTTTATAATCAGGGTACACTTTACCCGGACTGAATTTGATGATCATTCCTATGCAGTGGTAGAGAACCCTGAAAACAACAACTGGAAACTGAAAGATGAAAAATCAAAGATTACGATCAGCACCGGGGTGATCATAGCCGAGATCCAAAAAAGAGATGGACGCATCACCTTTAAAAACAATCGCGGCAAAGTCATCAATGAAGATGAAAAGGGACTGGGAATTTCATGGATCGGCGAACAGTTCACCAATTACAAGACCATGCAGGAAGGAGAACGTTTTATTGGCCTTGGTGAAAAGACCGGGCCGCTGAACCGGCGGGGACATGGTTACGAGCACTGGAACACCGATACATTTGCCTATGGACCCGGTACAGATCCTATTTATTCTTCACTTCCCTTTTATATTGGTTTGCATCACGGCCTTAGCTATGGCATTTTTCTTGACAATTCGTATAAATCCTTCATCAATTTCGGAGCGTCTAATAACCGTTTTTCAAGTATTGCGGCGGATGCGGGCGATCTGAATTACTATTTCTTCTATGGAAATGGTGTTCGCGACATTTTGAGAGAATACACATGGCTCACCGGTCGGATGACCATGCCGCCTATGTGGGGCCTGGGATATCAACAGTGCCGTTACAGCTATTATCCGGATCATGAGGTTAAGACTATTGCACGGACTTTCAGGGAGAAGGAAATACCTGCCGATGCCATCGTCCTCGACATCCACTATATGGATGAATATAAGATCTACACCTGGGATAAGGAGCGTTTTCCAGACCCGGAAGGAATGATCAGTACATTGAAGGAACAGGGCTTTCATATTGTTCTGATGTGTGATCCCGGAATCAAGGTGGAAAAAGGTTATGAGTCCTATGAAAGCGGTAAGTCGGAGGATATTTTCATCAAATACCCCGATGGCTCCTATTACACAGGCGAGGTTTGGCCGGGATGGTGCCACTTCCCTGATTTTTCAGACCCGCGGGCACGTGCCTGGTGGAAGGATCAATTACCTGCCTATGTAAACATTGGTGTGGAAGGTTTCTGGAATGACATGAATGAAATTGCCACGTGGGGCCATAAACTTCCTGATAATATTGAGTTCAACTTCGACGGAAATCCTGCAACTGCGCGGAAGGGACGTAATATTTTTGGTCTGCAAATGGCCCGGAGCACGTTTGAAGCTACCAGGGATTTGATGGGCAAACGGCCTTTTAATCTTACCAGGTCTTCCTTCAGCGGAATACAGCGATATGCAGCTGTTTGGACCGGCGACAATGTCGCGAGCGATGAACATATGCTGCTTGGCATCCGTCTGGTCAACAGCCTGGGACTTACGGGCGTGGCTTATGCCGGATACGATGTGGGAGGATTTGCCGGAAATGCCAGTGAACACCTTTTTGCCCGCTGGATACAGGCGGGAGCTTTCAGCCCGTTCTTCCGTGGTCACTCTATGGTGAACAGTCGTGATTCAGAACCCTGGGCTTTCGGTGAAGAGGTGGAAGCTGTTTCAAAAAATTATATTACCCTTCGTTATAAGCTGTTGATGTACCTCTACAGCATGTTTTATGAAGCGACGGTGAATGGTATGCCGGTTTCCAGATCCCTGGCTATTGATTACAGCCATGATGATCATGTCTACGACACACAATTTGAGAATCAGTACCTTTTCGGTGACAGTATACTCGTTGCACCGGTTGAAAGTCATACAAAAATTGCTAAAGTCTACCTGCCAGCAGGATCCGACTGGTACGATTTGTTAACGGATAAAAAATATTCCGGCGGTCAGTCACATTTTATTGAATGCACAATTAATAAAATGCCTGTTTTCGTGAAAAGCGGAGCCTTAATTCCATTCTGTCCGGATGCAGGTCTTCACAGTGGTGATCTTGGTAATACCATTGAGTGGCACCTTTACAATGGGCGAAAGGATTCAGAATTCACCTACTATGAAGATGACGGTGAAACCTATCAATACGAGAAAGGCAAATACTGCAAGCGACAGGTAAGCTGGAATGCAAAGGAAAAAACAGTATCAATCCAAAAGCAGGAAGGTTCATTTACCTCAAAGTTTAAAAATGCACGAATTTGCCTCCATGGCTTTGGCAAGAGCCGTATATATATCGATGGAAAACAACAGTCGGTAAAGCATACTGATTATGCCTTCATCGACCCTGTACCAAGTTTCGATCCACTCAATAAAGAGCTAGATCATTCACAGACGGTAAAAGACGTTCAGGTTGTTGAATTCCGAAATAAAAAGGACGCCATCAGCATAAAAATCAACGGATAGGAAATACTGACGATCGCGGCCACCGTTTCTCCCGCTAAGCCTGTCACAATTTTGTAAAAAATTGTCAAAAAGGTACAACTGTAGCACTAACAGCAAGTTGGCGTGGTTCTTTTGGCATCATATGTGTTATTTGCTTTTTTAAACTAATCGAAGTGATGAAAAATCGTTACTTATTTTTATTCGTCCTTGTCGCCATCCTGGCCTCTTGTTCCTCAGGAAAAAAGGCCTATGAAACCGGCGATTATTATGATGCAAGCCTTAAAGCCATCAACAGGCTTCGGCAAAATCCGGATCATAAAAAATCCAGGGAGACTCTCCGTGTAAGCTATCCCCTGGCTGTTGAAACCATTGAGCTGGAAACAAAGAACCGTTTAGCCAGCAACGAACCATTTAAGTACAAGTTCGTACTGCAGGGGTATCAGCGTATCAATTATCTCAACGAAGAAATTCAGCGTGCCCCCGGGGCCAAATCGGTGATCCGTAATCCGGTTAACTATTCCTCGCGAATACCAGAATTGAAGGAACTTGCAGCCGAAGAAAGCTATGAGGCGGGTCTGGTGGCGTTAGCCCGAAATACACGTGAAGATGCGAAGAACGCCTATCATATGTTCAGGGATGCACAGGATTTCATCCCGGGTTACAGGGATGTGGCACAAAAACTGGATGAGTCACTCTTCAAAGCAACGCTGAAAGTTGTGGTTGACCAGATCCCGGTTCCAACGCGCTACAATTTAAGTGCAGGTTTTTTTCAGGACAAGGTCCAGGAATATCTCCACAATCAGTATGGAGGAAATCCTTTTGTCCGGTTCTACACACCTCAGGAAGCCGAAACAGAAGAACTTCCGTATGTGGATCAATACCTGCGCATTCAATTCGATGATTTTGTAGTAGGTGAAACACATGTATTGCAAAATACCGAAACTCTTTCCAGGGATAGCGTGGTGGTGGGAAGTGTCACCATGGAGGATGGTTCCAAAGTAAATGTATACAATACAGTAAAGGCAAAACTGACGACCTGGAGAAAGGAAGTGCGTTCACGTGGCTTACTGAGTCTTCAGGTATTTGATGCCAACAGTAATGCGCTGATCACACATCAGAAATTTGACGGAGAATTTGTTTGGTTCTCGCAATGGGGAAATTTCAATGGCGATGAGCGTGCGTTAACCGAAGAACAAATACGCATTTGTCAGACAACCGAAATTCTCCCTCCGCCGCCCCAGGATCTGTTCCTGGAGTTTACAAGGCCGATATACAATCAACTTGTTCCGGCACTGGATAATTTCTACAGAAGATATTAACCAATCAGGTACCAAGAGCCCGCCATGTGCGGGCTTTTTTTTTGGGATTAATCTATCGCATTGGATTTTTCGTATCTTAAAAAAAATTTAAACCACCCCTATGAAAAAATACCTGCTGGTCCTGCCACTACTACTCATCGCAACAAGCCTGTACAGTCAGTTACCTCCATTCCTTGAAGGAAAACTTGTTTACCCGGTTTATAATTTTCATCCTTTCACGGGCGTCATAAAAACGGAGAATACGGCTCTGACTTACAATACGGATCTTGATTATAAAGTAGTAATTGATGTATGGAATAAAATCACCGATTCCACGCAGATCAATGGTGCGTTGCGCGAAGTAGCACGAACCTATAACCTGAATGTCGCTAACGGCGTACCGGTTGAAAAATTAAAAATGGCGGTAGTAGTTCACGGCCCTGCGTGCGAGGCCATACTGAATGATGAAACCTACCAGAAAAAGTATGGCATCACCAATCCTAACCTGGAACTTATTAAAAAGATGAGTGATGACGGGGTGAAGTTCTATGTTTGCGCGCAAAGCATTGGCATCCTTCAGATTCCGCGAGAGAGCCTTGCGCCACAAATTGAAGTTTCATTATCGGCAAAGACCGCATTAATTACCCTGGACCAACTTGGTTACAGCTATCTCGATGTGAACGAAGATTAGTGAGGCAAAAGAAGGTGGGCCTGGTTATCTTTTCCTGGCCCCCGACTTACCCTGACGTCTTCCTTTTCCTTTATTTCTGAAGTTGGGTTTCCTGCCTTTTGGATTATAGGCGGGCCCTTCCCCTATTGATTCAGGTAATGGGATTTTCTGAACTTCCTTTTCCAGAAGCTCTTCAATACGGTTGAAGTTATACATGTCATCCTCATCGATGAGCGTGAATGCCACTCCTTTCGAGGAAGCGCGCGCTGTCCGGCCGATACGGTGAATGTAATCCTCACCATCACCCGGAACATCAAAATTGATCACTAGATCAATATCTTCCACATCAATACCCCGGGACAAAATATCAGTTGCCACCAGGATGTTCAATTCCCGGTTTCGGAATTTACGCAGAACGGTTTCCCGTTCATTTTGATCGAGATCCGAATGTATATCTTCCACCGAGAAGTTGAGCCTTTTCAATTCTCGGGCAAGCTCCTTTGTACTTTGTTTGGTGCCGCAAAATATAATGACGCTTTGAAGCTTCTTCGCACTCAGAAGATAGGAAACAAGTGGGATTTTCTGATTTGGATATACACAGAATGCGCCCTGCACTATTCGTTCTGCGGGTTTGGAAATGGCTATGCTGATTTCTTCAGGCTCATGCAGGATGGTATTCGCCAGCTCCCGGATCTTCTTTGGCATCGTTGCAGAAAACATCAGGTTTTGACGTTTCTTGGGAAGGTGACTTATTATTTTCAGGATATCTTCATGGAAGCCCATGTCCAGCATACGGTCGGCCTCATCAAGGATCAGGTACTTCAACCCTTTCAAATTTGTATATCCCATATTGAGGTGGGCGATCAGCCTTCCGGGGGTGCCAATAATAACTTTTGCACCGGTCATCAGGGCCTTTTTTTCCCGGGCGAAGGACGTTCCATCACTTCCACCATAAATTGCGATACTGCTAACGTTGGTGAAATACGACAGCCCTTCCATTTGCTGATCAATCTGAATGGCCAGTTCACGGGTTGGGACGATCACCAATGCCCTCACTTCTTCGTCATCGCTGTTCTCTTCGATGATCTTATGAATTACCGGAAGTAAAAATGCGGCTGTCTTTCCTGTACCTGTTTGCGCTGATGCAATTACATCCTTTCCTTCCATGATCATAGGGATCGCAATGGCTTGTACAGGAGTAGTTTCTTCAAATCCCATGGAGGCAATACCTTCCAAAACCTGTGGATGAAGACCTGTTTCTGAAAATTTCAAATGGTGCTTTCTTTAGTTTACTTGCAAAAGTGGGAAAGTTAAGCAAAAAAAAGACACAACGGATGAATCCATTGTGTCTCATTACCCAACCAAACCAAATAATTTTATGATACGCCCTCTTCCTGGGCTACTTTTTCATTTTGTTCATAGAATCGTGTGAGATCGTATGCGAACAGCAAAATTTTGGATATGCTGCCGTCGTTTTTCAGAACGGGTGCATAACTTTCATACAGGTATCGTGTCTCACCCAATTTTGAGATTCGCTGATATTCACCATGACGTTTATTGCCGGAGCCCAGTTCACGGAATAATTGCTTATATGACTCGTCCTGCTTGTCTTCCTTGGCCACAAATATCCGGTGATGTTCGCCGATCAGGTCATCCTTCTTATACCCCATGATATCCAGGAAATTCTGATTGATCTTCAGGATCTTGCCATCAGCACTCATTTCAAGGAAGGCAACGGAATTATTTACAGCTTCCATTGTACCTTCGCTTTCCTGCTGACTGCGCTGCATCTCTTCCTGGGTGGCCTGCAGCTCTTCCATATTCTGCCGCATTTCCTCCTCCTGAGATCGCATCTGCTCGGTCATCTCCTGGGATTCCTCCAGTAGTCTCTGTGTCGTTGCGTTGATCTTCACCGAAGAAATTGTAGAAGCGATACTTTCGGCGATCTTTTCAACAAACTCAATCTCATTTTCATTGAATTCATTGAAAGAAGCAATTTCCACTACACCGTAAATTTGATCATTCACTTTCAATGGTACGATGAGAATACTTGTAGGATTCGAATCCCCGAGTCCCGATGTAATCTTGATATAATTATCCGGGACATCGGTGAGATAGATCGTGGCCATTTCCTGCCATACCTGTCCTACCAGACCTTCTCCTTTCAGGATTTCCTGTGAGACAAACTTTTTCTTGTCCCATGCATAACAGGCCGTTAAATCCATCACAGCATCCTCGCCTTCCTTAGTGTCGATGATATAAAGTCCTCCCTGATTGGCAGACAAATATTTTACAAGGCTGGATATGATCTCATCCGCCAGTTTATTGATGTTATTATTGTTCTTTCGAAGAATCTCACCAAACCTGGCAAGTCCCTCGGTAGACCAGTTCCGCTTTTTATCTTCTTCAGCGACGCGCGCGAGGTTATTCCGCATTTCAATCAGGGCATTACCCAGGACATCATTATCGCTCAATGGCTCAAACTCCGAATCATATTTCCCGTTACCAATGTTTTCGGCAAACAGCGTGGTGGATTTTAATCCATCAATCAATGTATTTACAGCATCGGCCATTTCTCCGATCTCATCACGATTAAACTTCCTGCTCTTCGCATCAGGAAGCTGCCCCTTGCCAAGTTTACTTACAAGTTCTTTGAGGTAATTGATCGGTGTGGTGATGGAGCGTGTCATAACATATGCACTCAGAAATCCTATAAGCACAATGATTGCGCCCAGAATAACGGTGATATATCGCAGTTGTGCCGTTGCAGTAATCATTGAGGCATCAGATTCCTCGGTTATTTCCTGCTGTCTGGAAGCTACCTCTTCAAGGATACCGATCACCTGATTGGTCATGGGTATCACCTGGCTTTCAATAGCATCTTCGGCCAACAGCTTGATCAACGGATCTTCATAATCTTCAAACGTTACCAGCTGGCCCATGATATCCCGCTCGGTATCAATCAACCCTTCAAATGTGGTGAAAGCAGAATCAAGGAATACCTGTTGGCTATCGCTCGCCCATTGCTGCTTCAACAAGGTCAATTCCTCTTTCAATTCGGGATACTCACGTGCGTGAAGTTCCTTTAATGCCTCCTTGTCATCAACATTACTCTGAAGATAAACCCAGTTGGTTATCAACATTTTAGATCTTGTAACCATCAGTATCAAGTCACTGATCGCTTCCTTTGACGGCCGTATTACTTCCGAAGAAAGATTTACAGCACTATCAATTCGATAGGCATTGTAAAAAATGATAGATGCATTAATTACAAACAGTACAATCAGTACCAGGAATCCCAGGAATATCTTCTTTCCAATGTTAAACTTCATGTCTCGCTTCTTTCAATTTTATTCTTGATAATCCACAATTTTGGCCAGGGCCAATAATTCAGTAGAAACGCGAAGTCCGGATGACTCAATGCGCTTCCTGTTCAGTTCAAATATTAACTTGTTATTATTTTCGGTAAAATTGATATGACTAATACCAGTAACAGGCTGTCCATCGGTTAATAATAAAAAATGGCCTGACCTTGCTGTATCGACCCATTCATCAACAAAATTTTCATCTTCAGACCAGGTTTTATCAAGGAATAGCATGTCACAATCACCAACGGCTGCCGGATCTTCAAAAATATCGATCCTGATCTGCTTGTTATTGACCTTTTTCACTTCAGCCATTTTCTGCAGGTGCGGTATCACCTCACTGTCTTCACCAAGAACCCCGATGACAAATTCGGGATCCTCCTTTTCGGGCCACTGTATGTACCTTGTGAAGCTGTAGATGTAAACAGCATGCAACTGATAATTCTGAGCGTTGCCCTGCAAGGCAACACCCAGAATTATAATCAGTAATACACACCAAAAGAATCCAAGTTTAAAAAATCGCACCTAAATAGAGATTAAAAAATATTTGATGGTTTAAAAGTACATTATTAAGGTATCCCAAATTGTTGTTTGGCATCCCCATGCTTATGTATGTAAGGTTTATTCAATAATTTTATTCATTTACTTCAATGAACTTTATCGGCTTACTTCGGTTTATAGATAAAATACGCTGATTATGAAATATATACATCTCATTCTAACTGTTTCCCTTCTCATAGGGCTCATTGGCTGCACTACAGGGCAAAACAAGGATAAGCAGGAAATTAAGTTTGAAGTAGTGAAAACTGATGCAGAATGGAAGAAAGAACTCACAGAAGAAGAATACTTTATTCTTCGCCAGAAAGGAACCGAAAGAGCCTTTACAGGTGATTTATGGGATAATAAAAAGCCCGGGGTTTACGTTTGCGCAGCGTGCCAGAATGAATTATTTTCTTCCGACACCAAATTCGAATCCGGAAGTGGATGGCCAAGCTTTTTCAAACCGGTTAGCAAAGCGAATGTCATGATTGTTGAAGACCGAAGCCTTGGGATGGTACGCGAAGAGGTTGTGTGCGCCAGATGTGGCGGTCACCTCGGGCATGTATTTGCCGACGGACCTGCACCCACAGGACTGCGATATTGTATCAATTCGGCATCACTGGATTTCACAGACAAGAAGAACTAGAGGGGCAGATAACCTGACTTTGGAATATATGCAGGGTCAAGAGTTGCGGAGTCAAACCGGGTAAGGTCATTTTGAAGGATTATATCCTCAAGCTTTTTTATATATCTTCCCCGGAGTTCTGAATAATTTGACAAGAGGTGTATTAACCTGTGCGGATCTTCAGTCTTCGCACGTTCCCTTCGAAATCTTCTGTAGGCTGATGCCCGGGCGATCACTTCATAATAATCCTGGATCGATGCGGCTACATTGCTGTATGCGCGAAGATAAATTCCTCCTGAAGCGCGATCTGTGAGTGAACGGATTCGATTTTCGTCGGGGTCATAGGACCAGATACCAAAAAGATTATTGGCTTCCCGAAAAAACCTGGAGCTGCCCCATCCGCTCTCCACTGCCGCCTGGGCAAGTACAATGCTGTTCGGATGCGTGATCAGGCGTTTCCGTGCATCCCACCAGCTCTTTGCATTGAAACGAACTTGTTGTTCTTCCATATACAAACTGTCTTCGCCTGAAATTCTTCCTTCATTGTGCAGCTTGCGAAGAATACGGTCGGCCTTGGCAAAATCTTGATCAAAATTAAATTTAACCGCCAGTATGGAAGGAAGAACCATTTCAATGAAACGTTGTTTTTTAATATCGACATCCAAATAGGAAAAGTCCATTTCGTTATCGTACAAAATGGCAGGGACAGCATCAAGCGATGCCAAAGGAATGATGTCCTGATCTGTCCTGACAACGATAAATGCGGGTTTGCGAGTATCCGTCTGTCGGCAGGAACACAGGAAAATCAGGACGCAATACATCAGCATAATAGCGATATGCTTTCCATATTTGTAAGTCATAGCACCGTGAATTTAGAGAAACAAACCCTATATTCGTGATCTAACCAAGAACTTTGTGAATGACATTGTAATCATCGGGGCCGGAATTGTAGGACTGGCGACAGCATGGACGCTCAAACAAAAGAATCCTGATTTACGAATATCCATCGTAGAAAAGGAAACAGGGATCGCTGCGCACCAGACCGGACATAACTCCGGAGTAATTCATTCAGGATTATATTACAAACCCGGAAGCCTCAAAGCCACCAACTGCATCCGGGGTTATCATATGCTGATTGAATTTGCCAGAAATTATGATATTCCCTTCGAATTGTGCGGTAAAGTCGTGGTGGCAACCCGGCAGGAACAGGTTCCGTTGATGGAAACACTGTATCAGCGGGGATTGCGAAATGGCCTTCGCGGAATGAAAAAGCTGACAAAGCGGGAACTTAACGAATATGAACCCCATGTAAATGGTGTAGCGGGAATTCATGTTCCTCAAACAGGGATCATTGATTATTCCGGCGTCGCCGCTAAAATGGCTGAGCTTTTTCAGGAGAGCGGAGGTGAAATTCACCTTGGAAACAAAGTGACATCCATTATTCCGAAAGAAAAATATTCGGTGGTTGAAACTTCGGAACAATCAATCGAAACTACATTGGTGGTGAATTGCGCCGGACTCTATTCAGATAAGGTAGCTGCTTTTACAGAACAACAGATGAATGTAAAAATCATACCGTTCCGCGGTGAGTATTACGACATTGTTCCGGACAAGCAACACCTTGTAAAGAATCTCATCTACCCTGTTCCCGATCCGAATTTTCCATTCCTTGGTGTTCATTTCACACGAATGATCAGAGGCGGTGTTGAAGCAGGCCCGAATGCAGTTCTTGCCTTCAGAAGGGAGGGTTATAAAAAATTAGATATTGACTGGCCTGAGCTTAAAGAAACACTCCGCTGGCCGGGCTTTCAAAAGATTGCGGCAAAATACTGGCAAACAGGAATGGGTGAAATGTACAGGTCATTCAGCAAAGCAGCATTTACAAAAGCACTCCAGGGTCTTATTCCGGAAATCCAGTCGTCAGACCTTATACCCGGAGGAGCCGGCGTGCGTGCACAGGCTTGCGACAGAAAGGGTGGCTTGATTGATGACTTCCTAATCCTGGAAAATAAATATGCCATAAATGTTTGTAACGCCCCCTCTCCTGCTGCTACATCATCCTTATCCATTGGCGAAACGATTTCAGAACGTGTTCTCAAGCGTTTTCCAGACCCCGTAACAGGATAATTTGATAAACCTAAACAAGAATGAACCGTTAATTACAGTATGAAAGAAATTAGTGTAAAGGAACTGAAGGAAATGATGGACCGGGGCGATGATTTTCAACTCATCGATGTTCGGGAACCTCATGAATTTGATATTTGTAATCTTAACGGAGAACTAATCCCAATGGGTGAAATAACCCAGGCGGAAGACAGGATTTCCAGGGACAAGCCTGTAATCATTCATTGTCGAAGCGGCGCACGCAGCGGACAAGTCTGCGATTATCTTGAAAAAAAATCTGGTTTTACCAATCTCTACAACCTTAAAGGGGGAGTTCTCGCGTGGTCTGATGAAATTGATTCTTCACTGCAAAAATATTAAACTACTCAGACAGCAGTACAAGTTCAGCAGGTTCATCAAGGGTGATCAGACCTTCTGAAACGCTGTATTTTTTCCCGTTGTAATAATCTGTCAATTCGGTACCATCGGAAAATACCGATGATACATCCACCGGCCCGGAAGCATCCATTGCTACAACCACTTTATCAGTATAGCCTTCTCCTTCGAGTACACGCGAAAATACATACGGCTCATTGTTCAGGCGCTGATGAACACCAGCTCCAATAGAAGGGTGATCCCTCCGAAAGCGACCGATCTTTGCCCAATGATCAAAAATATCTTTACCACTACCCTGCAGTGCTTCCCAATTCATGAAGGTCCGGAGGTTTGCATCACCATTCGCACCTTCGACAAATAATGGTCTTGCCAGTTCATCTCCGTAATAAATCTGTGCTGCACCGGGAGCCAGCAATAACATGGTGCCTGCCAGTTTAGGCATTTCGCGGTGTCGATCCATCGGATCTCCATCGTCATGGGAGGAAATATAATTCATCACAGAATGGCCACGGATCGGACCGTTATTCAGTGCCAGGCTATAGGCATTATAGGTACTGTCCATATTCCTTCTTACGTCATACTTGAAGGCAAAATTGATCAGGGCCGTAAAATCCTCAGCAAAGAAATCCACTTCATCACCCCCGCCCATTGGAAACTCCCTCCCATGGCCTATGGAGTAATTATATACTTCCCCTACCATGTAAAACGGTGTATCATCTATTTTATCCTCAGGATGTTCCTTTTTCCAATCCTCGAATGCCCGGGAAACCAGTGCAAATAAATCTCCCCATACATCGGCCTCCGTATGCTTGGCCGTATCTACACGGAATCCATCAATTCCACAATCAATTACAAAATCGGTAAGCCATTTCATAATATAATATTTGGGCGCCCTTGGATGGCCGGTTTCTTCAAAAAAGGCATCCAGCTCGGCCACCTCTTCCTCATACCTACCTTCTTCCTTCCACTTGGCCACTAAAAACTCAGGAAGTTCAACGGCTTGTTCAGAATCGGTTCTAATATCCGGAAGATTATCTACCAGGGTACACTCTATTGTTGTTTCAGCATTTTGAAATGTGCACGTAGGCCCGGTGCGTACCCATGCGTCGGGCCACTGACTATCTACATCCGTTACCGGCCCGGTATGATTCAATACGACATCAAGTACAATCCTGATGTTGTGATCATGGGCTACTTTTACAAGGTTCTTCAGATCATCCATATCCCCGAAATTGGGATCGATACTGGTCCAGTCGCGTGCCCAATATCCATGATATCCATAGGTTACACCGGTACCTTCATCGGTACTTCCATGTATTTGTTCAACAGGAGGCGTGAGCCAGATAGCCGTAACCCCGAGCTCATCAAAATAACCTTCGTGCAGCTTTCGAATAATTCCTTTGATATCTCCTCCCATGAAATTCCGCAGTTTAGCGGCAGAATCTGTTCTTCCCAGTGTTTGATCATTTTGGGGATCTTCATTGAAGAACCGGTCGGTCAGAAGAAAATAAACCGTCGCATTGCTCCAGGAAAACGGAGGAATTACAACATCAGGCGTATCGGCATTGGTATCCTGCCCGGGTTTATCCGGGTTACAGGCAAACAGGAGAGCCAGTAAAAGATAGTGGATCTTAGAGCGCATATCATAGGAATTATAAGTTTCAAAATTAATCAAAACTCATATAATTCCAGCGTAAATCAGGCAGCTTCCCGCATCTGTTCGCTTAATGAGGAGTCTCCAGACTTTTGAATGCGAATTACGCCCATCCAGTTCAGTAATTTGATTACCTGATAGGTCGGGTCAATTTCATGCCAGCGCACACCTCCGAAATTCGCCCGATTTCCAAATTTGTGGTGATTGTTATGGTAACTCTCGCCCATCATCAGGAAATCAAAGGGTAGAAAATTGCGCGAAGTATCACCAACTTCATAGTTACGATACCCGTACTTGTGCGCAAACCAGTTGATAATCGCGCCATGAATGGGCGACATCAGGAAGTGAACCGGAAGCAAAAGCCACAGCCACCAGGTTGTCGCGAATGTAGCGTAGATCAAAACATAAACAGCACCCCACATGAGTCTCGATACCCATGAGCGCGCAAAAAAATCGAATGAATGCCAGTCAGGAATATCCTTGGTGAAGCGCTCATCAACAATCATATGCTTCTGGGTAATATCGCTGTAAATCGTTTTAGTCTTCCACATCATTTTCCAAATGCTTTCATCGTATTTGGGTGAATGCGGATCTTCCGGGGTATCGGCATATGCATGATGCATTCGATGCATAATTCCATATCCGTATGGGCTCAGGTAATTGCTCCCCTGGAAAAACCAGGTAAGTACATAAAATACCTTTTCAGTGGATTTGCTCATCGTAAAGGCACGATGGGCTGCATACCTGTGTAAAAAGAAAGTTTGAAAAAATAAAGACAGGTACCAATGGGCCGCAAAAAATATTAAAATAATGGTCATATATGAATTAGTCTGATGCTATTAATAATTTCCTACAACGATAGACCGGAAAAGAGCGTGTTTGTGACAAAAAAAATCAATTTTTTATTCATTTCCTTTCAGGTACGAAATCAAATCCGATAAAGTTCCTTGTCGGAAGGCATTATCAACCTTGGCCCAAAGACGATCAGATTCACCTGACAACGTGGCCTGACCAGCGGTGTTCTGAAGTTTCTTTCTGGCCCGGCTGAAAAGCTGCCTGCAGTGATCCTTCTTCTTCTCAAATATTTCCTGCAACTCATCATACTCAAGCTGAAAAATTCCCCTCAAAATAAATATACCTTTCTCCAGGGGCTCAAGCTTATGGTGAACTGCGGAAATTGCTTCCTTAATCTCCTCTTCCACATCAAAGGAAGCAGGCAAATGAAAATGAACACGATCCAGCCATCCAGCCGGAAGCTGCTCCAGCCATTCACTTTTTCTTACCTGCAATGTTTCAGAATACTTCAGGCAATTATTCTTTACCGAAGTAATGAGGTACGCCTTGGTGTTCCGGATTTTCTCAGGTCCATTTGACAGCCATTTCAGGTATGTATCCTGAACAATGTCTTCGGCCACGGATGCACAACCGATTAATTTATATGCGATAGTATGCAAAAGCGGGTGATAGAGGGCTATGGCTTGAGATTCAGACATTTCCATAAAATTACTAAGAAAATCTGTTATAGCCGTGTTTTGTTTGCAAGTTTGTATGGAAGGTAAACATACAGATGGATTTTGTAACAAAGGTATACGACCGGTTTAATAAGCTTCTGCAAAACAGGTGTGATTTACGCTATGATTTTGATTTTCCTGTTTTGAAATTAACTGAACATGACCTGAACATCATGCTTATCGACATTGACAGATGGAAGGATCTCCAGCCCGGCGACCTTTATTTACGCAATTTCCTGGACCTTCACGAACGTGAAAGGTGGGTGATCCTGTGGGAAGATATATGGATGCACCGGGAAGCGATCGCTGAAAGCAGGATTTTGGCTTTTCAGGGTAATGCACACCGG
>JBNKGL010000018.1:0-85105 GCA_050289805.1 Cyclobacteriaceae bacterium
GGCCGATGTCGCGGAAGCTCCGCCGGAAGGCGGTTTACCCCCGGAAATGGCAAAAATGGCGGCACTGGACCAGGAAAGAGGACTCCGCCTGAAAACAGAAAATGCAACACCGGGCTACATATTATTTTCTTCGCTTACCAGCTCAGACGTATATCTGATTGATCTCGATGGCAATGTAGTTCATGAGTGGAAAACGAACTTTGGACTCGGTTCCCATTACCTGATGGAAGATGGCCGTTTGTATGTGCACAGTCGGGATCCCGAAGCGGTCGTATTCTCCGGCGGCGGAATGGCCGGGCGGGTTCAGGAACTCAGCTGGGATGGAGAATTATTGTGGGAATACCAGCTTGCGAACGAGGAAAACCTAATGCACCACGATTTTTCAGTCATGCCCAACGGCAATATCCTGTTGGTGGCATGGGAAAGTAAAACCCCGGAGGAAGCAGCGGCCGCGGGAAGAATGGAACACCTGACCCCGAAAGCGGGCATATGGCCTGATAAGGTTATGGAGATCAAACCTACAAAACCAAGCGGCGGTGAAGTCGTCTGGGAGTGGCACGCATGGGATCACATCATCCAGGATGTAAACCCCGATCTCCCCAATTACGGAGAAATCGCTGCACATCCTGAAAAGATCAATATAAATCATGGAGATTCTATTCGTGAACAGGATCCCGAAGACTTTGAAAGAAGAAAAGCACAGGGACAAATGGCAGCTAATGCCACCATTGATAACATGGGATCCGATATTTTTCATACCAATGCGATCGATTACAATCCGGATTTGGACCAAATCGTGATGAGCAGTCCCGATTATTCAGAAATCTGGATCATTGATCACTCCACCACTACGGAAGAAGCTGCAGGCAGTACCGGAGGAAAATCCGGGAAAGGTGGCGACCTCCTGTACCGGTGGGGAAACCCTCAAAATTATAACAGGGGAGACACAACAGATCAATATTTACGTGGCCAGCATGACGTGCGCTGGATTCTTCCCGGTTATCCCGGTGAAGGTGACCTAACCATCTTCAATAATAACTTCAGGGATCAGGATGGAAAAGATCATTCGCAGGTTACTCAAATTACCCCACCCATGGACGATCAGGGACATTATATTATTCCTGAATCAGGTCCGATTGGTCCTGAAAAACCAACCTGGACTTATACAGCCAATCATGAGGGCGACTACCTGGCAATGTTTATTTCCAGTGCCCACCGTATGAAAAATGGTCATACACTGGTGAACTTCGGGCCGCAGGGAAGGCTCCAGGAAATTACCGAAGACGGTGTGGTTGTCTGGGACTACTGGTCACCGTATATCGGACAGTGGAAACTGCCCGATGGAACACCGCCTCAGCCAGTAGGACCGTTCATGTATGCGATTTTCAGGGCTACACATATTCCGATGGATCATCCGGCACTGGAGGATAAGGAACTTCAGCCTATTGAACCACAACCGGCCACACAGAAGCCTCCGATGTAACGAATGCTTGAAATTCAAGCTTAAAAATTTCAAGAGCGCATACACCAAAACCTACATTAATCGGGTATATCAAAACATAAATTCTTATGCGACCCCCGCTATCGCAGGGGTCGTTCTTTTTTCTGCCATTGTGCTCACTTATTTGACCCCCGCTATCGCAGGGGTCATCCACAAATAATTCTCAAAAAGCACAAAAATTATAAACTCAGCCGAACATAGTTCAACCCCTGCGTAGCAGGTGGTCGTATATCTGAGATAGGCCACATTTGTTAATTCGACCCCTGGGTAGCGGGTGGTCGCATATGTGAGATAGGCCACATTTGTTAATTCGACCCCTGCGATAGCGGGGGTCGCATAATATCAAATTGACAACGAAAATAATGACTAAACCCCTGTATATACTCAGGGGGTCCAATGGACCCCCAACTGCATATTTCTTCCCATTACACTATAGCCGTAGACCTCGTAATAATCGGTATCTAAAATATTTCGTATATCCGCGAAGAAACGAATCTTCGGCCTGGATATCGAATAAGACACCATTGCGTCCAGTAATGAATATGCCTCAAGATTCACCTGCTCACCTACAAAATCCCTGAGATTAAAATAAACATCCTTGCGCGACCCAAAATACTGCCAGGCGGCACGCAATTCAAAACCAGGAACCGGCGAATAGGAAATGGAAGTGCGCAGCGCATGTTCCGGCTGACGGAGAATTCCATTAAAGACACTATCCTCCTGACTCAATTGCATTTCTCCGTTGAGCCAGGTATATCCTGCTTTGAACTCCAGTTCAGGCGTGATACGATATCCGGCCTCTATTTCTGCACCAGTTACATCCTGGCGATCGCTGTTCTGATAATCCATGATATAGATGATGATATTATCAATACGACGGTTGAAAACAGCAAAACGCAAATCAGACTTATGATCAGCTCGTTGAAATCCCGCCTCAAGGCTGCGGCTTTGTTCGGGCTTTAAATCAGGATTTGCTCCAAACTGTCCAAAAAGCTGATTTAGTGTTGGTGCCTTGAAGCCGGTCGTATAATTGGCAAAAACCTTCCATACCGGAGTGATCAACCAGCTCGGGTTAATACTGTAGGTCGTAAAATTTCCGAATTGAGAATGCCGGTTGAACCGAATACCCCCCTCCACGGAAAAACCGTCTACCTGATAGGTGGCCGTTGCAAAGGGAGCAAACAGGCTGGCGTCTTCAAATTCTTCATTGGTAATTTCCTGCCGCTGAAATGAAACCCCCGGAAGAATCTGCCAGTTGTCAGAAATTCTGTAATGATAGAATGCTTCGAGATGATCAAATATGGCGGCGTATTCAAACTTTCCGAAATCCGTATCAAAAACACGATTCGTTTCATTCCGGGCGACCTGTACCTGGAGATCACCTCGTTCTCCCCGACTGAAGGCAGTAATACCGTAGCGAATATTTCGCGCCTCATAGAGATTCACATCCGAATCGGTAAAGGCCCCGGCATCATAATCTCCACTCATGTCGGTAAACTGAAAAAACCCTTCCAGGCGGGTCTTACTGGTCAGCTCAAACCCTGCTTTCACATTTGCCGCATTCTGATTAAACGGATCCTTTTCAAATGCGTCCGTACCCGTGGTATCCCTTGCCTCCGAAAAGCCTTCACTCTGGCGCCGGCTGTAACCGGCTGAATACCTGAACTTACCTTTACTTCCCAGCAGGCTTACGTCTCCAAGAAATTGCCCATAGGTGCCATATGAAAGTAAAACAGAAGGTTCGATCGCCTTTTCCGGCGTTTTGGTAATAATATTGATGACACCCGCCATCGCATCAGACCCATACAGAGTTGATTGAGATCCCTTTAAAATTTCGATCCGCTCAATGTTGTTCAGCGACAGAAGCCGCAGATCAAATACTCCATTAACTCCGGAGGGATCATAAACCGGTACGCCGTCAATTAAAATGAGGGTGTATTGCGCAGAAGCACCCCTAAGGTATATGCCCCGGTCTTTCCCGGGATTACTATTGGCACCGTTTACAAACAATCCGGTCTGTTCGTGCAGCAACTGACCCAAATCCCGGGCACCCGCATTCTCAATCTGATCTTTTGTAATCACATTGATCACCTTGCCGGTTTGCGAAGAGGCTTTAGGAAATTTACTTGCCGAAATGACCACTTCCCGGAGTTCATTGAATTGTAATGAGTCCTGCTGACCGAAAGAATAATTTGGCGCCAGCAACCAAAAGGCAATACAGGTTATTGCCCAAACCCTTAACTCCTTTTTCATTGTAATGAATGTTTTAATGAAACAAAAGGAGTAAAAGAGAGGAACAGAAAATTCCATTCTCACGCTTTTACCCGAAGCATTGAATAAACAGCGTCATGGCAGGTCTCCTGGCTTTCCCGGTTGATGCCGCCTTCTCATCTGTTACAGACAATGGCTTCACTGGCATCAGCCTCTTTATGGGATTACAGTAGCGGGAACTGCTCCGGATTCGCACCGGTATTCCCTTTTAAGTCCACCATAGTGGACACCACGACAATGCAAGTATACATAAAATTCTTCGTGGAGCGATTCCAATGTTTTTCCGATATTTTTT
This sequence comes from Cyclobacteriaceae bacterium, assembly GCA_050289805.1. GTDB lineage: Bacteria > Bacteroidota > Bacteroidia > Cytophagales > Cyclobacteriaceae > JAUILA01. Next base: position 4,068 of record JBNKGL010000018.1, read on the forward strand.
AGACTTATCTAATTTATTTTTTAGCTTTACAATAATAATATTTACGCCGAACCGAAATGCGACTTATTGTCACACTACTATTCCTTCTGATTGCCATACCTGTATTTTCACAATTCAGGTTTACGGGAGTTATTGAAGGAACGGACGGACCGATTCCGGGCGCAACGATCCGTGAATTACCGGGTGGGGCAACTGGTATATCCGACAGTCTGGGCAGGTTCACACTTGACGGTATTCAGCAGGAAAAACCACGGATTGAGATCCGTTCATTGGGATATAAATCAACCACGAGGGAATTTGACCTCACTTCGGGTAAGCCCGTTACCATATTTCTGGAAGAAAGTTCTCTGGGCCTTGATGAAGTAGTAATCACGGGAACTCTTCAGCCTGTATTTGTATCACAGTCTGCAATTAAAACGGAGGTACTTACTACCAAGCATTTCAATACATTTATGCCTTCCGCTTCCAACAACCTGGTTGACGCCATGGCACTGGTGAATGGTGTACAGGAAGTTGTTTCATGTGGGGTTTGTTTTACCAATAGCATAAGTATTAACGGTCTTCCAGGTCAGTATACATCGATTCTGATTGACGGCACGCCCATGTATGGTAACCTCGCATCTGTGTATGGCTTGAATGGAATCCCGGGCGTAATGGTCGACCGGGTGGAAGTGATCAAGGGACCGGGTTCCACGCTGTATGGTTCTGAGGCATTGGCGGGCGTCATTAATATTATCACCCGTGATCCGGCCAAACAGCCAACCCTCACAACCGATATAATGGGCACATCACATGGGGAGGCTTTTATTAATACTGCATTTTCGAAAGAATGGGAAAAAACCTCATCATACTCAGGGTTGAGTTATGCCGGCATGCATCAGTTCATAGACGAAAACAATGACGGCTTTGGTGATATAGTCAATATGGACCGCTTTTCATTTTTTAGTAAGTGGGCGTTCAGCCTTCCTAAGAATCAAAAATTAACCTTCTCCGCCAAAGTGATGACAGAAGACCGCAGGAATGGTGTTTTGCCATTTTTGGAAAGACATTCAGAACTACGGGGCAATGATTCCATTTATGGGGAAAGTATTCAAACGAACAGACTGGAAATATTCGGATCGTTTGAGGGTAATCATGGATATAAAGTAGATTATTCATTCAGTCTGCATGATCAGGACAGCTATTACGGCAGCGATCATTACGAGGCAAGGCAACAGATCGGCTTTGTTAACTTTTACCGATCCATGGAAACGGGTCGGCACTCTTTTTTAACCGGTATCACGACGAGATATCAATATTATGATGATAACACGGTGGCCACTCCCGATGGGGCAGACAAACAGTTTATTCCCGGGGTATTTATTCAGGATGAATTTGAATTATCTTCTTCCATGTCCTTGCTTGGTGGAATCAGGGCCGATTATTATGACAGACATGGGTTGATCTTTTCGCCGAGGATCAATGGAAAGTGGAAACCGGGCCAATGGACTACCATCCGCATCAATTCAGGAACAGGATTCCGGCTGGTGAACCTTTTCACGGAGGATCATGCGTTTGTTACCGGACAGCGGACCATTGAAATAAAAGAAGAATTAAAACCGGAGCGATCAGCCAATATTTCGTTCAACATCAACCACATACTTACTATTGGTAACAGCCAGGCCAGTTTTGATGCAGATATTTTTTATACACACTTTATCAATAAGATCATTCCGGATTATTCAGACCCGGGGAAAATCATATATGATAATACCGCCGGGCACGCATCCACGAGAGGACTTAGCTTAAGCTGGTCCCAGGAATTCACATTTCCTCTACAGTTCATGACGGCTTTAACGTGGATGGAATCAACTGAAACCAGTGAAAACAGTACCACCACAAACTTGCCCTTTGCTCCCAATTGGTCAGGATTGATGAACATCAGTTATACTTTTAAAAGATCAAACTGGATCATCGCCTGGTCATCAACATTTACAGGATCAATGTTGCTCCCGGAAGTATTTGACCTGGACGGCAATGGTCAACCCTTAGAGGAACCACGTCCGGGAATTTCAGATCCCTTTCAAATCCACAATCTTCAGATTACCAAATCATGGAAGAATCTAAGAATCTACGGGGGATTGAGTAATATTTTCGATTATATGCAGCCTGTTTCGCCCCTTTCAGGATTAAACGACCCATATGCCAATCCTGGTTTCAGCAACTTTTTCGATACGGCATATTCCTATGCCCCTCTTCATGGAAGGGAATTATTTATCGGGATTAACTGGAGTCTCTCCAAATAATTTTTCTACCTTATACCGCTCAAAAAGAACAGGACAAATGGCAACATTGAAAGATACGATCAGCGCTATGATACGGGATCTGAAAAGAGACGAGCTTTACTTTTATAATGATAATCGTTGTTTCAAATTCATAGAGGCTAACCCTGACAATACCGATTTGCTGGTGATTAATGAGAAAATCAGTGCCATGAACAACGGCATCATCGACCTGTATTATGTCCCATCCATGGCCAAGCATATACAGTCATTACACATCGATGCATATCTTCAAAGCGGTGATCTCGATATTGTCCCAAAAATCTCCGCACTGAAACCGGAAAGTCCTTTGGAATTCAGAAAACTGGCGTCGACCTATTGTAATTTTCATTTTCCCGATGTTTACCCTGTACAATCTGAAATTGCCGAAAAAATTATAGGGCTTTATGTTCAGCATATTGAAAATAACGGACATGTGGATTCCATTATGCCATATTCCGATTTCAAAGAAATTACCGATCAATTTTCTTCAAATTATAACCTGGAAGCGTTCAACTATTACGAACTGGAAAAATTCCTTTGGCTGAAATCTGGTCCGATCATCGAATTCCTTGAAAATCCAAACCGTGCTGATCAGTTTGATCCGCCGGTCAAATAATATTTTCACTGGCTACCAATTCCAATTCGTATATTCCCAAAAAAAGTTCACCATGAAGGCGTTTTCAATTCTTGCATTTTTAATCATACCTGTATTCACTTTCTCACAGATCAAGGATGCTCCGGATCGTTCTGAAGGCGAAGGACCCTGGCCTCAGCTCATCATCCGGGGCGTAATGATGATCAAAGGGGATGGCGCACCTCCTACCGGGCCGGTAGATATTGTGGTACGAAAAAATCGCATAGAGAAGATACAGGTTGTTGGCTATCCCGGCGTTGAGATCGACCCTGACCGCCGACCCAAATTGGAAAATGGCGGCAAGGAGCTGGACGCAACCGGCATGTATCTGATGCCCGGGTTCATTGATATGCACGGTCACATCGGTGGCAATGCGCAGGGAACCCCTGCTGAATATGTCTTCAAGCTTTGGATGGCGCATGGTATCACCACCATACGTGATCCTTCGGCAGGGAACGGCTTGTCGTGGGTTCTTGAGCATAAACAAAAGAGTCTGAAAAATTCAATTACCGCTCCGCGTATCTTTGCCTACACATCCTTCGGACAAGGCAGTGCGGAACCCATCAGCACGCCTGAAATGGCCCGTGAATGGGTTCAGAATAATGCAAAGCAGGGGGCAGACGGCATCAAATTTTTCGGTGCGGCACCAGAGATCATGGAAGCCGCGCTCGTTGAAAATAAAAAACTAGGCCTTCGTTCTGCCTGTCATCATGCACAGATGGATGTGGCACGCTGGAATGTATTGAATTCGGCACGTGCGGGACTTACGTCCATGGAACACTGGTATGGGTTGCCCGAGGCAATGTTTACAGACCGAACAGTCCAGAATTATCCGCTCGATTATAATTACAATAACGAGCAGGACCGTTTCGGAGAAGCCGGCCGTCTGTGGCAACAAGCCGCCCCTCCTTATTCTGAAAAATGGAATGCGGTTATGAATGAATTGCTTGAACTGGAATTCACGCTGGACCCTACCTTTAACATATATGAAGCGAGCAGGGATCTGATGCGTGCCCGTCGGGCTGAATGGCATGAAGATTACACGCTTCCAAGCCTGTGGAGATTTTATCAGCCCAGTAAAGTTTCACACGGCTCATACTGGCATTACTGGGGTACAGAGGAAGAAGTAGCCTGGAAAGAGAATTACCGTCTCTGGATGACATTTATCAATGAGTACAAAAATCGCGGGGGTCGTGTTACGGCAGGATCTGACAGTGGGTTCATTTTTCAGCTCTATGGATTTGCCTACATCCGTGAACTTGAATTGTTGCGTGAGGCCGGGTTCCATCCCCTGGAAGTAATTCGCTCGGCAACCCTCAATGGCGCGGAAGCCCTGGGAGTAGATGACGAGCTTGGGTCGATCGAAGTAGGAAAACTGGCTGATTTTGTAATCGTCGAAGAAAATCCCCTCCAAAACCTGAAAGTACTCTATGGCACCGGTGCCATTAAGCTAACGGAAGACAATAAAGTTGTTCGGGTAGGCGGCGTTAAATATACCATCAAGGATGGAATTATCTATGATGCCAAAAAATTGCTGCAGGATGTTAAGGAAATCGTCGATCAATCAAAATCAGCAGAAGGATTTGAAATCCGTCAGCCCGGTTTTTAAATTTTCTCAATGAAGTACTGCCCGGTTCAGAAAATTCCTGAAGGGCATCATGATTTCATAGAGTCGTACCACCTTGTCCTGAAAACTGGCAGAACAGACTTCCTTCCTGGAAACGGGATGAATTACAGCATAGCTTTTGAATCTGAGCAGGTCAATATGTGGATGGTCCGTGGAATATCCTTTTGGAGCTGTCTTCAGCCGATCATCTTCGAGTTCAAAATTTTTCCTGAACTGAGGAGCTTCAATGATCGATTGTAATGTTTCACCTTCATAATCAATCTCCTCACGGATACTTGATAGAATTGACGAGGGCGGATGGTAATACCCGCCTGCGATAAAGGATTCTTCAAGTCCCAGGTGAATATAAAAATCACTCTTGCCTTTTACACGATCCATGGTAGCGCCGATGTGTTCCTTATAGGTAGGTTTATCGGGATGAAACATAAGGTTATTATTGATCCTGTGTATCGCACGCTTTCCCTCGGTGGGACTATAGTTCGGATCAATGGCAGCCAGTCGTACATCCAGCTCATTGAGCCAAAGGATATAATGATCCCTGACGCGATGATACGCGTCACGATGTTCGTCCATCCATGCCTTGCTGTTATTTGTGCTCAGTTCTTCCAGAAATGCATAAAGCTCTTTCATCATTGTCTGAACAAGCTCTTTTACAAAAGGTTCTATTCAAAATAAAAGGTTGCAAAATCTTCTACATCGGAATTACCCCCTATAAACACCCTGAATTCACCCTTTTCCGGCTTCTTTTCGAGGTTCGAATGGAAGAATGCCAGCATCTGCGGTGAAATTTCAAATGTAATTTCTTTGCTTTCACCGGGTGCCAGACGAATCTTTTGAAACCCTTTTAGCTCCTTCACCGGACGCACAATACTGGCGGTCAGATCACGGATATACAATTGTGCAATCTCGGTTCCATCGCGATCCCCTTTATTTGTAAGGTTAACCCGAACTGTGATCTTACTCCCGGCACGAACCGTGTCTTCGCTTACTGACAGACCAGAATACTCAAATTCGGTATAGCTCAGTCCGTACCCAAACGGATATAGTGGTGAATTTTCCACATCCCGGTACCTGGACAAATATACCCGCTCCGTCGGAGGTTCAGAATAATCACCGAGGTAAGGGCGACCAGTATGGGTATGATTATAATATATCGGAACCTGTCCTACATTTCTCGGGAATGTTATGGGCAATTTTCCTGAAGGATTATAATCACCAAACAGCACATCGGCTGCGGCATGCCCCGACTCCGAACCAAGCGTCCAGACGCATAAAATTGAAGGGATATTTTCATCCATCCAGGAGATGTCCAAAGGTCTTCCGGTCATGACCATTACAACAATCGGCTTGCCGGTTTTTGAAATTTCTTCCAGCAGGTTCTGTTGATTTTCAGGTATCCTGATATCTGTCCTCGATGCGGCTTCTCCATTCATAATCGCGCTTTCACCCAGGACCATTACCACAACATCAGACCGCCGGGCTGCATTTATTGCTTCATTGTAGCCTGCGCGGGAATCACTGTACATCTCAGTCCCCTGTGCATAGATCACATTATCAGTCCCCGCAACCTCCCTGATACCATCCAGAAATGTAACGGCATGCTGCTCATCTCCAAAAAATGACCAGGTTCCATTCATATCGGCACGACTGTCTGCCAGCGGACCGATCACAGCTATCCTTTTACCTGATTTTGGCAATGGTAACAGGTCATTCTCATTTTTCAACAGGACTATTGACTTCCTTCCCGCATCACGCGCGGCTTCAAGATGCTCAGCCGTTCTGAGTTCATTTTTTTCCCGTTCTTCCTGTGAGTATTTATAGGGGTCGTCAAATAATCCAAGGTCCCACTTCAATTCCAGTACTCGCTGAACCGCCTGGTCTACCAATTTAACATCCAGGCGTCCCTCTTCAACCAGCTTCGGAATCAGTGCGCGATAGTAGTCACTCATCATATCCATATCAACTCCAGCTTCAACAGACTGAATTGTAGCCTGCTCAGAATTGAGTGCATAACCATGATCTACCAATTCCCCAATGGAATTCCAGTCAGAAACGATCATTCCGTCAAAGCCCCACTCTCCCCTCAAAATCTGACGCAGCAGCTTCTTATTTCCAGTTGCAGGGATACCGTTGATGTCGTTAAAAGAGGTCATGAGGGTTGCAGCGCCTGCTTCAATTCCAGCCTTATAAGGCGGCAGGTATATTTCACGCATCTTACGTTCCGACATATCCACCGTATTGTATTCTTTGCCACCATCAGGAGCGCCGTATGCAGCAAAGTGTTTGATACATGCTGCGAGCGTTCTTGCATCATCGAGGGCACTGCCCTGAAACCCGCGCACACGGGCTTTGGCCACCTGTGAACCGAGGTAGGGATCTTCGCCCGCGCCTTCCGCAACACGACCCCAACGCGCATCACGGGTGATGTCTACCATTGGCGCGAAATTAAAATTTATTCCGACAGCTGTGGATTCTATTGCAGATACCCTTTCGGCATTCTCAATTGCCTCCATATCCCAGCTTGCTGCGGAGGCCAGCGGAATAGGAAACACAGTTTGAAACCCATGGATTACATCTGCACCGAATAGCAGCGGTATTCCCAGCCTGGATTCTTCAACCGCAATACGCTGCAATCTTCCGGTATAGGCAGCACCATAAATATTAAAAAGGCCCGTAAGGTTTCCATTGCGAACAAGACTATCAAATCGTTCTGATTCTGAAGTCCTTCGGGTTGGGCCCGTACTAAACATTTCCCCGACATAGAGATTTAACTGGCCTGCCTTTTCTTCCAGGGTCATTACGTTTATGAGGGAATCAATTGTTCGTGATTTAGCTGTGTTTTCTTTGACCTCTTGTGTTGTATTTCCAGTGCAGCTGAAAATCAAAATTGAAATTGAAAAGAAAAAACTGCTTCTCAGGGTTAGTCGTTTTCTGAATATCATAGTATTTATGCTAATGAGGAGCGGTAATATACTCAAATCACAACTTAATTTAGAATGATAATTATCAGCACAAAAAAACCGATGCGTCAGCACCGGCCTTTTCAACTAACCAATATGAAGTAATTTTTAATTTATCCAGTCGAAAGACCTGTTGAAACCAATAAAAAAAAATAAGATCCTGTAATTTCACGAGGCTCGTCTTCACTAATTGAAAAAATCAAATTCTTATGAAACTAAATTTAATACTCAGCCTGCTCCTCCTGCTTTCTGTTAATATTCTTCACGCACAGGAAACATCTCTTTTATGGAAAATTTCCGGTAACGAAATGAAGGATTCCTATCTGTTTGGGACAATTCATCTTCTTTGCCAGGATGATTTTTATCTTCCCGAATATGCAAAAGACGCTTTGGCATCGACAGAACAGCTGGTTCTGGAGCTGGATTTTGATGATCCCGCCATGTACACCGAAATCCAGAAATATATTATGATGGAAGAGGGTCAGTCACTGGCAACGATGCTTACAGAAGATGAAATGACAGAATTAAAATCATTTTTTACGGAGCGTATGGGTATGCCGGCTGATAATCTCATGAATGTTAAGCCCTTCATGCTGATGAGTATGATTATGCCGGTCATTCTTGAATGTCCGCCTGCATCCTATGAGCAGACGCTTGTAAGCCTCGCAAAAACGAACAAGCAGGAGGTACTGGGACTGGAAACAGTGAAAGAACAGATGGATGCCATTGATTCCTTTTCCAACGACGAAATGGCCGATATGCTCATCGATTATATCGTGGATATCGATGATTTGAAATCTGAATTTGGTGATATGGTGGCGGCCTACAAGAAACAGGATCCTGATTTGCTTCTTGAATTCATGAATGAACAGGTTGCCGAGTCGGGCATGGAAGATTTCAATGAGATCATGCTCATTAACCGCAACAAACGCTGGATAGAACGAATCCCGGTAATGGCTTCTGAAAAAAGTACATTCTTCGCGGTAGGTGCCGGTCATCTCGGCGGAGAAGAAGGTGTAATTGAATTATTAAAAAAATCAGGGTTCAAGGTTACCCCTGTTGTTGAATAAACGTGGGTAGTAGCACAATTCCTTTTATTAATTCAGCAATACTCAGGGATTATGACATTGAATAAGTTACCTGATCGGATAGAGGAGAATATAAGAGAATTAGACGCGGGTGCATAACCATGTTCCTGATTCAAATGTTAAATTTGCATAACTGAACAACCGACCGACATGAATAAATCGATTATATCATTTCTTTTTATTTCAATTATTATACTTGCAGGATGCGGGAAATCAACCCAGGAGGAAACAACCGAAAGCACATCAGCTGATGACGAATCTGAATTTATTGAAGTACCCTTTTCTCCTTCACTTACCATGGTTTGGGAAACCGATACTGTCCTTACAACAGTGGAGTCCGTTCTGTTCGATCCCGAAAGTGATATCTTATATGCCAGCAACATTGCAGGGAACCCGACAGACAAGGATGGCGTGGGTTTCCTGTCGAAACTTACCAAATCCGGTGAAATCATTGAGTTGGAGTGGGTTAAAGGACTGAATGCCCCGAAAGGAATGGCTATTGCTGATGGTAAATTATATGTAACCGACATCGATCAATTGATTGAAATTGATCTGGCCAGTGGTGCTATATTAAAAACCTATCCGGTAGAAGGTGCCGAATTTCTGAATGATGTAACGGCAGATAATGGCATTGTATATTTTTCGGATATGAGTTCCGGTAAAATTCATTCGCTTACCGATGGAACTGTTTCGACAGCCTTTCAGGGGGTGGAAAGCATCAACGGGCTGGCCATTGACATGGACGGCAACCTTATAGGTCTGGATGCCGAGGGATTCCGAAGATACCTCAATGATACTGAACCTGTTTTCATCAATGATGGCGTGACTGGAGGAGACGGGTTGATTGTAATTGATGCCGAAACCTATATCGCCAGTCGTTGGCAGGGTGAGATCTACCTTATTAAGGATGGTCGGGAATATTTACTACTGGACACAAAAGCACAGAATTCCAATACGGCCGATATCGGGTTTATTCCAGATCAGAATGTGATACTGGTTCCAACATTCTTCAAAAATAAGGTGGTAGCCTATCGTCTGAACTACTGACGGAATTTAGTGGATTTTTCATTTCCGAAGTAACGTAATGCCACAAGCAGAATGCCGGCAAAAACAGCCAGCGCCAATATTTCATTAATTCCTATCATATTCCACCAGTCCATACATCAATATCGATAGAAAATTAATGTTAAACATCCCGCAAACAGGGTGATTTTAGGGTATGAAAGATCAGTTACAACGCTGTGAAAATCCGGCATAGTACCGCTCATCGTTCGCATAGATCTTTTCATCTTCAATCCGCAATACGATCTCCAGGGGTGCCAGTTTTTTATCATTGAAGTCAAGATGAAGAATTGTTTGGGGCCCCGTCCCTTTTACACTCCAGGTTCCGCCATTCTTACCTTTGTAGTTATTGCCATTTTGTCTGAACCATCCTGACTGTTTTACCTGCGCACGAAATGTTCCATCCACACATAAATCAATCGTATTTTGTCGCTTTGAAAATTCCATCAGTTCGAATGCCACCAATGTCTTATTTGCAAGGAAGCGTTGCCAGTCAAAATCAGCATAAATATCGGCCGGACCAGGTTCCGAAAATTCTCCTGAACGCATCAGCGAAAGCATTTCATCCCGGATTCCTTCAAAAAACTGCGCCGGGGTAATCATAAATAACGATACACACGGGCCATATCCACCGCATTTCCCTATTATAAACCCGCGATAAGATTTATTGATACTTTCACCCTCGGCCTGCACTTCGGAATAGATCATACCTGCCTCTCTTTGAAAATCAGTTGCTTTGATACGAATTCCATCCGTTAAATTTCCTCCTTTGCTCCATGCCGATTCCAGGGTCGCAAGATCGCTGTTCTCACGGGCCATTAAAACCACTTCTCCACTTGTTCCGTCATTTTTCGCCAATGCAAAAACCTCGGTGCCCTGGGGAAGAAACCCGGACCAATTTTCAGGTAGTGTTGCTGTAAAACCGTACTTGGGAGAATTAATAGTCTCACCTGACTTATAAAGTATTCCGGGTTTTATCCGGTCGGTCTTCTGAGCAGATACACTCACAAAATTTACAATAAGGATGATGAGGGCAGCGGCAATTTTCATATTTCAGTAGTTATTCATTGAAATTACGAAATTTGGATTAACCTGCCATGGGAAGGACTATAATCAACTGCCATTTTATAATACAAGGCACATATACAGCATGAAGACAATCAAATGCCATAAAACTTATTCCAGATCCACGCTGAACTCACGCTGTAAATTACCTCCGCAACACGGACATACGGGGATATCCCAAACATACATCTCTTCCTCACAAGACCAACATTTAAAGACATCCTCCAGGTGGAGTGAATAATCATGCCATTCGATATTCTTATCAACTGCGCGGATCATATTTTCCATCAGATGATGATCCGTCTTTTCATTTCCGGAAATTTCAGGATTCATGACCAGTGCTTCCAGGTGATCTGATATATTCCTTGCACCTGGTGCGAGTTGTGTCCAGTTCAGTTTCCTTGCCTCCACTACCTGGCAATCCGGACAAACCACCGAGATGATCTGATCCCGCAACGCATGAGAATGGCCTAACGGTCCCGTATAGGAAAACGAACACTGTTTACAATTGAAGTGATATGCCTTTGCCATGAATTAAGAACGTCGGATCTTGCTGCTTATATTATATGCTGTAGAACATTCTCGATGAAGTAACGATATTAGCCGACAAAACGAAAAAAAACAATCCCCATAAAAGGGTAATTATTGAACCGTATGTAAAGAGCCATAAAAAAGCCCGGCTTTGCAAGCCGGGCTCCAATCTACCTCTATTCTACCTCTATTCTACCTCTCAGTCATCGCAATCAAACGATTCCTTAAAATTATCCCTGATCAACCTGGCCAGGTCAGTATTTGAATTTTCATTAATTCGGATTATACCATCTTCACTTACTGTCGCTGTCGAGAAATCGACACCGGCAAACAGCCTGTCAAGATCGAACAGCACAAGAACACTGTTCAATGAATTTCCATCGAGTTGCAGGCCGTCTTCATCTTCAAATTCAATCTCGAATGAAGCGCTGGTCGAAAATTCCACCTTCCATTCATCACCATTCATATCTTTATACGTAAGTGCAATGAACACCGATCTGTTCCCATCCATAATAGGAGCCACATCAAGTTCAATTTCTTCATATCGGCCGGGAATTACATCCACTACACCAAAATCCGGAGTGCTGGTCCCATTGATCAGGTCCACAACAAAAGCTCCCTCGTATTCAATTTCATCCTCATAGTCGTCTGAATCATCATCTGAATCGTCATCCGAGTCATCATCTGAATCGTCATCCGAGTCATCATCCGAGTCATCATCATCCGAATCGTCATCCCAATCACTCTCAACAAGTTCAAATTCAAGTTCTGTAACACCAATTAAAATTTCATCGTAGGTAATTCCATCGGCTGATCTACCGGAAGTATTGATCTTTCCGTCTGCACTTATGGCTTTCATCTGAAGGTCAAGTTGGGCAAATGGCAAAGCAGGATCATTATTTCCATCACATGCGGCAACAAGCATGGCCGATAACAGCAGTATCATTACAATATTTCTCATCTTCATTATCATTTTATTTTGATTCTTAATGCTTTTGATAATGAAACCGGCTGGCTAAAGAATTTCCTACCCTGCCAGAAAAAAGAATTGAAAATTAACGACCAACTGCGTTATAAAGGGATGAATGCACTTCTGATGACTTTGTCATCCGTATCCGTCCAGGCTATTATAATTTCTTCGGCGTTTCTCGTAATTCTGGGGAAACCGCTGCTTCTTGATTCAGAAGAGGAAGCGATGAGAAAGCTGGATTCCACCAGACCTTTATCTGAAATGATGGCAGCTTTAATATCTGCACCTTCCATCCAGCTGACAAATGCCCTTGAAGGATCAATCAACTCTATATCAACCCGACCAATCGTCTTTCCTTCATTCATTAATATCGGAGGCGAAAACGTCTGTCCACCATCCCGGGAAAAAACGACCTTTACTTCAGGGGTATCATTTGCCGCTGTAAACCAGGCAATGGCCAGTGAATTACCCATGGCACTTATTTGCGGACCATTTACAGGACATCCCTCGATCATCCATCCATCCCGGTAGATCAGTGCCGGCTCTGTCCACTTATTATTTACAAAGCGTACAATTCCGATGTCGCGAAATTCATTTTCAGACCGGTCCCTGTATATCACCACAGGACCATTGGTCGTAACTGCAGCCGCGGTCTGGCAACAATCACATACACGATTATCAAGTTCCCACTCCCCTTTTCTCGAACCGTCGCTGCCCAGTATTGCCCCTCTGAGCGTCATGGCGCCTTCCCCATGGCTTCCGGTGGTATTTCTGCCGTCCAGCCAGGATACGAAGACATCGGTTCCGGAAGGAACCATCGAAACAAATCCATGTTCTGCCGGAACGCCATCTTCATTCAGTGTAAAGGGAGCACTCCATGTATCACCACCATCAGGAGATCTTCGCAGGTAAATATCATAATTGTAGGTACCCGGATCGCTTTTCTGAAGATAATGGGCAAAAAGGATTTCGCCCTGGCTTGTAACCAGCGACGGAAAATCAGCCCAGTTCACGAACCAGTCATCACCCTCCGCTATAGTACGAATTTCCGACCATTGCTGATTCCCAAGGTATTTGGTGTATCTCAACTGAGCTACATCCCCCTGTTGGGTTGTCCACGTCAGGTAAGTATTACCACTGATATCCGTAAAAAGATTAGGAGCTTCAGACGGGGAGCCGGAAACAATATGGCTCACCAAATCTGCCGGATTCTCCGTATCCCCGGATTGTATCCGGGTACAATTGGTAAGCAAAAGAACGATTAAAGAAATGAAAATTATAGTCGCGCGCATAGGTTCCCCTAAGGACGGAAAATTTTCATTTAGTTAAAAACATTTGCTTTTAAAGAGCGTACCAGATCTCGAAGATCCCTTCGGCAATAGCTGAAGCTCCCAGGAAAGCACCAATCCCAATAGTGATGTGCTTAGGGGCAATTCTGCTGAATACATACGGAAGGCCGGAAACATTCGCCAGTCCGAATCCACCTGCCAGCAACAGGCCGCCGGCAATAAAAAGTAAGGAATTGCTACCGGCCATCAGTAGAATCAATATCCCGAGGATCATGACCCCGGTAGTATATGTAAGTACGCTTTGAATCCCCTTTCGAATCACAAACCGGCTTCCGGCAAAGGCAACCAATGCCGCTGCACCGAGGGCCATAAATGAAAACTGATCGCCAGTGAGCATGTTGAGAGGTGAATTAACCGGTATATATTCAACCAGAAATGCTCTTCCGAGCCCAAGCATCAAGCCAATTTTAAGAATCGTGGAAACGCTTGTTGTTGCAGAACCTGAGTTTGCAGATTGCTGAACACGTTCATATACTTCATCGGTGGTAAGACGATAGAACAAATATCCGGTGCCAAGTACAAGTACCCCACCTACCACGAAAGTGAGCGTCTCTCCAAAGAACTGAATGAGTGAAATGACAAGCGGTTCAAGCGCATAGATCAGGTCTGTTATCAAAATAAGTACCCCCATAGCAATGGGAAGGTTTTTCTTATTCGCAAAACTTACCAGCATTGAATAGGCCGGAGCAATGAATACCGCCATTCCGATAAGCCATAAGACCACCATGACAGGAAGTATGGCTGCAATTCCGTGATCCGGACCCAGGCTGATGATACTCGCCACAATCATAAAAATCATGGCCGTTGCGCTGATCCCGATCATATAGATCATGAAATACTTGCTCCTGCGTGCCAGATTACGGTCGGCTATATATCCGGCAACGACGGGCACAATGATTAATACAAGGGCTTTAACGAATACAAGCAGTGTTGATAATCCGGTCAGTCCGAATCGCTGCAACAATACAGGCTGATATTCAAGGTATGCAATCCATGAAATGGCAATCGCAGCATTCAGCGCCCCGAGGCTCAAAACTTCGGGCCACTTAATGGAAGTATTGCTTAAAGAAATAGAGGACTGTAAGTTGGAATTTTGAGAATAGGTATACATGCGAAAAATAATCGATCCGCGTATATATACAGCTCTTACATCCTTGGTAACTGCCTTTTTCAGCTGAATTTTAGCCCTTTAAGCGCATAAAGACCACTGCGATCACGATAAAGCCAACTCCCGTTATGCCGGGCGGATAGGCACCGATCGAATAGGAAAGATATAACATAATAATCGCAAGGATGACCAGGATAATGGCCGCAGACTTAAGAAGGGACTGGTTCATGGCTCAATTGGTTGGTTTATGATAAGTTATGAAAATTGCACGACAATGCATGACCTCATCCAATTGAACCATCCTGGATCTTACTTCGCTTTTTAATAAGGTAATTTCGCTCGGAATTATTATTTACTTTTTCGATGGCCAGGTCTATTTCAGATAACGCCTGATCAAAAGAACCTTTACGGTAATAATATTCAGCCAATAAGCCATGGTAGAGATACTGTCGCTGCTCAAATTGTTCACTTTTCAGTTCATCAAGAATTATCTTGGCCTCAGAAAATTGCCCCAGCTGAATGTGGATGATCGCGATATTTAAAGAATTTACAGGTGACGGATAGAGTGCATTTAATTTTTCATACCACATGAGCAGGCGCGACCAGTCGGTATCAGCATAGGAAGATGCTTTCAGGTGTTCTGAAGCAATGGCCGCTTCATAATGAAATCGGGAAAATTGCCCGGTCTCAACCGCCTTCGTCATGGCGGAATGGCCAAGTTCAATCAATGGCCAGTACCAGAGAGATCGGTCCTGTTCTTTCAGACTGATCACTTCATGATCATCGTTAGTCTTACTTCTGAGGCGCGCCGAATGAAAACAAAGCAATGCAAAAAGCGCATGGGAATCAGATGTCGACGTATATGGATTCATCAGCAACATTTTGCACAGGCGTAATGCTTCCCCGCAAAGATCCTCCCTGATCAGCAGTTCCTTTTTTCCTGAATGAAAGCCCTCATTAAATATCAGGTAAATTACCTCATGTACGCGTTGAAGACGTTGCGGTAACGTAGGGCCTTCCGGGACCTCAAAGGCAATACTTTCCTTCTCAATGGTCTTTCGCGCCCGTTGCAGGCGTTTCTTTACTGTTTCCTGTTTCAGGAGCAATGCTGAGGCAATTTCATTCTCACTGAACCCTGAAATAGTCTTGAGTGAAAAGGCGATCTGGTCACGGATATCAAGCCGGGGATTACAGGCCGTAAAGATCATCCGGAGCTGACTGTCACTCACTTCATTTTCAAGAACCAAATCCGTTGCCGGCGAATGCTCAAATTCAGGCATGGCTTTGGGAAACCGTTTTAATTCGGAAGCGCGCTTGCGCATAATATCCAGCAATCTGTTTCTTGCCGCCTGGTAAAGCCAGCCCTGTGGATTATCCGGATATTTATTGGGCCACGTTCGGAATGCAGAAATAAAGGTATCCTGAACGGCATCTTCGATTATCTCGAGGTGCTCCAGTCCGAAAATCTTTGTAAGTAACGAGACCATCTTTCCGTACTGCTGACGGAAAAGATGGTCCAGTTCATGGTTGCTGTTCATTATTGGTCAAAGACCATCACTTCACGAATTTCTACAGTTCCGCCTAGGTCATAATCCGGAAAGTCTTCCGCCACCTTCGCAGCGGCATCTGCATTTTCCACGCTGATGACATAGTAACCGCCAACGAGTTCTTTTACCTCGGTAGCCGCCAGGTCGGTAACCGTACGGTCCGGGCCAGAAATTCGTTTTACTTCCGGGTGCAGGGCATTTCCTTCCTTCACAATGCCCGCTTTTTCCATTTTTTCATGCCAGCCCCACCATTTTCCCATGCGTTGCTGAATTTCTTCGGGAGAAAGCCCAAGGTCGCCATAATCAGCGCCCAGGAATATCATCATATAATCTTTCATGTTGATTGTTATTTAAGTTATGAGTTGTCGTTATTGAATATACTTACATTTCAGGTTTTGTGCTAGATATCCAGCACCTCATGCACTTCAACCGTCGCATCAGAATGCCACTGGAGGTGAGGATGATCACTGAAAAGATCCACAATTTCCTGCTGGTTCTGACCTTGAAGCACCGAGAATCCACATACTTCCTTTTCTGAGCTGTGTGATTTCAGATCTTTCGCAAATGAATTCCCATTGCCCAGCGGCGCCCCGAAATCAACAATGGCACCATTATGTTTCGCCTTCCAGTCGAACCATTTTTGCATACCGGCTTCCCGTTCCTCCGGGGTCTGCTTTGCCGATTGCAGCAGCGCTTCTGCAGGTGCATGATAAAGAACAATAAATTTTTTCATGGTTTTAAATTTTAGGTTATTAATCAACTTTCAATACTAAGACGATACGGATACCTGCAGAGGGGACACCACCCTGGTATTTTTTTTGAAAAAGTATTTATCGCCATTTTCAGCCGCTCCTGAGTACAATCACCTGAAAGAAAGACCTGCGTCATTGTGTATTCATCACCGGCTTTCTAATATCGTATAACATATAACAGCATGCTGATCGCCATCACGATATTGCTGCTTATCATAATCAGCTTGTTATTTGTGCCGATTGTGATACATATAGATACTGTTCACGAGCTATTCGTTGTGAAGGTGAGGGGGATTTGTTCGTTCCAAATGGATCAAACGGAAAATGAGCTTTACTTCGTTTTCAACGTTCCCTTTTACCGCAAGGAGATCCATCCATTTCGTTATTCCGGAAACAAAAAAAAGGTTGAAAAGCCTGACGTAGAAAAGTCTCCAAAGGCGATAAAAAGAAAGAAGAAATCCCGAATGACCTTCGACCGGTTCCTTTCCCTGATCAGGTCATTCAGGGTCAGGAAATTTTACTGCACGCTGGATTCCGGGGATTTTGTCCGGAATGCAATGCTGGTACCTGTTTTTCAGGTCTTTTCCAGGTACAGGAATAATCTCACTGTGAATTTTACAGGTGACTTTCAGCTGCAGCTGTACGCATCGAATAACCTCTGGCGCCTGGGCAGGGCATATTTAAAGATATAATCATAAACAATGTTCAACATAAAACTCAAAAATCATGGAAATGCAATTCAGTGAATTACTTGATAAGATCACCAAATTTATAGAATCGGAAGCCCGCTCTGAGACCGTAATCGGAAAATCCTTTAAGCTGGGTGAATTTGATTGCGTCCCGGTGATTCGTATCGGAATCGGATTTGGAAGTGGCGGTGGCGGTGGAAATGCGCCAAAAACAGGACAGGGTGAAGGCGGTGGCGCCGGTGCAGGCATGGGTATCGAACCCATCGGATTCCTGGTCACCAAGAATGACGAGATCTCCTTCCTTGGAGTGAACAAATCCAGTAAGGGAATATCAGCGGCGTTTGAGAAGATTCCGGACCTGGTAGAAAAGATGATGACGAAGAAGAAGGAGGAAGCCTGATATAGCGGACTGTGGAGCAACCGGCAGGGATGACGTTCAGGTTGTGTGCCGGAGCTCACTCACTCTACACTCTCCAAACTAACCCTGTAGTCATATATTAAAGGGTTAGTTAAGTTCAGGTAGTGAGTAGATGGTAAATATTGGCGTATTTGAAAATTCTTGTTCTCGGCAATATGTTGCTCATTCGCAAAGCATGTGCGAGAAAGTTTTGAAATAAAAATGATTTTGTGTGGACGACGCATTAGGCCTTCCACACTAATTAACCATCTCATCATCATTAATTCATTCAGTGAAAGAATCCCAATCTTCACTATCATTGATCATTCTGCCAACCCACTGTTTTAAAGTAAAATCAGCAATTGGATAGTCGAACGTTCTGATAAGAAATGTATGTTGCTTGCCATTAACTATTAAAGATTTGAACCGGTCTGGAAAAGAAGTGTTCAGTTCCTGTACAGCTTCTATTAGCTCCATTTCAAAGTTAGGTCCACCTAAGGTGGCAGAAGTGACTGAATCCTGTTTGGAGCTGATATAAGCCATTGTCAGATTCTCATCTTCGGTTAACTGGTAATTATGAAAGCCTGTAAGATTTCCATCTGATCCAATGCAATCCGCGCAACTCGAAGGAAAAAAAGCATTGGCATTCCAGTAATCACTAAGCAAATCAAACCCACCAGGATTCAGAATCCCTACGCCAGAATCGTTAATAGCGTAGATTTTTACATCCGGATAAAGTTTCCTTACCAACGGTATTGCAGAATGAACTCCGGTACCTCCTGCACTATTTCCCGCGATAACAATTTTATCAGGAGAATGATATTTATTTGATACTACCTCAAGAGAGGCTGACAAATTCTGTAGCCCTCTAAAAAATCGGTCATTAACCCCGTCACCATCACTATCTGCATCGCCGTCACCCATCCATAAGGAACCGTCGCAATATGGCAAGTAAGCTAAATTATATCCAAATGTCGGACTTTCAGTATCCGCAGGATCAAGAATGCCAAAAGGGATTAAAGGAATTCCTTCCTCAACCGCTTCACAAATCAAAGGACTGCAAAGACCACCGCCTTGCAAAAAAATTAAAAGGTTATTACTTGAACCATCTCTTGTAAACATCGAATATTCGCCACCGGTAAAGCACGCCGGCCCATCCTCGATATTAAACATATACTCCGTTACACCCCCACCGAGAGATTCAGAATTGACTGGTGAAATGGTGCCCAGGTATTTATCAATACCCTGGTTGTATAATTCCTGAAAGGGTATGTCCACACCTGAATCGTCAATAAAAACATCGTTTGTATCTTCCTCTGAACAACCCAATGCTAAAAACATGTAGCCGAATATTGCAATTAATTTTTTTTCTAGTTTCATCATTTTATTTCGATTTGGTTCGACACAAAACTAGAGGGCCAATATCCTGCCCGACGTTAACAAAAGATAAGAACGAATGAATGGCCTTATAACATTGCTTTATTACTGATCTAAACGTATACTTAATAATCTGACTACCAAATAAACCCGATGCGATTACGGTATTTGACGAGGCTTGTACGTGATATCAAAATAAAAACCTTTGAAAAGGGTGAATTTCTTATCGAAGAGCAATCTGAACATTCAGACATTTTCTTTATTCGAAAGGGATTAGTAAGAAGCTTTTATTTTAATGAAAATGCAGACGAAATTACGTTTCAGATCTATGCAGAATCCACATTTTTCGGCAACATACATGCAATGATGCTTAATCAGCCATCAAAATTTAATTATGAAGCATTAGAAAAAACAAAAGTTTACACCGCAGCGTTTGATTCTTTCCGAAAACTAATGCGAGAAAATGCCGACCGATTCGAAGTAGATAAAAATTTTATGTTCAGAAGCACTTTCAGCCAAATCTACAATCGAATGGAGTCTTTTGTCATTATGAGTCCTGAGGAACGCTATCAAAAATTTATTAAGGATCATCCCAATTTGATTCACAGAGTCCCTGATAAGTATATCGCAAATATACTCGGCATAACCCCTGTATCACTTAGTCGGATACGAGGTCGCATCGCTGCAAAAAAATAATTAATTGTATCGAAATCTGATGGAAACCTGCCTAAGCTCCGGTCTTCCGCTGATTATTTGAGGGCAGGTTTACAGTCCCTTCGAACAACATTACAATCATTTATAATCACATGGGAGGAGATCCCGGCCCGACTCCCTGACTGTCCAAAAACGGGACATCAGGGAGGTTCGCCAGGATGACGTTCAGGTTGTGTATCAGAGCATACTCACTCTCAACCCTCCTAACTAAAAAAGCCCCTCGCTTTGCGAAGGGCTTTTTTCTTGTGATCCCGCTGGGGCTCGAACCCAGGACCCTCTCCTTAAAAGGGAGATGCTCTACCAACTGAGCTACGGAATCCTATTAAAAAAACGAACTTTTAATCGCTCGTTTTGTAAATGGAGTTGCAAAAGTAAGACCTCCCCCTTAAAATGCAAAGGTTCACTGAACAATTTTTTTCAGGAAGGGACTGATTCCTTGCCGGGCCTAAAAACACACCCAACTTTCCAATCTTTCCTGATTAAAAAAGATTTACATCACCAATTTGCTTCAGGCCTCATCTTCACACATAAGTCTTCCGATAAATTCTTTATAATTGTGGTCGGATGAAACGGTTCACCTACATTCTTTTATTTATCACTTCGCTGATGGCGTCAGGCACGGTCTTCGGACAAAACGCTTTGCTTAGCCGCGCAGATTCACTTTTCACGGCCGGCAAATACACCGAATCGTTTGCCATGTATGATGAAATTCTCACTGAAAATCATCAATATTCACCTGCCATGCTGATGAAAATGGCCTATATCAAGGAAGGGTTGAATCAATACAGTGAGGCATTATATTACCTCAACCTGTGTTATCTGAAAACCGCCGACCAGGATATACTTGTTAAAATGGACGAACTGGCCGAAGCCCGAAACCTACGCGGGTACAGTGTAAATGATCAGGATATTATTTACACCTTCTTTTATCGCTACTACCCCTATATAATCGGTCTGCTCATCGCCCTGGCATTTCTTTTCCTTTCCCTTGTGTACCGGGAACGATTCCGACTCAACCAAAGCGGTAAAGTGCCCGCCTTCTTCATGTTAGCAGTGCTTGCCGCCCTCTTTTACATGCTCAATTTTGGACTCTCCTATGACAAAGGGATCGTAAATGATTCAACCGCCTACCTGATGGAAGGACCATCTGCAGGTGCAGATGTTGTGGAGGTCATCGGCAAAGGTCACCGCCTTGAAATCAATGGTCAAAAAGATGTCTGGATTAAAACTTCATGGGATAACAGACCGGTTTATATCAAGGCCTCAAAACTCAGGCCCGTAACGTTCTAGTAACGTACAGTGACGGCTCCTTTAAATTCCTGATCCGTCAAACGCACGACATAGTAGTATATTCCAGCGGGTACATCGCCCCCGTCCCATTTGAAATATCTGTCAGGCGAACGAAACACCGATTCGCCCCAGCGATTAAAGATTATTACCTCCTCGAATTGCCGCTGACAGTTGTCCCTCGGTAACCCGGTACGGATAGGTCGGTTATCTTCGGTAAATCCATCGAGCGCAAAATACTGGTTGTACTCATCACCATTCGGCGTGAAAATATTCGGAGGAATGAATTCAGAATCTTCGGAAATGATGTCGGAAATTGCCAGTTCCAGTGTGAGCATTTCCTCTCCGCTTTCATAGCAGTTGTCATCTGTAAGACGGAATGTAAATGAGTAAACATCCTCTACTATTCCGGAAGCAAAAACTTCACAATCAGGCTGCCAGATCAATTCAGATTGAACCCGCTCCTTCCCCGTGGCACTTTCAAAAGTGAATTTACCTGCCAGCCGTGGGTCCGACTCAATAAGTTCGAGGTGCATCTCATCATTATCAAAATCAATACCCTGGATTCGTATTCGTATCTCGTCTCCAATTTCAGCTTCCAGACGGTCATTTACAATTTGTGTCTGGGTAAGACTTCGTGCGGTAAGAACTGGAGGCGTTGCAGGCGGTGGTTCCAGGATCAGATCCACCCGGAGTGTATCCCGGTTGGTCACCTGGCATTTATCAGAATCTTCTATAAAAAATGCCATGTTCAATGTATCACGCTGTAGCAGCGGGAACTCACAGGGAACGAACATTCTGAATGGGGCGGTCGGGTTGTCCAGTCCGGCTGCAGTTACCCCCGCAAAGGATATGTCATAATTCTCAAAATCAAAATTAAGGCCGCGGCCGGTGATCGTCACCTCATCATTATCCTCATCAATTCCCAGCACATCAAAATTGATCTCTTCTCCCAGGCTCATTCTGAAAACCGCTTCGGGTTCATCTCTTCCAGTTCGGCTTGTAAAAATCTCCGGCCACGTATTTGGCGGAAGATTTACCTTGAGCCGAAGTGTAAGCCTTACGGGATCGCTGATAAGACACTGGTCTTCATCATCCAGCTGAAGCTGAATGGTGAATTCCGAACGGTCTTTAAAATTCACGGTCTGACAATCATAATCCCATAGAAACCGCATCTCCGTACGGCCAGCTTCATTTTTTTCCTGAACAAAAGTCATCCCGTAATCCTCCAGACGGAAATTGAACGGGACCACAGAAAGTGTAAGCGCATCAAGATCCACATCCCTGCCAATGATAAGTTGATCGAGCGACCCTCCGGATTGCTCATTCACCTCAATATTGTATACAGCAGGCAGATTCTCGAAGAATGGTCGATTATTCGGGGGAGGACGAACATTTAGACGAACAACCACCGTATCCAGCTCAGGTTGCGGACAAGCATCGTCCATAGCAATAATTCCAATTTCGTAGGGCTGGTTCGGTACATACGGACAGTCGGGAAAGCAAACCGTAAATTTTGCCACATCATTTTCTCCACGAAGCGGGACATTTTCACTGAAGTCAATTTCAATCCCTTCAAGATTCGCATCGAAATTGATCGGGATTGCACGGATGCTGACGTTTTCAACAAGCTCTCCGCTCACAGGAATATCCCGCACTTCGAATTCAACACACTTGTCTTCATCGGTATAGTCAAAATCTATTATATCCCCCTCCTTGTATACTTCGTCACTTCCAACTTCCCTGGCCAGAATGGTGGGCGCATTATTTACACATCCATCCACAACCAGCATCTGAAAATCCCGCCGCATTTGTCCGATTTTTTTACCATCCCTGTATTCCTCGCACTGCACGGCAAAAACAAAAAGTCCGGTTTTCTTGGGAGTGACCGTGAGCAATCCTTTTTTACTGATCTGAAGGTCTGGGTCTCCCTGCATAATATTGGAAAGGGAAAAGCCATTTTTCCATTGAACTTCAGGGTAAGGCCCCGGGTTAGGAGGATTCGGAACCGGATCAATCGTATTGAATGTGGAATAAGGTGTCACCATGGAATAAACCAGGGAATCGCCATCATCGTCAACACCCGAAAAATCCACATAGTAAAATTTATCAACACATCCGTAATCACGCAGTGGTGGAAATAAACGTGGTGTGGAATTTACAAATGGCTGTCCGTTCTTCACGACAGGAGGAAATTCCATATAAAAGGTTTGTCCGGCAGAAATACCCGCGCCCGGAATGTCACTGTAAATGTTATCGATCAGATAATTACGACAACATCGTTCAAAAGCCACATAATATCCGGAAGGGTCACCATATTCTTCCGGGGGAAGCGTAATAGGCACGGTATAAAGGAGCCGTGCTGTACGCAGAAAATCCTCACTGCAGGCCACATTACTGTATGGCACATTCTCGCGAACCATCAGCGGCATCGTTACCTGCCGCATAAACCTGTTATCAGACTTTCGATAGATATATACAGTTACAAGGTTATCAAGCGCTCCCGGACTACCATTCACCAGATCAAAGTACAGAATCAGGTTCAATTGATAGTTATAACCGTCCTTATGAAGCAATTCAAATTCACCGCCTACAATATGAGAAGCAAATGCACTAACTTTGAGCCCGAAAAGAATCAGGATCACAAGCACACATCGGCGAGCTGTCTGTTTCATCGTACGTAGTGGTTTGTAGTAGTTGGGTTAACTATGAAGATAAAAAATAAAATACTAACCGCCATACAAATTGAAAGAATGGCGGCAGAAGGAAAATGTGTGGCGCACTATGAGGGCAAAGTAATTTTTGTTAATCACGTGGCTCCGGGGGATGTCGTTGATATTCAAATAGTTAAAAAAAGAAGGAATTATCTTGAAGGAAACCCGGTTCATTTTCATTCATATTCTGATCTCCGTGTAAATCCCTTTTGTGATCATTTCGGAACCTGCGGGGGATGCAAATGGCAGCACATTGGCTATGAAACACAGCTGGCTTTTAAGCAACAGCAGGTAATTGATGCCATGGAACGAATTGCCAAAGTTCCTGTTCAGCACGTACACCCCATTATCGGTTCCGCTGAAACGGAATTTTATCGAAATAAACTTGAATATACGTTTTCAAATAAAAGATGGCTTACCCGGGAAGAGATTGAATCCGGTTCAGATTTACAGCGGGAAGCCCTGGGATTTCATATCCCCGGAAGATTCGATAAAATTCTCGACATCGAAAAATGTTACCTGCAACCGGAACCTTCAAATGCCATTCGTCTCTGGCTCAAGGATTATGCACTTACCAGGGGTATCAGTTTTTTCGATCTGATTGATCAGACCGGATATTTAAGAAATCTGATCATCCGAACTTCATCGACGGGCGAAGTGATGGTGATTGTTCAGGTCGCTGAAAACAAAACGGACATTCTTGAACCCATGTTGACCGCAATGCAAGCGGCATTTCCGGGGATTACATCGCTCAACTATGTGATTAATCAGAAAAAAAATGAAACCTTTAACGACCTGGAGGTAATGAATTTCTCGGGAAGAAGCTATATCCTGGAATCAATGACCTTGCCCGATGGGTCCGGTAATTCCGTAAAATTCAGGGTGGGACCAAAATCATTTTATCAAACCAATAGCAGGCAGGCGAAAGCTTTGTATGATGTAGCGTACCGCATGGCTGGTCTGACCGGAAATGAAACTGTTTATGACCTTTACACGGGAACCGGCACCATTGCGAATTTCATAGCACACGCTTCAGGTAAAGTCGTTGGAATTGAATATGTGGAAGCAGCCATCGAGGATGCCCGCATTAACAGCACTGAAAATCAAATTACGAATACAACCTTCTTCGCCGGGGATATGAAAGATCTGCTTTCTTCCGGATTTATAAAAAAACACGGCAAGCCCGATACTGTTATTACTGATCCGCCCCGGGCAGGAATGCATGAAGATGTTATACGCGTACTTCTCGCTGCCCAACCGCAGAAGATCGTTTATGTAAGCTGTAATCCCGCGACGCAGGCAAGGGATATAGCCCTCCTGGCAGAAAAATACGATCTGATGGAAATTCAACCCGTCGATATGTTCCCGCATACACACCATGTGGAGAATGTTGCACTTTTGTTACTCCGGGAGTAAAACCAGTTACTGACATAATCGACCGTTCCGACAAAATACATCTGGCTGGTCGACAGCCATTTCGTATATTATCTTGATGAATCGTTTAATCCGTCAAAAAGCATTTCCGGAAGCATATATCTGGTTGATTGCACTGCTCGGACTGGCACTGCTTAATCCTGAAAACAGTCACTGGACTCTTTGTCCGCTCGCTAACATGGGTTTTGACTTTTGTCCGGGCTGCGGACTGGGCAGATCAGTTTCCCATATTTTGCATGGAGAATGGATTGAATCCTGGAATGCCCATCCCCTGGGATTTCTGGCTGTGATTATTCTTGTTCATCGCATATTTCGTTTACTTAGTACAAACAAATCCTTAACAACAACAACCTATGGCAAGAGCAATAGAATTATTTCCTGAACTACAGGGATTGGAATTAGAATATATCCAGAGCATCATAGATCCGATGAGCAACGAGGAAGCAACTAAATTCCTCAATATTTACCGTGCCCGACGGAAACGTCCGGAAGACATTCTGATTTTCTCCATCATCGGATTATTTCTCATCCCCGGACTTCAGCGCTTTTTTCTGAATCAGATCGGTATGGGAATCCTTTTCTTTTTTACGTTCGGTCTGTGTTTTATCGGTTCAATCATCGATCTGGTCAATTACCAGAAAATGACATTCGAATTCAACCAAAGAGTTGCCGATGAAGTGCGGTTTGCAATGGGCGTTTGAATTAGTCAGTAGTCAGTAGTCAGTAGTCAGTAGTGGGAGTAATTAGTAGGGAGTAGATCGTAACGAATAAGCCAGGATTGGCAGATCATTATTTTGGAGTCTTTCCATCAGGAAAAAACATACCGATCTAAAAGAATATTTCTTTTTGTCCAAATTACTATGAAGTCAGGCACTACTGACTACTGACTACTGACTACTGACTACTGACTACTGACTACTGACTACTGACTATTCATTGTATTCATAGGTCCCTGAACCTATGCTGCCAAAGTATTCACGGAATACTTTCAGGTATTTATCGAGGTCCTTGTCCTCCACTTTCCTGTTATTGAAGCGGAAGCTGTCCTTACTTACCTTCAGCCTGGTAAGCTTCTCTCCCGCCTTCAGGTAATCATCCTTACGTAACATCTGTTCGATCTGTGACTGGAATTGGTTATGACGTTGCATCTCAACCTGAGCTCTTTCCATTTCCAACTGTGCCCTTTCCAATTCCTTTTCCGCCATTGCCATTTCTTTGGCAACCATTTTTTGCTGGATCTGAATTTGTTCAGACATCTGTTTCTGAACAATTTGCATCTCTTCGGAAATTTGTTTCTGTGCAATTTCCATTTCCCGCTGAATGCGCACTCTTTCTTCATCAGAAATCTTTCCACCATTGCGCTCAAATTCTTCACGAACCTGCTCGCGGATTTGTTCCCATTGCTCGCGCATCTGTGCCTGTTGCTCGCGGAGATGTTCACGGATTTCCATCATCTGTTCACGATTCATTTCACGAAGCTCAAGCTGTGCACGGCGAATTTCTTCCCTCGCCCGTCTCAGTTCCTCGCGCTGCTCCTGATTAAGCCGGGTCCATGTGGTATCCCTCCGAAGAATGTTCGTATCCAGGGCTACCTGAACGGATCCCATTATCTGATCAAAATCGATGTCCTCCATAGCTTCGAATGCGACATCAATATTCACATCAGCCATATGGGAAAAATCAACATCTATATTTTGCACGGCTTCGATTGAGGCCATCATAATCGGTTCAAAATCAATATCCTCAATTGTCGAAAAATCAAACTTAAAATCAAGGGTATCGAGCGAACTGAATTGAACATTGGATACAGTTGGTTCTGCAGCTTTTAAAGCCTTAACGGACTTCTTCTTTGATTCAGGTTTGGTTGTATCGGCCTGTACCAGCGATGGTGCCGGTCGCAAATTCATATCCACCCTTGCAGGAAGCACCTTTTCCTTCTGCGCCTCTGCATCTTCAGGTGTTACGCTTATAAAATTGAAACCAATCAGGGCTGCGGTAAACACAAATGCCAGCACTACCAGCCTGTAATTGCCTCCCTGACGATAATCAGGCTCAAGTAACCTGCGGATCCTGTGCAGAAGGTCACCTTTATCAGCACTCAGTCCCATAGCAAGTCCTGAACCGGCTACCCGGTACGTTTCAAGGCTGGAGAGTGCTTCAACATAGAGCCTGCGATCAGAACAATAGGCAACAGCAAGATCATCACAACAGCGTTCACGTTCGTTGTTGATCATTTTTGAGATCCACCACACAAACGGATTAAAGAAGAAAATGGCCTCAACGCTGCGCTGAAGAATATTCACAAGGAAATCATGTCGCCGGATATGCGCCAGCTCATGAGCAAAAATTGCTTCGAGCTGCGTTGCGGAAAGTCCGCTCAGAAGAGTCACCGGCAAAAGCAGAACCGGACGAATATGGCCGTAGATCATCGGCATATCCACATGAACCGAGCCCAAAACACGAATCCCGCGGTTAATGCCAAGGTCGGCCGCAATCTGACGGATCTTCTCATCCCACTCAAGGGGGACGTCGGCTTGTGATAAGGCAGTGAGCCGGCCCAAATAATGAAACCCGGCAACCATTCGTAAAACAAAAAGCAATGTGCCAATCAACCAGAAATTAATGAACCACGGCATTAAAAAATGAAGATCCATACCAAGCCTTTCTGCGGGCACCGCAGTATCAGACAGCAAAATTGTGAACGACTCATTGGTCGTGGACGCATTCATTTGTGGCCAAATAAGATACATTGTTAATGCAACGCCAAGGAAGAATCCTCCGAATGTAATCAACCCGGCAAAATATCGACGATTGGCATCTTTGAATGCCTGGCGGGCGAGCAGCAGAACCATTGACCAGATGGCGCCCTGCCATAATGAATGAAGCAACGTCATACCGACCGCCTCCTTGTATATATCTGAGATCAGGAAATTCATTTCGCACCTCCTTCCAAATCGTCCAGATACTTTCTAATGGCATCCAGCTCTTTTTTTGATGATTTACGACTTCCAAGTGCACCCATGACCAGCTTCATGGCCGAACCCTTGAAGGCTCCTTCCAGCAATTCATTTACCAGTGACTGTTGGGCATCTGATTCGGAAACAGCAGCTTCATAAATATGCGTCTTACCGTCACGGGTACGCTCTACTATTCCCTTGTCAAACATAATCTGAAGAAATTTGAGGGTAGTGGTGTACCCGATCTCACGGTCCTGCGACAACTCATCGTTGATCTCACGAACGGTGGACGGGCCCCTGCTCCATAATACCTGAAGGATCTCAAATTCCTTTTCGGTAGGCTTTGGTTTCTTTACCATTGTTGTTGTTTATTTTGAGTTAATTTCTTATTACGAATCATTTCGTAGTTCAATGGTACGCAGAAAAATTCTTACGTGCAAAATTAATTACGAATATTTTCGTAGAAGAGTTACATTCTTCTTGAAATCGCGGGATAATTATTTCTTCAGGCTGGGAATTTGAAGTCCTTTGAGGTTATTGCTATCAGAAAACTACCAAAAACGATGCAATAGCATTTTATAAAGCGAACTTCTGACGTAAATCAGTTGTTAATTTGCAGTGAATTGCTTTTATAGCCGTGCAGATATAACTAGTTTTGTACGTCTTTGGAAAATATGTCAGTACAGTTTAACGTCATAGGTT
Organism: Cyclobacteriaceae bacterium; assembly: GCA_050289805.1. GTDB lineage: Bacteria > Bacteroidota > Bacteroidia > Cytophagales > Cyclobacteriaceae > JAUILA01. The sequence goes on from JBNKGL010000018.1 coordinate 33,335, forward strand.
TATCATTTAAGGGAACTCCCATAGAAATCAGGGAGCAGCTTACCCTGGATGAAAATGAGGTTCAGCGCCTGTTGCAGTTCCTTAACGACTTTACCGAAGTTCAGGAAGCACTGGTCCTCTCTACATGTAACCGTACAGAAATATTCTTCTCATCAGAGAACGGTAAGCCTGAAAAAATCATCAAAGGAATTGCCACTATCAAGGGGCTCCCCTATGATAAAATAGCTTCTTATTTCAAACACAATGAGGATCACGATTCAAGTGTAGAATATTTATTTCGTGTGAGCATGGGTTTGGAGGCACAGGTAATTGGCGACATTCAAATCTCAAACCAGGTAAAGCGCGCTTACCAGATGAGTGCCGATGCGAATCTTGCCGGACCTTTTCTGCACCGTTTGATGCACACCATTTTCTTTACCAACAAACGCGTTGTACAGGAAACAGGATTCAGGGATGGCGCAGCATCTGTATCCTATGCGGCCAAGGAACTTGCAGAAGATGTTACCAGGGAGATCATAGAACCCCGGGTGTTGATTCTCGGACTGGGTGAAATTGGACGTGACGTTTGCCTGAACCTGGTTGATTCCAAATTGAAAGACATCACCATTGTAAACCGCACCTTTTCAAAATCAGAGGAAATGGCTGCTGAATGCGGGTTCAAAACAGGTAAGTTTGAAGATCTGATGAACTACATTGATCAGTCGGATATCATTATATCTTCGGTTTCTCTGAACGAGCCGCTCATCACCAAAAAGATGGTTGCGAACCTGGAGATTCTAACGCCCAAATTCTTCATCGACCTGTCAGTTCCACGAAGCATCGATCTCCATGCTGAGGAAGTACCGGGAGTTTTGGTTTACAATATTGATCACATCCAGGAAAAAACGAGCGAAGCGCTACAGAAGCGAATCAATTCAATTGAAGCTGTTGAGAGGATCATTAATGAATCTCTTCAGGAGTTCCAGGATTGGTCGAAGGAAATGATCGTATCTCCTACCATTAAAAAGCTGAAGAACGCGCTGGAAGAAATTCGCCAGTCTGAAATGGAAAAATATCTCAGAACGGCAACACCGGAACAAGTAGAGATCATCGACAAGGCAACCCGCTCGATGGTTCAGAAGATTATGAAGTACCCTGTGCTTCAACTCAAGGCGGCGTGCCAGCGCGGTGATGCTGAAAACCTGATCGATATCCTTAATGATCTTTTTGACCTGGAGAAACAGTCGGCCAAAACCGATAAATAATCTTTTACATAAACTTTGTTTGGAAGAATGTCTGGATTCGGGCATTTTCCGTTATTTGCAATAAACTCTCTTTGCGATGAAAAAGCTTTTGATCATTGTTCTTTCCCTGAGTATCACCATTACCGGTTATGGGTGGGGACAGACCGGACACAGAACCATCGGTAAAATTGCCAGCAAACATCTGTCAAAGCGAACAAAACGTGCCCTGGCAGAAATTATGGGGCATGAATCCCTTGCCATCGCGAGTACCTGGATGGATGAGGTCCGCTCCGATGATCAGTATGACTACATGATCGACTGGCACTGGGTAACGATTCCTGATGGTATGACGTATGATCAGGCAGAGAAAAATCCGAACGGGGATATTATCCTGACCATTGAGCGCCTGATTGACGAACTTAAAACAGGACATGAAACGATGCCTGTCGGGAAGCAACGTGAATATATCAGGATACTAACCCATCTTGTTGGCGACATCCATCAGCCGTTGCATGTGGGAACCGGTCTTGACCGCGGCGGAAATGATGCCAAGGTAACCTGGTTCTGGAATTCCCCAACCAACCTCCATTCTGTATGGGACTCGCGGATGATCAACGAAAAAGAACTCAGCTATACTGAGCTGGCCGAATCAATTGATCATACCAGTAATGAAACACTGGCGTTGTGGCAATCGGCCGGAGTACGGGACTGGGCATATGAATCCATGTCCTACCGCGGGCAGGTGTATGATGTCCCGGAAGACGGGCAGATCAATTACAAATATCTCTATGACAACTGGGGAACCGTTCAGTACCGTTTACACCAGGCAGGAATACGACTGGCGGGTGTTTTGAATGCTATTTACGGCTGATCGAAAGGCGTTTCCTGAATAAGAACAGTCGTTTTCAGATCCGACGTGGCATCACCGTGATAGAAGCCCTGTACAGGCATGGTCCGTGACGGCTCAAAACTGGCGGCTACGGGAATGTATTTTTCCGTTGTGAGCAAGCCCAGGCTCGGGTCGAGCCCCAGCCAACCAGCACCGGGAATATAAACTTCCACCCACGCGTGTAATTCATGACCCTCCTCCCCCGGCGCATAGCAATAACCGCTTACAAATCGCGCTGGAAAACCCAGCGAACGAAGCATCGCCATCAGCATCCGGGCAAGGTCCCTGCAGGAGCCTGCACGGGTTTCAAAGCAAATTTGCGGACTTAAAATATTCATTTCAAATCGCTCATGATGATTCCATGACTCTGAAATCGCCAGGTTAAGAGAGGTAAAGAACTGAATGAGGTCTTCGTGGTAAAACTGATTTGCGAAATCAGTAATCTCTGAAGTTGCCATATCCTCTGCACGATATATCTGAAGAAACGATTCTGAGTTTTTCTGATATTCACTCGTATTTTGAGGTCCGTGCGTATCAACTATAAAATTAAAGGGATTGAAAGGCGTAATTTCGACCTGCAGATCCACCTGAATCGAAAGCAGGCTTGTTTTTCCGGAGAACCACAACTGATGATACAGATTATTCTCAGGATCCAGACGTGCGGTAAGTGAATCAGGTTGGGGATCAATTTCAACATTAAAAGCCCTTGTCTGAAGGTAGGACCTTATCTGGGGATGAAAATTCAGGTAATGAACTCCCGGAAAAACTGCTTTGGAGTAGGAATAATCTGTTTGGTGACGGATATAAAGATCCATCATGAAGATTTTCTTAGAACTGATTTCGTAAAGGCACGATCGAGCACCTCCACAGGCAATTCCTGAATAGCCTGACGCAAACGTTCATTCCAGAATTCAGAAACATGCCCCAGTTCACGCTCTTCAAAACGGTGTTCCATCAAATCATATGCGTCACGCGGCAATACAACCGTATCAATCGGGTAGGCAACATCATTGGCGGAAATACGCGTAGCATCAAACGAAAGAAAGGCGCTTTTAAGCGCGAATTCAAGTCCGGAATTATAGGTTATCGAGCGCTTTAATATTGGCTGTCCGAACCCGGAATTACCGATAATGACATAGGGGGTGTTTTGACCGACCTCAATCCAGTTCCCCTGTGGGTACAGCATATAGAGCATCGGTTCTTCATCCTGTTCCAGCTGACCACCCACGATCGCATACAGGTTGAATGCCATTCCGGAATCTTCAAGGTTTTGCTTGTCTTCGGCTGCTACCCTCTTCACCTGCTCACCAAACTTGTTGACCGCCTGGTAAAGGCGATGAAAACTCTGATCCTGGGTATCAATCACCTCCTTAAAATAGGTTATGGCCTTATCACGCACCGAACGCAATCCGGAAGTCATAATAAAGAAGGAATGCTGCTGTCGCTTAACAGTAAATATTTTCTTGGCGGTCGTAGTATCCGTTCCGGATGTCAGACGGGTGTCGGCCAAACCGACTATTCCTTCACGTGTTCGAATTCCGAGGCAATAGGTCATTATTGTTCACTGATTTGAACGTTAAAGTTATCCTTAATACCGATAAAACAATCATAAATAGCAATTGAAATTTGGTTCAACCGGATTTGCAGATGGTCGAGGTATTCATGAAGTCCGTGATCTATCACATCGGCGATATCGTCATATTCCAATTGAGACCGAAGCTCACCCATGAGCTTCTCTGCCTTATTGCCAAATCCCTTGGTAGGATGACCTGAAATCTCGTGCAGGCATATTTCAGCTTCAGTAAGACAAAAGTAAATGGATCGCGGAAATTTACGATTCAGAACAAGAAATTCAACAACCCCTTCCGGATTGATATTTCCAAAAACACGTCGATAGGTATTGAAGGCACTCACTGATTTCAACAACGCCATCCAGTGAAGCTGATCCAGCGGAGTACCGATATCTTCGGGGGAAGGAAGCAAATAATGATATTTTACATCCAGTATCCTGGAAGTTTTATCAGCCCGCTCCAGGTATTGCCCCAACGTAACCCAATACCAGCCTTCGGCACGGGCGACACTGTTGTAAGCAATTCCATATAATAACTGAATCCGGTATTTGATATCGATGAAGAATGCACGAGGATCTTCCTGTTTCCAAATTTGCTTGGAATTGCCCTGTTTCATGCGCAAATAGAGTTCGTTCAACACCTCCCATGTTTCCTTCGTGAGGTTCTCCCGAACAATACGCGCATTCTCCCTGGCCATGGATACAGATGAAAACAGGGAATTTGGATTTTTGAGATCGAACGCCAGAAAATAAATGGCACTTTCCCGGTCACATTCATTATAACGTTCGTTGAATGCTTCCAGGTCACCCGTGACAGCGATCAACGGCTCCCATTGTTCGTTCATATGAGGAGGAAGATCAAGGGACAGGTTTGAGTTCACATCGATGAATCGGGCATAATTTTCCGCCCGTTCAATATATCTTCCCAACCAGTATAGCGAATCCGCAACGCGACTTAACATAATCTATAGTTCATTTTCTTTGTACAATACCCAGGTATCCTTACTGCCGCCGCCCTGGGATGAGTTAACAACCAGCGATCCCTTTACCAATGCCACGCGTGTAAGGGCACCGGGAATTACATGGATGTCCGGTCCATATAAAATATAGGGCCTAAGATCAACATGCCTACCCTCAATTTCTGAGTTATCCAGTGTGGGCACGGTAGATAGTGACAGTGTTGGCTGCGCGATGTAGTTCGCAGGGTTTTTGCGGATCTTTTCACGAAATGCTTCATGCTGTTCGGGGGTTGCTTTCGGACCAATCAACATTCCATAGCCCCCTGCGGCATTCGTTTCCTTTACGACCAGTTCTGCAATATTTTCCAGCACATAGTTTCGATCCTTTTCTTCACGGCACAGATACGTGGGAACATTTTCAAGAATGGGCTCCTCATCCAGGTAATAACGGATCAGACGAGGGACATAGGCGTACACTGCCTTATCATCGGCCACACCTGTTCCGGGGGCATTGGCCAGGGCAACATTCCCTGCCTTATACGCTTCAAAAATACCGGGGATCCCCAGCATGGATTCAGGATTGAAGACTTCAGGATCCAGGAACGTATCATCAATTCGACGGTAAATCACATCCACCGGGCTTAACCCATGGGTTGTGATCATATATACTTTTTTATCACGTACAACCAGGTCCTGGCCTGATACAAGTTCAACACCCATCTGCTGGGCAAGATAGGAGTGCTCGAAATACGCGGAATTGAAAACGCCGGGTGTGAGTACTACAACCACAGGATCCTTTTTCGGGCTCAGATACTGAAGCATTTTGAATAAATGTGCAGGATAGTCAACCACCGGCCGAACACCAATTTGCTGAAAAACCTGCGGAAAAACCTTCTTGACAATCTCGCGGTTCTCAAGCATATAGGACACACCAGACGGGCACCTCAGGTTATCTTCCAATACATAAAAACGACCATCATTGTTGCGTACCAGGTCTGTTCCGGTGATATGGCACCAAATGCCTTTGGGGGGATGGAGCCCGATGCAAGGCTCCAGGTAATCCTTGCTCCCGAGAATAAGCTCTTCAGGAACAATACCATCCTTGAGCACCTTGCGGTCGTTATAAATGTCTTCCAGGAAAAGATTCAGTGCACGAATTCGCTGTCTTAGCCCGTTTTCCACAAGTTCCCATTCTTCACCGCTGATAATGCGGGGAATAATATCCAGGTGCAGAATACGCTCGACCCCTTCAGATTCATGATACACATTGAAGGTCATACCCATCGAAAGTTGGGATTTATCCGTGGAATGCTGCAACTGCTGAAGCTTTTTTCGGGACAGGGAATTTAAATGTTCGCGAAATACCTTGTATTGAGAACGGCACTTACCTTCCGCCTCAAACATTTCATCGTATTGATTATTGATATCGTAATTATCCAGTTTCAAGAGATCTGTTTTATTTGTTAAATATATACACAAAAACGGATGGTTTTCCAAAAACACCCACCGGATAACAGGAAGTTATTCTACTCAAATACTGATCTCTCCTTTCAAAAAAAGAACGGCCTTTCCTGTGAGTAATACCCGGTTATTGACCAGGGTGCCATAAACTTGTCCCCCCCGCGCTGATAACTGTTGTGCCGTCATCTCCTTTTTCCCCAGTTTGGCACCCCAATGGGAAAACAGTGTTGTATGCGCAGAACCTGTAACGGGATCCTCATCGATGCCATAGGCGGGATAGAAACACCTCGAAACTATGTCGCTGCTAATGCCCGGAGCAGTTACAATCATGCCACGAACAGGATATTCAGCCATAGCCCTGAAATCAGGACGCAGCCCGCGAACCTGATGTTCATTTTCAACCTCAAGTAAAATATCTGAAACGCCCTGGAATGCCCCCAGAACCGTGCAACCGATAACAGATTCAAACCCATCCACCGGAATTGCTTTTGGCATATCTGTGGGAAAGTCCATTTGGTATCCTGTGGCAGACCGAACTACTTTCAGGCGGCCGCTGCGCGTTTCAAATTCAATGGTATCATGACGGTACTCCAATTCTTCAAACAGCACATATGCCGAAGCCAGTGTAGCGTGACCACAGAGATCCACCTCATTGACCGGTGTAAACCAGCGAAGGTGATAGCTGTCATCCTCATTTTTCACAAAATATGCAGTTTCGGAAAGGTTGTTCTCTTCGGCAATTTTCTGAAGCAGGTCATCTGACAGCCATGAACCAAGTGGTACTACAGCCGCAGGATTGCCTTGAAAAACATTACTGGCAAATGCATCGATCTGATATATGGGCAGGGTCATTATCAAAGATAACTATTTTGAGACCGAATATTGATCCTGCTGTGAGGGATGTACCGGCAAAATGAGGGACTTTGTCACATGTCGGCTGATATCATCATTGTGAATCACCATCCGTACTTCATATAAATCGGAATTCCACGGCAAATTCAAAAGTATTCCTGGACCTTCCCCCACACGAACTAGTGCTTTGTCATTCCCGAATGCATCCACCTGTACCAGGTACCACTCTATCTTCCACTTTCCTGCATCAGAAAGCTGTTGAGGTTCCCCATTGTGAAATTCAATGGCGTGCAGCGGAATACTGGTACCGGGCCATGCCGGAATCGCCGGTAAAATGAAACTCCAGTCAGGTATTCGCAGATCCTGATCGACCCCGTTCAAACACCGGTTTATCTTCAGGTAGCTCTGTTTCTTTCTTCCCCAAATGTCTATCAATCCGTCAAAAATTACCAGGTCACGCTCCGACCTGTCCTGCCATGACATGAATCCCGAATAGTTGCAAAATATAGCCGGATCAGGACCTTCCCAATAATGTGGAATGTGCCATCTATTCAGCGAGTCCGCTAATTGCCGAATAACTGTTGAATCAGATGGGTACAGCACCCATTGATCAATTTCCGGGGTCATCATGGCTATCTGTAAAAACTCATGAAAACCTGTAGTGCCCAATTCGTAATCAATTGTGACCGGTCTTTCGGGGTCTGACAAGTGAATTTTCGCCGCAAATTCATTCAGCCACCTTGCCAGTGCATCATTCTGTAGCATACGTTCCACAGGGTCATATACAAGATCCATCCGGTTAAAGGGAGCCCCTGTAATATTCCAGGATACGATTGCCGGATTTGACTGCAGCTCCAGAATTCGTTCTGAAATCTCCGACTCCTGAGCATCATAACCCGAAGAATCGGGCTCAAGCCAAAAACTGTAATGCACGTTGATCTGATCTTCATGGGCAATTGAAAGGACATTCCGGTCATAAATCCCGGGGCCATGACGTTTAATATCCCTGAAACCCAATGATTTTATTTGCTCAAAATCCTTTTTGATAACCCGCCGTGTGAGTGAATGAACATTCCTGAACCATTTATGCGCTTTATTGTACGTTATCCCGTGGATCTGCATTGATTCCTTTCTGAGCGGTACTTCGGGACGATGTGTATGGATCTTTTCTTCAGACCAGCGAAAAAGATCAAAATTATTTTCAAGGATGGCAAGAACCTGCCCGGCATTATTGAAACGCCACTCGAGATTTGAATCTGCGGAGATACCTTCAGGAATATTCGCATCCTGGTCACTTTGAAAAAACACCAGTGCCTCGATCTCCGGAGCATCTGTCTGGATATAACTGACCGCATTCCTCATCCACTCCGCCTGATCATCCAGAAGCGTACCCATTTCGGCAATGATTACTTTTTTGCCGGGGTAATGGACGATTTTATCATGAAAAGAGGTATACAGGTCGCTAAATGCAAATGAGCTGTCTTCCGTTAACGGCCCATAATCCAGTGCGGTAATCCCAAACCAGTCAACCACATCGCTTCCGGGATAAAACGGTTCAACCGCAGAAGATCTCCAGGGATTATAAATCCAGCTTACGTTTCTGGCCCCCTGCTGCCGGAATATTGAAACCACCCTCCTCCATGCATTAATAAAATTTTGCGGGGATACATTCCCGTCTTCAGACCACGGATAGGCCGGATTATCTACCTCATGAGCGAATCGCATAAGGACAGGGCGTTCAAGTGAAGCGAAGTAATCAGCGGATTCTTCCAGATAGGAATCAAATTCCCCACTGTTAATCCTGGTAAAAACGGAAGGTGCGTTCGGATCATAGTGAACAGAATCTGATAGCCAGGGTTCCCATGTGATCATAGGTATCCGGCCGCTATTGTAAATTGAATTAAAATATTCGCGATCCGGAATCGAATCTGTCCAGGATGAATAGAAAGAAATTATGCCCGATGCCATTCCTTCAGGATCAATACGGGATAATCCCCGGGTGCCCTGTGGGTCGAATATGCCGGTAATCAAATTTCCATCGTGAACCGGTGCTGGCGGAGGATCACGAAACACTTTTTTATCACTGCGCTGAACCACCAACATGGCAACCGTGAGTAAAACCAGAATACTAAGACCCCCGACCCGAAGTCCCCGATAGAGATAATGGCGAAAATGCCAAAATTGGCGCTTTGACCAAAGGAATACAGCCATCGGAGTCATTTTATGAACCGAATCAGGAGATCTCCTGCTGTTGATCCCGATATAGGTCACAATGGACATACTCACAAAATTGGTCAGTGCGATTCCGGCCATTATTATGGAATAAGGGTTCCAGTCGGTATACAGTCCGTAAACAATGGCAGCGACAGAAAAAACTCCTACAAGAATATTGGGAAGAAGCAATGTCCAGTGGCTCCTGTTGGCTTCATCTTTGGGGGTAGGCAGATATGGTACTTTCTTTCCGATAAAGGTATAGATAATCCCAAGTGAATGGACCCACCACGTACCGATCTGAAGGATGCCTCCCAATAAATGAAACCCCCTTTCCTTTTCTTCCATTACCCACCGCTGTACATAATGACGTATGAGAATCGTCGAGGCAAATAATGGCAGGGCAAGAAGAATAAAAGTGAAGAAATCACCTTTCCAGGGCAAAATTGCGAATACCAGGCATATTACCGGGATCAGAAAATTCATGAAATATATAATCCCCGCAAAATAGTAGAAGGGTACAGACAGGTAATGCAGCCGTTGCCGCCAGGTGAGATCTTTGAAAATTCCGGGCAAAACATGCAAAAGAAGGTCCCAGGTACCCCTTGACCATTTCAACTGTTGCATAAAATAGGCATGGAGGGTTGAAGGAACCTGCCCGCGTGCAAGGATTTTCGGGACATATACAGACTTCCATCCCCTGGAATGGAGCAGCATGGCTGTATGCATGTCTTCCGCCAGTCCGGGTGCATGACCGCCAATGGAATCAAGGGCTTCCCTCCGGAAAGTACAATTGGCGCCGATGGCCAGTACAGTTCCATAATGATTCATCGACATCATCATGGGGCCATAGAACTGAAAGGTTTGCTGGGCCGCGCCCTTTGCGACAAAGCTTTCATCAAAATTATGATAGGCCTGAACAATCTGAACAAATCCAATTTCCGGATTCGCAAAATGAGGGATAATGGGATCGAGAAAATCCGGGTGTGGGACATGATCCGGATCAAGAATCACACAAATTTCTCCTGAGGCGTACTGAAGGGCATTGTTAATGTTCCCTGCTTTCGCATCTTTCCTTGAATTTCGCGTCACATGGTGTATGCCCCGAAGCTTACAGAACTCCTTCAGCCTGGGATCATTCGCTTCATCACAGAGCCATGTTTCGTGGGGATACCGGATGGCGAGAATTGCTTCGAGGGTGGTCTCGATCATCTCATAAGGCTCCCCGGGAAAGAATGTGGTGAAGATATCCACACTCGGGCTGAAACCATGGGGAATCATTGGGCTCGGGGGCAGCTTGATATTGAAATAATGATACCATTCATGCAATATTCTCAGGAACTGGAAGAGCAGCACGAGAACGATGATCACATATAGCGGGAAATAGGAAGCGTGGCCCGGTTTTATGAACCAAAGGAAAAAATACACCATGTTTATCACCCCAATAATGATCATGGTCCGGAGGATCCATATCTCGTATTTTTTTGGTGATTTAACAGTTGTGTGTTCCATCCTATTTTACTACATAAAAAGGAACATTGGCAGTGCCAAAATGTCCCTTATTATCAAAAACTTTTACCCCGATCCGGTAAGCCCCTTCAGTATCCGGCGACCTCAAAATAGTTCTTTTTGAATTTTCCTGAAGGATATAACCCGAAAGAGGAATGATGTCTGATTCACTTTCATAAGTAGGTATATACCAGTTTTCGGCATACAGGTACCATTCAAAATGAAGTGAGTCGCCCTCCGGGTCGGATGCCACCACCTCTATCGGGTAGGACTCACCCGCATTTAACATGATATCAGACCGTGATCCTTCTTCATTCAACAGTGCATATTCAACAACAGGCGCCCTGTTACCGGGGTATTCCCCCGTCCACAGATGCTGAAGTTCCTCCACCGCCTGCGTTTCCAATCCATCATCGGTAATAAGAGAATACCAGGTATCGGTTTTTTCCTGCCGGGAACCCCAATAAAATACCAGGGAACCCAGGCAACGACGTTGTTCCGTAGCGATTTTATCTTTGTAAATGGTTCGTATGAATTCAGCTTTCTTGGCACTGGGCTCTTCAATGGGTACCCCCCAGACTGTACTGTCACTCTCCCAGTGTCCGTTCACACCCCATTCAGTTAAAATATAGGGGCCGTCCCAGAACCACCGATAGTAGGAAAGGTCTTCTTCAAGGTTTCGGATCTTGCCGAATGTATTGATGGAGATAATATCAATATCAGGTATATACCATTTTATATTGGCTACATATCCTTCCCCGAAACTCTGGATTGTTGTGGTAACAGGGTGGTCGGGATCTTCTGTATGAATCAGTTGTATGAGCTGGTTTAAGGCATCATAGAATCTGCCATATTTCGGACCGAACGTAAAATTGAGTTCATTCCCAAGACACCACATAAGTAAAGCGGGATGATCCCTGTACCTGCGAACGGTATTCCTGACGGCTTCGTACTGCTGGTGAATAAGTGAATCGTTGTGATAAAATGTATTGTAATGATAACTTCGGATGACGGGAAGACCGACAATGACTGCCAGTCCATTTTTATGGGCCTCATCGAGGATATTCTTCAATTGGAGCGTATCGTAGGTTCGGATGGTGTTACCGCCAATTTCGTGAAGCCGGGAAAGCCGGACCGTCCCGTTTGCTCCCCGTATGTAGAAGGGTTCACCATTCCGGATAAGCCTGTATCTGCCGTCTGCCTGATCTATGTATACGTTGGGTTCAATCTTACGGTCCTGCCTTTTACAGGCAATACTAAGGTTTAGTATCATCAGTACTAAAAATAAGAAGCCCCCTTTAGACATTAGTTAATTTTCGATTACACCAAATTAGTGATTGAATTGATATGGCAACATACCAAAAAATAGGTATATCCTCCAGCCACTCAATTTTAACTTATTTTCACTATTCATCTATGATGAAGACGCCAATATTGTAACCTGCTGTTTATCATTTTTTTATTTCAGGAACAACCCTTGCTATTGAAAATTATTTTTATTGATTACTAATATTTTTAGTATTTAATAATTATTTTAGCATACATGAAATTGGTAAAAAAGGTATGCAAGGGAGGGCAATATTGCATTTGGATCTGGACACGTTCTTTGTGTCATGTGAACGGTTGCTGGACAGCCGGCTGGAGGGCAAACCTATCTTACTGGGCGGGGTAACAGACCGGGGGGTGGTAGCTGCCTGCAGCTATGAGGCGCGTAAATTCGGCGTTCATTCGGCAATGCCCATGAAACTTGCCCGGCAATTATGCCCGGAAGCCATTATTATCCGCGGAAATACGGGCACTTACACCGCAAAGTCACGTGAAGTAACAGAGATCATCAGGGAATCTGTTCCGGTATATGAGAAGACTTCCATTGACGAATTTTACGTAGACCTTACCGGGATGGAACGGTTTTTCAGCAGTTTCCGGATGGCGGCAGATTTGCGGAAACGGATCATCCGTGAGACCGGGCTGCCGATATCCTTTGGTCTTTCTGAAAATAAGACTGTTTCAAAGATCGCAACGGGTGAAGCCAAGCCCAACAATCAGCTAAAGATCGATTACGGCCGGGAACGGCCATTTCTGGCACCGTTATCGGTTCGGAAAATCCCCATGATCGGTGAAAAGACTTATCAGTCGCTGTGCGGCCTTGGGATCAAGCGGATCGCCACCATACAGGAGATGCCCATGGAGCTGATGGAAAAAGTATTCGGGCAGAACGGGATCAGCATCTGGAAAAAAGCACAGGGGATTGATACTTCTCCGGTGATCCCCTATTCGGAGCGGAAATCAATATCTACGGAACGGACTTTTGACCGGGATACTACAGATATGGAGAAGCTTCGGGGAATCATACTGGCCATGGCTGAGAATCTTGCTTTTCAGCTGCGGCGGGGCAAAAAAGTGACGGCGTGCATAACGGTCAAAATCCGTTACTCCGATTTCAACACCTACACGCTGCAGTCACGGATCCCCTACACATCAGCCGATCATATACTGATCCCACGGGTAATGGAACTCTTCAACAGGGTCTACAACCGACGGCTGCTGGTACGGCTGATTGGTATAAAATACAGTCACCTGGTATATGGCGGCCATCAGATCAACCTCTTTGAAGATGCTGAGGAAATGATCAGCCTCTATCAGGCCATGGACCGCATCCGGGAGAAACACGGAGACCGGAAAATACTCCGCGCCTCCGGCATGGAGGCACGCACTATTGGCAGGTTCAACCCGTTCAGCGGGGAACCACCGCCGCTGCTGGCAAACCGGCACGGCTAACTGGCAGTCAGTAGTCAGTAGTCAGTAGTCAGTAGTAGTTATCGGCAGAGGCTTACTGACTACTGAACTTAAACTATTGGCTTAATCCCCGACTATCAACTCATCATTACTTCATAAATCACCAATACCACTACTGACTACTGACTACTGACTACTGACTACAAAGTGATGCTAAACAACCACACCTACTACTCCTTCCGATACGGCACAATCCCCATAAGGGAGCTGCTGAAGATGGCTGCTGAAAAGGGTATGGATACCCTGGCGCTCACAGACATCAATACAACCGCCGCCTGCCTTGACTTCGTCCGGCTGTCGGAACAGTATGGAGTCCGGCCGGTACTGGGAATTGATTTTCGCCAGGGTGCGCGACAACTGTATGTCGGACTGGCGCGCAACAACGAGGGGTTCAAAGAGCTGAACGACTTCCTCTCGGAACATCTCCATAAAAAAGACCCGCTCCCGGAGGAACCTCCACTGCTGAAAAACTGCTTTATCATCTACCCGCTCCATAATATACCGCAAAGGCCCCTGCAGGATCGTGAATATGTCGGCGTATCACAGGCAGACCTCAGCCGCTTTCCATTCCTGCCCTGGTCGAAACACACCGACAAAACCGTTATACTTCAGCCTGTAACGTTCCGGAACAAGGCCGACTTCAATGCGCACCGCCTGCTGCGGGCCATCGATAATAATACCCTCCTGAGCAAGCTTCCGAAAAGTGAAGAAGGGGACCCGGCACATATCATGATGGATATTTCGGAACTGGAAAAAACGTTTGCCGCCTACCCTGAAATGATCCGCAACAGCCGGCAGCTGCTGGATCACTGCTCCATTGAATTTGAATTCGGTGACAGTCATCCCCATAAAAACCTGCAAACCTATACCGGTTCAGCGGCATCTGACGACAAACTGCTACTTCAGCTCTGTGAAGAAGGTCTCCGGTACCGGTATCCCAACCCCACCCCGCAAATTCAGGAGCGACTGGAAAAGGAATTATCCATTATCCGCGAAAAAGGATTTGTGTCCTACTTCCTCATCAACTGGGATATCACCTCCTATGCCCGCAGTAAGGGGTATTTCTATGTAGGCAGGGGAAGCGGCGCGAACAGCGTCGTGGCATACCTGTTGCGGATCACCGATGTGGACCCCATCGAGCTGGATCTGTACTTCGAGCGATTCATTAACCTGTACAGGAAGAATCCGCCGGATTTTGACATTGATTTTTCATGGAAAGACCGTGAGGATGTCACCCAATATATTTTCAGCCGGTTTCCCCATGTTGCCCTGCTCGCCACCTATACGACATTCCAGTACCGCGCGGTGGTGCGCGAACTGGGGAAAGTGTTCGGACTGCCCTCCCATGAGATCGACGCGCTGGCCGAGGGACGGCTTCCCGGCAGCCGTGACGAGCAGATGGACTACTATGGCCGGCTGATCCTTCGCTACGGCAAGCTCATCGAAGGGTACCCGAATCACCTGAGCGTGCATGCAGGCGGAATCCTCATTTCGGAAAAGCCCATACACTATTACACTGCCACTGACCTTCCGCCAAAAGGATATCCCACCACTCACTTTGACATGATCATTGCCGAAGATGTCGGACTGTACAAATTTGATATTCTGAGTCAGCGCGGACTCAGCAAAATTCGCGAAACACTCGATATCATCGGGGAATCAAAAGGTCCTGATGCCGTGCCCGACATTCATGACATTAACCGGTTCAAAAATGATGAGCCGGTTAAGGAACTTCTGCGTGAAGGAAAGGCAATCGGGTGTTTCTACGTGGAATCCCCCGCCATGAGGATGTTACTGAAGAAGCTTCGGGTTGATGACTACCTGGGCCTGGTGGCCGCCAGCTCGATCATTCGGCCGGGTGTGGCGCAATCCGGTATGATGCGGGAGTATATTCTCCGTTTCCGCTACCCCGAAAAACGGAAGGAAGCCCATCCGGTATTGATGAAGATCATGCCTGAAACTTTCGGGGTAATGGTCTACCAGGAAGACGTGATCAAGGTGGCCCATTATTTTGCCGGACTGACACTGGCCGAAGCCGATGTGCTGCGGCGCGGGATGTCGGGGAAATTCCGCTCGAGAGTAGAATTCAATAAGGTGAAGGACAAATACTTTTCAAACTGCAGGGAGAAGGGTTATTCCGATGAAGAAACCCGCGAGATCTGGCGCCAGATTGAAAGTTTTGCAGGGTATGCATTTGCCAAGGGGCACTCGGCATCATATGCGGTGGAAAGTTACCAAAGCCTGTTTCTCAAGGCCTACTATCCCCTGGAATATATGGTGGCTACCATTAATAATTTCGGCGGGTTTTACCGGACGGAGTTTTATGCCCACGAGGCACGGCTCCACGGCGGAGTCCTCCACCCCCCGTGTGTGAATCACAGTACTATGGATACCCGGCTGTTCGGCCGCGAAATCTATCTCGGATTTGTGCTGGTAAAGGACCTGGAGCAAAAAGTCATACATGCCCTGGTTGCCGAACGCGAAGAAAACGGATGCTACATCAGCGTGGAAGATTTTACAGACCGGGTACCTGTCTCGCTCGAGCAGCTCACACTCCTCATCCGCATCGGTGCATTTGCATTCACTGGAAAGAACAAGAAAGAGCTCCGCTGGAAAGCACATTTCATGCTCGGACACACCAAAAAAAGCCGGCCTGAAAAAAGCCTGTTCAAAACCCCAAAACCCAACTTCACCCTTCCGGAGCTCAGCCTGGAAACCTATGAAGATGCATTTGACGAATTTGAACTGCTGGGTTTTCCGCTTACCAACCCATTCGAATTGCTGCGCGAACCCCCGTCCTCAACTATGGCTGTGCGACTGTTTCCGGAATATGTAGGCCATCGAATCACCATCTACGGGTACATGGTAACCGTGAAGAACACAACCACCAACAATAAAAAGCGAATGCATTTCGGAACGTTCCTGGACCACGAAGGTGCCTTTATCGACACGGTACACTTCCCCCCTGTGGCTGCCCGCTATCCATTCCGCGGGCGAGGGATTTATATCCTTACCGGAAAGGTCGTAGAGGAATTTGAATATTATACGCTCGAGGTCGAGGAAATGGAGAAAGCGATTTTCATCGATGACCCCAGGTATGCGGAATAGAGTCAGCGCCTAAGGCGTCCCTTCGGGATAGTCAGTAGTCAGTAGTCAGTAGTCAGTAGTGGAGTGGGTGGAAAAACAAAGGCAAAGTACTACTATTTTATGAGGTGGTGCCAATCCCATGACCGTCATCCCGGCGGAACTCCTGAGGAGACCGGCAAAGCCGGGAATAGTCGGGGAGTCAGGCCGGGATCTCCTGATGGTTTGGCAGGGTTTCCTCAACATGGAGAATCAAATTCACAACCAGACCTTATCCTTTTTTCAACTGTTTTATATTCTTCAGAAGAACCAGAAGGACACTACTGACTACCCCGAAGGGACGCCTTTGGCGCTGACTACTGACTACTGACTAAAGTTTAATCCAGTCCGAATAATTTTCGCACGAAATCAAATGAGAAAATATCGTTGAAGATCACAAAAACCATCAGTGCCAGCAGCAGGATCATTCCGATCTTCTGGGCATTCTCAAGGAATTTGTCAGACGGCTTGTGTCCCGATATCATCTCATAGCTGAGGAACATCACGTGACCGCCGTCCAGTGCCGGTATAGGAAGCAGGTTCATGAAAGCAAGAACCATCGACAATAACCCGGTCATAAACCAGAAACGTTCCCAGATCCATTCGCCTCCATATGCCTGGGCTATCCGGAATGGACCGGCAAGGGACTTTGCAGGGTTGATCACACCGCTCAGCATCTTGCCAAATGCCTTAACCTGGAGGAAAACAATGTTGAACGCTTTTTTGGTACCATGAGGTATGGCCTCCGCGAAGGAATAATTAATAGTCTCACGCACCAGGTTATCTTCAGGGAAAAACCCGATCACAGAATCAGCCCTGAAATCAGCCTTGAAACGGTAAATCTCACCGTCGCGTTTGTATGCAACGGTGATGGTATCTTCATTAAAACCTTTCACCACAGAACTCACCTGGTCCTGGTACTGAACAGGGATGCCGGCGATCTCAATGATCTCATCACCTTCCTTCAGACCTTCCCTTGCTGCGATGGAATTCGGACTAACCTCCCCCACCACAGACCGGTATCTCGGATACAGAAAACTTGCAATGGCTTCCGAACTGTTCATTTTTTCAATGAAATCATCCGGGATCGAAATTTTTACCAACTCATTATTTCGCTTTACAGTATAGTAAGCATCTTCACCAAGGAAAACTTCAGACTTCAGGACATCCTGGAAATCCTGGAAATCATTTCCGTTGATCTGCAGGATCTGATCTCCTGTTTCCATCCCCAGTTCCTGGGCAAGGTCAAGGGCCACAATACCCCCGTTTTTATTCACTGCATCCTTGGAAATGTAGGTCTCTCCATAAATGTAGGTGAGAAATATAAAGATGATCACACCTGTGATCACGTTTACGATGATGCCGCCCAACATCACAATCAGGCGTTGCCAGGCTGGCTTTGAACGGAATTCATAGGGCTGCGGTGGCTCCTTCATTTTCTCGGTATCCAGCGATTCGTCGATCATACCTGAGATTTTTACAAATCCGCCGAGGGGAATTGCGCTAAGGGCATATTCAGTCTCACCATACTTAAAGCTGAATAATTTGGGCGGGAACCCGATGGAAAATTGCTCAACACGCATATCGAACAGCTTGGCCGCCAGCAGGTGACCCATCTCGTGCAATCCCACCAATATCGAAAGGCTCAGGATGATCTGAGCCGCCATAATAAATCCTTCCATTACTTAATCTTTTCTAACGCTCTGCGTCGTGTTTCCCGGTCTGTATTAACATAATCTTCATAGGCCGGCGTTTCTATAAACGGAATTTTTGCCAGACAATGTTCCACTACATCTGACATCTCCAAAAATTTAATGCGATCCTCCAAAAAGGAAGCAACCGCGATTTCGTTTGCCGCATTCAGCACACACGGCATATTACCGCCATCGCCAAGCGCTTTATAAGCAAGTGCAAGATTACGAAAAGTTTTTGTATCGGGCGCCTCAAATGTGAGAGAACTGTAATCCCTGAAATCAAAACGTTTGAAATCCGACTTCAGCCGATTCGGATACGCAAGTGCATATTGTATCGGCAGCTTCATATCCGGCAAACCCATTTGTGCCTTCATTGAGCCATCTTCAAACTGCACAATTGAATGGATGATCGACTGGGGATGAACAACCACTTCAATCTGATCTGTACGGAGACCGAATAACCACTTCGCTTCGATAACCTCCAGCCCTTTATTCATCAATGAAGCCGAATCAATTGTAATCTTCGCTCCCATATCCCAATTCGGATGCCTGAGGGCCTGGGCTTTGGTCACCTGCGCCAGTTCATCACGGGATCGCCCGCGAAACGGACCTCCTGAAGCCGTCAGGATTATTTTTTCAATGGGATTATGGAATTCTCCCACCATGCACTGAAAAATAGCTGAATGCTCGGAGTCAACCGGATAGATATTCACACCCTTCTCGCGGGCCATGGTAGTGATTAGTTCACCGGCCACGACCAGCGTCTCCTTGTTTGCCAGGGCAATGCTTTTTCCTGCCTGGATGGCATGTATCGTTGGCTGCAGACCGGCATAACCCACAAGCGCGGTGAGCACCAGGTCAATTGAATCCATTTCCACCACACTTGCCAGTGCATTGGTACCTGCATAGACCTTGATTCCAAGTGGATCCAATACACTAAAAACTTTTTCATAGTGCTCCTCATTGCCAATGACTACCACATTCGGCTTGAATTTAACCGACTGCTCGATCAATAATTCACAGTTATTCTGCGCAGAGAGCACCTCCACCTCGAAATGATCCGGATTCGCTTCAATCACTTCCAAAGCCTGTGTCCCGATGGATCCTGTCGATCCAAGGATAGCCACCCGTTTGCCCGCAAATCCTGTTTCGTTCATCACTTAATTGTTTTTCCTGTATTTAATCAATGCATCGGCTATTTTTCGATCATTCGATAGCCTTGGCACCTTGTTTTGTCCGCCCAATTTACCCTGCTCCTTCATGTACTCAATAAAGGCGCTCCTTTTTAATGGAACAACTTCCAGAAGTTTCAGAATATTGCCCGACAATAAATCATCATAATATGTATTCAACCCTCTCAGTGCACGGTCCAGATCCGATGAGAATGCCTCCAGGTTTTCAGGCATTTTAGAAAATTCAATCAACCACTGGTGATGGGGCATCCCGCCGCCTTCCGGAGTTACATTCGGTGCGACCGTAAATTCAACAATTTCAGTACCCTGATGTTTTTTCAGTGCTTCCTGCATTGCCTTTTCAACCTCCTCGCCTATGACATGCTCCCCAAATGCCGAGATAAAATGTTTGATCCTGCCGGTAACCACGACGCGATACGGATCAGTTGAAACGAATTTAATGGTATCGCCAAGGTTATAGCCCCACAAACCGGCATTACTGTTGATAATGACCGCATAGTTCACATTTTTCTCAACCTCTCCAATGGTAAGCCTTGGCGGATCGTCCTCGAAAAACCTGTCGGCCGGAATAAACTCAAAAAATATTCCGCTGTTCAATAAAAGAAGCAAACCTTCCTCCCGCTGACTGTCCTGGTAGGCAATAAATCCTTCCGACGCGGGATATGTCTCAATTGAATCAACCGGCTTACCGATGCTCTCATAAAGTTTCGCCCGGTATGGTTCAAAATTCACTCCGCCATACACGAACAGGGAAAAATCAGGAAATACATCCTTGATCTTCTTTCCGGTACGTTTCTCAATCCTGTCGAAATACATCTGAACCCAGGGAGGAATCCCGGAGATCAGTGTCATGCGCTCATCTATCGTTTCATCTATAATCCGGTCGAGCTTGGTTTCCCAATCTTCAATACAATTGGTTTCGTAACTCGGCAGTTGATTTGTTCGCAAATACCCGGGCACATGATGATTCACAATACCCGATAACCTGCCTGTATGCACACCCGCCTGCTGGCTTAATTCCGGACTCCCGGATAAAAATATGAGCTTGCCATCGAGAAATGCGGCTTTCCTGGTCTCATGCACATAACTTAAAAGGGCATTCCGGGCACTGTTGATATGGTTCGGAAGTGACTCTTTGGTGATTGGGATATATTTTGTGCCGGAGGTCGTTCCGGAAGTCTTGGCAAAATAAGCGGGCATTCCCGGCCATAACACATCACGCTTTCCCTCCAGAATCTTTTTCACATAGGGTTTAAGGGCTTCGTAATCTCTGACAGGTACGGCACTCCGGAAATCCTGGTGATTGCTGATATCCCGAAATCCATGATCAAGTCCGAAAGTTGTATCAGATGCCCTGGATAAAAGCATTTGTAAAATTCGCTCCTGGGAACCTACAGGATCCTTAGCCCACTTCCGGGTTTGAGCGGCAATATAGGCGGCAAAAGGTTTACTTAATACTGATCTGAACCCCATGGTGAATCTTCCGATAACGACAATTTTAACAAGATTTAACCAGATACGGGCACAACTTCTGAATTTTTGTCTCGTTATAAAGTGTTGTAAATTTGACTGAAAATTATTCTGACCATGAAGAAGACCATTGCGACAATATTGATCGGATTTATTGCAGGGATTGGAGGTTCGTATGTCTATCAGCAGCTTGCTGTGGAGTCGTCAACCCGGGAATCAGCCATTCCTGTTCGAACGGTAGCAAGCAATTCTGATGAACCAGGAAGATCCGGCGAGGAAAGGACCATTTTACCTGCCGAAGACTTTGTGATGGCCTCCCGTCTCAGCACACAAAGTGTCGTATACATCAAAAATATCAGTGAGAAGGTCTATGCCCGAAGCTACCTGGATTATCTCTTCGACAGGAATCCCGGGACAGAAACGCGCATCAGCAGCGGTTCCGGTGTGATTTTCACGAATGACGGATATATTGTAACCAACAATCATGTGGTTAATCAGGCAGACAAGCTGGAGGTTGTATACAACAAGCAATCCTATGACGCCTCCCTTATTGGGGTGGATCCCTCCACAGACCTGGCCGTATTAAAGATTGAAGATGATGATCTTCCTGCCATAAGACTTGGCAGTTCAAAATCGCTACAGGTAGGTGAATGGGTAATTGCCGTGGGCAATCCATTTAACCTGACATCCACCGTTACGGCAGGAATTGTAAGTGCAAAGGGTCGTGAGATCAACATCCTTCAAAGCAATTTCCCTATTGAATCTTTTATTCAGACAGATGCTGCGATTAATCCGGGGAATAGCGGAGGCGCGCTTGTAAATAAAGACGGGCAATTGGTAGGAATCAATACCGCAATTCTGTCGCAAACGGGTTCGTATGCCGGCTATGGATTTGCCGTTCCAATTGACATCGTAAAAAAAGTAGTGGAAGACATTATTGAATATGGCGAAGTTCAAAAAGCTTTTTTTGGCGGCGAAGTGGCTGATTTTAATTCTGAAATAGCCGAGCGACTTGATATTGAAGTAGGAGCTGACAAGGAATACAGGGGAGTTATCCTGGCATATCTGCAGGAGGATGGAGCAGCAGCCCGAGCTGGATTAAAAGAAGGCGATATTATCCTTCAAATTAATGATGATCCTGTAAACAGCCGATCTGAGTTTGAAGAAGACCTGAGTTATAACTCACCCGGGGATGTGATCACAGTCTTATATGAGCGGGATGGAAAGGAAAGGTCAGCGACTATAACACTCACAAACCGTGAAGGAACCACCGCTATTCTGAAACGTGAAATTTTCTCATCCGATGTCCTTGGAGCAAAATTTGAAACCGTATCCAAAGTTGAACGCGATATCCTGGAAATAGAATATGGAGTGAAGGTATTCAACATTGAAAACGGATTGCTCAAACGTATCGGGGTAACCGAAGACTTCGTCGTTACAGAAATCAATAATTACAAAATAAAAACTCCCGAGGAGCTGGTTGATATTCTTACTAAAATTCGCGGACGCGTAGTAATGGAAGGGATCAACAAGCAGGGACGCCGGGGGTATTATTCATTTGATTTAAGGTAGTTTAATACTGACAGCGGAATTCCATACGATGCCGTTGATTCAGGATCTGTTTCAGGAGGTAATACCTGTCGTTTGAATGGAACTGTCCCTGCCCAAATCGGCAGGGCATAATCCTCGGCATCATCTTTAGGTCCGCCGGTACGTATCTTGGCACTTGCCTGATCTATCTGAAGCCGAAGCACCATGGTGCCTTTCAATTCCTTCGCATTGGGTTCCCTTGCTTCATCCCATCGACCCGGGATCAGGTGCTCAGAGATAGTTCGAAGCGCCTCATATTTCTCATCACCCTCTACTTTATGGGCGGTTCCGAATAATACAACCGACCGGTAATTCATGGAATGATGAAAAGCAGACCGCGCCAAAACCAGTCCGTCTACCAGTGTTACAGCAATTGAACAAGGAATCCCCTTATCAAGAACTTTAAGCATTCTGCTGGCGGCGGAGCCATGGATATAGATGAATTCGCCTTTTCTGCCGTACAGGGTGGGTATTATGAAAGGCTGTCCATCCACCACAAAAGAAACATGGGCGATTTCACCGGCATCCAGGACTTCAAAAACAGTTTCCTGGTCATAATGGCCGCGATTAGGAACGCGCTTTACCTTATTTCGGGAATTAATGGGGTAGGATTTGCTCATACATTAAAAGTACGGCCAGTTCGGATCAGACGTTACAAAAAGAGAAAAATAATTTAATCAGATGGCTTTCATCTTGAGCTTTTTCTTCAGCTCTTCGATCTGTGATTTGAAGCTGTTACTCGTGTCCATCATGTCATTTACAGATTGAACGGCATGAATTACAGTGCTATGGTCACGGCCTCCAAAATGATACCCGATAGCCTTAAGGGAGTGATCCGTATATTCCTTGGAGAAATACATGGCTACCTGCCGGGCAATAACGATTTCCTTTTTACGCGTTTTATCCTTCAGGTCATCTACATCCACCTTGAAGTATTCTGAGATGGTCTTCTGGATGTAATCGATGCTTACTTCGGTATCGATGTCGTGGACAATATTCTTTAAAATCTGTTTGGCCAGCTCAAGGTCGAGCTCAGCCCTGCTCAGTGAAGCATGTGCGATAAGGGAAATCAATACACCCTCCAATTCACGCACGTTGGTATCCACACTATAGGCGAGGTATTCAATTACGTTATCCGGAATATTGATACCATCGGCCTGCATTTTTCGCTGGATAATCGCCACCCTGGTCTCATAATCGGGCTGTTGCAAATCTGCCGTTAGCCCCCACTTAAACCTTGAAAGAAGCCTTTCCTGCAGTCCCTTCAAATCCCGCGGCGGACAGTCACTGGTCATAATGATCTGCTTGCCTGCCTGGTGAAGGTGATTGAAAATATGGAAAAAGATTTCCTGTGTTCTTTCCTTTCCTGCCAGGAACTGGACATCATCGATGATCAGGATATCAACCTGCATATAGAAATTCTGAAATTCCTGGATCTTATTATTTCGTAATGCCTCAATGAACTGGTTGGTGAATTTTTCCGAGGAAACGTACAATACGAAGCGATCACCTATATTGGATTTGATCTCATTTCCGATTGCCTGAACCAGGTGTGTTTTACCAAGCCCCACACCACCATACAGCATTAATGGGTTGAATGATGTTATTCCCGGCTTTTGCGCAACCGCAAATCCGGCGGACCGGGCTAACCGGTTACAATCACCTTCGATATAAGTGTCGAATGTATAATTCGGGTTGAGTTGTGATTCCTGGTAAAGGGTATCAACGTTCTTGAGGTGGAATGGAGAAAAATAATCCGTTCCTGAATTCTGTCCGTTGCTGTTTTTATTATTGGGTCTGTTAGGCAAATTAACCGACAAAGGTGACGTCCGGCTATTTCCGCGGTCAACGATAACGGAATATTCAAGGCGCGCCTGTTGTCCCATCACTGCTGTAATGGCCTTTTTCAATACCTGCACATAGTGCTCCTCAAGCCATTCATAGAAGAATTGACTCGGCACTTGTATTGTTAGCACATCATCCGAGCAACTCAAAGGTACAATGGGCTTGAACCAGGTATTAAAACTCTGTTCCGGCACATGTTCCCTTATGACTCGAAGACAATCGCCCCAAACTGTTCCACAATCAATCTTCATGTAATAAGAATATAAACTTTAGTTCAGATGTATTCTGATTTAAAAAGGGAAACAAATTTGGCAAAAAAAACAGGAACATGAAAGATTAACTGAAGGGATATTATGAGTTTTTTAGATATACCCTGAAATCGCCTGTTTGTGTCTTTTTGTAGTGACCCTTTTTACAATCGGTGTTTCTTATCAAATTAGTAACTTTACGGTGTGATGCAACTATTATGACAGAATTTAAATCAGTAAATTTCGACGAGTGGCAAAATCACGCTATCAGTGATTTGAAATCCGCACAAGAATTTGACAAACTCTTCAGGAAATGGGGAGACCTGAAAGTCAAACCCTACTTTGACTCGGCTGACATCTCCGATAAAATACTGACGTTCAGCAATCACCTGACCCCTGGCGATGCATCGGGTGTTACTCCCCGCAGGTGGTACAATGTAGTATCGGTGGATGTTAATGATGCTGCCGCAGCCAATGCAGAAGTCCTTTCACTCCTGATGAAAGGTGTGGAAGGCATTCACTTCAATATCAGCAAGCCTGTTTCAATTCGAATCCTGCTTCAGGATATCCTTCCACAGTATATCTTCTTGTCTTTTACGGTTGCTGAAATGAGCCAGGCAGATGAGATCCGGGCATGGTTGGACTCATGCGATCTGGACCGGAAGGATGTAACAGGATACATCCAGTTTAAAAATTCGGATGAGAATGACGATCACCTTATCAGTCTGTTCGAGCCATGGCCAAACTTTTGCTGCCTCTTTTTCGGTCAAGCAGAAAGTAGTGATGATGACGTTCAGTCCCTGGCAGAAATGATGGTCGGGGTAAATAATCTATTGGATCGATACACGCGTTTGGATCATTCACCTGAAGCTGTTTCCGGAAATTTAGTTTTTGGGATCACATTAGGGCCGGTTTATTTTCATGAGATAGTTCGATTGCGTGCCATACGACTCCTTATTTACAAGCTTACCCGGGCATGGGGCGTCAATATTCCACCAGAAGATTTTCTTATACATGCCATATCATCACCCTGGGTAAATGAAGATTTTCAGCCTATGGGGAATCTTATAAAATCGGCCTCAACGGCAATGGCCGGAGTTCTTGGGGGTTGCAATGCACTTACGGTAATGCCTGAAGATCCGAAAAGCCCTTTACAAAACAGGATTGCGCGAAATACCGGAATCATACTAAAAGAAGAATCTTATCTTGACAGGACGCGGGATACCATTGCCGGTGCCTATTATATTGAAGCCCTTACCGAAGAACTTGCGCGGTCAGTTTGGACGGAATTTCAAAAACTCACAGCCCAATGAAACCAGATTTCTCCAAAATTGATTTTGATACCTTCCAGCCTGAGCCGTTATCACAAGCCGCACAGCCCTGGGAATCAGCCGAAAAAATTACAGTGAAAGCCACGTATGATCCGGAATCAACCAAAAACTTGCCGCATACAGGGTTTTCATCAGGAATCCCTCCATACCTGAGGGGGCCGTATACCACCATGTATACGGTAAGGCCCTGGACCATCCGTCAATATGCGGGATTTTCCACAGCACAGGAATCAAACGCATTCTATCGGAGAAACCTGGCTGCCGGTCAGAAAGGGCTTTCTGTCGCATTCGATCTTGCCACCCATCGCGGTTATGATTCTGACCACCCTCGTGTAACAGGTGATGTCGGCAAAGCAGGCGTTGCAATAGATTCGGTGCTGGATATGAAAATTTTATTCGATCAGATCCCACTCGATAAAATGTCTGTTTCAATGACCATGAACGGTGCCGTAATTCCCATCATGGCTTTTTACATTGTAGCTGCGGAAGAACAGGGAGTTGCCCCGGAGCAATTGAGCGGCACCATCCAAAATGATATCCTGAAGGAATTTATGGTCAGGAACACCTATATCTATCCGCCCAAACCTTCGATGCGCATTATTTCAGACATATTTAAATACACATCGCAAAAGATGCCGAGGTTCAACTCCATCAGCATCAGCGGATACCACATGCAGGAAGCGGGAGCTACAGCGGATATTGAGCTGGCGTATACCCTGGCAGACGGACTGGAATATTTACGGACTGGAATTGATGCCGGTCTGGATATTGATGCCTTTGCACCACGCATATCGTTTTTCTGGGGGATCGGAATGAATCATTTTATGGAAGTGGCCAAAATGCGGGCCGGCCGCCTGATGTGGGCTCAAATGGTAAAGGAATTCAATCCAAAGAATGAAAAATCCATGGCATTACGAACACATTGCCAGACTTCGGGTTGGAGCCTTACGGAACAGGATCCCTATAATAATGTGACCCGCACCTGTATTGAGGCCATGGCTGCCGTATTCGGAGGAACACAATCACTCCATACCAATTCCCTCGACGAAGCAATTGCCCTTCCAACTGATTACTCCGCCAGGATAGCCAGAAATACACAGCTCTTTCTGCAAAAGGTCTCCGGAATTACGGAAATCGTTGACCCCTACGGTGGTTCCGCCTACCTGGAGAACCTTACCCATGAACTCGCCGAACGCGCCTGGGAGCACATTCGTGAAATTGATTCTCTCGGTGGCATGGCGGCTGCTATAGAAAGCGGCATACCTAAAATGCGGATCGAAGAGGCTGCTGCACGAAAGCAGGCGAGAATTGATTCCGGAAAAGATATTATTGTTGGCGTAAACCGCTACGAAACGGATGAAAAGTCTGATTTCGATATCCTGGAGGTTGACAATACCCGTGTGCGAGATGAACAGATCGAACGACTGACGACACTGAAGCGTGAGCGAAATGAAGATGCGGTTGTAAAAGCATTAAAAAACATTTCAGAAATCGCGGAATCCGGAAAGGGCAATTTACTGGAGGCCGCTGTTGAAGCAGCTCGTGTTCGCGCCACACTTGGCGAGATTTCAGATGCAATGGAAAAAGTATTTGGTCGGCACAAGGCGACCACCCGCGCTATCAGCGGGGTTTATTCATCAGAATTACAAATGGACAAAAAATTTCACGAAGCGCGCACGCTTTCAGACAAATTCGCCGAACAAGAAGGTCGCCGGCCTCGAATCCTGGTGGCCAAAATGGGCCAGGACGGTCACGACAGGGGCGCCAAAGTAATCGCTACCAGTTTTGCAGATCTCGGCTTTGACGTAGATATCGGGCCATTATTTCAAACCCCGGAAGAAGTAGCAAAGCAAGCTATTGAGAATGATGTACACCTGATTGGTGCATCAAGCCTGGCAGGCGGACATAAAACCCTGATTCCGGCGCTTATTGAATCTTTAAAGGAAATGGGCAGGGAAGATATCATGGTTATTGCAGGGGGTGTTATCCCACCGGCGGATTATGATTTTCTTTACAAAGCCGGTGTCGGCGGTGTATTTGGACCGGGCACTGTGATATCCAATGCCGCTATTGAAATTCTGCAAAAATTGATGGACTGATCGTAGGCCCACTTTTTAATACAGTGACCTCAATGTTCAGTGCCATTTGTATTTAAACAAGTAATCCTAGAAATTACAGGGATGAATCACGATTCACGATATGAACGACTACGCGAAAAAACGCATGAGGTAATTTTTGAAGCGGATACACCCTGGGGTAAAGCTTTCGATGTCGTGCTTCTGATTGCCATTCTGCTCAGTGTAATCGTGGTTATGCTGGAGAGTGTTCGGGAAGTTCGAATTAAATACGGGGAAGAATTATTTATTGCCGAATGGATCTTCACTGCACTTTTCACAGTAGAATACATTGCAAGGCTTTGGTCAGTTAACAAGCCTATGAAGTATGCTTTGAGTTTTTATGGCATAGTCGATCTTCTTTCAATACTCCCGGCCTACATAGCCCTGTTTGTTTCAGGCGCGCAGGCATTTCTTGTTTTGCGAAGCATTCGGTTGATACGTGTCTTCAGGGTATTTAAGCTTGTGCGGTTTTTGGGAGAAGCATCAGTTCTCAAAGAAGCCTTGCGTGCCAGCAAAGCAAAAATTATCGTTTTCATCGGCAGTATTTTTATCATGGTAGTACTTCTGGGTACACTGATGTATATCATAGAAGGAGGTGAAAATGGCTTTACCTCAATTCCCAAAAGTGTTTACTGGGCAGTTGTGACCTTAACTACGGTTGGTTATGGGGATATAGCTCCGCAAACGGCCTTAGGCCAGGGACTTGCCACCTTGATTATGATACTGGGTTATGGGATCATTGCGGTTCCAACCGGAATTGTTACATCAGAAATGACCCGGGCAAAGAATCCGGTTCATAAAAATACCCGATCCTGTCAGCACTGCGGTGCCGAAGGACACCAGGATAAGGCTGTCTATTGTTATAAATGCAGCGAAAAACTTTGATTTATTGATGACTATCCTTGTGCAGGTTTACAAAATGCACAAGCGCTTCATTTACCTTCCCGGGATTTTGCCAGTATTCACGACTGAAAAATGACGTAAAATACCAGTTTTTGTCAGACAAAATCCGCGGAAGATATACATGACGGTCCTTTATGGATTCTGCCTGGAAATATCGTTCATCATCCGTCAATATAAGGCCGACATATTGCTTGCCATGTTTGGCCGTAAGGTCTGAAAAGGGCAATTCTTCAGTAAGCTTTACGTCATCCAGCGATTCCTCACCAAACTGCATCAGTTTTGATTTCAGATACCAGTCCGGAGGGTGCGCCTTCTGTTCCTTAACCATAGGCTCGAATTTTCCTTCAGAAACTTCCCATGCATATTCAAGATATTTTTTAAGAAGCTTTGGCCCTTCGTTTTTGGTTTTTTCAGTCTTCAGTTGCTGCGGCAAAATACTGCTCACCAGGATGACTTTTTCTCGGGCCCTGGTCACAGCAACGTTTAGCCGGTTTTCTCCGTTGGCTGCATTCAGGCTCCCAAACTGCAGGCTCATCTTACCCTTTTTGTCTGGCGCATACCCGATGGAAAAAATGATTATATCCTTCTCATCGCCCTGGACATTCTCAATATTTTTCACGAACCAATGGTCGGGCCAAATCAACCCGCTTTCCATAAGTCGTTCATCCAGCATATCCTGAATATATTCCTGCTGCCGTGCGTTAAACGTCACCACCCCAACATCTTTCTTTGATTTATTGCGGATCATTGAGATCAACATATCGGAAATGGCTGCCGCCTCGGCGTCATTTGTATTTTTATCCCAAACACCATCGACCTTATGGTATTCAATTGCGGGAATTCCGGAATTCACCACCTGGTATTCCGGAAGTAAAATAAGGTTTCCATTATAGAAATGGCGGTTGGAGAAGTCAATCAGGTCAAGTGACTTGCTCCGGTAATGCCCTTTCAGGTGGACCTGCATGAGATGTTTCGAAGACAACTCCAGCAGCGAATCAATTTCCAGCTCCAGGATATCGTTGGTCTCACCTTCAAACCGAACCTGATAGAGATCATTCGGGCGGAGTTGTTTATCATCGCCGGCAACCACCAGCTGACGACCGCGGTACATGGCAGGGATTCCTTTCTCCACGAAACACTGGGAAGCTTCATCAAAAATCACCAGGTCAAAGAACGGCTGCATTGGAAAAAGTGAGGACACTGCTTCCGGGGATGCAAGCCAGCAAGGCATTAAATCGAATAATTCATCCTGAAATTCACTGATAACCTTCCTCAAAGGCCAGACCCGGCGTTTTTTAGTCACCTGGTGATACAGGTCCCGGTAAGTAACACGATTATTGAGCCGGTTATATTCCACATGCTCATACATACGTTCCCTTGCCCGGAGCAACAGCATGTCGTTGCTGATATCAAGTTTCTCATCAACTCTCTGCTGAAGTTCTGCCACTTTTTTATGAAATGTTCGCGAAGAAACAGACCTCAATACAGGATATTTTGTTTCAATATGATCAATCCACGCCAGGCGCAAACTATTCATAAAAACATTTTCCACATCCCCGGCAGATTCAACTTCATCAAGTTCAACAATGCGTTCGATCACCTGTATTTCAACATTCAGCATTGAATCACGCAGGCGATCATATTCGCAAAGCGCATCAAAATCCTCATCGAGTGATTTGGAAAGATCATTGGCCAGCTGAGGTGCGCTCACCAGCTTACCTACCTGGCTTGGTGTCAGGTACGTTAGCCACTCCGCCCTTTTCTCCGGGATCTCTTTCAATACAACAAACAATTCCTCAAGTTTTGCCCGTAAGTCCTCGTAGGACAGCACCTGGACATTCAGAAATTCCTTGAAATTTCGAAGGGAATTAAAAACGAGTTTAGCTTTAACACTAAGTTTCTGGACATGAAACCAGTTCTGGTAATCAACCTTGTCGTAGGTATCCGGAATTTCACCAAGCCACTTCTGATCACGAAGTTTAGTAAGATTATGCTCAAGGTTCAGACGGTTATCGATACGCTGAGCCATGGCATTAAATCCATCACGGTTGATTTCCAGTCCGTTTTTCTGAATCGTGTTGATCAGAAAAGCCTTCTCCCGTGAGAATAACCGCCATTGCAGTCTTTTAAAGATATTCTCGTGCGCTTCAAGTCCCTGCTGAAGTGATTCCTGAAAATGTCCCAGTTCTTCTGTTTTCAGGGTTTTTTCCGGTCCGTCACCCGTATAGCACTCCATCATCACACGTTCGATATTCGAAAGCCATAAATGATTTGTATCCTGATCAGGATAATTCATCATATGCCTGAAATAACGGTATGCCCTTGGTCTTTTCAGGATCCCGAGCATCTCCACAATGAAGTCACGCCGTGAATAGATGAGTTCACAATCCTGCAGCGTTACTCTATGACCAAGTATTTTCTCGACACGATCTTCAATACGCTTGTGAAATTTTGGAATATCATCCAGAATGTCCTGCATATTTTTCAATTCGCTGGCCTGAAGCTTTGCAAAGGATATGCGGTCATTCCAGATATGGTCAGTTCCCCTGAACCGCAGCAGGTATTCGCTGTAGGTATTCAGCTTATGCGAGAATTCAGATAATTCATCAAAGCGAAATTGAGTATATTCCTGCTTTAGCGGTACCGATGGAGCATGAATATGTGCCGTGAGATACAACTCCTTGATAGACCGGCCACACTCCTGCTCATTAAACAGGGCGAACCTGAATTCCTCGAGCTCCTCTTTGAGCTGATCTATCATGCGGCTTGTCTGAAGAAAATTTCGCTCCAGTTGAATGGCGTCGAGACCATTATTGCGTGACTGATATTCATCGATGCGGTCAATCTGCCCCGAAATCTTTGAATAAATTTCCTTGCGATCATTTCTGAAGTCGTGCACCAGTCCTACAAAATTTCCCAGCTGCCGCTCCGCTAGTCTTTGATATACGATATCCAGGGCCGCACGTTTCTGTGAAACAACAAGAACCTTTTTGCCGGCCGCCATATGATCTGCGATAAGATTACAAATCAGCTGGGATTTACCGGTTCCGGGAGGTCCCTCCACTACGATGGAAAATCCCTGCTTCACTGCCTGAAGAGCCTTTTCCTGATGCGCATCCATCGGAAAAATATTCAGCACCTTTTCCTCATGAACCTGTCCTCCTCCGGCACGTTCGGTTAAAACCGCTCTTTTTTCAAAAAACTCATCCATAGACTCCACCTGCTCATTTTCCAGTAAATGAATGTAGTCCGGCACCAGGTAGGAACCAGCCTGTGGAAAAATGCCAATGACAGCTTCAGAATAGAGTTTGAGCTTGCCGGTTGAATGATTTTTTTCGTAATCCTCCTTTCGGTAGTCCTCGAAGCTAATGAGGTTGTCCATGAAGGTGTCCTGATTGAAATGCAATTCGACATTGCTTTCTTTCAGCAACTGGTAAAGTGAGGTTCTGAAGACCGCACTATCCATTTCGAAGTCATCGAACGTCCGCTCAAGCAAATCTTCATCCAGCTTGATCTGATTATAATGGCTATAGGCCAGCAGGAATGATTTATTAAACATGGTTCCACTGTCATTCCTAGGAACCAATATCCACTTATCTTTTTTCAGCCTGATCTCCACGGGGAAGAACAGTAAGGGAGCCCGTACAATGGTATCATTTGCCAGCTTCCCGTGAACGAATGGCCAGCCAACATACAGGTCCTTGGATCCGCGCTCCTCAAAAATAAAGCGGTCCTCCCGATCTAGTTTTCGAATCTTCCGGCTCATCGCATTCGATTCATCATCCCGTGAATCCATGAGCGGACAAAGTTCCTGTTCCTTTCCGGATATTAGTGATTCAATAATTTTGAAGGAGCCATCCTTCACCAGAAATTCAAAATCCCGTAAGTCAATGAACTGGTTTGCCGGCAAACGCAGCAATAACAAGGACCTGTTATTGCCGGAGAGGTTTGTGAGTCGGTTTAAATATGAACGGAGAATTTCCTGCATGTTACCTTCAATAGGGATTCGAAAATTAGGAAATTAATTGAATTATTGAACGGTGACCGGCAATTTATGGTATATCTCTAAAATTATTTTTAAGGATTGGCTGCCTGAAGGTCTTCAGACCATTCCTGCCTACCTGTGAAATACAGAAGAATCAGACAGGTTAAGGTAGGGACGCAGGCGTTCAGCATCTTGCGGACTGAATACGGGATTATTGAGAATGGAATTTTCAGAAAGTGAATCCATATGATGCTGCCTGTACCTCAGAAGCATGACAGCCTGCCTGGAATTGAGATACGGATGCTGATAAAGCTCCCGGTAGGTTCCTGTTTTTACAGGAATTGGAACAGGCCTGAAATCTTCATCCACGTATAACCGGCTATGGATATGATCGTAGGTTTCCTCTTTCAACCCGAAAACCTCCCGGAGCTGTTGAACTTCCACATATCCGCCTAAAAGGGACCGGTAGGATACGATCCGTGCTGATAATACAGGCCCTATGCCGTGAAGCATGGTCAACATAGCGGAGTCGGCCATGTTTAGATCCATTGGTTCAGGGCATTTAATTTTCCTTTTCACGCTCCCATCCTCAAAATCAGTCTTTAAAGGCTTTTTAATGACCAGGTATTCACTGAAAGCACCAAAAAGACTATCGGTCATGCCATAAATCGAGCGAATTTGATCGGTATTCCTGAATCCTCCGGATTTTTTACGGTAGGCAATCAGGTTCATTGCTACTTTTTTCGGAAAGCCCATTTCAACCAGCCGGGATACTGTGACCGTATCGGGCATAAAGGGTTCCGGGGCCTTGAATTTTGTTGCTTCTGCGGGCGCAGCTTTTACAATGTATTGGGAAAACTGCATCTCTTCATTACCGGACAGGGGTTGTTTCAGGTCCAGCAGCTTAAACCCGTCGATGAGCACCACAATTATCAGGAGACCCACAATGCCCCTGAATTCAGACATGGAAATGTCCAAACTGTATTTGAGGAAGCCCAAGGCCCGACGATAATTTCTTCTGACCGCATTCATACCGCCAAGTAAAAAACCAGGGCGGACAAATAATGTCAGGCTGGCGAAGTAAATTCGATAATTGCTTCTTTAATGCGGCGGAAAGTGTTGGTGAAGGTTTCCTCATCCTGTTCCAACAGGGTCATCCGAAAACCGGATAGATCCGACTGAAATGAGGAAAGTGGAACGACGCATATACCAGTGGCTGCCAGCAGGTAATAAACAAACCGCCTGTCGGGCGCCATTCCGGGATCAACCCAGTTTTCCACCAACCTGGCGGCATCCGGATTTTTAACCTCCAGACGCTGCTTGCCATCGAGAAATGCAGGGTTAAAAATGATGGTATTATAGAATGCGCCTCTGGTGGGTGAGAAAAATATCTGTTCCATACCACTGAAGAGGTCGCTTAGAATTTCTCCCCTGCGTGCAATGGCCTGGTTTTTTTCGCGCAGGTATTGTTGGTACCGGCTATCTGTAAAGATTGCCGGAATAGCTTTTTGGGGTAAGGTGGTTGAACATACCTCCACCATTTTAGCATTTTCCAGGGCTGAACAAAAGCCATCAAATTGCGGGTCTTTCTTTCGGTTATAGAATTCCATCCAGCCACAGCGTGATCCCGGCCAGGGCAGTTCCTTTGAAATTCCTTTCATTGAAATTGCCGGCCTGTCCCCTGCGATACGCGAAAGGAGCTCAGTTTGATTACCGCTGGTCGTAATGGCGGAGTAAATCTCATCGGCAATCAGCAACAGATCAAATTCTGTGGCAATTGCAACGATACGTTCGAGGTATTCATGGGGATAGATCATTCCTGTAGGATTATCCGGATTGATGATCAGGATACCCGAGATATTCGGATTGAACTTTACCTTGTTATAAAGATCCTCCAGATCCGGATACCAGGAGTTTTCGGGGTCCAGCAAGTATGTGAGGGGCGCACTATTGGCATGGGCTGCCTCGGCCGAACTATGGGTTGAATAGGCTGGCGACGGACCGATAATACGTGAGGTAGGTGGAAGATATTGATAAAGCTTAGAAATCGCATCCCCCAGGCCATTGAAGAATAAAACATCTTCAGCCGTGATCTGAACACCCCCAAGCGCATTATTACGCTCTGCCAGAAATTCACGCGTTGCCGGAACACCTTTGGAATGACAATACCCGTAACTGGAATCTTCCATGACCAGACCTGAAACAATCTCCTTGATCCAGTCAGGAATGGTATTGTGTTTTTGAATAGGATCCCCAATATTTTCCCAGGTTATAGGAATCCCCAACGCTGCTATTTGTTCAGCCTTCCGAACAATCTGCCGGATTTCATATTCCAGCTGACTTGCCCCTTCATAAACTAGTCTGTTGCGCAATGGATACTTTTATTAGTTCTTTCCGAAAGTTAGGAAATAGTATGAAGCAAGAATGCTTTAACAGGGTGTTTTTGTCTGAAACCAACGGCGTCAAGCCTAAAATATCCTATCTTGGATTAAAATTCAGCCCTATGAAAATTCATCATTTGCTTTTATTGGTATTCGTTCTCATAACAGCCTGTGAAAATAAAACAGAGGTCGTCCGGGAAACTTCCGTCGCAGATAAAATCGAAAACGGACTTATCCCGGGAATTCTGATTGAAGGAACAGAATATCCCGCATGGACAATTTCGGAGAGAATGGAAAACTACAATGTTCCAGGTGTGAGTATTGCTTTTTTTGAGAATAATGAGATTGCCTGGACCAGGACATATGGATTCCTGGACACAGATAGCATGGAAGCTGTCAATATTGATACGCGGTTCCAGGCAGCATCCATTTCAAAGCCTGTTGCCGCATCGGGTATGATGAAACTTATTGAATCGGGAGACCTGGATCTGGATGCTGATGTCAATACATATCTTGCCGAATGGAAGCTTCCGGAAAATCCGTATGATCCCAATGAACACGTCACCTTGCGCAGGTTAGTGACCCACAATGCCGGTCTTACTGTTCATGGTTTTCGGGGCTATGCGTCTGACGAGCCAGTGCCCGGTACCCTGGAAATACTCTTAGGGGCAGCACCGGCGAATTCTGATGCCATTCTTCCGGATACGATTCCAGGGGCAATATGGCGTTATTCCGGCGGTGGCTATACGCTGATGCAATATGTGATCGAAACAAATTTCAACCCTTTATTCCCTGCATTCATGAAGGAAAACGTCCTTGATCCCGTGGGTATGGAAAACAGTACCTATCAGCAGCCTTTACCAGAGGATTTGCGCCAAAATACGTCCGTCGGACATCGACCTGATGGACAGCCTGTAACCGGGAAATGGCATACATACCCCGAGATGGCCGCCGCAGGATTATGGACAACACCATCAGATCTCGGCAGGTGGGCTATGGCGGTTCAAAGAGCTTATAACGGCAGTGAGACAGAATTCATTCAGCCGGAAACGGCCAAGAAGATCCTTACCAAACACATCAATGACTGGGGTCTGGGTCCGGGTCTTGGTGGTGAAGGAGACTCGTTGTATTTCAGACATGGTGGAGCCAATGAAGGCTACAGGTGCATGTTATTTTCATATGCCGGAGCAGGCGGACAAGGGATGGCCATTATGACCAACGGTGACCTTGGCGGGGCTCTCATGAATGAAATCGCGCGATCCATTGACGCGGCCTATGGATGGAATGTTTTCCTGCCACAAACGAAAACTGTAATTGATATAAGTGAAGAAGAACTTTCAGCATATACAGGCACTTACGAGTCTGAGAACTTCGGAATCGAAATGTATATTGAAGACGATGTGCTGAAGGGAAAAGTAGGAGAAAATATATTTACCCTGTATCCCGAAGATTCCGACAGGTTCTTTGATGATCAGGACGGGCAGATTCTTTTATTCGAACGGGATGAGGAAGGTTTAATCACTGGATTTACTGTTGAAGGACTGAAATTTGTCCGACAGTGAGTAATTGTTCGGGAATTCCTTTGACCATTAAGCTGCTCTCATAACGTCATCCCTCCCTGGCCGGGAGGCAGGCTAAACTTGTCCCAAAGGGATACCTTCGGGGTTTCAGAATCCCCTGTCCAAGAAACGCCCCCATGACGTCATCCTGAACTTGTTTCAGGATCCCCTGTGCACTGAATAAAGTGGCAGGAAAGGTCTTTCATACCCGGATTAAATCCCTTGATAAGATTTACTTTCCAATCTCTATGCCATCGTTTTAACTGTTTTTCCCGTAGAATTGCTGCTTCGATCGAGTCAAACTCCTCATAGTACACCAGATAATGGCAATTATATTTGTGAGTAAATCCTTTAAGCAGACTTAACTTGTGCTCTAATATCCGGTTTGGAAGGTCTGAGGTTACACCGATATAAAATGTAGTTCGGTAACGATTACTCATGATGTAGACATGACCGCCATAGTTCATTGCACATGAATAAAAAATGTTACGGACAAAATGAGAGCTGCTGAAGTAATAAAGATCTCAGGGGATCCTGAAACAAGTTCAGGATGACGATTTGGTTGGGATGACCATTTGGTTGGGATGACCATTTGGTTGGGATGACCATTTGGTTGGCGTGACGATTTGGTTGGGATGACGATTTGGTTGGGATGACGATTTGGTTGGGATGACGATTTGGTTGGGATTCTGGTTAGCACGAACATAAAAAAAAGCCCCTGCATCACAGGGGCTTTCACTAACACATCTCAATGGGAATTTAACCCTAAGAAAAATCTACTCAATCTCTACTTTGTCCAGGTTGAGGAATTCTATGGTTCCATTGTCACCCATATCCACACCCACGATCGAATCACGGTCAATTTTACCGGAAAGGATTTCCTTCGACAATTCGTTAAGAATCTCCCTCTGAAGGACACGCTTCAAAGGTCTTGCGCCGAACTGCGGATCATATCCCTTTTTGGCAATGTAGTTCACGACTTTATCCGAAACTTCCAGGTTTATACCATTCTCTGCAAGACGATCCTGGACCAGTTTGATCTGGATACCCACAATCTTGCGTATATCTTCCTTCGAAAGTGGACGGAACATGATCGTTTCATCAATCCGGTTAAGGAATTCAGGCCGTACAGATTTCTTCAATACTTCGAATACCTCCTGCTTGGTTTTCTCGATCACTTCCTCCTCATTATCTTCTGTCATGAACTCAAAGTTGTCCTGGATTATCTGAGAACCCATGTTGGTGGTCATAATAATGATCGTATTCTTGAAGTTCGCAACACGTCCCTTGTTATCGGTCAGTCGGCCGTCATCCAGCACCTGGAGCAATATATTGAATACATCCGGGTGCGCTTTCTCGATCTCATCGAGCAGAATCACCGAATAGGGCTTCCTGCGTACTGCTTCGGTAAGCTGTCCGCCCTCATCATATCCTACATAACCCGGAGGCGCTCCTACCAAACGGCTCACCGAGTGGCGTTCCTGGTATTCCGACATATCGATTCGCACCATTGAATTCTCATCATTGAAGAGATATTCAGCCAGCGCTTTCGACAATTCGGTCTTACCAACTCCTGTGGTTCCCAGGAATATAAATGATCCTATCGGACGTTTAGGGTCCTGCAAACCGGCACGGCTTCTCCTCACCGCATCTGAAAGTGCGGCGATAGCCTCTTCCTGTCCGGCCACCCGCTTGCTAAGTTCTTCTTCCAGATGAAGCAGTTTTTCGCGATCACTCTGCAGCATTTTCGAAACCGGGATACCGGTCCATTTTGCCACTACTTCCGCGATATCCTCGCTGTCCACTTCTTCCTTCAACAGGGAACTTTCGCCCTGCATGGCCTTCATGTCTTCCTGAAGTTTATCGAGTTCCTTCTGCGCATCCAGCAATTTTCCATACCGGATCTCAGCAACTCTTCCGAAATCACCTGATTTTTCAGCCTGCTCAGCTTCAAACTTCAGTTTGTCGATTTCCTCTTTTTTCTGTTGAATGCCATGAACCACCTGCTTTTCATTTTCCCATTTGGCTTTCAGGTCGTTTCTGGTTTCAGACAGATCTGCTATTTCTTTGGAAAGTACCGATTCCTTCTCCTTATTTTTTTCTCTTCGGATGGCCTCACGCTCGATTTCAAGCTGCATGATCTTTCGGTTTAGCTCATCGAGTTCCTCCGGCATACTGTCCATTTCAAGGCGCAGCTTGGACGCTGCCTCATCCATAAGGTCGATTGCCTTATCAGGTAAAAACCTGTCGGAAATATACCTGTGCGAAAGCTCCACCGCAGAAATTACCGCATCATCCTTGATACGCACACCATGGTGCAGTTCGTATTTGTCCTTGATACCCCGAAGGATGGAAATAGCATCCTGAGGTGATGGCTCATCTACCACAACGGTCTGGAAACGCCGTTCTAGGGCCTTATCCTTCTCAATATGCTTCTGGTATTCCTTCAGTGTGGTCGCACCGATTGCATGTAATTCACCCCGTGCCAATGCCGGTTTAAGCAGGTTTGCCGCATCCATTGCCCCTTCTCCGCCACCAGCGCCTATCAAAGTATGAATTTCATCAATAAACAGAATAATCTGTCCGTCAGAATCTGTTACTTCCTTGATTACTGATTTAAGTCTTTCTTCAAATTCACCTTTATATTTGGCTCCGGCAACGAGCAATCCCATATCCAGGGATATCAGAATCTTCTCCTTGAGGTTTTCCGGAACGTCGCCATCGACGATCCGCTGTGCCATTCCTTCCACGATGGCTGTTTTACCAACGCCAGGCTCACCTATAAGAATCGGATTGTTCTTAGTCCGTCTTGAAAGGATTTGAAGCAC
Organism: Cyclobacteriaceae bacterium; assembly: GCA_050289805.1. Taxonomy (GTDB): domain Bacteria; phylum Bacteroidota; class Bacteroidia; order Cytophagales; family Cyclobacteriaceae; genus JAUILA01. The sequence continues at coordinate 73,072 of JBNKGL010000018.1, forward strand.
CCTGCGTATTTCATCATCACGCCCGATCACCGGATCAATTTTACCCGCTTTTGCCAGCTCGTTGAGGTTCTTTGAATAACGTTCCAGGGAACGGTACTTCGACTCAGCGTTTTGATCGGTTACTGTATTTCCTCCCCGCAATTCCTTAATGGCTGCCATCAGACCCTTTTTCTCAAACCCGGTATCCTTCATCAGCTGGGCAATTTTTTCCTTGCCTTCATAAAGACCCAGGATCATATGCTCAACAGAGATGAATTCGTCCTTTAATTCTTTCATGAAAGACTCTGCCTTCTGCAGTGCCGCATGTGAATCATTGGATAAATAAGGCTGCTGTCCGGTAACCTTGGGGTACGAGTTGATGATCTCCTCCAGCTTGGTATCAAGGAGAATTCGGTTTACGTTCAGCTTTTTAATGATGAACGATATCACATTTTCATCCGACAACAATATCGCATTGAGCAAATGTCCCGGCTCAATGGCTTGCTGCTGATTTCCGGAAGCAATATCAGCCGCTTTCTGAATCACTTCCTGTGCCTTAATTGTATAGTTATTAAAATTCATATCAATTCTTTTACTCTTCTCTTCTGTGATCAAATTAGGTTCCATTTCATTTTTCAGGACATTATGTCTGAAAAAAAGAGGGAATGGAGGGAATTGAGGACAAAATGTCCGAAAATGAACAACGCCTTTTGTAGTCAGTAGTCAGTAGTCAGTAGTCAGTAGTGTTAGTAATGAGTAGGGAGTAGCAAGTAATGAATAGGTCGTGGCGAATGAGCTGTGATCCCCTGATGATTGTTTAGTCTTTCCGCTAAGAAAGAAATTTACCTTTAGTAAACGGATAATTTCTTATTGGTCGCCCAAATAAAAATGACGCAAGCCAGATACTACTGACTACTGACTACTGACTACTGACTACTGACTACTGAGTAGTATGGTTCCGTTCACCATCAAAAAACCAGCGTTCATATCAGAGTGCAATGAATTCAGATTTATATGTCTTAATATTAAGCTCGAATCTGACAAAGCAACAATGAAAATCAACAACACAACACTTCGCATGGCCCTCGGGGCACTTTTTATTATATCCGGGTTTGGCACCTTCGCTCAGGAAGCAAAAACTGCCGCCGATTATGAGCAGGCCACCAAATTCCTTTGGTTCAATACCAATAATAAAGTTTACCATAACGGCGTACGGCCAGTATGGCAGGAAGACGGAACATTCTGGTATAGCGTTTCCACTGCTGATGGGGATCAGTTTGTACTGATAGACCCCGCCAAAAAAACTAAAAAAACAGCATCGTCAAGGGCAGAACTTCTTGGTGAAACTGAAGGGAGCCAAAATACTTCTCCGCGGATGAATCGTAATGAAATTCCGTCTCCGGATGGCAAAAAGGTTGTATTTATTCGCGACTGGAACTTGTGGATGCGTAATATCGAAACCAATGAGGAAACACAACTCACAACTGATGGCTCAGAAAATTTCGGCTATGCTACCGACAACGCGGGATGGCGTAAAAGCGACCGCCCGGTCGTATTGTGGTCGCCGGATTCAAAAAAGATTGCGACATTCCAACAGGACCAGCGTCATGTAAGCGATATGTTCCTCGTATCTACTAAAGTAGGCGAGCCGGAGCTTCAGGCCTGGAAATATCCAATACCTCAGGATGAAGATGTGATCCGTATCCACCGTGTGATCATCGAAGTTGATGCACCTAAAGTGATCCGGCTTAAAATGGATCCGGATGTTCGGCGCGGGACATTATGCGATGACATCGCTTGTTCCGGTTCCTTTGATGACAATGACTGGAGTGCAGACGGAAGTAAATTAGTTTTTGTCTCGACTTCCCGTGATCATAAAGAAGCAAAGGTACGCATGGCTGATGCTGCCACGGGCGAAGTAACCGACATTTTTGAAGAAGTGGTAGATACACAATACGAATCCGGACAGGGTACTGTAAACTGGCATTACCTGGATGGTTCGAATGAGATCATCTGGTATTCTGAACGCAGCGACTGGGGACATCTGTACCTCTATGATGCTACCACAGGTCAGCTCAAAAACCAGATCACCAGCGGAGATTTCGTGGTGACAGAACTTATAAAAGTTGACGAAAAGAACCGCATGCTTTATTTCTATGCACAGGGACGTGAAGAAGGCAGGGATCCCTATTTTGCCCACTTCTACAGCACTGATTTCAATGGTAAAAAGCTTACACTGCTCACCCCGGATAACGGGCATCACTCGGTAAGTCTGTCGGGGGACGGAAAATATTTCGTGGATACTTATTCGCAGCCGGATGTACCTCCGGTTTCAGTATTGAGAAACATCAAGGGAAAGGAAATCATGACCCTTGAAAAAGCCGATATTTCGGAGCTCACTGCAAGTGGATGGAAACCGGCCACTCCTGTAAAGGTAAAATCAAGGGATGGTAAATGGGATTTGTACGGTCTGATGTTTACACCAACAACACTGGATGAATCAAAAAAATACCCTGTTGTAAATTATATCTATCCGGGACCCCAGGGTGGCGGTGTCGGGCGCAGATCATTCTCTGCTTCCCGCAGCGATCACCAGGCACTCGCAGAACTAGGTTTCGTTGTCATTGTGATTGACGGAACCTGTAATCCGGGACGATCCAAGTCCTTCCATGACGTTTGTTATGGAAATATGGCAGATAATACCCTGGAAGATCAGATCTCCGGCATTAAACAATTGGCTCAACGGCATCCCTATATTGATACCGACAGGGTCGGAATTTGGGGTCATTCAGGCGGAGGTTTTGCTACTGCCGCTGCCATGTTCCGTTACCCTGAATTTTACAAGGTGGGAATTTCGGAATCGGGAAATCATGACAACAGAAACTACGAGGATGACTGGGGAGAGCGTTATATCGGACTTATCCAGGGAGATAACTATGAGGAACAGGCCAATCAGAATTATGCTGAAAACCTTCAGGGCAAACTAATGCTTGCGCATGGTGGTTTGGATGATAATGTGCCTCCATATAATACATACCTGGTTGTGGATGCCCTTGTTAAGGCCAATAAAGATTTTGACCTGATCATTTTCCCGAATGCCCGTCATGGTTTTGGACAGGACTCATACTATATGATGCGCCGCCGCTGGGATTATTTCGTGAAGCATCTGCAGGGAGTGGAACCGCCGAAAGAATTTAAGATTAGTCAGTAGTCAGTGGTCAGTAGTCAGTAGTAGTTTTTGATAACTACTAATGACTACCTGCTTATAAGAAAGACGGCCTGGGCCATGCCTGAGGAATTTCACCTCATTCGCTCAAAGGGAATATACTGCGAACCGGTATCAATGATGAATCCTGTGATTTCTTTGTTCGATGTACGCTCAAAACGGAGCTGCACCACACCTCCGTTTGGGTTGGACATCAGAAAGACATCCTTCTCCACCGGTGTTAACGGATTATTCAAAGTACTGCCTTTGGCATAGAGCTGTGCTTTTTCCTGGTAGACCGTTAAACTCGATGGGCCATACTGATATTCTCCCATGTAAGTATCCATTGGTATATTTGGTACATAGGAATCGCCCGTTAGCAGGAGCACCTCCATGGTGAATTCATGGAGCCGTGGATTAAGCTTCAATGCCTCCTTAAAGTATGTGACGGCGGCAGTGGTGTCTTTTGCCTGCTTGCGAATGAGTCCCATCCCAATCAGGGCATCCGGACTTTCGAAATATTCTCTGCACAAGCGGAAATAGGGCATCGCTTTTTCTGGCTCCCCCTGTTCCAGAAGGTAAAACCCTACCCTCAGAAAAAGCTCATCATTAACAAGTATCAGGCTGTCTGAATCGGGATCTTTGTGAAAGTAAATTTCTCCCTGTTCATCCTCGGTAATAAAGGCATCTTCACCGGATGGGATCATCTGGAATGTACCATTCATATTTGATGTCAGATTGAGCTCCCCTGCATTCTCCGAGACCTTGATGGATAGTCCGTTAGGATAGACATAATGCCCGGTGTAGCGATCCGGGTTTGCAGTCATCTTGTAGGCCGGTTGTGCTTCAGTCTTTGTCAAAGGCTTTACAGAGGCATCCTCCGGTTGTTCCCCTGTCTTCCCATCCAGGAGAATCTCGAGGATCCTGTAAATGGACGACAAGGCCACGCTCCTGCCTTTGTAGGTATCGGTCCGGTGAACAAAAACCATATCCAGTCCGGGAATTACAAAAATGATCTGTCCGCCTGTACCGGACGCGTGGAATACCTTTTGTCCTTCCACCGGCGAATCCGCAACCCACCACATGTAGGCATATCCGTTAATTAATGTGCGGGTAGTAACCTCAGACCATGATGTCGTGCTTTCTTCAACCCATGAGGCTGGAATCAGGGATTTGCCAGCCCATTCTCCGTTTCGGGCGAATAAGAGGCCGAACCGCGCCATGTCCCTGGCCGACATCCGGATGGGGTAGGCGGGATAACGGGAGTTCCATTCCTCCAGGTGGTAATAACCGTGATCCGGATCATAATCCTCCATACCGATCGGTTGGGCTATGTGTGTGTCAATCGCTTCAAAGATATCTTTCCCAGTTTGTTGGCGGAAAATGGCCCCAAGCGTATTGAAGTCCCAGTTGTTATAGTACCAGAATGTATTGTGAGGATGGCTTCCCCGGGCAGGGCGCTGGGCTGCCATACTGGCTGTTTCATACGCGGCAGGGTGGTAAACTCCTGAACGCGCTTTGAGCATATCACGGATAGTGGCCTGTTTTTCCTCGGCGGTCAGCGTGTCCTTGTCATCGATACCCAATTCAGCCAACGTCTGATCGGGATCGATCACGCCCTGGTCCACATAGATCCCGTACATCGCGCTAAGAATACTTTTGCGAACCGAGTGAAGCATATACCGGCGGGTGACATCCCCCCAGGCAGTTACTACTTTTCCTTTATGGACCAGCAGGAATGCGGCTGAACCAACAGAATCGGCAAGAAATGCCGCCTCTTCCAACGCTGTCTCAGACCAGCCGGCATTCCCGGGATCGGCCAGCATCATCCAGTGTTCGCCGGGAAAGGCAGATTGGGCGCGGGAGGGCGTACGGCACAGGAATGAACTAACGAGAATTGCAGCCAGCAGGCAGTAATTGAAATATTTCATAGGTTGATGGAGAATGAATGGCGGAAGAATATAGTGAATGATTGTATTGCAAACAAGGGGACAGTCTCTGGCGGATAGTGAGTGGTAGGAGGGGATCCTGAAACCCCGAAGGGGTCCCGTTGGGACAAGTTCAGCCTGTCCGCCATAGCTTTAGCGTAGGCGGGGATGACGATGGAAGTGGGAGAAATGCAAATATTTTTTGCGGTTCTAAAGGATTCTGAAACCTCGAAAAAGGGTGGTCAATAAAATTTTGAAGTCGAGTAAAAATGACATTTGTTGAATATACGTCAGGTCAATGGAATGCTTTTCTTTTTCTTGAGCCAGCGTATTGGTATAACCTTGTGTCACCTGTGCGAGACCTGTGATCCCTGGTCTAACTATATGTCTCGCATCGTAATCAGGAATATTTTCAATGTAATACTCATATAGTTCATTTGGTACTGGTCTTGGTCCTACAAAACTCATATCACCTAAAACAACATTGATAATTTGCGGAAGTTCATCTAAATGATATCTTCTCAAAACTTTTCCGGCTTTAGTTAATCGTGAGTCATTGTCGCCTACGGTTAACTTAAAAGTTTCATTTTGATTAGCATACATGGTCCGGAATTTATAAATCTTAAATTTCTTACCATGCATTCCTGGCCTTAATTGTGTGAATAATATTGTACCAGTTGAATCAAATTTTATCCATAAACATATAATAAGAATAAAGGGGAAAAATAGTGCCGCAAGGAATATGGCAGTAATAAAATCAATTATGGATTTAATATTAGTATACTTTATTTGTTTTGGTGTCACAAGGAAAATCATTAATTGGGATGGAAAAGGCATTCGTCAGCCTTCCAAACTCAAATTCCGATATGAGTTTTTCGAACTTTTTCAAAGTTGAATTTAGACCATAATAGTGTCTAATTTTCCTTTGTAATTTTAGTGAGTGTAATTTTGGTATATCTCTATCTAGTTCCCACGGATGAATGTAGAAATTCAAAATCCCCGATTGTTTTTCAATGGTTTTAACAAGTGATTTATAAAACCTGAAATCAATAAAACGAAAATATGCACCTCCACTTACAGGAATATTTAAATTCAAAAACTTAACACAAGACATTGGGATTTCATAAATTTTATTTTCCCAATAAAAAGGATTTGAATTTATGTCCGGAAAACCATATTCAGGATGTAAACTAGTTGGATAAACAGAACTATCAACCAAAATATTATTCTCTTTTAAAATTGGTAATATCCATTTTGTTTTGGGAGTTAACGAAAAAGCTGGCGCTCGAAACAATTGAACAGAGTTTTTTGTAATATCCTTTAAAATTTTAAGCGAACTGGTTAAATCTTTTCTAAAAGAAGCTGCCGTATGATTCCAAGTTAGTTTATGTGAATATCCATGAGATCCTATTTCATGACCCTCACTCATAATTGCTCGTATCAAGTGGGGATATTTTTCTGCAACCCATCCCAGTATAAAGAAAGTTGCCTTCACATTTTTTTTTGATAAGATTTTAAGGATTAGATCTGTTTGAAAATCAATTCTGGATTCATAAAATTCCCAATTTTTGTAGTCAATATTTGATTCCAAATTATGAGAACAAAACCATTCTTCTAAATCAATAGTAAGGGCATGCATTACTACACGTTTTGATACTCATTTACATAATGAACGGATAAATCAAGGATTGCTTCTTGCCATGAATACTGGGGAATCCAGTTTAGTTCTGATTTAATCAATTCAATATTGGGCTTTCTATGTTTTACATCAATTTTAATATTTCGTTCTTTAGGCCTTTCAAGAAATATAATTTCAGAATTACTGTTAACAACTGATTTAATATAGTTAGCCAATTCTAAAATAGAAATAGGTTCGTTATTACCGATATTTAAGATTTTACCTGATACCGTGTTGCTAACACTAGCCAGGTAAACACCTCGTATAATATCTCTTACATCGCAAAAGCTTCTGGTTTGAGCACCATCGCCATAGATAGTCAAAGGGAGGCCGTGTATTGCTTGATAAAAGAAAGTAGGCACGACCATACCATATTTGTGGTTTTGTCTAAGACCTATAGTATTAAAAAAACGAAATACTGTAACATCTACATCAAATGATTTTGCATAGGTTAAACATAAAAATTCTGAATATAATTTAGATAAAGTATATGCACTTCTTCCCGTACAAAAAATATTGAGGTGAAGATCGTCCGTTTCGATGCATTCGTTTCTGTTATGGATTCCATATACCTCTGAGGTACTCGCAAAAATTAGCTTACAATTAAATTCTCTACATTTATCTAACAAAAATTTAGTTGTAAATGAATTATTCTCTGCCGTGTATAATGCATTTTGAATAACCTTTTCAACCCCTACTGTTGAAGCGAGATGAATAATTATATCACCTTCATCCAAATTGGAATCCCAATCAAAAGAAAGCAGATTGCATTCATGAAAAGTATGATTTGGTGACGAGCTAACCGAAGATAAATTATAGATATTACCCGTGGATAAATTATCAATTGTAACAACCTCATTGTTAATTGAGATAAGATAATCGCATAAATTCGATCCGATGAATCCAGCGCCTCCAGTTATATAATATGTCATGGCCTCAAAGGTCTTATTTGAAAAGAAAATTTAACTCTGAAATTGTAGTGAAATGCTATTGATAATGTATTAAATTATTTTGATAATAGAAAATATTGAACTTCTTATTTTTGGGATATTACCTTGAAAGTTTGCTGAAAATGGAAGGTTCTTTGATGTAAAGATGTACTTAGGAATTTACTTTTCGATCATTATTTCCGCCTGGGCCATGTCTGAGGAGGCAATGCCGACGAGTTTGGGCCAGGCCTAGATTTCCTGCCTGCCGGCAGGCAGGTTTGCTTACTTTTTTCGCGACTGAAAAAAGTAGGGCCAGCCCGGCGAGGGCATTTGCCCGCCTGGCTGCGTGCGCCGAAATGCAATGAAGGTGTGCAAAGGCAACCTTTTTACCTTATTTCCGTCTATTTTTAAAACTCAAAAAACCTATGATCCAAAACTACCTCAAGATCGCGGTGCGATCCCTGCTAAAAAATCGTTTTTTCACACTCATCAATCTTCTCGGACTATCACTAAGCATGGGCGCGGCCCTGCTGATTTTCCTCTACACCTCCCACGAACTTACCTACGACACCTTCCATTCCAAGAGCGATCGCATCTTCCAGGTAAAGGGCAAAATGAACTACGGTGGCATGGAAATGCAGATGTCCGGCATGAGCAGTATGTTCGGACCGCGGGTGACCGAAGAAGATCCCCGTGTGCAGAATTCCGTGCGCATGATCAACCCCGGAAAAACAATCATCAAAAATGAGCAGGATGAGGCGTGGTTTGTGGAAAATGCCCATTTCGTCGACCCGTCCTTCAGCGAGGTTTTTGACTTCGAATTTACCAGGGGAAATCCGAAAGAACTTGGTCAGCCCGGCAAGGTATTCCTGACATCGGCTATGGCCACCCAGTATTTCGGAACGCAGGATCCCCTCGGAAAGACACTTTATTACGACCGGAAATATCCGCTCACCGTCGCGGGAATCGTGGCGGACGCTCCTTCCAATTCTTCCATCCGGTATGATATGCTGATCTCCTTTCAGACTCTCGAAACCATCGATGAAATGAAAGGCACCCTCGATAATGAGAATGTGTCACTAGGTTCGTTTCTTACCTATCTTGAACTTGATGAGCCATCCAGCAAGGCGCTGGTTGAAGAGTCGATAGAAAAAATCGCAATGACTTCAGCTGATGAAAGTTATGTCCTCGACTCCATGGAAGATGCTTACCTCGGAGGGAATGATATTTTCAGCCCGATGCGGATTTACCTGTTCGCATTGCTGGCCATAGGACTTCTCATTGTCTTCCAGGCCCTGATCAATTATATCAATCTCGCTATCGCGCGTTCAACGGCACGTTCAAAAGAGGTCGGCATCCGAAAGGTGAACGGCGCGTCAAAGCGCTCCCTTGTGTTCCAGTTCTTCCTGGATTCCTTCCTGATCATCAGCATCGCATTTACGCTTTCGCTGATCCTTCTGATGTATGTTCGTCCGTACATGATCACCTTCCTGGATAAGCCACTGGATATCGAATACCTCCAGACGCCATTGTTCATTGGCATCGTTGCCGCGATTTTCATCGGAAGTGTGATACTGGCCGGCAGCTACCCTGCATGGATCATGGCCCGTTTCAATCCGGTGTCGATCATCAAGAGCAACCGCACCGGGGGAGGGAAGAACAGTTTCCTTCAGAAGTCTTTCACGACGTTTCAGTTCATGGTGTCGATCGGACTGTTACTGGCGACCCTGGTGATCATCGATCAGCTGAAATTCATGAAAAGTCAGGAGATCGGACTCGATAAAGACCAGGTTTTGGCGATCAACCTGTCGCCCAATAAGCAGCCGGTGGGTTTTGAATACATGAAGAACCAGATCAAGGATATGCCGGGGATTTCGGGCGTTGCCCTCAGCTCGCTCTCTCTTTTCAAAGGAGGATATTCGATTTATTTCACCACGGTGCCGGATACGGATGAACAGATCTCCCTCAGCGTGATGAATGTGGATGAGCAGTTTGCCGAACTGATGGGTATTGAATTTGAACATCGGTTCGAGGAAGTTCCGTTGCGCGGAAATCTGCTGGCCAATGAGACTGCCGCGGACAGGCTGCATATTTCAACGGATTCCCTGAGCAAGGAAATGGCGATCGGACCTTCGGTGGCCAGGATTGCCGGGATCACAAAGGATTTCAATTACAGCTCCCTCAAGAATGAGATCCAGCCGATGGTGATGGAGGTTCATTCAGATACCTCCCGGACGATGATCGAGTATGGCGGGTCGCTGTACGTGAAGATTCAGGAGGGTACGGATGTGAAGGAAGCCCTTGCGGGGATCCAGGCAGAGGTTGATAAATTTCAGCCGGATGCCCCCTTCGATTATTACTTCCTGGATGAGGCGTTCAACAATTTATATAAATCCGAAGAGCGGATGGCCACCATGCTGTCGGGCTTCACCTTCCTCGCGATCCTGATCGCGGCGATGGGCTTGCTGGGAATGATCACGTTTACGCTGGAGCGGCGTGTACGGGAGATCGGTATTCGTAAAGTGCTGGGGGCTTCGGGCCGGCGTATCATGCTGATGGTCATGGGAGAGTATTTCGTGATTTTCGTCATAAGCGCTTTGCTGGCTGTACCTGCCGCCTGGTGGGTCATGGAAAACTGGCTTACCAGTTTCACCTACCGGATCGACATTGGCGCATCACAGGCAATTCTCGCGATCACACTGGCCCTTTTGGTTGGCTTTGGCACCATTGGCCTGCGCACGTGGCGTGCTTCCAGGGCGAATCCTGCGGATAGTTTGAGGACGGAGTGATCAACTCATCCTTAACGTCATCCCGAACTTGTTTCGGGATCTCCTGATAGATAGCAGGTTAAAAGGGGATCATGAAACGGCTCCGGCCTTCGCCGGAGGCTCTTCAGGATGACGATAAAGGAAGATTGGTCCCCATTCTGGTCGTAGATTCCTTTCTACGACTTGATTTAGCGGAGACACCCCCCTTAATCCCCCCTCGAGGGGGGAAGTAGGCATGCCCATCCACTCACCGTCATCCCGGCGTAATCCCTGAACTTGGTTCAGGGTCGGGCCGGGATCTCCTGATGGAATGCAGGCAAATAGGGGATCCTGAGACCCCGAAGGGGTCCCTTTGGGACAAGCTCAGGATGACGATCGGGAAAAAACCCTCGCCCTTCATCCCATTCTGGTCGTAGATTCCCTCCGAAGGAGTCGCTTCGGGATATCTACGACCAAATAAATAAAGCATAAGGTCGTAGGTAGGAACCTACGACCAGATTTAGGGGATATTCCACCCTACAAAAACAACGGCCGAATATAATCCACTATCCATTGCCCGAGGAGGCTTCCCGGGTAAAGACTGAGTGCATATGCGATAAGTGAAACCACCGTGGCTTTAAACACCCGTCGATATGCCAGCAAGTCGTATGCAACTATGGAGAGAATGGGGATGATAAATAGAAACAGCACAAAATAAATGACCTCGGTCGGAGCAATGCCAGTCAGTTCCCAGAAGCGTGCGATACCTGCCGGACTTAACATGATCATACTCATCAGAAAATAACGCTTATGTGCGGGTGCATTTTTCCGGTTGACAAAACCCAGCGTTGCATAGATCAGCCCCATGATAAATAATACGATCTCGGAACCCATTATTTCAAAGGGTATCTCTTCTTCCGGTGTATTCACCCGGAAAACAGCATAGATGCCAGTCAGGAAGACACAAATAACGATCGGAATTCCGGATGGTCCGAGGATCATGTGCCATTTTACCTTTTTGCCGGTGATCAGAAGGCATTGTACGCCAAACAATGCATACCACAAACCCCCGAAGACACCATGTATGACGGCGATCAATGGTAATCCCCCTTCATTTTCTATACGCACAGAGGCGGTATATGAAAACCCGATAAACTGCGTGATCAGGAAATAAAAGGCGTAGAAGAGGAAGAAGTAGTGGTCTGACTTTTTTGTGGGGATCGATTTGAGCTTCATTAGGGGTGAGATTGATTCCAGATTATAACATAATTAATTTATGGTTAAGGATTGTACTGTACCCTTGAAAATGTGTGGCATGCCATCGGTATTGGCGGAAGGCTGTTCAGCCTGTCCTCCTACCTACGCAATTGCTTCGGCAGGTAAACCGGTAGGCGGGGATCTCCTGTTGTATGCAATGAACTGGGGGATCCTGAGACAAGCTCAGGATGACGATGAAGAAGGACCGGCCTGGGCCGTGTTCGAGGAGGCAAGGCCGACGAGTTTTCCCGTAGGGATCCCTTCGGGAGGGCCAGGCCTAGATTTTTTGCCTACTTTTTCATCAATGGAAA
>JBNKGL010000019.1:0-83588 GCA_050289805.1 Cyclobacteriaceae bacterium
TGGGTCTTTTCAAGGCCAAGATGAGCCCACGTCTTGCCTCCATCGGTTGATTTATAAACTCCATCACCATAGGATGTCATCACACCGCGGGGCGCATGTTCGCCCATTCCGCAGTAAACCACATTTGGATCACTTTCAGAAACCGCCACAGCACCAACGGAGCCGGTCTTGAAATAACCATCCGATATATTTTTCCAGGTTTGGCCGGCATCTTCGGTTTTCCATAAACCTCCGCCGGTAGTTCCCATGTAATAGGTTAACGGATCTCCCACAACGCCACTCGCTGATACAGATCGTCCCCCGCGGAATGGACCTATATTGCGATATTTTACTGAAGATAAGAGACTGTCAAAATCCTGGGCGAAAATTCCGGGAGATAGTAATAATGCAACTGATAGTAGAAATAAAGCTCTCATTGTTTCTTATTGGTGGAAAATAAATATAGCTCTATTCTGCCTCGAATAAAATTAAATTACCCCTTCAAACAGGCATAGGGCGGGATTTCACATGTAATCCCTTATTGTAAATATTAATCTTTCATGCTATATTCAGCTCTTCAGCGCAGGTTCATAGTGGATTTCTGCGTCCCCCTAATCTCAACCCCCTTCAACAAACATGCTCAATCAACCTGCTACTACGCTGAATCCGGTTTCTTCAATCGACCGGATTACAGCCCTGGACATCACACGTGGAATTGCACTATTTGGAATTCTGTTAATGAATATTACCGGTTTTGGCCTCGGCCCGGCTGCATACTGGAATCCTTCAGTAGCAGGCGGAGATACTGGATTGAACCTTCTCGTTTTTGAGATAACCAGCATTTTCTTTGAAGGAACCATGCGTGGATTGTTCAGCATGCTATTCGGAGTGGGAATGGTATTGCTCACAGATCGGCTTATTCGAAAAGAAGCAGGGATTCGGGTGGCAGATATTTATTTCAGCCGGACTGTCTGGCTTATTGTCTTCGGCATAATTCACGCATACCTTCTGTTATGGTGGGGTGAAATTCTTTATGCATACGGCGTAATGGGATTACTGATTTTCATTTTCCGGAATGCAAAACCTGTATACCTGATCATCGCCGGTTTGCTTTTGCTGGCTATTGATTCGGGCAAAAGCTACCTGGACTATTCCGAAATGCTGGACAATCGTGCTAAATATGAGGAATTTCAGGCATTGACCGAAGCGGAACAGGAGAACGCAGATGAGGATCTTGTTGCAGCAAAGGAGGAATGGGAAGGGGTTCTGAAAGCGCCGGAAAAACGAGCTGAGAACCTGGAAAAGTATACAAAAGACACGCAAAAAAGTTACCTGGGAATGGTAGCGGCATTTGCCCCAATGAACAACAATATCCAAATGCACCTCTATGACTGGGGTATCTATGATATTCTGAGTATAATGATCATTGGCATCGCACTCTATCGTTTAAGGATCATTACAGCTGAAAAATCCTACCTGTTTTATGGATTGATGATGCTCATTGGATATCCGGTTGGAATTTTAATTAACTACATTGAATTCAATATGGCCGTTGATGGATCCTTCCTTCCGCTGGCAATGTCCAGGGCTCAGATCACCTATCCTGTTGGCCGCTTGTTCATCCTCACAGGACACATTGGGCTCATTATGATCTTCTGCAAACTCAACATTCTGAACATATTGAAAAAAGGACTGGCAGCGGTTGGCCGAATGGCACTTACCAACTATGTGATGCATTCAGTTATTTGCATGTTCATTTTCTATAGTTTCGGCTTTGGATTATTTGGAAAATTGCAGCGATATGAACTCTACTATGTAGTAGCAGGAATCTGGGTCTTCCAAATTATAGCGAGTCCGATCTGGCTGCACTATTTCCGTTTCGGACCACTGGAATGGCTATGGAGATCTCTTACATACCGTAAACTTCAGCCGATGCGAAAAAGCAAACTTGCTCCTCAGCCTGCTGTCCTTTAATGAACCTGTAAACCCAGCCGCCATCCTGGCCACATGATACCGCTTCCTGCATCAAACGAGGAATGTGGCAAATTCGACGTGCCCAATCCGTTCCAGGCATAATTCAACTCGATTTGGGCAGTCACATAAACACCTATTTTCTTGAAGGGTTGATATCCACCCTCTATGCCCACAGTGCCATATACATTGTCAACATCAAATTTCTCACCACTAAGTTGAAGGTATCGAAGGCCAAGGCTTCCATTGACAAACCGTCGCTGGTTCATTCCTGGCGTTAATGTGCGATTATAATAGTACTTATGGATTGAAACTCCGAATTGCCGTTTGTAACCATCACTTAGAGTTGGTGAAAACCCATATTCAATTCGGGAAGTAAGGTATCGGTGGGTCGTTTCACCCAGCATTTGTGCATTCTTATGTGTTCCTGTTTCAAGAGAAATATTATATAAAAATAATTCGCTTGTTCGAACCCCAACACTGTGAAATACCCCTCCGTTGAAAAGGCCGATCATCGTACCGCCTCGAATGCCAACGGGAGTATTTCGTGCCGAACCAATATTTACTAGTCCGAACTGTGTTCCCCTCATTTTACCCGCAATATTGATCAGGCCGATTTGAAACCCGTGCATCTCACCGGAATAATTGATCAGGCCAATCTGAAAGCCAGTCAATTTGCCCCCCTGATCTGAATTTTTACCCTCAATAAGCTTTGCCAGGTTCAGGGAGGCAAGTTGAAGACCCACCAGCCTGTTATTGGTTTCATTAACAAGGATGCCCAGCTGGGCTCCGTCAAATGAGCCGGCACTCCAGTTGTACAGAATGCCAAGCTGCGCTCCAAAACCAAAACCGCTGATTCTGTTGATAGCAGAAACCTGTAAGCCAAACAGATTTCTCCCGCGATTATAAAGACCCGAGATCTGCGCCCCATGGATGTAGTCCCGCACATAATTATATACTCCCGCGAGTTGAAGACCGTTCATATCTGCCTCATCTTCAGGTGTTATAAATGGGCTTAATTCAAAATTCAACCCGGTCATATTGGCAATCCCGGAAATCTGGAAGCCGCGTGTTTCTGCCACATGCATGGAAGATATTCCTGAAAGGGCAATCCCCCTGTTCCAGAATTTATAGCCCGAGAAAATATTGAAACTGAAATTCGAAGTTACCTCTCCCGGATTGAACCCGGAAGTTCCGAGGCCGGGCACGATTTCAAATGAAAAGACATGATGAGTAAGAACTTTCTTTTGATTCTGGGCCGAAACCGCCATTGCCATCAATAAAAAAAAAATGGTTACAGCTAATTTTTTCACTTCAGGAAATTTGCCTGGTTACCCCGCAAGCCGACCCCTACTGTTTTGGCGAAAAAATAACGGCAGAAATACAATTATAGTATCAGAAGAGAAAAGTTAGCAAACTACTGATTCAGACCGCTCCACCCCAAACCCCTTATTGGGGAATAACGCGAAGATCACGGACTACCAAAAGAAAAATCTTATTGTATGTCTGTTTTACAAAATATCAACATCCAGCTGCCTGCCTTCCTCGGCGGCTTTTTTATCCATGGCGGATCCGATAGCCATGCCGATGACCATCCCTATTGGCAACCCGATACCAAGAAATGCCATATTGCCAAGCGTCAATCCGAACGAAACGCCGAGAGGAACACCAAAAACCGCCAGACCCAGTGCCAACCACCGCATTTGATAATGTTTTTTTACAACCACGTTCATCTCCTTTTCCAAAAGCTCCAAAACCGCTCCCTGTGATTTTCGGAGTTGCCTGGAAATCTTTTTTGAATCCGGATGGGCCTGATTTATCAAATCAATTTGAACATTGATTGCAGCAATCACAGTATCAGGCAATTGCCTGTTTTTTAATTCTGCAAGAAGCATCTCAAATGCGTGGTAGCGTTTTGAAAGATTCTTTTGAGAATCCAGGCTGGTAATGGGATGCAGGGTTGTAAATTCCATAGTATTCAGTTCAGACCCAAGATATAGAACTATTAAGCAGGTTCAAAAATCACGGTTCATGATTTCAGGATTTAGATCAGATATATTTAAAGATTTTGTATTTTACATTTAAAAAAACTCAATGTCCGAATTAAAGCATCCTGTAATCACCTACACCGGCATTAATCAAGAGGTTATAAGTGATGACCCTGATGCAACCCTTCTGGAAATTTCTATCAACAATCAAATTCCGCATCTTCATGAATGTGGTGGAAACGGACAGTGCACAACATGTCGTGTACGCGTAATCGACGGCCACTCAAATTTAAGTCCGCGTACTATGAAGGAGCATGAAACTGCACGATTGCGCAAGTGGGACCCATCCATCAGGCTGGCATGCCAGTGTTATCCCAAAGGGGATGTAAGCATTGAACGCCTGGTCTGGACAAGCTCCGAAGTAAATAAATTGCAGCTTGAAATGGTGCCCGAGGGTGATGCCGAAGAGCGTGCGATTGCCATCCTCTTCTGTGATATCCGGAATTTCACGAAAATGGCCGTCAGCAATAACACATTTGACGTGGCCCATGTTCTGAACCGTTTTTATACAGTGATCGGAGATCCCATTCTTTTCAACAATGGGGTCATCTACCAATATGTTGGTGATGAAATTATCGGGCTATTCGGCGTGTCCGGCGGCTTGAAAGAGAAGAATTGTACCGATGCAGTTCGCGCAGCGTTAGGAATGTATTATGCCATTGAAAGACTGAACCACCTGGAGCTTGTTGATTTTGATATACGAATCCAAATGGGTATCGGCATCAATTTTGGAAAGGCATTTATCGGCCACCTCGGCCATCCAAAGCACAAGCAATTTGCAGTCATCGGAGATCCTGTCAATACCGCAAGCCGCATCCAGAATTATAATAAAGTGGCAGGCACGCGCCTGCTGGTTTCAGAATCAATTTTCAAGGCCGTTCCCGAAGGTACCTTTGATGTAGGACAGGAATTCCAACCCCAGCTGGCGGGTCATGAACACGAAACCAAAATTTATGAAATAAAGGGATTTAAAAACCCCGACATCAAGCTTGCTCTCCAGAGTTCGATGGATTACCTTCTAAGAAATGAAGATGATTTTGCCAGTAAGTTCTACGAACGGGTCTTTGAGAAATCACCGGAAACGCGTGCTCTTTTCAAGAAAAATATGAAGGACCAGGGACGCCTTTTAACCCACATGCTGGGTGGCATCATCTATTCCCTGAGCCGACCTGAAAACCTGGAGCTGGGATTAAAATTTCTCGGTGAAAGTCATTCGAAATACGGCGTTTCGGGAGCCCACTACCCCATCGTTATGGAATCACTGATGGA
Source organism: Cyclobacteriaceae bacterium (assembly GCA_050289805.1). Classification (GTDB taxonomy): domain Bacteria; phylum Bacteroidota; class Bacteroidia; order Cytophagales; family Cyclobacteriaceae; genus JAUILA01. The sequence continues at coordinate 5,268 of JBNKGL010000019.1, forward strand.
GACCATCGATGATCAGTTAGGAGAATACTCTACCCCGGAACTTCTTTCTGCCTGGAAAGAAGCGCTCACCATCATAACAGATCAGATGAAGCGGTATACGCACTGAATAGGACTTACTCAGACCTCAGGGAATCCACCGGATTTGTCCGCGCAGCACGTAACGTTTGATAACTGATCGTTACCCACGAAATGACCAATGCTACAATACCTCCGATTATGAACGGCCAGAATCCAATATTCATTCGATAGGCAAAACTGTCCAGCCACTGATCTAGTCCGAAGTAAGCCACAGGAACCGCAATGATCAGGGCTATGAGCACAAGACCCGTAAAATTCTTGCCCAGCAGAACGAGCAATTGCCACACCGAAGCTCCCATCACCTTACGTATTCCCAGTTCCTTTGTGCGGCGTTCCGCAACAAATGTCGCCAGTCCGAACAGTCCCATTGCAGCGATTAGCACTGCCAGTACAGAAAATGATGTAACAAGGTTTGCCAGTCGTTCTTCATTTTCATATTGTGAATTAAACTGGTTTGAAACCTCCTGGTAGTCAAAAGGAAATCCAGGCCTGAAAAAGGACCATTGTTCTTTGAGGTAGGCCACAACCTCCTCCTTTTGATCCGGATTATATTTAATGGAAACTACATTCGCCCGGCCCTGGGTGATCATAAATACGATGGGCGCGATTGACTGGTGCAATGACTCAAAATGAAAATCTTTGACGACGCCAATCACCTGACCTTTCCTCCCGCCATAATTGAATGCCTTACCAATCGATTCTTCCGGCGAAGACCATCCGATTGCCATCACAGCCGCCTCGTTCAGGATAAAGGATTGGGAGGAATCACTGGCAAGCATAGGGTCAAAATCCCTTCCTGCAGCAAACGGAACCTTGTAGGTCTTCATATAATCGAAGTCAACATGAATATCTGCAACCCGAACATCCAGCACCTTCATTTCTCCGTCAACTTCCACCTCCCCACCCTGGGAGTCCAGCAGGCGCCCTGAAGGAACACGGCTCGAAAGTGTCACCTCACTGATGCCCGGTTGCTGCAGAAATTGCTGCCTCAGATCACCAAACCGCTCATAAATTTCACCTGTTGAAGGGAGGATTATGATATGGTCTTTATCAAACCCCAGACTTTTATTTTGCACATAATTCAACTGATCTTTAACCATTCCTACACCAATGATCAGGACAATAGAAATAAAGAACTGGAAAACCACCAACGCCGATCGGAAGGATAATTTCGCAGAAGGCAGTTGACCTTTGAGAATGGTTGCCGGCTGAAATTTTGTAAGGTAAAATGCAGGGTATAATCCGGCCAGTATTCCCACAAAAAGAACTATTCCCAGGAGTAAAATCCATAAAAAGGAATTTTGGAAAAAATCTATAGTGATCTGACGCTGGAAGAAGTCATTGAAATACGGGAGAACAAGGTAAATCAGGACAAATGAAAGTAGCAATCCCAATAGTGCAAATACAATAGATTCAGTAAGAAACTGCCGCACCAGCCCCGATTTCATTGCGCCCATGACTTTTCGCATCCCCACTTCCCTGCCGCGTTGCGCAGACTGCGCTGTTGATAAATTCATAAAATTGATACACGCAATGATGAGTGTAAACATGGCGATGATGCCATACAGATATACATAAGCAATGTCACCATTGGCTTCAATTTCAGAATCCAGATGCGAATAAAGGTGAACGTCCGTCAAAGGCCAGAAGTGAAGACGGTTGTACTTGCTGGCAGGCTCTCCGTCATTACTGGTGCCCAGGTGTTTATCAAAGAAATCGGGGATGCCCGCCTCAAGGGCTGATATATCTTTACCTTCCTCAAGGAGAATATAGGTAGAGTAATTATTACTACCCCAGTTCTGCATCATCTGCTCCGTTCCGAAGGCTTCCTCCACTGCCCGGAACGATGCCATGAAATCCCAGGTGAAATGAGAATTTGTTGGGATATCTTTCACAATTCCCGTCACTTTGAATGGAAAAGACATACCATAATTATTGAACATCAATTCTTCACCCATCACATCCTTCCGTCCAAAGTATCGCTCTGCTGTCGTTTCTGTAATGACAATTCCATCAGGCGAAGTGAGCGCTTCATTGGGATCGCCGGCCACAAAGTCCCACGAGAAGATGGAAAAGATCTGATTCTCTCCGAAGAAGAAATTTTGCTCCTCAAACTTTTTTTCATTGGCTTCCACCAGGGTGCCACGCGCTGTAGCTATCCGTCCGGATTCTTCAATAATCCCCTCGAAATCATTCTTCAGTAACGGACTGAAAGGCGGCGCTAAGTGTCCCAGATGGAGTGATGAAACACCCTTGTCGTCTACCCACTCCCGTGAAGCGCGATAAATACGATCTGCTTTTTCATTATAGGTATCATAGCTCAGTTCATTCTGAACAAAAAGCAGCATGAGAATTGTAGCGGCCATTCCAATAGCCAACCCGAAAATATTGATGAATGCATATGCCTTGTACTTACGGAGATTCCGCAAGGCAATTTTGAGGTAGTTGGTAAACATAGTGAAGCAAGTCTTTATAGTATAGACTGATATTCAGCTAAAAAGTTGCATGAATCACTCTTTGGAATATCTCCTTACCATGTAAAGTCCGGTTCCAAGCCCGACATATCCAATGGTGGCCAGGATAGAGTCAAATGAAACCTGGAACATGAGCCAGACACATGCGAGAATTGCAATAACCGGTATGAGATAGCCAAAGGGAAGTTTGAAACTCTCCTCTGTACTTCGTGTTTTGCGCAATTTTGGAATGGATGCGATGGATAACATATACAGGAATAATCTTGAAAGAACTGTCGATGCGGCCAGCCAGATAAAGGAACCAAAAGCCGCCAGAATAAACGATAATACTCCGTAAAAGATAATGGAATTCGCCGGGGTCAGAAATTTCGGATGAACGCGTCCGAACCAGCCCGGAAGGTGTCCGTCATTGGCCAGGGCATAGGTTAACCTGGGTGTCGAGAATATGGCGGCAATCAGGTTTCCGCCTACAGAGGCAACCACCCCGATCATTAAGATAACCGCCCCCGTATTTCCCATCAGTCCGTTTGCAACATCCAGCAGCGGAGTTGTTGTTGAAGCAATGTCAGGCACAACTGCCATGCTCACCGCCTGGATCAAAATATAAAGAATCGTTACCATCCCAATTCCCAGCAACAGGGCACGTGGTATATCTTTTACCGGATTTTTAGCCTCGCCGGCATTCACCACCCCTCCTTCGAACCCTACAAAGGCATAGATCAGGAGTAATGCCGCTTTGCCCAGGTCATTGATCTCGGGAAGAGGTGAATTTAGTGATGGTATGATATCCCCGCCGTACAGGTATATTCCGGTAAGTACCAGCAATATCAAAACGAAAAATTTAACGAAAGTAACACCTGCCAGGGAGCGAATTGAACCAATAGCCCCAAGCACATTTACAAGGGTGAGCAATCCGCAAATCAATGCCAGCAGGATAAGTCTGTACGAACCTGTCGCCAGCGACGGGAAGAAGTACCCGATACTGTCCACAAGAAGTACGCTGTTGGCTGAAAATGAAACGACACGCGCTATGTAAAAAAGCCATCCGGCCTGAAATCCCATAAACGGATTAAATGCAGCAGTTGCATAACGAATGGGCCCTCCTGTTCCTTTGAAATAACTGGCAAGCTCAGCAAAACAGAAAATCACCGAAAGGATTAAGGCCGCACACAGGATATAAATAAAAATGCTGTACTCACCTGCCAGTGCTGCCGCACCGCTTGGCAATCCAAAAATCCCCGCACCGATCAGTCCGTTCACAACTAGCAACCAGATACCCCACATTCCCAATGTTCTGGGCAGCTTTTCTTCCGATTCTGTTTTTAAGGAATTATTCAATCCGGTTCTGATGATCCAATCGGGAAGATAAGGAATTAAACGGAAATGTAAATCCGTTCAATTTCGTGGTGGATATTCCTGTTTCAACAAAAAAGACAGCCGGTTGGCTGTCTTCTCCAGGAGCAATCTGCAGTTTATTGAAATGCAATTATTCTACGCTTTCAAAGGGAAACGCATCCAGTGGATCTTCAAAGGCGATAAATATCACGCACGGGTCACCACCCTTACACGTAGCAACGTGAGGCTTCTTGGCAGGTCCATACGCATACGTACCCACTTTCATCACACTCGATTTCTCCCCTTGATAAGTAACATGCAGTTCTCCTGAAACCAGGACCATACGCTCCGGGGAGGTATGATAGTGATTGGGGATGTCATAGTTCGGCGGCACCTTGAAAAAGACATCAAAATCACCCTTGGAAGGATCACCCTGCAACACCGCGATCTTACATCCTTCCGGCATAAACGGCGGACAATCATTCCATTCCAGGGTTTTGGTTTTAGCTGTAAGAGCAATTGAATTCTGTGCCTGACTGATAAATGAGAATAAAATAAGTACTAATACTAATGGTGTTAATTTATTGTAATTCATAGCTAATGCTGATTTGTTAAATTAATTGGAAGGTTTAATGTTCTGGTTCACACGAAACAGATTTTGCGGATCATATTTCTTTTTAATTTGAACCAGCTTGTCATAGTTCTGCCGGAAACTGGCACGCACGCGGTCGTTGCCTTCATCCATAATAAAATTTAAATAGGCCCCGCCTGCCGAATATGGATGCAGCGCTTCCCAGTAATCCTTGCACCACTCCGTGATGAGTTCTGCATTTGCCGGATCAGGATCAACGCCAACGATCACTCCCGAATATTTGGCATCCCGGTATGCCCAGGCAGTATCCTCATTTCCGGGCCGTGATGCCGCGCCCGTTATCGGGTAACAATGCATTTGTGACAACAGCGTCGGAATCTTTGATCCGAATTCCCGGTGAGCCTTTCGTATTTCCGGTCGGAAATCATTGAAGAAGTCAGCCCTCCAGTACCATTGCAGTCCGGGAGGCATCATTCCGTCAAAAAGGGTTTGAATCATGGGGTAAGGCATTCTTCCGACATGTTCAAACACAGGATTTTTTGCGCGAACCGGAGCAAACACGGCTTCCTCATCCTTCTCTTCTCCGGTATAACACCACACAATCCCGCAGAACTGTTTGTGATGAAGTGCTTCAGGAAATGGAGGGCCGGGAATTACCATTGTGGCGATGAATCCGTTGAGGTCTTCAGGCGCCGATTGTATAAATTCATGATACCATTCCATTATCTCTTCGGTCTGTTCAATAGGCCAGAGCGTAGGACCGCCATAGACAGTTTTTACCGGATGCGCCTGAAATTTGAAAGACGTAACAATTCCAAAATTCCCGCCACCACCACGAATCGCCCAGAACAGATCCGGGTGCTGGTCTTTATTAACAGTTACCGCCGAACCATCGGCAAGTACCATGTCCGCTTCCAGTAAATTATCGATCGTTAGTCCGTATTTACGGCTAAGGTATCCAATTCCGCCCCCAAGGGTGAGTCCCCCAACACCGGTGCTTGAAATGATCCCCGCCGGTATGGCTAGTCCGAAAGGATGTGTGGCATGGTCTACTTCTCCCCAAACATTTCCGCCGCCAACACGAACTGTATTATCCGCCTGATTTACCCTGACAAACTTCAATCCCGACAGATCGATTACAATTCCGTTATCACAGATGCCAAGACCTCCGCCATTGTGCCCTCCTCCGCGGACGGCCACCAGAAGATCATTTTGCCTGCCAAAATTTACCGATTCGATAACATCGGCAACGTCGGCGCATTTAATGATCATCGCCGGATACTTGTCAATCATCGCATTGTATACTTCCCGCTCTTCATCGTACTCGCCGCTCTCCGGAAGAACAATGGTTCCTCTTAGTTTGGATGACAACTCCTGAACAAGAGCATCATCAATGTGTACTTCAGATTTTATCATGCTGGTTAATTTTTATTTAGCACAATGTATCTGAATCAGAAAGGAAACAATACTACGAATGATTCAAAGAATCCTACTTTTGGTTCAGCCTTCGGAAGGGTTCGGGAATACGAAAAAACTTTGATTATTCTGCCTCGGCCAATCGCTTGGCGTAGGTGGAAGGAAGTATTCCATAGGTTTCATAAAAGCACTTCGAAAAATAGGACGGACTGTTGAAGCCCGTATCGAAGGCTATTTCCGCAATGTTCTGACTGGTGCTTTCGATCATGTCCAGCGCTTTTTTCAAGCGGAATTTTTTTATAAAGCTATTTGGAGACTGCCCCGTAAGGGAAACAATCTTTCGATAAAGCTGGGATTTGCTATAGCCAAGATTCTTGCTCAGATCGGTGATTTTGAATTCAGTTTCGTTCCAGGACTGTTCAGTATAATCCATCAGCATAGTTAGAAATTCGATCTCCACCATGCGAAGTGTGGTAATGAAACCATGCTTCGGAAAATCTTCCAGCGTTTCATCTTCATACAGCGATTTCACCTCAGCTGTAACCAGAATGCAATTCTCACCTGCCAAACACATTCTGCGCGCCAGTGTGACGGTTTCACCGAATAATTCATTCTTATCGGTGACAGGTGAGCCGGCACTAAGACTGATAGTACATTGAACATCGTCGACACGGGAACTCGAAAGATATTCTTTCAGCCCCGAGTGGGTATAAAGTGCGGCTTCAACCGCGTTTTTAGCTGTAGCAAAAGACATCATGATACCGGCTGTACTCATTTCCACAATGCTTCCCTCAAATTCACCAGAGGCATTTTCTGCGATACGTGCACAATCGCGAATGGATTGTGTTCCTGAAAATACATTCGGGTTTTTGTCGAAACTCACAACCATTATAAACCTGAAAGCTGATTCCGTAATAATATTCAATTCCGTACCTGCTGTATTTTCAGGATCTTCAATTCTTCCCAGGAAAGATTCTACCAACCGATCGTCCACCTCAATAATTTGATGGGGCACAGCGCCGTGGGCATGATTGTGCATGTCCTGCAAAGCTTTTTTGTTTGGCGCTTCAATCAGGCAAAATGCAGTTTTCCTGTTCTCATCGCACCAGTAGGTCAGTCCCTTGCATCCGTACAGGTGCTGAATCTTCATGTCCTGCTGGTGCATTTCGGCAACATGTTCTGCATGAATATTATCAGGTACATCATGTCGATCCATGTATATGGGCATATCAGTATTCTTTAAGGTTGATTAATCCCTGAAGCAGATTTATTCGCAACGAAGAAAATGAGCTGATATGTCATTAACCCCTTACCTCAAAATCAGCCAGTTATTAAATTTTACGCCAATTTGCGACTCTGAATATACAAAAATGAGTAGGAGTAAACAACCGCCGGATCAAAAGAAAATTCGGCACAATTGTCCTTCAACAAATATTATTATGCCTTCCGGAAAATATGATGCAAAGTATACTGCGCGAAAAGGTTAATAGCCAGAGACAATAGCTATTCGTGTATCCTTTTCAGGAATTTTCGTTCAGCTGGTTCCGGTCTGCGAAAGTCGAAAATATAATGAACTCCTTCTACCGGGAGGATAATCCGATAATAATCATAATCGACAGAATACCTGAAAAATACCCTCCCCCTGGTGTGACCATCAGGATACAGCATCTCTTCATTCAGATACTCCTGTGGAAGGTATGCCAGATCTTCACGCACCTGCACTGTTTCGTGCTCAAAAGCCTGACTAAGGATATCAACCGTAAGAAACCCGGCAAACGTAGCGACATCCCTCGCTGCCGAACGTCTTGAATCCTGTTTTGTCCAGAATTCCTTGTTATAATCTTTTGAATCCTGTACCGCATCATTAACCGCCAGTGCCACACCCGCCAGCACAAGTGCGATTTGCGCTGCCTGCTGGGATCTTATACGCCTCCTGAAGAACGCATTCACCTCCTCCTGTGATGATGCACGTTTCCCGGTAACTCCTGAAATTGATACTGTTTCCTGATATACGTTCAGGTCTGTGTTTGAAGGAGTTGGAAAAGGAACAGGAGAACCAAAAATCATCATGTTCTGAGGCTTAACAACCATGTATTCGTTCCCTGTATTCCATACATCAAGATCAAATACCAATTGTTTCGACTCATCAGGAATATGCTCAAGGTAGATTTCTGCGATTTCATCCTTAACGAATGAGATGGTCTCACCGGGATTTTCAACAGAATAAGACACCGGCACAAGGTGGGCCGACTGACATGAAACCAGGGTTATCACGCAGAACAGAGCCGGGTAGAAGTTAACTTTCATAGCACATGGGTTGTACTTTATTAACACCAATTTTTATGCCATTTTTCACTATATTAAAGAAGGATAAAGTAACTTTAATAAAAAACGAAATTGAGCGCTACCCATCATAAAGCTGGTTTTGTTGCGATCATCGGTAAACCCAATGTGGGCAAGTCCACCTTGATGAATCAAATGATCGGTGAACGCCTTTCCATTATCACTTCCAAGGCTCAAACAACCCGTCATCGTATCATGGGAATCCTCAGCGGTAAAGATTTTCAGCTCGTCTATTCCGATACACCAGGCATTATACGACCCGAATACCGGCTTCAGGAATCGATGATGCATTTTGTGAAATCATCACTTGAGGATGCAGATGTGGTTCTTTTGGTGACCGACCTCTATGACACCTATGATGAGAAACTTGCGGAAAACCTGGTTCAGATACAGGCACCTGTAATCCTGGTAATGAATAAAATTGACCAGGCGAAAGGAACCCAGGCCGAAGATAAATTTGAGTATTGGAAAGAAGCTGTTGACGCAGAAGAATACTTTATGATTTCGGCTAAGGAGGGCATTAATATAGAGCCTGTTTTCGAAGCAATCATATCCTACCTGCCGGAGCATCCGCCATATTTCCCAAAAGACCAGATTACCGACCGGCCGGAGCGCTTTTTCGCTGCCGAAATAATCCGCGAAAAGATCTTTTTAAATTACCGAAAGGAAGTTCCCTACTCCACAGAAGTTGAGATAGAAGAATTCCTGGAGGATGAAGAAATCATCAGGATACGTGCGTTGATCTACGTGGAGCGCAAAAGCCAGAAAGGCATTATAATTGGAAAAGCCGGAGAGGCTTTAAAGAAGACCGGTATCATGGCACGTGAGGAACTTGAAAAATTCTTCCAGAAGCAGATTCACCTGGAAACATTTGTAAAAGTTGCAGAAGATTGGCGCAAGAAACAGCGGGTTCTCAAAGGTTTCGGGTATTAGCTTATATGGTTTCTGTGGTAATCTGTGCATCCAGGTCCAGCAAATCAAATATACGTCTGAGCCGTTCCTTTTGTATGATCTTTCGCTGTCCGTCTGGTGTCCATTTAATAAGCCGAATTTCCTGGTCTGAAATTTCAATTCCTGTGATTTCACCATCGCTGAATGAACAACAGCCGGTATTGAAATAACAGGGGACTGCCCGGCCCTCCGGGTTCAGCAATGTGGCATCATGATTTTTCAATGCTTCGGAACGTTCCCGCACCTCCTCAAGCAGAGATGCTTCCGGTGGTGTGAGTATCCCGGCCGCTTCCTTTTCGGTCAACCTGAACAAGTCCACCCGAAGCCTGTCGGCATAGGTGAATGAATTAAACACGGGTTCATGCGAATGTCCGGTAATTACGATCACATCATGGTTATGCTCACGCGCCCAGCTATAATATTTCTGATCGTGCCTGGATCGCATCCTCGTATTTGTGGCGGCAGTATCGAGGGGCTTATTGAAAATTCGCTGAAAATGCCGCCAGAAGTACCGTACAAAAAACTTACTCAACCGGGCATATTCATCACTGAAAGTTGATCCCTGGTGGCCATGAATCAGGAAAATATGCCCAAGCAGGTTTCCCTTATCCTTCACCTGAATTTTTACCGATTCATAGGCCGGTCGTTGTAACCCCAGGTGTTTGGCAACAAACTTTTTACTTCTCCAGTCGGAATCATGGTTGCCCCAGATCCGCAGGTACCTGGATTCACTATCAAATTTTAACTCCCGTGTAGTGATCTCATGATAATAATTGAGGACATTGTTAAAGGAATTCTCCCATAGCTCTTCAACATCCCCCAGCAATACCAGTGTCGCCCCGATTTTTTCATAATGTGTTAAGGCCTGTTCATATGTAGCCGAAGCAAACCGATAATCATCGGCCCTGTCCCCGGTGCCCCGGTGATGATCAGAAAAAATTATGTAATTCATATCCGCCAGGTCCGCCTCTATTAGTAAAGCCTTGTCGTATGCGGTTTGAATTGTATCAAGAAACTTGAGCTTCATAGTGAACTCTTTCAGGACAAGATAAATAAACCTCGTATCTTTGCAGCTAAATTATAAATCAACTTTTCGCTGTGGCAAATATTGTAGCAATCGTAGGCCGTCCGAATGTCGGTAAATCAACACTTTTTAATCGTCTCGTGGAAAGGCGTAAGGCCATTATGGACGATGAGTCTGGTGTTACCCGTGACCGTCACTACGGCTATGCCGAATGGACGGGCAAACATTTTACGGTTGTGGATACCGGTGGATATGTTACGGGGTCGGAAGATAAGTTCGAAAGTGAGATCAGGAAACAGGTTGAAATAGCACTGGACGAATGTTCTGTGGCCATATTTATGGTTGACACCCATTCGGGGCTTACCGACATGGACAAGGATTTCGCCAACGTGCTCAGGGCTTCCAAAAAACCGGTATTCCTGGTGGCAAACAAAGCCGACACGACGGAACGTATCCATGAATCTGTTGAATTTTATGAGCTGGGCATGGGCGAGGTATATCCGCTGTCAGCGGCAACAGGATCCGGAACAGGTGAATTGCTCGACAAAATCGTGGCCGAATTTGATGAAGGTCAGGAAGATCCTGAAGGTGGGATTCCAAGGATCGCAATTCTTGGAAGACCCAATGTTGGAAAATCATCATTCCTGAATGCCCTGCTCGGAAAAGAACGTACGATCGTTACAGACGAGGCCGGAACAACACGGGATGCGGTCAATACCCGGTATAAATTATATGGAAATGATTTCATCCTGACCGATACAGCCGGGATCAGAAAAAAATCGAAGGTAAAAGAGGACATTGAGTTTTATTCGGTTCTTCGTTCACTGCAGGCCCTGCAGGACAGTGATGTATGTGTGGTCCTTTTGGATGCCGAGCGCGGTCTTGAAGCACAGGACATGAATATAATCAGCCTTGCTAATAAGTATAATAAGGGGATCATGATCATGGTCAACAAATGGGACCTTATCGAGAAGAACACAAAAACCGCCGATGAATTCAAAAAATCACTACAGGAAAAACTCGGACTTCTGGACTACATTCCCATCATCTTCACCTCGGTGATCAAAAAGCAGCGGATATTCCAGGCAATTGAGCTGGCGATGCAGATTAATGAGAACAGGAGCAAGAAAATTTCGACTTCAAAACTCAATGATGTAATGCTTCCGGAGATCGAAAGGAACCCTCCACCCGCAATAAAAGGTAAATACATCAAAATTAAGTACATCACCCAGCTTCCGGGAAGCGTGCCTACTTTTGCTTTCTTTTGCAACCTCCCGCAGTACATAAAAGCGCCTTACGAGCGTTTCCTGCAAAATAAAATGCGAAAACACTTCGATTTCACGGGTGTCCCGATCAGGTTATATTTTAGGAAAAAATAACATCTGGTTGATTGGTATGGGTATTTGTATATAACTTTGACCCCTTTAAAACAAAAACCTGAATTCAATGAAAAAGATTTTAACATTTTTCGTAGCGATTGCGTTCGCTTTGGCTTTTACCGCCTGCGGAGCAAAGAATGAAAGTGCTGCTGATCAAGCTGCAGATCAAATAGAAGAAGCTGCTGAAGAAGCATCCGAAGCTGTAGAAGAAACTACTGAAGAAGCTGCTGAAGTTATGGAAGAAGCCGCTGAAGATATGGATGAGGCTGCTGAAGAAATTGCTGATGAAGCAGAAGAGATCGTAGAAGAATCGGCTAACTAATTTTTAGTCAAAAAACACTTGAAGGGCTCCAAATATTGGAGCCTTTTTTGTTTCTTCGTTTTTGTGACGTCTGACCAAAGCCAGCTTTTTAAAAACAGGATTACCAGATTTATTCCTGATGAATCTGTGAGCTACTGTTGTCACCTCTGGCAAAAGTTTCCTTTTCATCTCAAAATAACACCTCCGCGAAAGTCAAAGCTTGGCGATTACAGGTATGATCCCGGAAAACGGCAGCATTATATCACTGTAAATTCCGATCTGAACCGGTACGCCTTCCTGGTAACCTATCTCCATGAAGTTGCCCACCTGATCACATTTCAGAAATATGGAAGAAAAGCCTCTCCTCATGGTAAAGAATGGAAAGCAGTATTCAGTCACCTCCTCGAACCGGTGATACGCAGGCAAATGGTGCCGGAGGATGTGCTGGATGCGCTTGCAGCCTATATGTTAAATCCAAAGGCTTCCTCCTGTTCCGATGCGAACCTTACCAAAACCCTGGGAAATTATGACCAGGATCCTAAAAAATACCTGGATGATATTCCGCTGGGGGAAGTTTTCCGGTTCCAGGACCGCCTGTTTAAAAAAGGAAACCTGAGAAGAACCCGTTATGTATGTTCTGAAGTTAAAAGCGGAAGGCAATACCTTATCTCAAAACATGCGGAGATAAAAAGCACCCTTTAATATCAACCAAGTCTGCGAACGATGAGCTGATCTACCCGTTCAAAGAAACGTTGGGGCGGCAGGGTTCGCCAGTTCTCAATTTGAAGCGTACCTCCCATATTGACATAGCTGTCAAGATTATAAACCTGCATTTCGCTTTGCACGAAATCAGGAAAATTTATCGCGGCGATCCACCCGTCCTCCACATCTTCAAACCACTCTTCGTAATAACAGTCATCGGAACCATGAAAATTCATCACATTTTCACCGATCAGAATGAACTTGTTAATACCCTGAAGAGTAAGGTGATCGACGATATTCCGCTTGAGATGCATGATATCATTGTTGATGGTATCATTCCATTCCCCAATAAATTCAATCACCGCAAAACCGCGGTCATAATCAGCAAATAGAATTTTAATATAAAGGGTTTCAGAACCCATAAAATCCCAGGAAGGATCTATATAGTATCCGTATATCGTATCGCTGTAAACATCAAAATTATATTCCTTGCCATGAAACGGGGATCGTTCATCCTCGGCGGGATTATAATACTGCAGCCATCGGTAGTAAGGTTCAATTTCGTGCATCCAGATAATGATTAATCGCAGCGCGCACAGAACCATATTTATGCAGCAGGTCCCGGGCGTCATCCACTCCAATCTGTAATGCTTCCATGATCATTCTGGTTCCCCTATCCACAAGTTTTGTATTGCTAAGTTGCATATCAACCATCTTATTGCCCTTTACCCGGCCGAGCCTGATCATTACCGACGTTGAAATCATGTTCAGCGCAAGCTTCTGGGCAGTTCCTGATTTCATCCTTGTACTTCCGGTCACAAATTCCGGCCCGACAATTAATTCCACCGGGTATTCAGATACCTCTGCCAGTTCAGAACCCGGATTACAAACGATACAGCCTGTAACCAGTCCGTTATTACGTGCATCCCGGATTCCGCCGATTACATACGGCGTTCGTCCGGAAGCCGCAATACCAACGAGCACATCATCTTCGCTGATATTAAATTCCTGCAGATCTTTCCATGCCTGTTCCGGATCATCCTCAGCAAATTCAACAGCCTTTCTGATCGCTTCATCCCCTCCTGCCATTATACCGATAACCTTACCGTGCGGCATCCCATATGTAGGCGGGATTTCCGAAGCATCCAGTATGCCCAACCTGCCGGAGGTGCCTGCGCCAATATAAAACAGGCGTCCTCCTGCACTCATTTTTTCAACAATTTTTTCAACCAGTGGTACAATTTGATCGATCGATCGCTCCACTGCATGAGGCACTGTTTTATCCTCATTATTCATATTCACCAACAGATCCCGAACCGCCATGTTCTCAAGATCCTCATAGTTTGAACTCGACTCAGTAATACTCATAATTTCTTAATTCTGATAATAAAGGGTAAGTCCGGCAATAGGCCCTTCAACAATATTTTTAACTAAAACCCCCCGGTCTGCCGCCGCCTTTCGCAAAATAGAGCTGTAATAAAAGGCTATGGAACCACTGAAATGAACGGGATAATCCTGGAAATTATCATATCGCATCACATTCTTTTCCAGAAAGGTCGCAAACCCGCGGTACACCATTTTGTACAGAAACGGATCCTCCTTGTGGTGAAAGATAAATTTGCTAAAACCAGCCAGGTAGGATGCGGCATGACCTCCCGTATATACACTTCCCAGAATTTCTGAACGGCCCAGGTTAAACCGCTTCACGAATGAATCATGAATTCCAGCCGGCAATTCATTCCGTAAATAGGCTGCCAGCAGCTCCTTGCCAAGCCAGGCGCCTCCTCCCTCATCCCCCAGAATATATCCGAGTGCCGGAATCCTGGCAGCAATATTCTCCCCATCGTAAAGGCAGGAGTTTGTTCCTGTACCCAGAATGCACGCAATCCCTGCTTTATGACCGCACACACCTCTTGCCACCGCCAGTAAATCATCGTAAACATCGACGCTGGCTGCCGGAAACAGGCTTTGCAAAACACCTCGCAGACGCTCAGATGGATCTCCGGGAATACAACCTGCTCCATAAAAATAGACTGCTCCTACCTGGCTGCCATCAATGGTCAGCTCCGGCAAAAGCTGATCCCTGAGTATTGAAGTCAGATGATCTGAACTCTTGTGAACAGGGTTCAGGCCTTCCGTAAGAAACTGCGAGATGCCATCCTTGTCAATCAGCCGCCAAGCGGTTTTGGAACTGCCACTGTCTGCAATCAATATCATTTCATGAAGTTAGAAAGTTTTTAAGGTAGTTTCAGCGCAATTTGTCAATTCTTCAGTTAAATCAACCGGCCTACAACTCTGAACTTATCAAAGACATATTCATCGTGCGGAGCATCAGGAAATTCATCCGTAAGGTCCTGTCCGGCCCAGTGCTCATAGTGCTTTCCATCTTTCCACAATCTTGACTTGGTTACATCATAGATCAGGCCCCTGAAGGCGATCCAGATTTCTTCCCTGTCCTGACCGTTTCTCAGGGCAAGCTGACCTGCAGAGTATTCCGGCAAAGCCATTTATTGCGAATTGAGATAACTGTAGTCTTTCAAAATGGTATAGAGAAATGTAACGGGAGGCATATCCGATTCAATTTGAAGGTGATCCTTAACCTTCCCGGTAATGGCCAGGATTGGCTGAACATTGCCGGTCTCCTTATAAGCGGAAAGCGCTTGTCGGATAAGCTCGATATCCTGTGACCTGAGGCTGGCAGCTTGTTTGTATACAGGTGTATAATCCAACTCCATTTGTTCAATAACCTGATGGGACTGGACAGGACGTTGTGCCCGAAGTTTTACCACTGTTGTTCCTGCTGCAATATCTCCCACACGCTGGCCTTCCTTAGTCACCGCAATGGATAGCATGGCAACCGCGCCAGAAGAAATGGAAATATCTACCAAACGAAGAATCCAGCGCATTACATAATTACCCAGTGTTACCGGATTGCCGTCAAGCCTTACGACCTTGAGATTGAATTGTTTTTTCCCAATGGATTGTCCGTCGAGAAAAATCTCACTTAACAGATGGTAAAAAAATGCAGGCAGGTAAAAAAGTATAAAAAGCCAGTATGTGTTCACCCCAAGGGATCCTAAAAGGAACATGACAATAATGACATATGCTCCGATAATTACGGAATCAAGCAGGTAGGCTGCTATCCTGTCACCAAGCCCGGCAATAGCATATTGAATTCCAACATTTTGAGTAGTCTGTATTTGAATCGTTTGCATAAAAAATTAATCTTCCTCACCGGGATAAATCACCGAATATATCCGTCAATCACCTTTCTGATAATTTATAATAAGCGCCTAAAATAATAACTTTATTTTGAAAATAAGTTGAATGTAACCAAGCCGAGGTTTATAATTACCCTTTGGTTTGAAAATATTACCAGAACCCCGTAACCATGAACAAAGCTCTGATTTTATTAATTTTTATATCTGTACTTGGTTGCCAGGCACCGGATAATTCTGATACGGCTGAGGGCACGCCGCAGTCGGCTGATCTGCTTGAAACCGCTGACAGCCTGGCACATGCCTTCATAATCACAGACGGGCATGTTGACCTGCCATACCGGTTGAAGGAAATAAATTTCGACCCGCTTACCGACGCGGAAATTCTCATATCCACCAATGCAGGTGATTTCGACTACGAACGTGCAAAAAAAGGAGGACTTGATGCACCGTTCATGTCGATCTATATTCCGGCAGAATACCAGCTCAATGGCATGGCGAAGGAACTCGCTGATTCGCTTATAGATATGGTGGAAGGTATGACAGAATTATACCCCGATAAATTCGCGCTTGCAGTAACACCTGAAGATGTCCGACGGAATTTTGCGGAAGGAAAGATATCCCTTCCAATGGGAATGGAAAATGGTGCGCCCATCGGGGACAATCTGTCAAATGTGGAATATTTCAGAAATCGCGGCATTCGATATATCACCTTAACCCATTCAAAGAATAATCTTATCTGCGATTCATCCTATGATACCACCCGACTTTGGAATGGACTCTCCCCTTTCGGTGTTGAGGTAGTCAAGGAAATGAACCGTGTTGGTATCATGGTCGACATTTCGCATGTAAGTGACAGTACATTTTATGATGTGGTCGATTTAACGGATGTACCGATGATCGCGTCTCATTCTTCCTGCCGTCACTTTACACCCGGGTTCGAACGCAACATGTCGGATGATATGATCCGCAGGCTTGGGGAAGAAGGCGGGGTGATCCAGATCAATTTTGGCTCTACGTTTCTTGATGAGCATTCTCAAAATGTCGCCGGTGATTTTCGGGATTATATGGAGAGCCACCCTGACCTCAGCGATTCAGCCAGGGATGCTTACCGGCAAAAGTTCATGACCGATAATAACTTCTGGTCGAATGTTTCCAAAGTGGCTGATCATATCGATCATGTTGTAGAGCTGGCGGGAATCGATCATGTTGCTATTGGTTCCGATTATGACGGAGTGGGCGACAGTTTGCCTGAAGGCCTTAAAGATGTATCCATGTTCCCTAACCTGATTGAGGAGCTGTTAAAGAGGGGATATTCAACGGGCGACATCGAAAAGATTTGCTCAGGAAATGTTTTCAGGGTTTGGCAGGCAGTGGAGGATGCTGCAACGAATTAAAAGATAATCCAGGTCAGAATGAAAGAGGCGGCATTTGTAAAGCAAAATATGCAGCGCTGGAAGGAATTTGAAAATGTAGTTCAGGATGCCAGCCATGCAAATCCAGATCAGCTGGCTGATCTGTTTATTCAGGTTACGGATGATCTGTCTTTTTCACGTACCCAGTATCCCAACAGTGAGACAACCCAATATCTGAATAACTTAGCCTCAAAGCTGCACTTAAGTATTTACCGCAGTAAGCAGGAAGATGGCAAGCGCATCGTTTACTTCTGGAAAACAGAACTGCCGCTCCTCATGTATGAGGTACGTAAACCCCTCCTCTACTCCTTTCTTATCTTTCTGATTGCCATCGGACTGGGTGTTATTTCCACGCTTAATGATGAAACCTTTGTGAGACTCATCATGGGCGACGGTTATGTGAATATGACCCTCAGCAACATTGAAAAAGGAGACCCCCTGGCAGTGTATGCGAATATGAATGAATCAGATATGTTTTTCGCCATTACATTCAATAATGTGCGTGTTTCATTTATGGCTTTTGCCGCAGGCCTGGCCACAGCACTCGGGTCCGGCTGGATTCTCTTTCAGAACGGGATCATGGTGGGTACGTTTTTTACATTCCTGGCTCAGGAAGGGTTTATCATCAATGCATTTCTTGTAATCATGCTGCATGGCACCCTGGAATTATCAGCCATTGTGATCGCTGCCTGTGCCGGTTTTGTCATGGGTAACAGTTTCATTTTCCCGGGTACCTATACGCGCCTGGAATCGTTTAAAAATGGCGCCAAAAAAGGTCTCAAAATAATCATCGGACTGATTCCTGTTTTTATTATGGCAGGCTTTATTGAATCTTTCTTTACCCGGTATACGCAAATGCCATGGGTGATCAGCTTATTCACCATTTTACTTTCGGCTACCTTTATTGTCTATTATTTTGTAATCTATCCAGCCAAAATTTTTAAAAATGCACCAAGAAAAATTGCTTGAACTCCATAGGAAGAGGGATTTTAGCGCAAAGCTCAGCGCCTCTGTCGACTTCATCCGGCTGAATGCCAAGCCATTCATAAAGGCACTCGCCTTTATTTCAGGCCCTTTTATTATCCTTGGGGCAATCCTGATGGCAGACGGGTATAGCCGCCTGCTTAATCTTTCGGCACTTACCGATCCGGGAACAGCACCATCGGCATTGCAAGACATGTTTGGATTAGGAATCCCCATGATTTCAGGGGCTCTTTTCATGTTCTTCGCAGGAACCCTGCTGATTGCAACCGTCTACGAATATGTTATTCTCTATGATGAGAAAGGAAGCACGGATATCAGTGTTTCTGAGGTTTGGCAGCGGGTAAAAACATTTATGTGGACCGTCCTTGCCAGCCTGGTCATATGGACTATTGCTTTTTTTATCATCTACCTGGCCGGCATATTCCTCGTCATTTCATTCGTAGAAATCAATGGATTCTTCGGCGTTATGACCGGGATAGGATTAGGGGTGGTAACTCTCTATTTAAGTGTGGCCTTTTCACTTGTATTCATCATACAGGCCTATGAGAAAAAAGATGTTTTCACGGCCTACGGCAGAGCCATGAAATTGATCAGGGGAAAATGGTGGAGCACATTCGGGCTCATTTTCGTTGCCTTTCTGATTCAGTCTTTCGTATCCTATATTTTCATGATCCCATGGTATGTAACCTTCTTTGCCGGAACCATGCACGCGGTGGAAGAAACAGGATTATCTGAACCATCACTCCTGTTTCAGATTGCAAATTATGCTACGCTCAGCCTTGCGTTTCTGGGAAGTAACCTGTTGAATGCATTTCCCCTGCTCGCACTCGGTTTTCAATATTTTAATTTGGTGGAACTGAAGGAGGCACGGGGACTCATGAATAAAATCGAGACCTTCGGGCAGGAGAATACCTCTGATGAAGATGAAGAACATTTTTAGAATCATTCATTTATGGCTTTTATTGCTGCTTCCGGTATTGCTTCCGGCACAGGAGGTTGATTCCCTGGTTTTAATTGACGAATCCGCTGTTGAGGTTCGCAGGATTGATTCCGAAAAAATTAATGAATTTCAATCGGATAGTGATTTCGATTATGCGAGAGGAGTAGTCCCTGGCAAAAATCTCTGGGAAATGTTCAAGGAGGCGGTCGTTAAGTTCATCCAAAAATTATTCAGTTTCCAGGTCGGCCGCGTAAACATTGTAAATATTCTCCTTTACACCATTTGTATCCTGGCAGCCTCCTATGCCATATACAAGCTCATCCAAATGCAATCGCAAAAGGTTTTTGTGTCTGAAAAGGAAAAATCACTGGACTACAGCGTTCACGAAGAAAATATCCATGTCCTTGATTTTGAACCGTTGATTGCCGAAGCAACGCAGCAAGGACAGTACCGTCGCGCAATTCGCCTGATTTATCTTCATGCACTTAAAAAACTGTCGGATGCGAGAAAGATCGACTGGCAGCCGGGTAAAACAAACCATGATTACATGGCGGAACTTTCCGATACGAGTCTCAAGACGGGGTTTGGCGATTTAAGCTACTTTTTTGATTACGCCTGGTACGGTGAGTTTGACGTTGAGGAAAAGCATTTACTTCGTGTGCGCGAAACGTTTGATAACTGGGCAAAATCAATTCAGCCATGAGGGGTGAACGAAAATACATGATTGTTCTCCTGATTGCATTTACCCTGTATGTGATCATCCAGATTATAAATCCCAGTCCGATCAACTGGACCATTTCATTGGCACATGAGGATAAAAATCCTTTTGGTGCATACATACTTGACCAGGTGCTGACCGATATTTTTCCGGATGGAAGCGTCGATCGATCCTACATCACGATGTTTGAGCAGGAAGACACCCTGCGGTCGAATCAACTTATTTTATGTACAGGTTATTATCCGGATGAAGAAGATCTGAACGTAATGCTTGAACATGTATACGGGGGTGGAAATGTTTTGATCAGCGCCCATGACTTCTCACCATTGCTCGAGGATACCCTGAATTTCACGGTTAATGATTACATTTTTGATGCAGACTTCGTGAAGAATCTTGAAAACAGGGACTCCTCATACCTGCGGTTTACGAATCCGGTTCTGAATGATGGAAAAACCTTTGCCTACCAGCGAAACAATGCATACCGAAGATTTATGGAGATCGATACGGCGTCAATGTATGTCGTCGCGGAAAATGATCTCGGACAGCCCGTCACAATCCGTGTTCCTCATGGAAAGGGAAACCTTTTCCTGAATACGACTCCGCTGGCATTTACGAACCTCTATTTACTTCATGACGAAAACAGGGAATTTGCCTCATCTACGCTTTCAATGCTTCCAGACAGACCGCTCCACTGGGCTGAATATTATATGCAGGGACGGAGGGAAAGTGCCACGCCGCTCCGTTATATTCTCAGACAGCCTGAACTTGCGTGGGGATATTATATCCTGTTGGCAGTACTTATCATTTACATGATAATTGAATCGAAACGTAAGCAGCGGGCGATTCCCGTGATCAAACCGCTTCGCAATACATCTGTTGATTTCGTCAACACGATCAGCAGTTTATATTACAAACGTAAAAATCATCGCAGCATCGCAGATAAACGCATCAGCTATTTCCTTGATCAGCTGCGATCAAAATATTATTTACCCCAACACCTTGAAGGAAAACCTCTTTACGAAAAGATCGCTTCAAAATCCGGCCATACCATCGGTGAGGTAGAGAGCCTGATGCTGGCCATTATGGATATCAAGATGAAAAGGGAAATTACAGAACAGGAGTTAAAAAATATTAACAGGTATATCGAAGAATTCAAAATATAGGAGAAATGGAAAATAACGAGATGTTTGAAAACCGCATCGATCTTTCGAAACTAAAGGAGAGCGTGGATGCCATCAAGACCGAGATCGGAAAGGTTATCGTCGGCCAGCACAAAATGATTGACCTGTTTCTTGTAGCGTTGCTCGCCGATGGCCACGTTTTGATTGAGGGAGTTCCGGGTGTGGCAAAAACACTTTCAGCTAAATTGCTGGCACGCATTATAAAGGCCGATTTCTCCCGCATTCAATTCACTCCGGACCTTATGCCTTCCGACGTGCTGGGAACTTCTGTTTTTAGCCTGAAGGACAATTCATTTGAATTCAAACAAGGCCCGATCTTTTCCAATCTCATTCTGATTGATGAAATAAACCGTGCACCTGCCAAAACCCAGGCGGCATTGTTCGAGGTAATGGAAGAACGACAGGTGACCATGGATGGTAAAACCTATCCGATGGAATTTCCCTATTTCGTAATGGCGACCCAAAATCCGATAGAACAGGAAGGAACCTATCGACTGCCGGAAGCCCAGCTGGACCGGTTCCTGTTTAAAATCGGAATTGAATACCCGTCACAGGAAGAGGAAATACTAATCCTTGAGGGCCACCAGCAGAGAAAGGATACTCTGCCTGTAGATAGCATACATCCCATTCTGTCACCTGACGAACTGAAGGAATACAGGGATGCCATCTATAATATTCATGTGGAGCATGACATGCTCAATTATATTGCCCGGCTCGTTCATGAAACACGTAACAATCCCGATATTTACCTGGGTGCCTCACCACGGGCTTCCATTGCCATGCTGCGAACAGCAAAGGCATTCGCCGCTATACAGGGCCGGGACTTTATTACACCGGAAGATATCAAGGAAATGGCGCAGCCTATACTGCGGCACAGAATTCTCCTGAGTCCGGAAAAGGAAATGGAAGGTTTTGATGCAGATGATATCATATTACAGGTAATCGATAAAATAGAAGTTCCACGATGAAAATCGGGTCCCTTTTTGTAAGAAAAAGATTTTTCCAGATCACTGGTCTGCTGGTGCTCATATTTCTTCTTTCCTATTTTTTAGGAATAAGTATTTGGGTGCCCAAGGCATTGTTTTTCATATTCTCTGCGTTGTTGATCGGCGATATGTTGCTTCTTTTTCTTCCGAAAAAACCTGTATTGGCACGACGGTTTACACCCGAAAAACTTTCGAACGGGGATGAGAATCCCATCCGCCTTTATGTCGAAAACTTTTACGCCTTTCAGGTGGATGTCGCAATTATCGACGAAGTTCCTTTTCAGTTTCAACGACGGGATATTTCCTTCGAAACGCAATTGAATTCACGTGAAAGTAAAATTATTGAGTATCACCTTCGCCCGGTGAAGCGCGGTGAATATGAATTTGGCCGCATCAATGTTTTTTCATCTTCCCGGATCGGCCTGCTGCAGAGAAAATCTGTTTTTGACGCCTCGATGGTTCTCCCTGTATACCCCTCCTATCTGCAACTGCGCAAATACGAGATCATGGCGTTTACCCACAGGCTTGTGGATTTGGGAGTTAAAAAAATCAGAAGAATCGGACATAACATGGAATTCGAACAGATCCGTGATTATGTTACCGGCGATGACATCCGCACCATCAACTGGAAGGCGACAGCCCGCCGCGGGGAGCTGATGGTCAACAATTACCAGGATGAAAAATCACAGCAGGTCTACAGCCTTATCGATAAAGGTCGGACGATGCAAATGCCCTTTGAAGGGATGAGCCTGCTGGATTACGCCATCAACGCAAGCCTTGTGATCTCGAACATTGCCATCAATAAAGATGATATGGCCGGTCTGATCACCTTTCAGCATCGGGTAAATACGGTTCTACCCGCGAGTAAACGCAACAAGCAGATGCAGTTAATCCTGGAAACGCTTTACAATCAGAAAACCGCGTATAAGGAATCAGATTTTTCAGCATTGTATGCCCGGGTACGCCGGGATATAACACGCAGGAGCCTTTTGCTGTTGTTTACAAATTTTGAAAGCCTGAGTGGAATGCGCCGACAACTACCCTTCCTAAGGCAAATGGCGAAGAGCCACCTGGTGGTCACCATTTTCTTTGAAAATACCGAGATGCGGTCGCTGCTTGACAACAGGGCAAAGAAAACAAAGGACATCTATAATAAGGCCATCGCAGAAAAACTGGCACTCGAAAAGAAACTCATCGTGCGCGAACTTCAATCCTTCGGCATCCACGCCATTTTAACTGCTCCGCAAACCCTTACAGTAAACACCATTAATAAGTATCTGGAACTAAAAGCCAGGGGCCTTATCTGATTGTATCGAATAAGGTTGAATTCACATTTTTATTATAGGCATTTTCACATAACTTTGTGGCAATTTGTTCAGGCCCTAATCTATCCATATTTAACCACTACAAATGCCAAGAGACAGAAGTATACGAAGCGTTCTTATCATCGGGAGCGGTCCCATTATTATCGGACAAGCATGTGAATTTGATTATTCGGGATCCCAGGCGGCACGTTCATTGCGTGAAGAAGGAATCGAAGTAATCCTGATCAACTCAAATCCGGCCACCATCATGACAGATAAAGTGACCGCAGATCATGTTTACCTGAAGCCCCTCACAAAATCTTCTATTCGTTATATCCTTGAAAATCACAATATTGATGCAGTGTTGCCAACCATGGGCGGCCAGACTGCACTGAACCTGGCGATCGATTGTGACAAAGCCGGGATCTGGGATCATTATGGTGTACGAATCATCGGTGTTGATATCAATGCCATTGAAACTACCGAAGACCGGGAGAAATTCCGTCTAAAAATGATGGAAATCGGGGTTAACGTATGTAAAGGTGAGACCGCAACAAGTTTCCTACAGGGTAAAGAAATTGCACAGGAAATAGGCTTCCCTCTTGTCATAAGACCTTCCTATACACTGGGTGGCTCCGGTGGAGGATTTGTCGACAATCCCGACGAATTTGAAAAAGCCCTCACTAATGGACTTCATACTTCTCCGATTCACGAAGTACTTGTAGAACAAAGTATCCTCGGCTGGAAAGAATACGAGGTTGAATTGCTTCGGGATAACCTGGGGAATATAATCATCATCTGTAGTATTGAGAATTTCGACCCGATGGGCGTGCATACCGGTGACTCCATAACCGTGGCACCTGCCATGACACTTCCCGATACGGTTTACCAGGAAATGAGAGATCTGTCGAAGCTCATGATGAACTCCATCGGTCAGTTCGCCGGAGGCTGTAACGTTCAGTTTGCCGTAAACCCCGAAAATGATGAGATCATCGGGATTGAGATTAACCCGAGGGTTTCACGCTCATCAGCATTGGCATCAAAAGCAACGGGTTACCCGATTGCAAAAGTTGCCGCAAAACTGGCGATCGGATATAACCTGCACGAGCTGAGCAATGCCATTACCGGTACTACCTCGGCATTCTTTGAACCAGCACTGGATTATGTGATTGTGAAAATTCCGCGCTGGAATTTCGACAAGTTCGAGGGGTCCGACCGAAGACTTGGCCTTTCCATGAAATCCGTGGGAGAGGTAATGGGAATCGGAAGAAATTTCCAGGAAGCGCTACAAAAAGCGTGTCAGTCCCTTGAAATTAAGCGAAACGGACTCGGCGCAGACGGAAAAGAACTTACCAAGCAGCAGGATCTCCTCAACAGTCTTGAAAAACCGAGCTGGAACCGGCTGTTCCATATTTATGATGCTTTCAAACTGGGCATACCGTTTAAAACCATTCAGCAATTAACGAAAATTGATGCCTGGTTCCTGAACCAGATCGAGGAGTTGATCCAGCTTGAAAAAGAGATAGAAAAATATACCATCGATACCATTCCGGCAGGGCTGCTGCAAAACGCGAAGGAAAAAGGATATGCAGACCGCCAGCTTGGGCATTTGATGAAGTGCTGGGAAAGTGAGGTCCACACGCGACGCCATGAATTGGGAATCAAGCGCGTGTATAAACTTGTGGATACCTGCGCGGCTGAATTTGAAGCCCAGACTCCCTACTATTATTCCACTTTTGATGATGAAAATGAGTCTGAAGTAACGGACAGAAAAAAGATCATCGTTCTTGGATCGGGTCCTAACCGCATCGGCCAGGGTATTGAATTTGATTACTCCTGTGTTCACGGGATTCTGGCCGCCAAAGAGTGCGGGTACGAAACCATCATGATCAATTGTAACCCTGAAACAGTTTCTACGGATTTCGATATTGCCGATAAACTGTACTTTGAACCTGTGTTCTGGGAACATATCTTCGATATCATCAAACATGAGAACCCGGTAGGTGTGATTGTTCAGCTCGGCGGACAAACTGCGTTGAAACTTGCCGAGAAACTTGATAAATACGGCATTAAGATTCTCGGAACAACCTTTGAATCCCTGGATTTGGCAGAGGATCGTGGAAGTTTCTCCACCCTGCTGAAAGAAAATGACATCCCGTACCCTGAATTCGGAGTTGCGGAAGATGCCGAAACAGCGATTGAGCTTTCCAAGGATATCGGCTTCCCGCTGTTAGTTCGTCCTTCGTATGTTCTGGGCGGACAAAGTATGAAGATCGTGATCAACGAGAAGGAGCTTGAATCACACATCATTGATATTCTCAAGAAAATACCGGGTAACAAAGTTTTGCTGGATCATTTCCTGGATGGGGCCATTGAGGCAGAAGCCGATGCGATCTGTGATGGTGAAAATGTTTATATCATTGGGATCATGCAGCATATTGAGCCCGCCGGAATACACTCCGGGGATTCCTATGCGGTTCTTCCACCCTTTAACCTGGGAGATCTCGTAGTTCGGCAAATAGAGGATTATACAAAACGAATTGCGCTGGCCCTCAATACTGTAGGCCTTATCAATATTCAGTTCGCCATAAAAAATGATACGGTTTACATTATTGAAGCGAACCCACGGGCTTCCCGTACCGTTCCCTTTATTTGTAAGGCATATGATGAACCTTATGTAAATTATGCCGTAAAAGTAATGTTAGGGGAGAAGAAGGTTACAGACTTTAAATTCAATCCGAAAAAGATCGGATATGCGATCAAGGAACCTGTATTCTCCTTCCATAAGTTCCCGAATGTAAATAAGGAGCTCGGGCCGGAAATGAAATCTACCGGCGAAGCGATTTACTTCATTGACGACCTTATGGATGACTATTTTCTTAAAATATATGGTGAACGAAACCTATATTTGAGTAAATAGGTTTTACTTATACAGGTTTCCGGCTACGGCCGGTAAATAAGCAGCTATGATGAAATTTCTTTTAATCGTTTTTTTGGTTGGTTTCGTCTTTTTCAGGACCATCAGTTTTCTTATGCGATTAATGACCGGCAGCTCGGTTGGCAATAAAACCAGGAACAATCCGTATTCCAGGGCTGGCCATCAGGATGCATATCAAAGACCGGCCAATGGCAATGTTAATATTGATTATGTACCCAAAAAGGGCGATAAAAAAAATGGCGAGAAATTTACCGGCGGGGAATACGTTGAATTTGAAGAAATTGAATAATTATCGAGATAATAAGTAATTTTGAGCCCCGGACGGGGCTTTTTTATTTTTAGACATGCCGACCATACAATTTGATAAATACCAGGCTACAGGGAATGATTTTATTCTGATTGATAACCGTCAGAAAACTTTCCCCTCCAATATGGACTTAATCCCCCGGCTTTGCGACCGGAGGTTTGGAATTGGCAGTGATGGCCTGATCCTGATACAGGATCATCCCGAATGTGATTTCGAAATGGTCTTTTACAATCCCGACGGTTCCCAAAGTCTGTGTGGCAATGGCAGCCGCTGCGCGGTGAAATTTGCCAGGGAGCTCGGAATGATCCGGAATTCCTGCCGCTTCATGGCCTTCGACGGTATCCACGAGGCGTCCATAAATGACGATGGGATCGTAAAGCTAAAAATGCAAAACGTACAAAATGTCAGGTCGCTTGAAGATGGTATGCTTGTTGATACCGGTTCCCCGCATTTGATTCGTTATGTTCAGGATATTCAGGCGGTGGACGTAAATGGGCGCGGCCGGGATATTCGTTATAACGAGACATTTAAAAAAGATGGCGTGAATGTCAATTTTGTAGAGATACTGGGAGACCGGTCAATTTTTGTACGTACCTATGAACGGGGAGTCGAAAACGAGACCCTGTCATGCGGAACCGGTGTTACTGCAGCTGCCATCGCATGTGGATTAAAATCCATGGACAGTCCGGTTGAGATCAACACACGCGGCGGCCGCCTGGAAGTTGCTTTCAACGAAATGCCGGACCAGACATTTACAGAAGTATTCCTCATTGGCCCTGCCAAACACGTGTTTTCAGGGAAGGTCGATTTGGACGCAGTTTAAAGGAATTAAAACAAAAAACCCTGTAACTTTACCAGTTGCAGAAAAGATTCGGGAAGAACATGTTAAATTTTATAGCAAAAATATTCGGCACCAAGTCGGAAAAAGATATTAAGAAGGTAATGCCATTGGTTCAAAAGATCAATGAGGCATTCGATTCCTACAGTTCATTGTCACATGATGGTCTTCGCGATAAGACAGCAGATGTTCAGCGACGAATTGATGAACACCTTCAGGACATTGACAACCAAATAGCTGCATTACACAAGGAAATTGATGATCAGCCTGAGCTTGACATCCAGGAAAAGGAAGATATTTTCGCCAGGATCGATCAGCTCGAGGAAGACCGTAACAAGGAGCTCGAGAATGTCCTTATGGAAGTCCTGCCCGAAGCTTTCGCCATTGTAAAGGAGACGGCACGCAGGTTTAAGGAAAATGAAGAACTCGAAGTTACCGCCACAATGGCAGACAAAAAGTTTGCGGCCGAAAAAGGACATATAACAATTGAAGGCGAAAAAGCTATCTGGAAAAACAGGTGGATGGCCGCAGGAAATGAGGTCACCTGGGATATGCTTCATTATGATGTGCAGCTTATTGGTGGAATTGTCCTGCATGAAGGTAAAATTGCCGAAATGGCAACAGGTGAAGGTAAGACGCTGGTGGCAACACTGCCGGCTTTCCTGAATGCCCTCTCCCGCCGTGGTGTTCATATCGTTACCGTTAACGACTACCTTGCACGTCGTGACAGCGAATGGATGGCTCCGATCTTTGAATTTCATGGCCTTACCGTTGACTGCATCGACCGGCACCAGCCCAATTCAGATGAGCGTCGTAAAGCATATCTTTCCGATATCATCTATGGAACCAATAACGAATTTGGTTTCGATTACCTGAGGGATAACATGGCGCGTGATCCGCAGGAGCTTGTGCAGCGGAAACATCACTATGCGATGGTCGATGAAGTCGATTCGGTACTGATCGATGAGGCCCGTACACCCCTGATCATTTCAGGACCCATTCCAAAAGGGGACGAGCATGAATATTATGACCTCAAGCCGAGGATTGCAAAACTGGTGGAAGCCCAGAAGAAAGTAACGCAGCAATTTCTGTCGGAAGCGAAAAAAATGATCGCGGAAGGAAATGAAAAGGATGGCGGTGTAGCCCTTTTCAGGGTTTACCGGGGTCTGCCCAAAAGTAAGCCATTAATAAAATACCTCAGCGAAACGGGAATGCGAC
The DNA here is from genome assembly GCA_050289805.1 of Cyclobacteriaceae bacterium. Lineage (GTDB taxonomy): Bacteria > Bacteroidota > Bacteroidia > Cytophagales > Cyclobacteriaceae > JAUILA01. The sequence goes on from JBNKGL010000019.1 coordinate 33,910, forward strand.
AGATTCTCCAGAAAACAGAGAATTTCTTCCTTCAGGATAACCAAAAAATGATGCCTGAAGCGGATGAACCGTTGTATTTCACCATCGATGAAAAACATAACAGTATTGATCTCACAGAAAAAGGGATTGATCTGATCACGGGCGCGGGAGAAGATCCCAAGTTCTTTATCCTCCCGGATATTGGAACAGAGATCGCTAACCTGGAGAAGAATGAAGAGCTGGCAGATGAGGATAAGGTGAAGCTGAAAGATGAGCTAATAAAGGATTATTCCATCAAATCGCAGCGTATCCACTCGGTGAATCAACTGTTAAAAGCCTATACCCTCTTTGAAAAAGATACTGAATACATCATTGTGGATGGAAAGGTGAAAATCGTTGATGAACAGACAGGTCGTGTCATGGAAGGACGGCGATATTCAGACGGCCTTCACCAGGCAATCGAAGCCAAAGAAAATGTGAAGGTTGAGGATGCAACACAAACCTATGCCACCATCACGCTCCAGAACTACTTCCGGATGTACCACAAGCTTGCAGGTATGACCGGAACCGCAGAAACCGAAGCGGGTGAATTCTGGGAGATCTACAAGCTGGATGTAGTGGTTATTCCAACCAACCGGCCTATTGCCAGGGATGATCGCCAGGATATGGTGTATAAAACCATGCGTGAAAAGTTTAATGCCGTAGTGGAGGAAATCGTAAGCCTAACTGAACAGGGACGACCGGTACTGGTAGGTACGACGTCGGTAGAAATTTCAGAGGTATTGAGCCGGATGCTCAATATGAGGAAGATCCAGCACCAGGTCCTGAACGCGAAACAGCACCAGCGCGAAGCAGAAGTTGTGGCGGCGGCAGGAAAGCCGGGCACGGTTACGATCGCTACCAACATGGCAGGACGTGGTACCGACATCAAGCTGACGGCTGAATCAAAAAAAGCCGGTGGTCTGGCTATCATCGGTACAGAACGCCATGAATCACGGCGTGTTGACCGACAGCTGCGCGGACGATCAGGACGCCAGGGTGATCCGGGATCATCCCAGTTCTTTGTTTCACTTGAAGACAGCCTCATGCGTATGTTCATGCCGGAACGCATGGCACGTGTGATGGACCGATTGGGATTGCAGGAAGGAGAAGTGATTTCACACAGCATGGTGACCAAATCCATTGAACGGGCACAGAAAAAAGTGGAAGAAAACAACTTCGGAATCCGGAAGCGACTGCTGGAATATGACGATGTCATGAATTCACAGCGCGAGGTAATTTATAAGCGCCGAAGAAACGCATTGCATGGAGAACGTCTGCAGCTCGACATCATGAATATGCTGTTCGATACCTGCGAGGATATCGTACTCAATAATCCCGGAAACTACGAAGGCTTTAAAATCACTGTTCTGGGTATACTGGGAATTGATTTTGAAATTGATCGGGAAGCATACGAAAGCGGTTCACCGGAAGTGCTCACTCAAAAACTGTATGAGGCAACTCTGAGCAGCTATCGCAGAAAAAATAAATCCATTGCTGAACGGGCATTCCCCATCATGCAGAATATCCTGGAAACACGGGGAGCTACTGTTGAGAATATCCTTGTTCCGTTTACCGATGGTAAAAAACAGATCGGGGTTGCAGCCAACCTGAGAAAGTGCATCGAGACCAAGAATGCCGAATTGATCCAGAGTATGGAAAAAATGGCAACACTTGGTATCATTGACCAGCTCTGGAAAGATCACCTTCGTGAAATGGATGATCTGAAGCAAAGTGTTCAGAATGCTGTTTACGAACAAAAGGACCCTCTCCTGATCTATAAATTTGAAGGATTTGAATTATTCAAGCGCTTTATTGCCCGTGTAAATGAAGATACGGTTGGATTTCTCATGAAAGCCGATCTGCCTGTGCAACAGGCTGACGAAGTCCGCGAAGCGAGGGCAGTCCGGGAACGCAGACAGCAGCTCAAGGAACAAAAGGATGAATCAAAATCCCTCCTCAGTGGAGGCGGTAACCAGGCAGCTCAGGCAAACCGGCCGCCTGCAGAGAAAACGATGCCGATAAAAACTGAGAAGGTTTTTGGCAGAAATGATCGCGTTACCGTTCAGTATTCAGACGGAAGTCTCAAAAAAGACGTTAAATACAAAACGGTTGAAGAAGATATTAAAAGCAATAAATGTGTACTTATAGAAGACTAATGAGAATCAGGTCCATTTCGTTTTTGTCAGTAGTTGCCATCCTTGCGTCATGCGCCAGCCTTTCCACCTCCAAACCTTCGGATGATGAAGTTTATAAGGAGGACCTTACGGCACAGCGTCCAACATATGCGGTTCCCGATGATACCGTTGGAAGTGATCTTGTAGCAAAGGCTGACTACAGTGCAATCACCCCCACAGCTGACATAACCGACAGGCTGGATGCGGTCCTGGAGAGCAGTGATACTTATAAAGCGGAAACAAAATTTGTGGATGGCTTCACCATCCAGATTTATACCGGAAGCAGCAGTGATGAAGCCCGGATCATCCGTGGCAAAGCATTATCACTCATGCCGGATGAAGATGTCGAATTATTCTATGATGAGCCAAGTTTCAAAGTTAAGGTCGGTCAGTATTTTTCCCGGCTGGAGGCACAGCGTGATTTCGCCAACCTGAAAGGAAAATTCCCGATGGCCATTATTATCCCTGATAAGATTCCAATACCCTGATGGTGTTACTGGAAAAAATAAAAGGTCTCGCAAAAGATTTACACCCCGAGGTTGTCAGGTTACGGCGGCACCTTCATGCGAATCCTGAGCTTAGCTACCAGGAATTTGAAACTGCCCGTTTCGTGGCAGACACGCTGAAATCCATGGGCCTGGAGCCTGTTGAGGGGATTGCCGGAACAGGTGTTAGCGCACTCATTGAAGGCAAAAACCCTGGGAGCAGGACCATAGCCCTCCGTGCAGACCTGGATGCACTTCCGATCACCGAAAAAAACGATGTGCCGTACAAATCCACAAACGAGGGAGTAATGCATGCTTGTGGGCATGACGTTCATACCTCTTCCCTGTTGGGTACGGCCATGATCCTTACACAACTTAAGGATGAATTTGAAGGAACCATCAAACTGATCTTTCAGCCGGGTGAGGAAAAAAATCCAGGGGGAGCATCTCTGATGATCAAGGAGGGAATCCTTGAATCGCCTCGACCGGACAAGATATTCGGCCAGCATGTAATGCCCCTGCTGCCCGTCGGCAAGATCGGGTTCAAACCCGGAATGTACATGGCGAGTGCAGATGAGATATACCTGACGGTACACGGTAAGGGTGGCCATGGAGCGATACCGGAGATGGCGATTGATCCTGTGCTGATCGCCTCCCATATCATTGTTGGACTCCAGCAGATCATCAGCCGGAATTCGAACCCAAAAAAACCTTCGGTACTATCCTTTGGAAAAGTGATCGCCAACGGGGCCACGAATATCATCCCGGATAAAGTGGAAATTGCCGGTACTTTTCGTGCGTTGGATGAGGAATGGCGTGCAAAAGCCCACATTTTGATCCGCCAGATGGCAGAACATATCGCGCTTGGAATGGGCGGCTCCTGTGATGTGAATATCGATCGGGGATATCCATTCTTGAAGAATGATGAGGACCTTACAGCCCGGGCACGTCAATATGCGGAGGCATATGTAGGTAGTGAGAATGTCGTAGATCTTGATATATGGATGGGTGCGGAGGATTTTTCCTACTACTCACAGGAATTACCCGCATGTTTTTACCGGCTGGGAACACGTAATGAAGCCCGTGGGATCACCAGCTATGTACACACCCCAACATTCGATATTGATGAAAAAGCATTGGAAACAGGTATCGGCCTGATGGCCTGGATGGCAATCAATGCCTAGTATCCGAAATATTCGAGGATTTGTTTACGCATACTGTCATTGGCAAGGAATGCGAGGAACAATGAAATAACCAGACCAATAAAAGCTTTGGAGGCATCCTTAAAAATCATCAGTGCCGCCTTTCTACTATTTCTCTTTCTGATTTTCTTTCTTTTCTTATTTATGGCAATTGCCAATTCCCTTCCACCCAGAAGACCAATGAAAACCCAGGTAGTACTGATGGGAATATTACTTTGAATCTTCAGATAATAGATCAGTCCGGCATAAACAAAATCAACGAGTGTTGCCGCGCGAATGTCTGACACACCTGCCTTCTCATCTACAATAGATTGTATCTTATCGCCTTTCAAGTAAAATAACAGACCCAAACCAATGAAAATGGTGGAAGCAAATGCAATGAATTGATTTAACGTCAGTTGTCTCGGGAGGTAGATTGCGATATTGGCCGCATCCTGCATGATCCAGAATGACCATAGGGCACCACTTGTAATCCACTGAAGCGGAAGCCATATGTCAGACGGTTTGCCTTTAAATACCTGCTTTGCATACCGCGTAATAACAAACCAGATTACAATGGCAGCAACGAATGCCATTAAATAGCCACCAAGACTTTTTGTCATTACACTCATAATCGCTTCGTTCTTCGTTGAAAAAGAACTCAGCAATAAAAAAGTGGTTGACACCGGCATCCTTGCCCGTGTAAGTATGAGCAATACAATGGGAGCGGCTAATTGAAGAAAGTTAAATTCTGTTGGGCTTTCTGAAAATCCCTTAACAGAAAGTCGCTGATACGTAACGTCTCCGCCGTAATTTATCCAGCTGTATGTAACAGTCAGAACAAAGATCAATCCCATGAATAACCACAGGAAATACCATTTGCGCTTCTTATTAGAAGCAATGAAAGTTCCAATGGTTTGAATACTGTCATTGGCAATGGCTGAATAAGCCGCCAGACCAAAACCCACCCACATGGCAATTTGAGGATATGGATAAATTGCCCCGACCAGCAATACTAAAAAACCAACAATAATTAGAAAAGAACGCTCTTCCCTGGCCAGGTCAAACACCTGATATACCAGTTTGGCGAGGTTGGATGATTCTACTTTTTGATTTGCTTTTTTTGCTGCCATTGAAGCCGTGCAGTTTTGCAGCTGTAAACTTAGTGATATCTGGTAAAAATGTAATATTAATTAATTGTTAAGAAATCAAGGGTTAATATTCTTACATATCCCAACCAACCCCAAAAACGGCTGTAAAGCATTTTTTTACTTGATATCATTAACATTGCCTTAAAATTGAGAACTTCAATATCATTATAATGTGAGTAACTTCGCGAACTTCAAGTAGTGTAATTTGTGAACTCTTCAGGCAAGCGATATTCCTTCATTATAAGAATCCTGGTGATCATATCGGTGATCTTCACTTTCTTGTTCAGCATTGAATTAATGGGTGCATCTTTCAGCAGCCTGGGCGAAGAAGTAGCAGAATCCATCCTTACCGCAACATCAAACCCGTTCATAGGCTTATTCATCGGTTTGCTTGTGACTGCCCTCATTCAAAGCAGTTCGACTACAACCTCAATGATCGTTGCGCTGGTAGCCGCCGGATCCATCACCCTTTCCAATGCGGTACCGATGATCATGGGTGCCAACATCGGAACCACATTAACAAGTACAATCGTTTCACTGGGTTATATCGCAAAACGGGATGAATTCAAACGTGCCATTGCCGCTGGAACTGTACATGATTTTTTTAATATACTCACGGTCCTAATCCTTTTCCCATTAGAATACTACTACGGTTTGATTTCCTTTCTGGCACAGGAAATTACTTCAATGCTGAGGATTACAACTTCCGGCGCAGGTTCCGATGAAATAGGCTTCAAATTATTCAATTTGATTCCCGTTACCGGAGATATTGTTGAAAAAATCGGAATGCCCTTTGTAAGCATTGCACTTTCCTTTCTCCTGCTTTTCGGATCAATAAAAATTCTTTCCAATATCATTTCAAAAATTCTTATGGGTGAATCCCAGGAGAAGTTGCGCTTATTCCTTTTTGAACAACCCTTCAAGTCATTTCTCTGGGGTATACTAGTGACAGGATCAGTGCAATCCAGTTCAGTAACAACCTCACTCGTAGTACCATTCGCAGCGACAGGCAAGGTTCGCATGGAAGGAATTATGCCTTTTATTCTGGGCGCAAATATCGGAACGACCATTACAGCTTTCATTGCAGCCATGTTCAAGAGTGAACTGGTGGTGAGTATTGCCATTACCCATCTTATCTTTAATGTAATCGGGGTACTGATATTCTTGCCGATTCCATTCATGCGGAAATCGCTGATTCGCCTGGCAGAATTATTTGGAGACCTCACCGCGCGGTACAGAATTACCGGCTTTCTTTATATCATCCTTACTTTTTTCCTGATCCCCTTTACGCTCATTTATGCAAACCGTGAAACAGCTGTGGTGGAAGAACTGGTTTATACAGTATGGCAGGAAGGTAAAACTTCTGAAAAAAGTGTGCTTGCAAAAGTGAACCGAAAGGGAAAGGAACGCATCTGGGGAATGAATATTACGGGCGATGAAGGGACGCAAAGCAATATCTATGATATCTACCGGGATAATAATATCATCTTTATTAATAATAATTTTTTCCTGATCAATAAACCCGGATTTTGCTGGGATGACGAAAAGCAGCGGGGTAAATTCAAAATGTGCATTGAAGGAATCCTGGATGAGGTAGAGATCAATGAGAACATGACCGTTGACTCTGTTCTGATCATCAAAAAAGAATATTATGAGCCCGAACCACTGGATTCCATTTCATACAAATACTACCTGAGCGCCACCGAAAAACTCCTCATCCGGACGGAAAAAATGGATAAGAGTGGTAATATCCTCGAATACGAGCAATTAATAAACATAAAGAAATAGACCGGATAAACAGCCGCGTCTAAATTGGAGTTATACTTCATAAACTGAAGGAAAGTATTTAATTTTCTGCTATATTAAATACGAGGCGAAGAAGCATCACATGAATATAATTGAGCACATAATCGGCCTGGTGGAATCCAAAATAGCCCTGGCAAAGCTGGAAGTAAAAGAGGAAGTATCTTCAATCGTTTCCCGCCTGGTAGTGGCAATGCTCATGTTTATACTTCTTTTTTTCATTTGGTTTTTCCTATGCATAGCACTGGGGATGCTCCTGAATGAACAATTTCATTCCAGCTTTTCCGGAACTCTCACCATTGCCGGTATTCATGCGCTTGTATTGATATTTCTTTACGTATTTCGCAAAAAACTCGGATTGAGAAAAGCAATTGCAAAAGGAATGGACCGAATATTATACACCGATGATGAAGACTAAGGAAGAACTAAAGCGACAGTCGAAGTTTCATCAACAGGCGCTGGAACATGACTTGGATGAAATTATTATAGAGGGCAAGCGCACCGCAAAGAAAGCCGCATATATCGCTGGCGGGGCTTTACTTGCATACCTGGTGGTACGTACACTTACACGAAAAAAAGTGGTGGTAAGCGAATCGGAGGATACCCGGAATATATACGCACCGTCGCCACAGAAATCGAGTGTTGTAGGAACCATGGGAAAAATGATATTAACAGAGGTTGCCATTATGGGAATGAAACTGGCCAAAGAAAAGGTGAAAGACTACATTGATAATCTAATGGAATCTGATGAAAATTCAGGAAACACTACAAAATAATCTGGAGACCGGCCGTAAGGCGCTTGCAGTGCTTATCGATCCCGATAAAGTGAACACACCCAATGAACTTGCGCCCATTCTTCGAATGGCCAGTGAATGCTATGTTGATTTTCTCTTTGTTGGCGGAAGCCATCTGATGCAGAATAATCTGTCGGATGTGATTTCTGAAATCAAGCAAAGTACCGATACCCCTGTAGTCCTGTTCCCCGGAAGTACCATGCAGATCGACAAAAAAGCAGATGCAATTCTTTTCCTTAGTCTGATTTCGGGGCGTAATCCGGAACTGCTCATCGGGCAGCATGTGGTGGCAGCCCCCATCCTTAAAAACAGCGGACTTGAAATAGTCCCTACAGGTTATATGCTCATCAGCAATGAACGCAATTCTTCGGTTGCTTATATGAGTAACACTGCACCCATTCCCCCCGATAAATACAGTGTGGCTGCCTCAACGGCTATGGCAGGTGAAATGCTTGGATTGAATACCATTTATATGGATGCGGGCAGTGGCGCCCCCGAAATTATTCCACCGAGGATGATCTCCGCGGTACGTAAAAACATTTCTCTTCCCTTAATCATCGGCGGTGGAATCAATTCTGTTGAAAAAGCAAGAAAGATACTGGATGCCGGAGCTGACGTGATCGTAATTGGCAATGCGTTTGAAAAAAACCCCGACCTAATGATCGGGGTTTCTGAATTAATTTATACCAGTAACAGGACGTTAGACGTTCATTAGTGTTTCCCGCTTGCGCATCTTGCCTGCAGGTATGCCGTACATCATTTTGAATCGTCTGCAGAAATAGGCAGTATCCTTGTATCCGCATGACTTTCCAATTTCACGAATACTCATTTTAGTGGTTCGAAGAAGATCTACGGCATGTTCCATCCGCTGATATTCGATGTAATCCTGGGGATTTATGCCGGTAAGCGTTTTGAAATACTGGCCCACATAATCCTCTGAAACATCGGCAATTTCTGAAAGACGCTTATTGGTTAACTCACCGTCCAGATTGTCCTTAATAAATTTTAACAATGAAATAAGGCGCGGGTCCTTGAAGTAGGTACTGTTTGTAGTCATTTGCTCCACAAACAACTGTTTGGTTAGAATATGCCGGATGATTTCGATACACAATAGCTCGGTTCTCAACTTGATCATTCGCTGACTTCCCACCAAAGATTGGGATTGCTCCTTCATGATTTCATAGATCAGCGTATTCACCTTTGGATTTTCAATCGAGAATGGAGGAATATCAAGGGTGGAAAAGAAATTGACCGTGTCGAAGACCTTAGTTTCAAAAACGACCATCGAAAAATCGGCCACTATTTGCTCATCCGGCCTGCCATCTGTATTGAAGAATTCCATCTGGCGATACCCAAACTCTTCCTGTGTAAGCTCCGCATCCAGATTTGCCGGATCACCAAAAAGAATGGGCTGAACCTTTCCCGCAGGAATGAACAGCGCATGCCCCTCCTTTAATTCATTACGGTCTTCACCATATTGAAGCCTTCCCCTCTTAAGAATTAAGATGGCATTGTCCGTTTCCTGATAATCTACGATTTGGAACGGACTGTTTACGATTACGTTATTGGATTTCAGGTATCTGATACCTAAAGATTCGATGATTTTGTTGTAGTCTTCCATCACAATTCCCTTATATGTCATTAAAAATAAACAATAAATCCACAATTACTGCATTATTCTAAGGAATATTGTAATATTCCCAGAACAGTAATTTCCAACCATCGACACTTCAAATAATCAATTAACTATCCAGCAGGCCTCGCGCGATCACAATTCGCTGAATTTCAGAGGTCCCCTCATAGATCTGTGTAATTTTAGCATCCCGCATAAGCCGTTCTACGTGATACTCTTTTACATATCCATAACCTCCATGAACCTGTACTGCTTCAACTGTAACCTTCATGGCTACTTCAGAAGCATAAAGTTTGGCCATCGACCCTGCTTGTGCAAAATCCTTTCCCTGGTCCTTCAGGAAAGCAGCCTTTAAACATAACATACGGGCTGCTTCAATTTCAGTTGCCATATCAGCAAGCTTAAACTGAATCGCCTGGTGATGGGCGATCTTTTTGCCAAAAGCCTTACGTTCCTGTGAATAGGCAAGTGCCAGCTCATAAGCCCCGGAAGCAATACCTAATGCCTGCGCGGCTATTCCTATTCGTCCGCCATTCAATGTAGTCATGGCAAACTTGAACCCGAATCCATCATCACCAATACGGTTCTCTTTTGGAACCTTCACATCTGTAAACATCAGTGAATGTGTATCAGAACCACGGATTCCGAGCTTATCTTCCTTCTTGCCTACGACAAAGCCAGGCATATCCTTTTCCACGATTAGGGCATTGATACCCTTATGTCCTTTTTCAGCATGGGTTTGTGCCATTACTATGTAAACTGAGGCACTGTTTCCATTGGTGATCCAGTTCTTGGTACCGTTAAGGAGGTAATGGTCGCCCATATCTTCTGCTGTCGTTCGCTGACTGGTCGCATCCGAACCGGCTTCAGGCTCAGAAAGGCAGAAGGCTCCAATGATCTCACCTGTGGCCAGTCGCTTCAGGTATTTTTCTTTTTGCTCTTCAGTTCCGAATTTCTCAAGGCCCCAGCAAACAAGGGAATTATTCACAGACATGGATACTGAACATGATGCGTCAATCTTGGAAATTTCCTCCATTGCCAGCACGTAGGATACCGTGTCCATACCACCCCCGTTATATTTCGGATCCACCATCATTCCCATGAATCCCAATTCTCCCATTTTGCGGATTTGTTCCGCGGGAAATTGCTGTTTATTATCCCTTTCAATAACACCTGGCAATAGTTCAGTTCTTGCAAAATCACGTGCCGCATCACGCACCGCCATCTGTTCTTCTGTAAGATCAAAATTCATAGGTTCCTTTGATTTTTAGAGTGAATAAATAAAAAACGGGGCTCCGAAAAGCCCCGCAAAAATACAATTTTTTAATGAAATTTTTAATCCCGACCGCCAAGAAACAGGGACAGGTAATACAGTAATGTGGCTAAGGAACCAAGTGCTGCAATTACGTAGGTCATTGCTGCCCACTTCAACGCATCCTTTGCCATATACAGTTCCTCGCTATTCACAATATTCCGTTCATTTATCCACGCGAGCGCCCGCTTGCTTGCATCGAACTCAACCGGCAGCGTTACAAATGCAAACAGGGTAAATACTCCGTAACAGACGATAAATACCGTGAGTGCAACATTGATCCCGAAAGTACCAAGAAACGCACTTCCAAAAAGCATTGCGAAAAATACCACATTGATGATCTTCGCACTCGCATTCTGAATCGGAACCATGGCCGACCGAAACTGCAACATACTGTAGGCAGTGGCATGCTGAACAGCATGACCACATTCATGGGAGGCAATGGCTGCCGCCGCCGCGTTCCTTCCATGGTACACTTCCTCACTTAAATTCACCGTTTTATTGGCGGGATTGTAGTGGTCGGTAAGTTTTCCTTTTACCGACGTAACCTGCACATCATGTATACCATGATCTGCCAGCATCAGCTTTGCGATCTCTGCCCCGGATAGGTCCTTTTCCAGGTGTGTCTTGCTGTATTTCTTGAATTTGCTTTTCAGTCTGTAACTGATCGCCATACTGGCAATCCCGAAAACAATAAAAATGATCCACAATAACATATATCGTTAATTTAAATTTTTCATTCTTTCAATTATGGATGTAGACGTATACTCCTGTATGAACGGGAACGTCCGTACCTCTCGTCCATTTCATAACAATTTCTGCACCAACAAAATTTTCTGTCAATTAGTCATCCCACATGACCAAAATGTCAGGTTTTACCGTACTGAACAGGTTCAGCGGGTGTCGTGGCATCAGCCTATTTTTTCATTAGCTGACTCCCTATTAAAGATAGGGCTCCTGCGACAATTATCACAACAGTTTGCCAGGCATGAAAAATAAAGGTGAATGCGCCTGCCTTATTTTCAGGGATGGCATACAGCATGATCAGTCCGAGCGGTACAAGTACGTGAAAACTTCCGGCGCCTCCGGGAAGAGGTATAGCCATGGCGATTCCGCCGATCACAAAAATTGTGAGCGCGGCAAAAATACCGAGATGGGCCGTTTCGGGAAATGCCAGCATCACAAAGTACATCATGAGATAGTAGAGCACCCAGATGGCAATCGAATACAAAATGAAAAGTACCCTGCTTTCCAGCCTGAACACACTAAGAACGCCGCTCTTCATGCCACGCAGCATCCGTCGTGCGTGAGTCACCATTCGCAGAGCAAAAAAGCGCCTTGTTCTGAAGATGTATCTGATGATAAAATATATTGCCACGAAGAAAATGACAGCCCCCACCAGGACCATGTAGGGAAAATTACCCCCACCTTCTCCGGTTCTTGACAACTCCCGAATTTCATCGGAGCGAAAAAAGTACATCAGCGTATCCAGTTCGACCAGAAAAGAAACGGCAATCAGAGTGATCAGGAATATCAGGTCGATTACGCGTTCGGCAACAACGGTTCCGAGGGAAACATCAACCGGAGTCTTGTTCAGCCTGTATAAATTATAACAGCGTGAAACTTCTCCGCCCCTGGGAATTACCAGGTTAATAAAATAGCCTACCATGACCGACATAAAGCCCTGCAGAAGCGAAAAGCGGTATCCCATCGGAAACAGTAGTAATTTCCACCGTTCCGCACGTATGGCGTGGCTCAGCAATGCGGCAACCGCCGAAAGGAGAAGAAAAGGCTTGTCTGCCTTGGCCCAAACCGAGACGATATAGTCCCAGCGGCTCTCTCCTTCAGCCACATCAATATTTGTATAGGAAAGCCATAACAGGAAGCCCGTTATAGCCAACATTAAAATATACTTTAGGGAGTTCTTAATCCTTTTGTTCATACAGGATTATTGAAGAAGCTGATTGTTTTCGTCCGGAAAGATAATACTTGGTTTGAAATTTTTCGCCTCTTCGAAGTCCATCGATGCATAAGAAATAATAATTATTATATCACCCACCTGTGTTTTTCTGGCAGCAGGCCCGTTCATGCATATCTCGCCACTTCCTCTTTTCCCCTTGATAACATAGGTTTCAAGTCGCTCACCATTGTTCACGTTAACGATCTGCACTTTTTCTCCGGCAATTAGATTTGCAGCCTCCATCAGATCCTCATCGATTGTAATACTACCCACGTAATGCAGTTCTGCCTGCGTTACACGTACCCGGTGGATCTTGGATTTTAAGATTTCAATATACATTTTATTATTCCTTCTCAATTAAAATGTTGTCGATCAGCCGTACAGGACCAACATTTCCTGCCACACATAGCGCAACTAACTTTTTCTCAAAATGGTTCATTACAGGCTTCAAAGTTTCCGAATCAACAATTTCAAAATATTCAGGTACAACCCCTTGTTTTTCAAGCCATTGCATATTATCAATTTTAATTTTCCCGGGATCATCACCGGCCAGAAGCGCGGATGCACCCCGCTTCAGGGAGGCATACAACGCCGTTGCCGTTTGTCTTTCCTCAGGATTCAGGCGCATATTACGGCTCGACATTGCAAGGCCATCCGCTTCCCTCACAATAGGCTCACAAATCAATTCAACCTGGAACGACATATCTGTTACCAGTTGACGGATGATGGCAAACTGTTGCAGGTCTTTCTGACCAAAATACGCCTTGTCGGGAGACAGGATATGGAATAATTTTGAAACTACCAATCCAACACCATTAAAATGCCCTGGCCTGAATTTGCCCTCCATCACCTCTTCCAGCATACCAAAATGCAGCGACATACGGGGGTTTTCCCTGTACATCTCTTCTTCTCCCGGTAAAAAAACAGCATCGCAACCTTCTTGTTCAAGAATAGATAAATCCTTGTCCCAATGCCGTGGATAAAGTTTAAGGTCTTCCGGATTGTTGAATTGAGTGGGGTTAACGAATATGCTGCATACAGAAATATCATTATCCCGCTTGCAGGCTCCCAGCAATGACAAATGGCCCTGGTGCAGTGCCCCCATTGTAGGCACTAATCCAATGCTTTTCTGCATCAAACGCTGCGTTCGCAGGTATTCCTGAATAGGCTCAATCTGATTAAAAACCTCCATGAGGAACGGGACAATTGCCTGTAAAATGGATGCAAAAGTAGGTTTTTCAAAATACAATATGTGGATAACCGGTGAAAATTTTGTATTTTTGTGTCTTGTTTAAGGCAAATCAAACCCCCTTTAATATGTCAAAACTTCGTATTCTTTATGTAGCCAGCGAAATTAATCCCTTTCTTAAAACTTCCGAAGTAGCTGAATTCGTGAGAAAATTGCCCCAGGCAATGCAGGAAAAAGGAATGGAGATCAGAATTTTAGTGCCGCGATTCGGTTTGATCAACGAACGCAAGAACCGGTTGCATGAAGTGGTGCGTCTGTCGGGAATCAACATCGCTATTGGCGAAGAGGAAAAACCACTCGTAATAAAGGTTGCCTCGATTCCTAATGCGAAGCTTCAGGTTTATTTCATCGACAATGAAGATTATTTCCACCGGAAGTCGGTCTTCCATGATAAGGAAAATAATTTCTATGCAGATAATGATGAACGTGCCATTTTCTTCTGCAAAGGTGTGATCGAGACTGTCCGTAAACTTGGATGGGCTCCCGATATTGTACATTGCAATGACTGGATGACAAGCCTCATCCCATTGTATTTGAAGACTACTTATAAAAATGATCCGTTATTTAAAAACACCAAGACTGTTTTTACCGTATACGATACACCGTTCAAGCACAAATTTAGCACAGATCTGCTGGATAAGGTTAGAATGATGGATATCGATGATGGCATGCTTCAGAACCTGAAGACAGCGGATTATCTTGGATTCATTAAACTTGGAATGGAATTTTCAGATGCCGTTATCAAAGCAGAGGAGAATTCTACCTTGAACGGTATGTTTGAAGAAATGACCGAACAAAAGAAGTTTGAAGTAATTGAAAACGACGACAACATTACCGACTCTTATTACAATCTATATAATGAACTTGCGGGCTAGACTATTGGGACTGATGCTTCTGTCAGTCCCTCTATTTTTTTCGTGTGGAGAGGAAGAAAATACCATTGGATTACCCCCTGAGAATGATCTGGGGATTTTTTTTGTAGAAATACCGTTGCGCGATTATGTCTCGCAGGTCTGGGTGGATGATATATCTTCCCGGGCAAGAGACGCCGTGCTTGTCGGAAGCTACATGGATGAACACTTCGGATTTATTAAAGCAGAGCATTTTTCAGAAATCCTGCTGCCCGAAGTAAATCCAGGCAAAAAATTCCAGGCAGATGCGTCTTTTGATTCCCTCGTACTGGAGTTGCGTATCAACGGCCTTACCGGAAACCAGTTGATTGCAACACAGCAGGGTATTGAAATATACCAGCTTGCGGATACCATCCAGGCGTTTGAACAGAATTATTACAATTACTCCACCCAGGATGTGGGCATAAAGCTGGGTGAAAAGAGCTTTTATGTTTACCCCGATTCGGTCGGATTAAACTTCAGCGACACCAATTTACCGGATTCGGCAGATGAGCGATCGCTCTATGATAATAATGGTGACTACATCTATATGACACGGGTGACCCTGGATCCGGCTTTTGGCCAGCAATTTTTCCAGGATATGAAATCTGACACAACAAGTTCATCACCTTTTGCGAGCAGTACAGATTTTGCCGCTTATTTCAAGGGCCTGAACTTCCGCAGTCCGCAAACAAACAGCGCCATTATCAGATATTCCCCCTTCGACAGCCGTACCCGGATGGTCGTATATTATTCACAGGTGGAAGATGATACATTACGGCAAAAATCCGTAAAATTTGGACTGAGCCGCACCATTAATTACAACAATATTGTTCCAAATCGTGACCAGGGATGGATGGGTTCTGATTTTGATGAGATCACGTCATTCTATGAACAAATAAAACTGGATACTGGCTATGCCTATGGGCAGGCGGGGACGAATTTATTCATGAGCCTTGATATGTCACCCTTTTATGCGTTTGCAGACACAGTTGGGAATCCAATCATTCAAAATGCCGTGTTACTTTTTGAAGATATCTCCGGGGAACAGTCAGATGAAGACGCGATGCTGGAACTGCCAAATTTCATTTCGTTTCAGCTCACAACAAAAGACAGCCTCCAGGCAGGATTTTTCAACGTAGTTCCGGAAGTATTTTCAGAATTCCCTCGTACGGGTGTTGAATATGATGATGATATCAATGGATATAGGGTTGAGATTCCTTTATATTTACAATCATTGGTGACAGGACGGAATGAGTTCGATCAGGTAATTATATCTGTTTCAGATGTTGATCCTTCCACGGGACAAATCCGGCCTGAAAACCGTTCTTTCAAGCGAATAATCGCTGATAAGGACAACATGAAAATTCGATTGTATTATACTATTCCTAACTCAAATACGGAGTAATTATGTGTGGAATTGTTGCTTATGTCGGTCAGAAGCCTGCACATGAGGTAATTATAAAAGGCCTGAAAAGACTTGAATACCGCGGATATGACAGCGCGGGTATTGCCCTGATGAATGACGGCCTCAATATTTACAAGAAAAAAGGTCGTGTTGCAGAACTGGAAAATTATCTGAAAGATAAAAATCTTGACAGCACCATCGGCATCGGTCATACAAGATGGGCTACTCATGGAGAGCCAAACGATGCCAATGCACACCCCCACTATTCCTACAGCAAGAACCTGGCAATTATCCATAATGGAATTATTGAGAATTACTCTGTACTCCGCCAGGAACTGGTCAATAAAGGCCATACCTTCATGAGTGAAACTGATTCTGAAGTTTTTATTCATTTCATCGAAGACATTCAGATCAACAATGACTGTACGCTGGAAGAAGCCGTTCGCCTGGCATTGAATAAAGTTGTGGGTGCCTATGCCATCGTGATCATGTCGAAAGAAAATCCCGATATGCTCATCGCAGCACGCAAAGGAAGTCCGCTCGTGATCGGAGTAGGAAAAAATGAATTCTTCCTGGCATCAGATGCTACCCCGATTGTAGAATATACCAACGAAGTCGTCTACCTGAATGATCTTGAAATTGCCGTCATCGACAATAACGAACTGAATATTCGTACCATTCAGGATATCCCGATGACTCCCTATATCCATACGCTCGACATGGAGCTGGAAGCCATTGAAAAAGGTGGCTATGAGCATTTCATGCTTAAAGAGATTTATGAGCAGCCTCGTTCAATTGGTGATTGTATGCGGGGAAGGCTGGATGCAAACAATGGACGTCTCGTATTGGGCGGCATCCGTGAATATGCCAATAAACTCATAAATGCAGACCGGATCATCATTGTAGCATGTGGAACTTCATGGCACGCAGGCCTCGTAGCAGAATATTTCTTTGAAGAGTTTTGCCGTATTCCCGTTGAAGTGGAGTATGCATCAGAATTCAGATACCGAAACCCGGTAATCAAGGAAGGTGATGTAGTGATTGCCATTTCTCAGTCGGGTGAAACCGCAGATACACTTGCCGCTATTGAGCTGGCCAAATCTAAGGGTGCCATCATATTCGGAGTATGTAATGTGGTGGGATCATCCATCGCAAGAACAAGCCACGAAGGAGCCTATACCCATGCCGGTCCTGAAATTGGTGTTGCCAGTACAAAGGCATTCACGGCGCAGCTCACCGTATTAAACATGATCGCCCTTCGGGTAGCGCATAGCAAGGGTACAATTACAGAAAGCAGGTATCATGAGTTACTTGTGGAACTGGAAAATATTCCGTTAAAGGTAGAACAGGCTCTGAAGCTCGATGCCCAGATAGAGCATATTTCCAATGAGTTCAAGGATTCAAGGAATTTCCTGTACCTGGGAAGGGGCTATAATTTCCCGGTTGCGCTCGAAGGTGCATTAAAGCTTAAGGAGATCTCTTACATTCATGCGGAAGGATACCCCGCAGCCGAAATGAAACACGGTCCGATTGCGCTTATTGATGAAGAAATGCCAGTCGTATTTATCGCTACCCGCGATAGTTCATATGATAAGGTTGTTTCCAATATTCAGGAAGTAAAGGCTCGTAAAGGTCGTGTGATCGCCATCGTAACAGAAGGAGACGCGCTTATACCTCAAATGGCAGAATTTGTCATTGAAGTTCCGCGGACAGATGAAGCGCTGATGCCGATGGTGTCTGTAATCCCTTTACAGCTTCTCTCCTATCACATTGCAGTCATGCGCGGGTGTAATGTAGATCAGCCACGAAACCTGGCAAAGTCGGTTACGGTGGAATAAGCAAATATTAGCTCAAATTCTACAGACCATGTGTTAAAGGCGTTTTTCAACATAACTCTTTTGGAATGACAGCCTGTAAAAATCCAGCACATCGTACTTAGAAATCTTTTTGTTTTGCGGAAGAAACAAAACACCAGAGTGGGAGGATTGTCCAGAGGATAAGTGCTAAAAATGATATACTAAGGCCGAGCTGTGTACCCATAAATGACTTAAATACCGCACCTGTATATCCAAGCAATGCTGAAATATCAAGCTTAAGCAGGATCAGGATACGTGAAAGATCTATTGGGTTCAAAATAGTGGCACATAGGGAGAAGACGTCCAATGGATAATCCTCAAAGATGACAAGGGATAGAAGAAATAAACCGTCATAGACCACTGCCATAAATAACCAAAGAAGTATCGCGTAGCCAAAACCTTTAATCTTATTCTCATTTGCCAATGCAATATTAAATGCGAGTCCGGAGAAGATGGCGGTAAGAAATGAACCTATAAGGATCAGGAGCATAAAATCAAATATCACGTTACTTCTGAATAGCCCATATGCAAGAAATGGGATACCCAGTCCCAACAACAGGCTTAACATTAGCGATCCTGTGACACCAAAATATTGACCCATAAATATCGAACTGCGCCTTGTCGGTTGTGCCAGCAATAATTCAGTGAATTCACGTGAATTATAAAAATACATAACACCAAATATTGTGGCGATCAGCGGAATCAAAATAATAATCACATTCATGAGTGTAATTATTGCCTTTGATAAATCGTTGTTCAGAAATAAAAGAACAAACCCCAGCAATAAATAAAACAAGAAGTAAACATAAGTCCACCGACTTCTTATCAGATCAAAAAAGGTATACTTGAGAATTTTAAACATGATTTTCCATTGTTATTGCCGCAATGGCATGTTCCAGGTCTGTTTGCTTGGTTTTCACAAGCAATGCGGATAAACTCCCTTTAAAATAAATATCTCCCTCGAGTAAATAAATTACTTCATCGGCCATCTCCTCTACGAATTGCAGAATATGGGTAGTGATCACGATAGTCCTCCCTGATTCTTTTTTTTTACGAATCAGGTCTTTCAAGACCAGCAATGCATTGGGGTCAAGGCCGGAAGTAGGTTCATCCAAAACCAAAATTGGGTTGTCGAACATGAATGTCAGCAAAAGGTTTACCTTTTGCTTGGTACCCCCCGAGAGGTTGTCCAGTTTCTTATCTAAAAATGGTTCAAGATGAAATTGCTCGATCAGAATAAATTCGTCACTCTCCTGGCCCCGAAGATCCTTAATCATATTGATAAGTTCCATCACACGTATGTTACCTGGAAAATTCGCGATTTGGGGAAGGTAATTAATCTTGCGGCGGTACATCCATTGACGCGTGACAGGTTCGCCGGAAATTGTAATTTGTCCCTTATCCGGTATTACAAGTCCCAAAATACTTTTGATGAGCGTGGTCTTCCCGGAACCATTTGGCCCCAAAATAGCATATATCCCACCCTCAGGGATCTCAAGGTCTAATCCATTCAAAACGTTATTATTCCCAAACCGTTTGTATAGTTCCTTAATTAGTATCATTGAAATTTCCTCATTCTTGGTTCTGAATCCATAAGATTATCCGGTGTAAAAACGGGAGCGACTCTTTCGGAAAAATCGATGATGTCCATAAATAAACTTCTCAGAAGAATCAGGGTCTCAGGAGTACGACTTACAACATAGGAAAAAAGTTTTACAGGTCGGTATGGAATATCTCCAACACCATCCTTATTCAGATCATATCCAGCATAACTACTCCAATAATTACCGTTAAAGGAATTATCATTGATATTGGAATTATAGGAAAGATCGAATGAATTATGGAGAAAGTTATTCCCTGTAAACGCGTTGGAATAACATGCCCCGAGCACTTTTATCGCCCAGCCATTGCTGATAAACTGGTTTGACGTGTAGTTAATACGGTTTGAACCCTCGATATTTATGGCAATTGTATTTTCCTCAAACACATTATGATGTATTTCAGCATCATTAATTTCCTTCAACAGCATCCCGTAGGAGGCTGTACCCCAATTTTTTCGAAATGTATTACGGCTCATAATGATTCTGCGTGAAAACATTACTGCTACACCCGCACCATTATTTTCAAATATGTTTTCGTTATAAACATTATCATTCGAAAACATAAAATGTAGTCCATACCTCAAATTGTCATGACTGTAATTTTTTTCTATGCGAATTGAATCTGAAAACTCAAGATAGATGCCGTCCCTGGTTTTCTCCAAACGATTATTTGAAACAAGTATATTTTTTGAATACCATAACTGAATGCCATTGCCTGAATTATATTCATCAACTGCATTCCCCTTAATAGTATTTCCGCAAACAATTCCATGAGTTGATTTTTCGAGGTAAATTCCAAAAAATAAATTTTCAAAAACATTATCCGAAATAAAAAAATCCCGGCTTCCCACCACTCGTAACGCTGCATGATCGGAGGTGTAACTAACACCAACATTTCGTATCAGGAGGCCCTGAATAGACACCCCATCAGACGTAACGCGTAAGATCTCACCCTGTTTCATGCCGTCAATTACCGGATAATCCTCGCCGATGATTGTCAGAGGTTTATCCACAATGATATTGAACTCTTTATAAATTCCCGACTTGATCAAAATTGTATCAGATGGTTTGGCGAGTTGAATTGCCGCTTTTATAGAAGAGATTTCACAACTTCCGCAAACCGTTAATTCTTGAGCGTACGCATTGAAATAAATGGCAAAGAAAACAACTGAACCCATGAAGAATGACCGTCTCATAATATGCCTCCAGACCGCGTACTGTAACCTAGAATAACAAAAAGTACTGATAAAATTGTAATCATGAGAATATGTATTGCCAGTGGTTTTAATGAACGTTTTGGTATGAGAAAGAATCGGGCGTGAACTGCCAGCATCAATGTGAAAATGATGAGCAAATATTTTAAAAAAAGATGTTTCGTGTAGTGCTGGGAAAAATCAAAAGATAGAATATCAGGTGCGTAAATGGTTGTCATGTAAATGCCGGTAGCGATCAGGAGCAGTAGGGAAGGGATTCCAATCTTTTCATACCTGGTTTCAAAACTTTCAACAATGCTAAAATCATTTTTCTTCCAGGCTTTTGGTAAAAATGCCAGAGTAAGCACCAGATGGCCGCCGGTCCAGATGGTTGCAGAAAGGATATGCAATATTATGATTAGCCGCATACTGCTGTTATCTGACAATCAAAAATTTCGCGCTTTCCAGTGCCCGGACAGAATGTTTAACCTCTGGATGAAATGATATTGACTGTTGAGCCTTTAGTCTGAAAACGTGGTCTTCTATTTTGAAATCAATCATTCCCTCAAGCATCACAAGGATGGCTTGTCTTGGTGAGGAATGTTCCGGGAAATCTGTTCCTTCTTCAAGGGAAATACTTAGAATTTCAAATCTGTCGTTTTGAGTGAGATGCTTAACGGTTAAGCCATCACACGCCTGATCCGGGATCATATTATTTATCTGGTTCATCATTTTACAATTATTGTTTCAGGAAGATCCTCCCATTCATAAATGGCCCCGCCCAACTCGTTCTTGACTTCAAGTGCATTTGCGTAATTTTGAAAACCAGTAAGGTATTCCCCCATTGGACTGGGTATTCCTTCGCTTATCAGGTAAGTTACGGATGTCGCGTCTTTAAGTATTCCGGGATTTTCATAAACATTGACAAGATATAATGACCTCTGCGAATATTCTGTCGATCTCAAATGATTGAGCATACACTCTACTGCATCAAAATTGAACGCTTTTCCCTTATCATTGACGATTTGTGCTGCATGTTGTTGATCAACGATCGTCATCCGACAGAAATGACATTGATCAGATCCATAGTGAATAGCTTTAGGCTTAACTACACAGGCATTAAAGAGTAAAGATAGAATGGCGAGCAATAATAAATTATTATCCATGGTATTCTAAGCCCTTCTTAATTATTACTTTTTTTTGCTTTCCATCCCAGGTAAGATGCAAGCAGAGACAGCATCATTCCCGTAAACATCATCCAGGCACCAGGGGCAGGAAGTGAGGTCACATCGAAATTCAGCATTTTCGTATGGCCCAGAATTGGTGGTT
This sequence comes from Cyclobacteriaceae bacterium, assembly GCA_050289805.1. Classification (GTDB taxonomy): domain Bacteria; phylum Bacteroidota; class Bacteroidia; order Cytophagales; family Cyclobacteriaceae; genus JAUILA01. The sequence continues at coordinate 55,950 of JBNKGL010000019.1, forward strand.
TATAGGTCATCGGTGTTCCGTCAGGATTGGTAAGCTTCATGATTGCATCCGAATCCAGATTCGTTCCATAGTCAACCATCCAATTATTAAAATCATAAATTCCCAGCACACCCAGAACAAGCATGATTACAAACCAGGCAAGGAACCATCGATAACCTGCCTTACCAAATAAACCCAATACTCCTGTCAGGACACCAAGACCTACCATAATACCAACGATTGCAGGAAAGACTCTGAACTCCCACATTTCTTCATCTTTAGGGAGTTTTTGCATCCCAATGTAGTGATTAAGGCCATCAATGTTCTGTATATCAAATTCGCTGACTCCCTTTATTCCGCTTATATAAATATTCATTCCTAACGGGTCCGGATACTGCGGGGCACCCAACATTATTTGCCATAGTGGTGAAACGTATAAGCCAAGGACCATAAGGGCACCAAGGATCATTATAAGACTTGCCTTTTTCATTATTTTCAGGGTAACGTGTTTTGAAGAAGGAGACCGACTGTTGACCAACCAGTCTCCCTCATCAATTAGTTGATATTAGTCACCCAATGACCAGGATAACTCAGTTGCCGCATTTGCGGGGGAAACACGAATGTACCCTTGCATCTCCTGATGAAGCGCAGAGCAAAAGTCCGTACAATAGAATGGCCAGACGCCTACATACTTAGGTTCCCAAACAATGGTTTTGGTTTGACCAGGCATTACGAGAATCTCCGAGGTATTGGCACCAAGAACCGCAAACCCATGTGGTACATCAAAATCCTGCTCGTGATTGGTGACATGGAAGTATACACGATCTCCAACTTTAATTCCTTCAATGTTGTCAGGAGTAAAGTGACTTCTGATTGTAGTCATATAAATATGAACATCTTTACCATCCCTCTCAACACGTGCATCTGCCGCGGTTTTCGTCGCAAAAGGGTGGTTATTCTCATCCAATCTGTAGAATTTTTTCGAATTTGCACGAAGTAATTCTGCAGGACAGCCGGCTGCATAGTGGGGTTCTCCGTGTGTCGGGAAGTCATAAAGAAGCTCCATTTTATCCCCTGAAATATCATATATCTGGGCAGAGTGCTCCATTTCGGGACCCGTTGGAAGATACCGGTCCTTTGTAATTTTGTTCATTGCAACAACATATTTACCAAAGGGTTTCCGTGAATTACCACCGGGAATCATCAGGTGACCAACGGAGTAATAAGTAGGCTTGCGATCAACAACTTCCCACGTTCCAATTTTCCATTTAACGACTTCCGATGAAATGAAAAAAGTAGTATATGCATTCCCGTTTGCATCAAATTCTGTGTGGAGTGGACCAAGACCTCCGCTTTTTACTGTTCCCGCAAGGACCTCTTCAAATTGAAGAATGGGAATCCCGTAGGCCTCGCCATCAAATTTATCAGCATCAATGGCTGCAATCATCTTGTCGAATGAGTGTACTGTGAGATCAGCTGAAAGCTTACCCGCACCAACAATGTATTGACCTGAAGGATCAACATCACATCCATGTGGCGATTTAGGTGTGGGAAGGAAGAAAACAGACCCCGGAACGTCCGCTGGATTTACAGTTAGTACCTCATTAATCATAGTAGAGGTGGCGGAGTGTTTGCCTTCATCATAAACATTATGGGCATAATTGGCCGGCATCATTGTACCACCGCCATTATTGACATACTCTTCGATCTTCTTCCAGTTAATGGCTGCAATAAAATCCTTATCATTTTGTGAAGAATTTACTTCCATAAGGCTATTGGCTTCCTCTGTGTTATACGTGGTGAAGAAGAACCACCCATGCGATTTACCCCTTCCAGGATGCGAAAGGTCATAATTGAATCCTGGCATGAGAATTTGAAACTTAATTTCCAGGTCCCCATGTTCGGGCCCTACCGATATGAAGGTCAATGCGCCCTTGAAATTTCCTTTGTAATCACTGATCTCCATATCACGTTGAGGTACAGGAACTGAAAACCTTGTACCAGCGACAACGTATTCTGTATTTTCGGTAACAAAGGATGAACTGTGATTCCCGGCACTATTCGGGATCTCGATTATTTCCTCAGTTTCAAATGTACTCAGACTAACGCGAGCAATACGAGGTGTATTATTTCCATTTACGAAAATCCAGCGACCATCAAGTTCCCCGTTTGTCTGGGAAATATCCGGATGGTGCAGATCATCCCATGGAATAGATCCGTGGGAAGTATTAAGCATGGGCTTGGTTTCCTCGGAGTAACCATAGCCCGATGTAGGAAACTGGGAAAATACCGGAATCTCTTTGAACATTCTTCCGGAAGGCAATCCGTAAACAGTGAGATTTCCACTATAGCCTCCGGACAAAAAGGCATAAAATTCATCCTGCTCCCCGGGAGCAACATAGACCTTTTCGGCGGCACTTGAGAGGAGTGCTCCACTTTTCGAACTTCCATTTTGATTGCAACTGGTTGTCCCGATCACCGCCAAAGCGGTGATGACTGACAAAATGAAATGAAATATTTGCGTTTTCATTGATGTTTATCTTTTGATTAAGGATATAAATTATTGAGGGGGCAACATGACCTTATCCACCACATGGATGATCCCATTGCTTGCCGGTATACTTGCAATAATTCTTGCTCCGCCCACGAAAACTTCATTATCTATTACTTCGACAGATACACTCTGGTCATTTGCCTGTCCCAGTTTTTTAAATTTTTTAAGAAACTCCTTGTCGTATTTCCCGGGTGTAACGTGGAACTTTAAAATGTTTGCAAGGGCCTCCTTATTCTCCGGCTTAAGCAAATCTTCAACTGTTCCTGCCGGAAGAGCATCAAAGGCTGCATTCGTGGGTGCAAAAACCATAAGCGGACCTGCGTTCACAAGTACATTTTCCAGATCAGCAGCCTGGACTGCAGCAACAAGAGTGGTATGATCCGGTGATTTTACCGATATATTCAAAATGTTGGGCTCGGAAGTATCATCCGATATAAACGCCTGACCCTGTTCCTTAACAGATTCGGCTTCAACTGTCTGATTAGTTTCTGTAGCGGATTCGCCTGAACATCCAAATATGAACAAGCCAACGAAAATAATCATTACAAAAGATGATTGATGGTATGCTTTCATAATTCGTCAATTTAAGGTTCTGAAATATTCAAGGACGGCTCGTGCCTGTTCCTGTGTCAGATTTTGATTTGCCATCGGGGAACCATTGAACTCTGCAAGTAGAGCTTTGGCTAACGGATCTTCCTTCGTCATCACTTCCGGAGCCAATATCATGTTCATTACCCATTCAGGACTTCTCCGTTCCAGAATACCATTTGGAGGAGGCCCGATGAATGTTTGCCCGATCTTATGACAGGCAGTGCACATTTGATTATAGATCTGTTCCCCTTCAGCTGCCAGCTCCATATCGATCTGGGCATCTAACACAACACTTTCGACAGGTCCCACACCTTTATTGGAAAGATCAATTTGCTCAGAAGCTTTGACAGAGGCGGAAGATGTGTTATCCTTGTTTGGGGTAGAAAGGGATTGCGGAACATCATCCTTGTCGGTTTTTGAACCGCAACTTTGGGCTATCAGCCCTGTGATTAATAAAATGAATATCCAATATTTTTTCATGATGGCTGATTTTTGTATGTACTGGACAAATGTAATTGCCTCCCAAATGAAAAAATATGATCTAAATCATATAAAAAGATATTTTTATCCTTTATTCTTGTTAAATAGTTTTACAGTATCAGATGTTCTCAAAAACAACTAAATATGCTATAAAAGCCGTGATATATCTCGGCATGAATTCGAACGCGGAAAAGAAAATTCTGACCCGCGATATGTATAAGGAAGTAAAAGTATCTGAATCATACCTCGCTAAAATCCTTCAGGATATGGCCCGCCACGGTATTATTTCGTCCACCAAAGGTAAAAATGGAGGTTTTTATTTAGATGAATCAAATTATGAAAGTACTCTTCTGGATATAGTTCGTGTAACGGAAGGCAGCCAGTCGGTTGATTCCTGTGTTTTGGGTATAAGCCGATGCAATCTGAATAAACCTTGTCCACTCCACAACAAGATAGGTAAATACAAAACTGAGTTTAATCAAATGCTAGAAGAAACGAGGATACGTGAATTGGTTACTACCATTCCGGAAGATTTCTGGGAATTCCCAAAATAAACTGTCGCTGGTCTGCTATAAATTCCAATAGTTCAACCGGTTCAGCCACGAAACCTGGCAAAGTCGGTTACGGTGGAATAATCCATGCCATTTACCGGAGGAACTTATTAAGACACGGGTAGGTTCTTTTACTAAAAGGCCTGCAATGAATCTACCGATTATCTTTGGAGTACTTACGCTCATCTTCCTCTGGTACAATCTGATAGTAAGTATCAGGATCATCCACTATCTCAGGGATAATGGAAAGACTGTCAGTCTTTATAATTCAGGCTTTTTCGTAAAAGGGAAAATTTTCAGATTCCTCCCTCTGTATAAAGAAGTTTCTTTCACAAATGAAGGTCGGGTTGGAAAACTGTACGCGAACTTCTACATATCCTTTCTCTGCGCTATTTTCTTCTTATTGCTGGGAATCATTACAGTCCTGATAAACTGAATGGAGTTAATTCAGGCTCTTTAAATATTCCTTTTTAAGGAGCGGACAAATCTTATAGCGTTCATCCCTCGTATCATCATACATTGCTTCAAGCAATTCATATACATTCTGAACACCAATACGCTCAACCCATTCAAAAGGTCCAAAGGGATACCCGGTTCCCAGTTTCATCCCCAAATCGATATCTTCCCGCGAGGCAGTTCCTTCCTGAACGGTATAGTAGGCTTCATTAATGATCATACAGATCACACGTGGGGTAACCATTCCAACCCGATCATCAACACGCAAATATTCCCCCGGCAATTCGCCTATTACTGATGGCAATTCAGAATGCATCGAGGTGACCTCCCACATGTCGCGATCAACAAATCCCGGCAAACCGTTAAAGCCAACTACCGTTTCAGGCAATTCTCCAAGCATGAATTGGATCTCGTGAAGCGAAGACTTCACGGTATGTAAAAAATATACCGAAGATTCAACCTGGTTCAAAAGATCCGAAATATTATCAATGGATTCCTCCGGTGTGAAATCAAAAACCGCATCAAATTTGTTATCATCTGAGAGATGATCTATTGTGTTCAAATGGGTTAAATGGTGTTCATTACCCATTTTTTTCCTAAGTTCATTAAAAAGTGACTCGGCTCCGATTACTAAAATCTGCATACTTCGTAGATTAGAAAACAAAAATCCATTAATTATCCGACATATGAAAACTATCGTGCAAACCTCTCATGCCCCAGCTCCGATTGGCCCCTACAGCCAGGCAGTCAAAAGTGGCTCCACCCTTTACGTCTCAGGACAAATCGCCATAAATCCCGCCACCGGGGCGCTGGTCAATGATTCGATAGAAGATGAAACACGGCAGGTGATGAAAAACCTGGAAGCCATTTTAACTGAGGCAGGCATGAATTTTTCCCATGTTGTAAAATGTTCCATCTTCGTGAGCGACATGAATAATTTCGCGCGCGTCAATGGTGTCTATGGTGAATTTTTCCAAACAAATCCTCCGGCACGTGAAACAGTCGAGGTAAGTGCACTTCCAAAGTTTGTGAATGTGGAAATCTCCTGTATTGCCGTTTCAGAATAAATGACCATTATCCCCTATAAATCCGAAACGCTCGTTTCAACATTACCACCGGCAGAGGTTCTGTTGCGGCTGCAGCTGGCTACCATGCCTGCCGTTGACCGCCAGAAAGGTAAAGGGGCAGCATTTCAGGGGTTAATTGCCGATGATCATTTCAGAATTTCACAAAGTCTCAGCCACCCCAATAACTATGTGCCCCTGATTGAAGGTCAGCTTGACCAGACGAAGCACGGCACCATAATCTTTCTAAAATACAAACTGTTCTTCAGCTCGGTAATGTTTCTTGTTTTCTGGACCATCATTACAGGTGCCGCAGGCGCATTCCTGCTGATCACAAAACAAAATTACGAATACGCAGCCCTGGCATTCGCAATGGGATTACTGAACTATGTGATCGTTATGATGAATTTCAAAAAACAGGTTCATATTTCACATAACTTATTAATGGAGAAACTCAATATAGACTAACAGCGGCTATCATGGTTCTTCAACTTTTCGTACTTTTGCAGCCCTAAAACATTGGAATGAATGGAGAATGAAGTTCGTGTCAGATTTGCGCCAAGTCCTACCGGAGCATTGCATATAGGCGGGGTTCGCACCGCTCTTTACAATTATCTTTTCGCCCGGAAACACAACGGTAAGATGATCCTTCGAATCGAAGATACCGATCAGAACAGGTATGTTCCCGGCGCCGAGGAATACATCCTTGAGTCGTTGAAATGGGCTGGAATCGAGTACGATGAAGGCCCGGTTGTGGGAGGTCCATACGGTCCGTACCGGCAATCTGAACGCAGAGATATCTATGCACAGTATGCTCAGTATCTGCTGGATCAGGGGCATGCATATTATGCGTTTGACACTCCTGAAGAGCTTGATGCCATGAGAGAACGCCTCAAGGCAAGCCGTGTCGCATCGCTTCAGTATAATTCCATCACGCGGATGCAGATGAAAAATTCCCTTACCCTGGATGAGGAAGAGGTAAAACAACGTCTTGAATCCGGGGAACCCTATGTTATTCGCCTGAAGGTACCGAGAAAAGAGGAAGTTCGTCTGCATGATATGGTACGTGGATGGGTGATGGTACATTCATCTGCCATTGACGACAAAGTCCTGATGAAATCTGACGGGATGCCAACCTACCACCTGGCGAATGTGGTGGATGACCATTTGATGAAAATCACCCATGTGATTCGTGGTGAAGAATGGTTGCCCAGTGCCCCACTGCACGTTCTTCTATACAGGTTTTTGGGATGGGAGGATACCATGCCCCAGTTCTGTCATCTGCCATTGCTCCTGAAACCCGATGGCAATGGAAAACTGAGTAAGCGTGACGGAGATAAACACGGTTTTCCGGTTTTCCCGATCGCGGGAGTATTTCCCGGAAAAGATGGCCAGGATGAAACCTATAATGGCTTCAGGGAAGCAGGTTATATACCGGAAGCATTTATTAATTTTCTGGCTTTTCTCGGGTGGAATCCCGGTACTGAGCAGGAAATTTTTAACCTGGAGGAATTGATCAATGCCTTTAGTATTGAGCGCATTGGTAAATCCGGGGCAAAATTCGATATCGACAAGGCACGATGGTTCAATCAGCAATATCTCAACAACAAGCCCGCAGCTGAACTGACCGGCTACCTTAAAGCCGATTTGGATAGCGCAGGAATATCATATGACGATGTTGATCTTGAAAAGGTATGTGACATTCTGAAGGGACGAATAACATTTCCTTCAGATCTCCTGAAAGAAGGCAAATTCCTGTTCATCACTCCTGAAGATTATGATGAGCAGGTTGTTCGTAAAAAATGGAATCCGCTCGCTGTTGAATTTCTGGAATCATACCGGGATCGTATACTGGCTGTTGACATGCTCACTGCAGAAAATGCGAAAGCCACCCTGGACAACCTTCTTGAGGAAAAAGGCGTTAAACTAGGACAGGTGATGCAGGCACTTCGGCTCGCAATAACCGGCAGCGGCACGGGCCCGGACCTCATGGAGATCCTGGCCGTTTTGGGAAAAGAAGAATCTGCAAAGCGCCTGAATAATGCTATTGAAAAATTACCTGTCGCCGCCGGCTGAAAACAATGAAAAAGAAGAAGTCATCTAAACCGGAAAAGAAAAAACCCTCCGTAAACAAGGAGCTCGAAGGATTTGATATAAAGATTGATTCATTTGGTGAAATTCAATCCAGTTTTAATATTGACAAGATCAATGAATTCCTGAACCGGAATGTGGAAGATAAAAAGCTGATCAACAGGGAAGATCTTGATGAAATCAAAAAGGGCTCATCAAACGACGAGGAAGAATGAGATCACACGAAATTGACTATCGTATAATCGGGGAAAGCATCCAGATTGTTGAGGTGGAACTGGATCCGGGAGAAACAGTAATTGCCGAAGCAGGCGCCATGCTCTACATGGAAGATGGGATACAGTTCGACACCAAAATGGGCGACGGAAGTGCCGCTGCCCAGGACTTTCTGGGCAAGCTTATACAGGTTGGGACGCGAGTTCTCACCGGCGAATCCATTTTCATGACCCACTTCACAAATATAGGATCCCGGAAGGCTCGTATTGGATTTTCCGCCCCTTATCCTGGTACAATAGTTCCAATTGATTTGGGCCGGGCTCAGCGGAATGAGCTGATCGTACAAAAAGACGGGTTCCTTTGCGCAGCACTGGGCACCCAGCTCACAATTACACTGAATAAACGAATCGGCACCGGCCTTGTTGGAGGTGAAGGATTCATACTTCAGAAATTGAGCGGTGATGGTATGGCATTTGTTCATGCCGGCGGAACCCTGATCGAGCGCGAACTGAACAATGAAACCCTGCGTATCGATACCGGATGTATTGTTGCCTATGAATCATCCCTGGATTTTGATATTATCCAGTCAGGAGGATTAAGGTCCATGATTTTCGGCGGTGAAGGTATATTTCTCGCTTCCATCCGTGGAACCGGGAGAGTGTGGCTTCAGTCAATGCCGATCAGGAAACTCATTCAGGCACTTGCCCCCTATGGAAAAAATCGCAGGAAAGAATCAGGATCCATCCTGGGTGATTTCCTCGAGCCCTGATCAAAATAGGAAGGGGATGATACCTGCCACCTCTTCCTTGTATTTCTCATACGCCTTTCCATACTTTATCAGGAGTTTTCTTTCTTCCAGTTTAATACCTATGATAAGGTAAGCCCAGACACACAGCACGCTGACGAGTGACGCCAGCCTTGGATCAAACAGAAAGAACCCGGCTGTGATGAGTATGGTCCCGGTGTAAAGTGGATGCCGAACCCACGCATTGATTCCTGTAGTGACAAGTTTGCCATCTGTTTCCTCCGCCAACCCAAGAAATGCGCGTACAGAATAATTTCTAAAGGCCGCGTTGATGATCAGTACGCCTCCGCCAGCCAGAAATAAGGCTATATATTTGAGGAAATCCGAACGGCTGAATAAGCGTTCCCCGGCTATCCATGCGTTATAGAACAAAATGATCAGGAGGGCTGCCGAAGAAAAAACCGAATAAAGAAGTCGATACGACCTGGCAGATCCGGGAAAATGTTTCTTCACCCTGTCTGTCGCAAGAAAGCTGTGCAGAAAGAAGTAGATGCTCCAGGCAATGACCAGAATTACATATGACATAGTTCAACGGTTTCTCTTCAGACAAATAATCCCGCGGGATGTTTATATTTGTCCGAATCGATACGAACCTACACAATACATATGAAAATTGGGATCATCAGGGAGGGAAAAAAGCCGGTCGACCGGAGAGTACCGATAACCCCGGACCAGGCAGCTGAAATCAATAAGAAGTTCAAAGACGTTACCATTGTTTGCCAGAGCAGTAAAATACGGTGCTATTCAGACCAGGAATACCGAAATGCAGGCATCAGTATTGTTGAGACTGTAGACGACTGTGATGTACTGATGGGTGTAAAGGAAGTTCCCGTAAATGAACTGATTGACAACAAAACTTATTTCTTCTTTTCGCATACGATCAAGGAGCAGCCGTACAACCGGGGTTTACTGCAAAAAATCCTTGAAAAAAAGATCCGTTTAATTGACTATGAAACGCTTACCAATGAGAATGGCCAGCGGGTTGTCGCTTTTGGCAGATATGCAGGCCTTGTAGGGGCTTACAACGCCTTATATACGTACGGAGAGCGATATAATCGGTTCCATCTGCGTCGTGCCCATCAATGCTTTGACCTGAACGACCTGATGGGAGAGCTCAAAAAAGTAACATTACCACTCACGAAGATCGTGCTTACCGGCGGTGGACGGGTATCGAAAGGAGCAATGGAAATTCTCGATGCGATACCTATCAGAAAAGTAACACCGGAAAGTTTTCTAAAAGAAACCTACAGAGAACCTGTTTATACCCAGCTCAACACGAGGGATTATAATGTCCACCGCGAAGGCAAACCCTTCATACGAAGTGAATTCTACCGCCACCCAGAACAGTTTGAAGGTAATTTTCTGCCCTATGCAAAGGAAGCAGATATACTCATTGCCGGCGCATTCTGGGATCCCAGGGCCCCTGTTCTTTTTACACGGGAGGAAATGTTTGAGAAGTCCTTCCGTCTTCGCATCATCGCGGATATCACCTGTGACATTGAAGGATCCATTCCTTCGACCAAAAAACCCAGTACTATTGATGATCCTGTTTACGACTACGACCCCACCGGGGATGAAGTAAACCCTGCCTATAGCGATGAAGGAAATATATCTGTAATGGCTGTTGATAACCTTCCCTGTGAATTACCCAGAAATGCTTCGGAAGATTTTGGTCATGAGATACTGAACCACGTGCTGCCTTCGTTGTTAGGAAGGAAAGATAAAGGAATGATTTCAAGGGCAACAATCGCCGAAAACGGAAAACTCACAGAACGTTATTCCTATCTGACCGGTTACGTAGAGGGAAAATGATAGTATAAACCATTGTTTATGCAGCAGGTGTTAATAAATACAAGTCCACTTATAAATCGTTCCAGGAAGTTTGCAGAAGATTTTTTGGGCGCTCTGGAGAATGATTTTGCCTATCACAACCTGGAACATACCATTCAGGTTGTAAATGCAGTAGAGGAAATCAGTAAGAAATCCCGTTTAAGTCCGGTTGATTTCGAAAATGTAATTGTGGCTGCCTGGTTTCATGATACGGGATATCAGTTTAGCATCGAAGATCATGAATCTGAAAGTGCACGTATTATGCGTGAGCAATTAACATCATGGGAAATACCAGAGGAGCGGATCCGGCAAATCGAAAAGATCATACTTTCTACCCAAATGCCTCAAAATCCCCGGAATTTGCCTGAAAAAATTCTGTGTGACGCCGATCTTTACCATCTTTCAGAACCGGAATTTCTGAAAAAATCTGAAAACCTTCGGAAGGAAATAAATCATACCTGCAATAAGACTATCAATCGCAGGGAATGGACCAGAATGACCTTTGAATTTATCGACAACCACTGTTACTTCACCGAGTACGGAAAAAAGGTCCTGGCCCCGAAAAAAGAAATAATACTTTCAAATATTAAGAATAAGCTTAGAAAACTCGCAGGTGGATAGGCGTTCCGTCATTCCCCTGTAAAACAAAAGAGGCCCTGTTTTCACAGAGCCTCTTTTCATTAATTTTAAACTTTATCCCTATCGGGCATTTCCAAAGATATATCGAATACCCAATTGCATTTGCCAGCGTGAACTGCGGAAGCCATTATCGATAATGTCATTATCCCACGGATCTTCTCCACGAATGATATCATCGTTTACAGTAAACTCAGGCGAAGTATTATCAACATCTATATCATTTTCAAGTGAATACAATGAATAGGTACCGAACCCAAGTGATCTTCTGCGACCCCAATCCTTGTTCAGCATATTCGTGAAGTTGAAAATATCGACAGAGAACTGAAGTGTATTGCGCTTGCCATTATTCATGTCAATGTAGAAATTCTGGAGGAACCTCAAATCGATAATTGCTTCGAATGGGGTCCTGTCAGTATTCCGATCAATGTAATCACCACGATAGTCATCCAATGCTTTTCTGTCGCTTATGAAACTATCAAGAATCTGCCATTGCTCGGCAGCAGTGTATGTTTGACCATCAACAGTGGTTTCCACCAGGTTGATCTCACCCGCATTGGCAGGAACATACGCAAGTTCGTTGAAGTCAAAACCACCATCATTGATGAAATCATTGTTAAACGCTCCAACAACATATGTGAATGGCTGTCCTGACTGACCATTGAATATCAATGAAAGTTCACTGCCCAGGAAGCCGGCATAATCCTTTTTATAGCTTACCGTTGCCAGCAATCTGTGTCCTGCGGCAAATTGTGAACGCATCGGATCGCCTTCAACGTTACGGCCGTTCTGGTTGAAATAACCTCTCCACTGTGAGTTATTCTGTGATGAAGTTCCGTCAAAAATTGTATAGGAATCTCCGTATGAGTAACTCAACATAGCGCTTAGTCCGTTTCTGAAAGGCTTGGTCAGTGAAGCAACGATGTTGTAGGAATACCCTCCGTTATCTGTATTTGAAGCGAGGAAAATACCGGTGTATTTATCATCAATTCGGTCATCATCATCAAAAATCGGACGATTATCAGCTCCTCCGGTGAGGTTCGCCTCAGAAGGTTTCAGGTTCAGGTTCTGATAGCGCAGGTAGTTGATATGCTTGGAATAGATACCTTCCAGTGTACCGATGATACCACCGGGAAGTTTCTGATCAACCGCCAGGTTGAGTTTTAACACCTGGGGAAGTTTGAAATCCGCAGCGAACAGATCTATCTGACCTGAAGGAATCACGTTATTGGGATCTATATCACCGGGCCACTGGTTCTGAACATCCGGATTGAATGGTTCATTGTTATTTCTGCCCCCTCCGATATTCAGACCGTAGTTATTATAGGCACCACCTTGCCATACGAGGGGAATACGGCTTGTGAAAAGACCGATACCTCCACGTACCTGCGTAGTCATATCACCTGAAACATCCCAGTTAAATCCAACGCGGGGAGAAAACAATACCTGTGTTTTGATGAACGAACCTGTTTCGGCACCCATCATATCATACCCGAAGCTTTCAATCATCGGAATAGTATTCTGGTTGAAATCCTGGTTCACAGGGACATCATCCAGGAATATCGGGAAGTCGAAACGAATACCCGCGGTAAGACGGAAATTGTTGGTCAGCTGCATCTGATCCTGAACATAGAATCCCATCAGGACCTGTTTGAAGGCTGCAATAGCCGAAGAACCATCCCCTGCAATATTATCCACCTGCGAATAGCTTCGCTCTATACGGCTGGAGATTGGATTACCCTGCGGATCAAGGTCGTTCAGAAATTGATCAACTCCACCGAAGAACCGGTAGCTTCCGTAATTCTCACGGATGAACAGGTTACCAACATTGTAGTATTCAAAGTTCAATCCGAACAGGAATGTATGCTTTCCTTTGAACCATTCGAATTCATCGTTGATCGTAATGATATCCTGATTCAATATGTTTGCAGTTGAAAATCGTTCAGCACCCAGCTCAATACTTCCGTCACCATCAGAAATCCTGATAGTGGGAAAGTCCTGTCCAAACGGATCACGATCGTCTCTAACGATCGTTGCTCCTACTGTAAGCTTGTTGGCGAAATTATTGCCAAAAGTGCTGGTTAATTCCAGTGCAGTTGAGTTTGTTTTGGATATGAAGTATTCAGATCCATTCAGAAATCCGATGAAACGGGGTGAAGAGTTACGCGCTTCGAGGTTTTCTGCTTTCACATAACTGTGGCGAACCGATAGTTTATGATGATCACTGATATTCCAGTCTAACTTTGCAAGAAATTTATCACTGTCAAGTGTCCTGGTATTATTCTCGAATCCTCCCGGATCATAACCATATTTGGACTCGACAAAATCAGCAAGTTGTTGCAATTCCTGAGGAGTTGCATCTCCACTGTAGGTTGCTACATTAAATGGCTGTGGAGTTTCATCACGCTGAAATTCACCGTTTACAAAAAAGAACAGTTTGTCCTTGACGATCGGACCTCCGAGACGCAGACCATAGGTCTTCGCTGTAAAAGGAGCAAGCTTTGTCCGGGTTAAATCTTCATTATCGGTTGGTGTTTTTCCGGCAAAATTCTCATTCCTCCAGAAGTAGTAGGCTGATCCCTCAAAATCATTTGTTCCACTGCGGGTTACAGCGTTGATCGCACCACCGGCAAAACCGCTTTGGCGTACATCAAATGGCGCAACAGCTACCTGGAACTGCTCAATGGCATCAATACTGATTGGCTGAACTCCGGTCTGACCACCGTTGGTACCACTGCCTGCGAGACCAAAAACGTCATTATTTACTGCACCATCCACGTAAATTGTGTTGAAGCGGTTGTTTTGTCCGGCGATAGAAATCGTAAATCCATCATTGTTTTCCTGAATGTTGGCCAATGGATTCAGTCGAACGAAATCACCAATGGAACGCGTTACTGTTGGCGCTGAATTAATGGCCTGTTCGTTGATTACAGTCTCCTGTCCGGTTCGGTTACCATCGAAAATATCATTTCGGTTAGCGACAACTACAACCTCACCAAGTTCAGTCACCCCTTCACTCAGGGTTACGTTGATGGCAAAAGTCTGACCAAGGGTCAGGTATACGTCATTTCTTTCATAGGACTGAAATCCCACAAAGGAAACAGTCACCTTGTATGGTCCGCCAACCCGCATGTTGGGAATACGGAAAAATCCACTTACATCCGTCACATTCCCATATGTGGAACCTGATGGCTGATGAACAGCAACAATTGTTGCTCCGGGCAGTGCCTCTCCATTTTCATCCGTTACTTTTCCATTCATTGCGGATGTCGTCACACCCTGTGAATAGGCTGAAAAGGTAAACAGAAGAAAAAGAAGACTCAGAATTGAATAGTTGAGTAAAAATTTCTTCATACTAGATTTAGGTTTGTTTGGTTTAGAATGTAAAACGCCGGAGAGTCCGGACCTGTCAAAAGGCATGGCAAAGGTAAAACGTATATTGAATTATCCATGTACTTCCGTTTTAACTTACTGCAAATTAAATGGTTGAAATGTTAACTTATCGTTAATTACCGTTCTTTTTTTTCGCCGGAGAAGTTAGTCAAATATTCTTATTTTTACAGCCTTTCAACTTGATAAACATGCAGCAGATACGATTGTTAATCCTATTTTTCTTTGTTTCCCAATTTTATGCAGTTCAGGCACAGGTTAATCTTTCCTACTATTTACCTGATGAAACCTACAACCCCGAAATCCCGGCTCCCGCTGAAATACTCGGGCATGAAGTAGGTGAATGGCACGTCACCCATGATAAGTTAGTACAATATATGGTTGCGCTCGCGGAGAAATCCGACCGCATTACCATCCGGCAAACAGGAAAAACATTTGAGGGCAGACCATTACTATTACTCATCATTACCGATCCGTCGAATCATGCGAACATTGAAAATATCAGACAGCAACACCTTGAATTAACCGATCCGGCAAGGAGCAATAGCCTGCAAACCTCAGATATGCCAGCCGTTGTATATATGGGATTCAGCATTCATGGAAATGAACCCAGCGGCAGCAACGCCTCGCTGCTCGCAGCATATTACTTTGCTGCCTCCGGCAATCCTGAAATTACAGAGGCGCTAAAGAATACGGTTATTCTTTTTGATCCCAGTTTTAATCCAGACGGACTTCAGCGATTTGCCTCATGGGTGAATTCTCGCAAATCACAGGTACTGTCCGCCAATCCTGAAAACCAGGAACAGAATGAACCCTGGCCCAGGGGACGTACAAACCACTACTGGTTTGACCTGAACCGTGACTGGCTACCAGCGCAGCTCCCCGAATCCAGGGCGCGACTAAAGACATTCCATGACTGGAAACCCAATGTTCTCACCGATCATCATGAAATGGGAACAAATTCAACCTTTTTCTTTCAGCCGGGGGTACCTTCACGTAATAATCCCCTTACGCCGGCCAGAACTTTTGAATTAACCGAAGCCATAGGAAAATTTCATGCCGCGGCACTGGACAGCATCGGTTCGCTGTATTTTACAAAAGAAAACTACGACGATTTCTATTACGGGAAGGGATCAACCTATCCTGACATAAATGGCGGTATTGGAATCCTGTTTGAGCAGGCCAGCTCCCGCGGACATCTCCAGGAAAGTGACAATGGATTATTGTCATTCCCTTTTACAATACGAAATCAGTTTAATACTGCCCTGTCAACGTTACGCGCGGTAAATGCGCTTCGTGTCGAGCTACTCGACCATCAGCGGGACTTTTATGCCTCCTCAATGAAGGAAGCACCGGCCGATAACGCATACATTGCAGGCTCCACCGATCCATGGATTGTATATAATTTCGCGCAGCTGCTGGAAACACACAAGATCCGTTATGAGGTAACTTCAGGCAATACACGAATTAATGGTAAAAACTATGAGGCAGGAGAAACATTGGTGGTGCCGCTCAGACAACCCCAATACCGACTGATCAAATCAATTTTTGAACGACGGACCTCATTCACCGATAGTCTTTTTTATGATATCTCCGCATGGAATATGCCGATGGCATTTAATATGGATTATCAATCAGTTGGCCCAAAAGAAATTTCAAAATTTGCCACTGAGAAAGACAGGAAAGTAGAGCTGCCCAAAGGTGAAATAATCGGAGGAAACGCCGGCTATGCCTATGCATTTGACTGGAATAATTATTACGCCCCTGCACTTTTATACCAGTTGCTGGATAAAGAATTGCGCATAACAGTCGCTACAGAACCTTTCAACGGACCGGACGGATTGCATTTTTCACGGGGTACGCTTGTGATGGCTGTCCATAACCAATCACTATCGGCTGAAACAATACATTCTGTTGTGGATAAACTTGTTAAACAATATGGCGTTACGGCATATGCTTTGAACAGCGGACTCGACTATGAAGGCAAAAGTCTCGGAAGTCCTACCTTTGAGTCTCTCAAATTACCACGCGTGGCGCTTCTGGTAGGAGATGGCGTAAATTCATATGAGGCAGGTGAAGTCTGGCACCTTTTTGACGACAGGATGAAAATCCCGCTGACACTCCTGCCATCAGATCGGGTTAGCCGTTCAGACCTTTCCAGGTATTCAACCATCATTATGGTTGATGGAAGCTACGGTGCCCTTGGGGATCGTGGACGGGATCAGCTTAAAAATTGGGTACAGCAGGGCGGGGTTATCATTGCTGTGAAGGATGCCATTTCGGCGGTGAATGGAATGGGATTGGGTAATTTTAAATTCAGGAGTATTTCCAATTCTGATTCGAGTACCCAGAAAAGCTATGCGGATCTTTCTGCAGAAAGAGGATCCGAAGAATTAGGCGGAGCGATTTTCGAAGCACGCATCGATAATACACATCCTTTGTTCTATGGGTATGACAGGAACAGGATTGCTATTTTCAAAAATGATAAATTATTTCTTGAGCCTTCTTCGAATGGTTTTGCCAACCCGATTATCTATACGAATAACCCGCTTTTGAGTGGATATATCTCAAACAACAGTCTTTCCTCACTTCGGGGATCTTCGGCTATCGGGGTGGGAAGTGCAGGACGCGGTCGAATAATCGCATTGACCAATGATCTTAACTTTCGGGCTTTCTGGATGGGTACGAACCGTATTTTTATGAATGCCGTAATTTTTGGAAGTCTTATCAACAGTGGTGCGACACGATGAGGTAATTTGGTACATCGGGTTGGATCGATCCCCCGTTTATTGTATTTTCACTTATCATTGAAGTGGCACAGTTTCTGCAAATGATCAGGTGTAGATGAAAAAAAATATGAAAAAGAAGCTATTTATATTGTTTCTGCCGCTTTTATGGTGTTTTCCCATGTTCGTTATGGCACAGGGAGACATCATTAATGAAGTGAAAGAATCGATTAAGGCTGGAAGTTCGAAAGAACTTTCTAATTATTTGAACAGCAGTGTTGATGTAACCATGAACGGAGATATGGGAACTTACAGTAAAACACAGGCTGAATTCATTCTTCGCGATTTTTTCAAGGAAAATCCGCCTTCAAGCTTTACTATTGTTCACCAGGGCGCCTCAAAAGGCGGTTTACCGTATGCTATCGGACAATATCTGAGTGGAAGCAACACATTCCGTGTATGGATGCGAATAAAAAACGAGGGTAACCGCTACCTGATTCACGAAATTTCATTCATTCGGGAGTAGACGGGCTTTTTTCTCTATTTCAAAGCGCTTTTTTGCGTATTTTTGCCGGATGCTTCCATCCTATGTAACCAGCGACCATATCCGCACTTTTCTTGACAATGCGTTCAGGGAAGACGTTGGCGACGGTGACCATTCTACATTAGCTTCTATCCCTGAATCCAGTAAAAGTCATGCTTCTCTTTTGATGAAAGATAACGGCATAATTGCGGGTATTGAGGCCGCTTCTCAAATTGTTCAGTATTATGACCCTGATCTGGTCATGAAACCCCTCGTCAGTGACGGAGACATGGTAAAATATGGTGACATTCTCTTCACGCTGGAAGGATCTGCACGGTCATTACTTACAGTGGAACGCATTATTCTGAATTGTATGCAGCGTATGTCGGGTATAGCCACGAAAACACACCACCTTAACAGTCTTATTAAGCACACCGGGGCAAAGCTCCTGGACACACGAAAAACCACTCCAAATTTCAGGATCATGGAGAAATGGGCCGTATTCATCGGTGGCGGGGTGAATCACAGGTTTGGTCTGTTTGATATGATTATGCTGAAAGATAATCATATAGACTATGCAGGAGGAATAGAAAAAGCCATTGCAGCAACCCATGAATATCTGGAGAAAACAGGGCGTGATCTTAAAATTGAAATTGAAACACGAAACCTGGATGAGGTAAAACGTGTGCTTGCTGCAGGCGGAGTCGACCGTATCATGCTTGACAATATGTCAATTGACGATATGACCCGGGCAGTAGAAATGGTTGGAGGAAGAGTGGAAACAGAAGCAAGTGGTGGAATTACTGAAGAAACCATTACCTTGGTTGCTGAAACGGGAGTGGATTATATTTCCGTTGGGGCCCTGACCCATTCGGTTCGCAGCCTGGATATGAGTCTTAAAGCGACAGAAAGCATTGAAAAATAGAAATATCATATATATCCTGCTTGAGGTCTTGGTATTAACCCTCATATTTGTATCCTTCTTTTATCATTGTGCTTAAAACAGATCAATAATGATTGTTAAAACCCGAAAATATAAACTCGAAAGCAAGACGTACATCAAAATGGCCCTGTTGAATATTTTCCGCCAGCAATGGTGGGTAATTCTAATCGCACTGGCCATATGTTTGGGTTATTTCTGGATCCCGAGTTCATGGTGGTTTATTGGTGCAGGGATCGGGCTTGTTTTATATATTCTGTTCTGGGTAATTCAGTTTGCCGGCGTAACACAACTTGACCAGACAAAAATGCTGTTTGAAAAACTGGGCTATGAAATCAACAGTCAGCAAATATTGATAAAATTGAACGAGCGCCAGGGAATGCCAATGAAATGGGAACAGATCAAACGAGCCAAACAGGGAAAAGACTACTACCTGCTCGTTGTGAACAAAGCCCAGTTAATCCACCTGCCATTTCGTATTTTCAAATCGGATAACGACAGAAAATTCGTTGGATCCATCCTCAAGAGAAAGGGCTATCTAAAGGACTAGTATTTGAAAAAAGAGCTGACAGACGAGGAAATCCTTGAAAAGGCCGCAGCTTTCTGCGCCTACCAGGAACGGTCTGAACGCGATCTTAAAAATCGCCTTTACAAGTGGAATGTGACAGATGAAAAGGCTGACGCCATCATTGAACAACTGAAGGAAGAGAATTTCCTGGATAATAAACGGTTCGCACACGCTTTTGTGCGGGGGCGATTCAAATTAAAAAAATGGGGCAGGATAAAGATCAGGTACAGCCTGTTTCAGCATGGAATTCCCGGGGATATCATAGACGAGGCCCTTTTTGAGCAAATTGATGATGACTTCTACATTGAAACATTGCAATCTTTACTGGAAACACGGCTGAAAAAGATCCGGAACCCGGGTATCAGGGAAAAATCAAGCGCTTTTCAGTACCTGTCATCCAAGGGCTATGAAAGTGATTTGATCACCGATTGCTGGAAACAGTTGTTCCCCAACTGTTAATTGTACGACAAATTGCCCCATTCACAGACTATTTGAGTAAGGATTTTGAATTTTCCCATATATTTAACCATCCAACAACTCAATATGATCAATACCTCAAAAGAACTGCTTGGTCAGCTTCTCGACCTCCTCGGGAATCTTCAGGAAGCGAAGTACAGCGAACCGCTCAAGGTACTCAGCCAGGCAACTGTGGGCCAACATTTGCGACATACCCTCGAATTTTATCATTGCCTCCTGGAACAGTATGACTCGGGAATCATTAATTATGACGAGCGCAAGCGCGATTCTACGCTGGAAACTGATGTCCATGCTGCTAAAAATGAAATTATCAGGCTCAGTGAATGTCTTTCTTCGGATTTTCCGAATAAAAAACTAACCCTGTATTTTTCATACCAGGACTCGTCAACAGATTATGATAAAGTAGAATCAACGTTTTATCGTGAGCTCGTTTACGTAATAGAACATACCGTACATCATATGGCCCTGATAAAGGTGGGTCTTCATGAACTCATGCCCGGGTATTGTGTGCCCCATTCCTTTGGTGTGGCCGCCAGTACACTGAGATTTCGCAGCGAAGCCGGAATTATAGCAGACAAATAATCCCATGGATTGGAAATCCTTTCGAATTCGTCTTAGGAAATGGGAATTCTGGCCATTTGCCATCGCATATCTGCCCATTTTTGCTTACTGGATATGGCTTTCGATTCGTGCCCGTTCATTGCTCTATTTCACAGCCTCCAACCCTGGCATCCGGAATGGAGGGATGTTAGGAGAGTCTAAAATGGATATTCTGAATCAAATCCCGAAAGAATATTTGCCGGTATCGGTCCTGATCACCCCGGATCTCACCAATGCAGAAATTCATGAGAAAATGAGCAGGGCGGGTCTTACTTATCCTGTCATTTTCAAGCCAAATATCGGGGAACGCGGTACGGGGGTAAAGTTAATCAGGTCAACAGAAGAAATAAACGGCTACCGGAAAGACATAAGGGCACCTTTTCTCATTCAGGAATTTATTGATTTGCCGGTGGAACTCGGAATATTTTATTCACGGATTCCCGGAGAAGACACAGGCACGATATCTTCCATCGTCCTGAAAGAAATGCTGTTTGTAATTGGTGATGGGGAATCCACGCTCTGCCAATTGGTGCATTCAAATCACCGGGCATACCTTCAGAAAGATCAATTGGCCGGGCGATGGGCGAAACATTGGACCACTGTGATTGAAAAGGATGATAAGATAATTCTCGAATCGATAGGTAATCATTGCCGCGGGACTAAATTTCTAAATGGAAATTTCCTGATTTCCGAAGAGCTGGGGCAAATCTTTGATGAACTGTCATCCGCTATTCCCGGGTTTTATTTCGGCCGGTTCGACCTTCGAACAAAATCGTATGAACACCTGAATAAAGGCGACTTCAAGGTTATGGAATTAAACGGCGCAGGTTCGGAACCCGCCCATATTTATGACCCTTCAGTATCATTGTCGGAGGCGTACCGGTCACTTTTCTGGCACTGGAAAATGCTGTACAAAATTTCAATTCAGAATCATAAAAATGGAATTCCGTATCTTTCACTGCGGGAGGGAATTGAAGAATACAGGAAAGTATTGAAGAACCAACAGCTGATCCAAACATCGTGACACAAACATTCATTGTCGCTTTTATCGTTAGTTTTTTCGGGTCAATTCCTCCGGGTGCCGTTAACCTTAGTGTTCTGCAACTCAGTGTTGAGGGCAGACAGGATGCCGCAATACGATTCACACTTGCGGCAGCATTAATCGAGATCCCCTATGCCTTTATCGCCATCAAATTCCAGGCACTTCTTGAAAGATCGCCCTGGCTTACCGATAATTTTAAGTTAATCGCAGCGCTCGTTCTGTTTGTTCTTGGGATCACTACCCTGGTGAAGCGCAAAAAAGGAGCGTCTCAAATCAAAAACCATAAAAGTGGGTTCAGAAAAGGGATACTCGTAAGTATTTTCAATCCGATGGCGATCCCATTCTGGATTGCGGTTACCGCTTACCTCGTTCAGCACCAGTGGGTTAACCTGAGCTCTGCAGGAGACGAACTGTCGTACATCGCCGGGCTGGCACTGGGAACGCTTTCATTACTTTTCGGACTGATTATCCTCGGCAAAAGGCTTGTACCCTATTTCAGAAATAATGAAGTCATGAAACTTGTTCCGGGAATTGCATTCATACTTTTGGGAATATATTCCCTTGCAGAATATTTTCACTTCTTTTGAGCAGAAGGTCCAATCCGAACATCCATATTAAACTGTATCACTACTTTCCGTCCGCTAATTTTCTCAAGCATGGGCTTTAGGATGAGTTCCGCATTGGTTTTTGTTTGTGATAATATTCCGGAACCTAGTGCCGCTGTTCGTATTTCATCCTCTGCCCGTTTATAGGCTTCCTGTATGAATTCGGTCTCATCCCTGAGCCAGTTGGTTTCCAAACTGTAAATCCGGGTTTTATCCATATCAAGTTTGTAGTAGCAGATTTCGGGAGAAGGAAGTTTTATGTACAGTGTATCATCCTCAACGCGCACATCACTTTCTTCAAGTTTTGTGAGATCAATACACCCCACTGCCTGACCTGAGCTGATCAGGGCAATTTTTTGATCCGGTCCAAGTTTAAAAACATTGAAGTAAGTCTGACTTATTTCAGTAAGCTCAGTGATCTCTTTGAAGTTGTACTTTACGAGCTCCATTTTTCCCAGGGCCTCAATTTCCTGAAGAACAGCTGTACGATTAATCACTAATTCAGGCTCCTGCTTCAGATCTGTTCTGGAGAGAAGCAGTAAGATGGCCAGCAGTACGACTGCAATCCAGGGAATAATTCGAAATATGCTCTTCATTGTTGCCGGTATTGCTTATGAAATTAAGGATATTGATCGATGATTCTTTTAAAAGTCTGAAAAATGTCTGAATCAGTGTAACTTTTACCCGATGAACTGGAGTATTCACATAGACACCGGAGGGACATTCACAGATTGTATCGCAACGGATCCGGAAGGCCGGTTTCAGCGGATGAAAATTCTTAGTAACAGCAGTTTGCGGGGACAATTGATCTCCTCCACCGGAAACTGCACCTATCAACTTAACGTAAAACTCCCGGTCAGTCAAGACATCTTCGAAGGTTATCATTTCAAATTCCTCGACGGTGAAAAAGGCATTGAGATCATATCGCTCGATCCGGCGACCGGGATACTCACTACAAAATATCCCCTGGAAAGATCATCTGGGCCTTTTGAGATAGTCAGCCCCGAAGAAGTGCCGCTCTTTGCGGCCAGACTGTTTACCGGAACACGTCTCAGCGAAGAACTCCCTCCCATCCATCTGAGACTTGGCACAACACGAGGCACAAATGCACTGCTTGAAAAGAAGGGTGCACCAGTGGTGCTGATCATTACCAAAGGCTTCCGGGATATGCTCCTGATTGGCAATCAGCAACGGCCCGACCTGTTTGCCCTGAACATTGTAACCTCAGAGCCGCTGTATTCATACGTTCTGGAAATTGAGGAACGGATGGATGTGAATGGTGAGATTCTGAATCCGGTTCAGGAGCAGGATCTTGAAGAGATGGCTATGAAATTGAGTTCCCTACCCTTCAGTAGCCGGGAGCTAAGTATCGCAATCAGTTTGATGCACAGTTACAGAAACGGGGAGCACGAAAAAATCATACTTGAGTTTTTAGTTAAAAAGGGATTCAGCAATATAAGCTGCTCTTCCGATATTTCACCCTCCGCCAAATACCTTGAAAGGACAGAAACAACCGTTGTAAATGCATACCTGAAGCCGTTAATGGATTCATACCTGGAAAATCTTGATCTGGCGATAAGTTCAGGATTTTTTCTGATGACAAGTGCGGGCTTGCTTACAGACCGGAAAATTTTTCATCCCAAAGACAGCCTCCTCAGTGGTCCGGCAGGCGGAGTTGCCGGAGCTGTAGCCATCGCCACAGATGAAGGTGAAAATGATATTCTTTCTTTTGATATGGGTGGAACCAGTACAGATGTTGCGCTGTATTCGGGAGATTATTCCTATTCATATGTTACGAAAGTGGGCGCTGCGCGCATTCAGTCACCTGCGCTGTCCATTGATACGATTGCCGCTGGTGGAGGATCTATTTGCTCCTATGATGGTAATATGCTGCATGTCGGTCCCGAAAGTGCGGGTGCATATCCCGGTCCGGCCTGTTATGGTGCCGGGGGTCCCCTTTCCATTACTGACATTAACCTGCTGAGCGGCAGACTTATCGCAGAGGCATTCAATATCCCCATAGATGTTGAGGCAGCGGAACGGGCTCTGAAAGCAATTAATATTCCCGGACAAACAGAAACAGATCTGCTTCATTCATTTCAGGTCATCACGAATGAACGTATGGCAGAAACCATTCGAAAGGTTGCTCTTCAGAAAGGCCAGGATCCTTCATCCACATCACTCGTTTCATTTGGTGGTGCCGGCGGGCAACATGCCTGTGATATTGCCGAACTGCTCCATATGAAGCGCATTCTCATTCCCTATGATGCCGGATTATTAAGTGCCTATGGCATTTCAACTTCAGAAATTGCCAGATTTTCAATGAAAGAGATCTTCAGGCCGCTCAAGGAAATCAGTAATGAACTTGAAAGCCTGATGGATGACGTAAGTGCCGAAGCTACCGATGCATTGAGCGCACAGGGGCACGGTGATGATGATATTTATATTCGTCAACGCTATTGTTATGTCAGGTTTATCGGACAGGAGTCATCCATCGAAATCCCTTTCACCTCCCCGGATACCATCGAACAGCAGTTTAAGGAAGCATACACCGCTTTATATGGACACTGGCTGGATGGCCAGGAACTGGAAGTAGTGTCAATCAAAATTATTACAGCCGTATCTGGCGGTCAGAGTACCAGTAAAACTGATCCTCCCTCACCCTATAGTCCGGAACCATTTGGTAAGGGGCAAAGTCTTCACCGGGGTATGTGGCTGGAATCAATGCATTATCGCTGGGAGGATCTCCGACCAGGGGCTGTCATAACAGGACCTTCAGTAATTGTAAGTGAAAACAATACAGTTTATGTAAAAAAGGGTTGGACGTTTAAACTGAATGAACGCAATACGGCAAGACTGTCAGTAAATTCAACTGTAAATATTCCAGACTCTGGTCTGCATGAAAGTGCTAATATCAGGCTTTTCCTTAACCGGTTTTCATCCGTTGCCGAAGAAATGGGCGCACTTCTCGAAAGAACCTCGTTTTCCGTGAATATTAAGGAACGATTTGATTTCTCCTGTGCCTTGCTCGACAAGGATTGCCGGCTCATCGTAAATGCACCGCACATTCCAGTGCACCTGGGCAGCCTGAGCAAATGTGTTGAAGCCGTAGCCAGGAAAATCCAAATGAATGAAGGTGATATTGTGGTTACGAATCATCCGGCGTACGGGGGGTCCCATCTTCCCGATGTAACACTCATAGCACCGGTTTATTTTGGAGGGGAGCTAGTGGGTTACGTCGCCAACCGTGCACATCATGCTGAAATCGGGGGAAAAACACCGGGATCAATGCCACCAGATGCCACCCGACTTATTGAAGAAGGTGTGATCATAACACCCTTCAAACTGGTGGAGCAGAATATCCCTCATTGGGACCGTATTCAGGATGTATTGTCTTCTGCCGAATATCCAAGCCGATCCATTGAAGAAAATATTGCAGATCTCCGCGGCGGTGTGGCATCAGTTCAGGCAGGGATCAAGGGCATGACTTCCCTATGCAGGAATTTCGGGATCGATCAGGTAATCCATTATATGAATGCCCTGACTTCATATGTTGCTGAAAGAATCAGAAATAAGCGTCATATGCTGCCCTTTAAGACCTTCCATGCAATGGAACTATTGGATGATGGTAACAGCCTGGTCGTGACGATTCACCATGAGACGGACCGTACGATTTTTGACTTTTCCGGTACTTCGGCAAGACATCCCGGAAACCTCAATGCTACACCAGCCATTGTGAACAGCGTGGTTTTATATGTATTGCGGCTATTACTGGATGAGGACCTGCCGCTCAATGACGGATTATTAGAGGATATCGAGATGCGCATTCCGGATAGCCTGCTAAATCCCGATTTTTCCGGGTCACCTGACAAGTTGCCCGCGGTTGTCGGCGGAAATACCGAGGTCAGTCAGCGACTAACTGATACGATCCTCAAGGCCCTGGAGATGGCCGCCTGCAGTCAGGGCACCATGAATAATTTCATTTTCGGTAATGAAACGTTTGGCTTCTATGAAACGATATGCGGGGGTACTGGTGCCGGCAAAGGATTTCACGGTCATGACGCCATTCACCAGCACATGACCAATACCCGAATTACAGATCCTGAAATAATGGAATTGCGATATCCGGTTATCGTCGAAGAATTCTCCATTCGCAATGGCTCCGGGGGTACCGGTAGGTGGAATGGGGGAAATGGTGTGATCAGGAAAATACGTTTTCGGGAAAGGGTCGAGATTTCAATTCTCGCACAGCATAGAAAAATTCATCCTTATGGTTTAGCGGGTGGTTTGCCGGGCCAGACAGGAAAGCAACATATACTCACTTCCGGGGGAGAAGTTATTACCCTATCCGGGAAAGGTCAATACATATGTCAGCCGGGTGATGCTGTGGAAATATTTACCCCGGGTGGAGGAGGCTTTGGTTATCCAGGGTAAGCACAGACATTGATTCTGTAACGTCCAGGGTTAACGGTAAACCCAGTGGCAGTGTAAGGTTCTCATTTTCATGACCCATGGGAAACCGGAAAGCAATCGGGTAATTGCCATCAAAATAATTCATTAGAAGGTCTTCAACCGATTTACCATAAGGAATTTGAGTATCCTTCATATCACTGAAATCCCCGATGATCACTCCTTTCAGATAATCGAATTTTCCGGCACGCCGTAACTGGTTCATCATGCGATCGATCTTGTAAAGATATTCATCGATCTCTTCGATGAACAGGATTCTTCCGTCGGTATGAATTTCAGTTTTGGTTCCAAGGCTCTCAGCCAGCAATGATAGGTTTCCGCCTATTACGGGGGCTGTAACACGTCCGGGCCTGTTATTTCTATCTGCTGTAACCTGGTAATGCAGCTTTCCTTTAAAAAGAAAGTCATGGAGACTTTTCAATGAGGCGTCAACCCCTTCATACCCAAATTGAGCAGGCATGAGACCATGAATGCTCGCGACATCCGCATGATCAAGTGCAAGGTGCATGGCCGTAATATCACTAAAGCCAATGATCCATTTAGGGTTACGACGGAGGATATCCAGGTCGATCTTATCGACGATGCGCGTAAGACCATAACCGCCCCTGGCACAAAATATTGCTTTTACCGATGGGTCGGCAATCGCCTGCCTCCACTCTTCAAGACGCTGTTCATCGGTTCCTGCAAAATATCCATCCTCGGCCCACAGGCTAATACCTTCCCTGGCATCTAGGCCCCAGGAACGGAATATTTCCCACGATGCCTCCATCTGTTCAGAGAATATCTTCCGGGAAGGGCTGATTACCATAATTTCATCGCCTTCCTTCAGCAATGGTGGATATAGTGTCATGATTCTAAAGATAGGAATTCTATTGATTTTTTAAGCTGGTATTCGTCCAGTCCGGTTAATGAATCTACCAGATAGAGACTACTGACTACTGACTACTGACTACTGACTACTGACTACTGACTACTGACTACTGACTACTGACTACTGACTACTGACTATAAAAGTCTCTGCTTCCCGCTCCCACATCACCCGTAAGTG
>JBNKGL010000020.1:0-74917 GCA_050289805.1 Cyclobacteriaceae bacterium
ACCATTACCACCGCATGATTTCGGGGTTCATCAGCCCAGGCATATCCGATCCAGATGGCCGCATCAATGATCCCTTCCTGGTCAGCAACAGGTCCGACTTTCGCATAGAGACTCTTTCCGGGTTCGATGCGCGTACTTGTTTTTTCTCCGGGTAACAATATTGGAACAGGAATCCAGGCTTTATATGCCGGTTTTCCTTTTCCGGTTTCCAGCCTGTCCAGGAGATTTGTCACTGCCCGTTTTTTTGATTGAATGGCATCCTCATGCGGTGCCATTCTGTAGCATGTGATAAGATCTGATTCTGTTGCCAGTCGCTTCGAAACATTGCCATGAAGGTCCATGGAGGTGGAAATAATTGTTTCTTCCCCAACCACCTCGCGGATCCGGCTAATCATATCGCCTTCCGGATCTTCCAGTCCCACAACGCTCATCGCCCCGTGAATATCAAAAAAGAGCCCGTCATACGGAGCATTTTCGCGAAGCATATCCAGGGTTTTAGATACGAGGGATTCATAGGCCTCCCGGGTTACAATACCGCCCGGCAGCGCATGTCCGCGTAAAGTTGGAAACCAGGCAGCCCGGTTCCTTGTCACGGAATCTTTATCCATGAAGGGATACATGGAATAAATATCAGATCCCGTTTTGGCATGGAATGCGGCTTCATCCGTGGTTGCCGGTGAAAATGTACTGGATTCAATTCCAATCCCTGCTATGGCAATTCTTGGCAGGGGATTATCATCATCGGAAGATTGCTCTCCGGTCTGACATCCGATGAGCGTAATAAATAAAAACAGGCAGGTTATCCTCAATACCTTCATAAAGGGCTGGCTTTTTCAAAATATAAGACAATTATCAGGAATTTGAATCGGATATGGTCATGGAAATAAACTATATTATGAAATAACTTACCCTTCCAGACTATTTAAAAATGAAGCGTTTCCTCATTCTTTCCGGAATATTATTGATTTGGGCATTGCCCCTGAGATCTCAAAATGGCCATTACTGGAATCAGCAGTACGGCACG
Organism: Cyclobacteriaceae bacterium; assembly: GCA_050289805.1. Classification (GTDB taxonomy): domain Bacteria; phylum Bacteroidota; class Bacteroidia; order Cytophagales; family Cyclobacteriaceae; genus JAUILA01. The sequence continues at coordinate 1,025 of JBNKGL010000020.1, forward strand.
CGTTCCATGCTGCTGGGCGGCTCGGTTATTGGAGGTGTGACTGATCTGGGAGCTGTCTTTTATAATCCTGCCCGGCTGGCCCTGGTTGAAAATCCCGCCTTCCTGATCAGTGCCAATGTTTATCAGTGGCAGCGGGTAAGAGTGGAGAACGCATTCGGAGAACGGGCAGATCTGTCAAAATCAAAATTTGATGGTATTCCTTCCTTTGCTGCGGGTATGTTTAAGGTAGGTTTTCTGCCAAAACATCATTTTGCCTATACAGTTCTTTCACGGAACAGAAGCGATCTTGACTTCGGGTATCGCGAAGAGTTTATTGGTGACGCCGTGAAGCAGTGGGAAGGGGATGAAATATTTGAAGGAGAAATCAATATCGCCAGTGGCGTAAAGGAAATCTGGTGGGGACTGTCCTGGTCCTACGGGCTTACCGACAAGCTAAGCATTGGCGCCACTGGTTTTTTGAGTATGAATAATCAGGACCTGCTTTCACATATCCGGCTGAGGGCACTTTCGAGCATTTCTGAGGTTGGGATTTATGATTTCAAAAGGGCAGTTTCCTATAATGCGAATAGTCTTCTGCTCAAAGTTGCACTGGCGTATGAACTGGAGCGATTTAATCTGGGCCTCACTGTTACCACGCCTATGTTGAATGTGATGAATGATGGAGAATATGATTATCAGTTTTATTTCTCCGGTATATCCGTTTCAACCTCAAACGATGCATATGGCAACAGTTACCAGGAAGACTTGAAGGTTAAAAAGAAATCACCCTATTCCATTGGTGCAGGAGCTGAATATCATGTTGGTTCCGGACAGATCTTTGCCAGTGTAGAATATTTTGGCGGCATTGGCAGATATACACTTATGGAAGCAGAACCTCATGCATTTCAGAGCCACCCTGATTCTGTTGTGAATTTTTCACTCGTCGATCAATTGGATCCGGTTTTCAATGGAGCGGTTGGGGTGTCCTGGAAATTTAGTGAACATGTCACCAGCTACGCCAGTTTCAGTACGGATTTTTCAGCCGCAATTTCAAACACCACGAGTTTCATCGCCAACAAATCACTGGCATTCAATTCTACCTTTTCTGCCAATAATTTTCACTATGCCGGTGGTATTGTACTCAGTTTTCCCGGTGCAGATCTTACCCTCGGAGTATCCTACACGAAGGCAAAGCAAAACTTACCACGTCCTGTTTCATTGCCTGAGGGAAACGATGATGATATTTTTGATCCCGAAAATGAAAGTGAGTTCAAATGGGAACGATATCGGTTTGTCTTCAGTATTTCCGTACCCTTCCTGGAGGATTTCGCAAAACGTAAGTTTAATAAATCATCTGATTCAAACTGATTTCTCAGAAGTAATCCCTAGTGCGGCGCGCGCATCCAGTCCGAAAGTATTTAGTACATAATCAAACCATTCTTCGTCTTCCAGCGCATTCCAGGCAATCCATTCTTCATCGGTCATTGATGCTCTCCATTCGAGAAATGGTAATGAATCAGGTCCTACAGGATGCCTGAGGATTTCTGAATCACTTTCAACAAGGTCCACCAGTGCATCGGCTACAATATTTGGCGAAGCAGGATTTTCAAGTGACGCCACAAACATTCCGGCAAATCTCCGGGCATGAGGGTAAATGGATGAATCGGAAACACTAATGTCATGCGCCATATCAGTAGCAATTATACCAGGTTCAACCAGGTATGTCCTGATGTTGAAGGGCTTTAATTCCCCTGCCATTGCTTCGGTTACGGCTTCCAGGGCAAATTTTGAAGCACAATATGGAGCCAGCGGAGGGTTGGCGATTTTACCTGCAACGGAGGCGATGTTGATGATACAGCCTTTTTTTGCTTCCCTCATTTTGGGAATGACAGCCTTGGCACATCGTAAAACGCCGAAATAATTGGTTTCCATAACGGCTTTGAAATCATCCATGGAAAGCTCTTCGACCGATCCATGTTTTTCAATCCCCGCATTATTAATCAATACATCGATGTCGCCGTATTTTTCATAGATGGCATCAATGCAGGATGATACAGATTCATCGCTGTCTACATCCATAGGAGAAATGTAGATAGGGAGACTTTCACTGGCCGCACGTTCTGCAAGTGCAGGTGATTTTGCTGGATTTCGCATGGTTGCGAATACGGTGTGTCCGGCCTTTGCCAGGGCGATAGCAGCATCGAAACCGATACCCCTGCTGGTACCGGTAATAAGGATTTTGTAAGGGTTCATGGTGGTTGTGGTTTGGTGAGAGAACTCTGATAATCAGATTTATAGTAACAATATAATAATAAAAATCCGATTAATCTGAGCATGTTATGAGCACCACCAAAAGTGAAAAGTATTCAAATGGCTGCCGAATGATTACCGGCAACCAATACTTTTATTCAGCTGATTTCGATTTTATCCGGTTGTCCAGGATTATCCAGATAATAAGGCTGATCATCAGGATAAATGTTCCGTAAAGCGTGGTGATTATCGAAACCCGCAGACCGCCGGCAAGCATAGCCGGCGAAACACTTTCCATTTCCTGAATGGCTGTGAAGGCATCATATAGTCCGACTAATTGCGCAAAGATCCCTGTTACGAATGCAAGAAGACCCAGCGAACGGACATATCCAAGGGTTTTGCGTGCATCGGCATAGTTAAGCTCTCCACGGGAATATTGAACCATGGTACGGATGGCCACAACGGCTACCAGGATGAATTCTATGGTCAGGAGGCCCATAAACAGCGGCCCGCCTTCATTAAATAAATCAAACATATGAGTTCAGTTTAGTGATTAAATTGTATGATCCAAAGGTATTGGCTGTGGTTGTGCAGGTCAATGTCGTATCCTGCAATAAACCGGTTGTTTGTCGATAAAAGTGGATAATCTGTAAAAAAACAGCATAATTGCATGATATGTCGTTCCGTCAGCATATTTATTTCTGGATCGCTGTTATCCTCCTCATGACACTGATTTTCGGGCTGCCGGATCGCCAGTTCGGACTGGCATTTTACTTTGTGTGTATGTTGCTCCCGGTAGCGATTTCGACTTCGTGGTTTTTTAATGAGATCCTTGTTCCGCGGTATCTGATTCCGGGCAGGTATGGAAAATTTGTACTATACCTCGTCTACTCCGCCATCATATCGGTATGGCTTCAGCTGATCGTCGTAATTGCGGCATTCATCGTTTTGGGTAACTATAATATTTCGAATCTGAATCCGATGATCCGGAATGTGGAGGTGCTGATAATTACGATTTATCTGATTGTCTTTGTTGAGGCTTTTATCAATATGTTCCTCTATTTATCGGCGACGCGCACAGAAATGAAAAAGCTTGAAGAGCAGAAGGAGATGCAGGACCTGGGGCAGCTTGTACTGAAGGCAGACCGAAAGAACAGATTACTGAATTTTGATGATATCCTTTATGTTGAAAGCCGAGCGGATTACATTGAAGTCAACCTGGAGGGGGAAGCGGTGGTAAGCCGGGAGCGGATCAGCAGGCTTGAAGAGCGGCTGCCTCCTAATTTTATTCGTATTCATCGGTCATTTATCGTAAATGCCGGGAAGGTTGATTCCTTTAACCGGGAAGAGGTAATGATTGGGGATAAGGTCCTGCCTGTAGGGCGGAAATACAAAGATAATCTGAAACTTATGGAGTCACCGTCTGCTTAAGATCTATTAATATGAAAAAGGCCAAGTTATTTTTTCACAGGATCAGCTATCTGCAATACCCGCTGATGCTGGTTGCGATTTATTTCATATTACAGCCGTATTTCAATGGATCTCAGGATGCCCTTGGATATATCAATAAGGGGCTTGTCTTTTTGGGTTTGGGTGTTAGCTTTTCTACCCTTCAGGATACTACAAAAACTCAGAATAAGTTTTCGCTGAGGATATATCAGAATCCGCGATATTCCCGAGCCTTTATTCTTGTAATGATCGTTGTGATTCTTTTCTTCCTTGTTGCGGGTTTGATTGGCATGTTTGAGTCGTCAGATGAAAAAATATCCGAAATCTCCCTGGGAATGATTGTCATGGGAATTGGTATGATCGGAATGCTGAAGGCAGTATTTGAAATGGCGGAAAATCACCGGTTGTAGTCAGTAGTCAGTAGTCAGCCTGCCTGCCGATAGGCAGGGTTCTTTTTCCCGACCAGCAAAAGTTCCAATATAAAAAGAGATACTGAACCAGCTCCGGGTCAAGCCCGGAGGCTATTCAGCCCGCCTCCCGGAGGGCAGGCCTTCGGGGTCAGGTACGGTGCATAAAAAGGGGAATAGGCAGTGGGGAATAGGCGCCCCACCCACACGTCATCCTGAGCTTGTCTCAGGATCCCCTGATTTCATTGTACAACAACAAAAGATCCCGGCCCGACTCCCGGCCTTGGGCCGGGAGATTATGCCAGGATGACGATAAAAAAATCGATCATCCCGTCCCATAGGGACGGCGTGTGGGTAGAAAATATGTTATGTCCGAATCCCGTGCCTTTAGGTACGGCGCATGGATGCTCTCGTCAAGCATAACAGATTCCAGTCTGGAGTAAATCCGGAATTTCCCTGGAATGACGATTTAAAATTGCGTGCCGCCCCGAAGGGGTCCCTTCGGGAAAGGTACGCTCCATATATATATCCTCACACATAAGGATTCTATGACATGACAAATAATAAAGCTGGTCGTAGGTAGGGAACCTACGACCAGTTCACCAGGATTAATGAATTCCTTTAGTTCATATTGCTGTTGTCACGAACCATGGCAATGCGGTAGATGAATTGCCGGCGTGGTGTCTTTTCCAGCGCCATGATTTTTGTAAGACCTTCCTGTGGAATCGTCGTATCATCCGACCAGGTTGGACTGAGGGCCGCAGAAAGCGTTGAATAAAGATCATAAGAGATGGTGGAGGCTCCTACATTCGGACCACGAGGAGATACGATCGTCGCATTACCCCAGGCCTTTTGGTTGGTTCGGCCTGCATCCATTTCAGACTTGATAAACGGTTTCCAGTGCTCATTTTCCAGGCTGATAAGTTCACCCGGAGAATCGGTATCATGGTATTGCATGGATATGTATTTGTAATCATTTGCAGGAACAGCTCCTTCGACATTTGCCCAGTCGCCGGATTGCACCCAGATATGATGCATGACGGTGGATAGTGATCCGGTTTCCATTTTTTCCATTGGAACATCGGGGAATACTGCCTTGGCATCCCAGGTTCCCTGACGGTTATCCCAGTCTTTAAATCTGACCAGCATCAGGATGTTCGGGGAATTGGGCATATCGAAGCCTCCCTGCTTAACAAGGACAGCCCAGAACTGAAGGTTGCCTTTCGCGATAGCAGCTTCGGCGATCTTTGCCCAGTAGTTCTCCATACGATCCATATATTCACTCATATTTTCAGGCGGAACGTGGATGTAACGGTAGGCGGTAAGGTCTTGTGCGTTGATTTTTTGAGGGCACAAAAGTGCCACCCACAGGCAAAGACAGCCTGCGGCGTAAAGTAACTTTTTCATGGTTTGAAGGTTAAGGTGTCAAATTTGAAGAATGTACGATTTTAAAATGAAAAATCATACATAAATTGTTGGCAGTAAGGCCAATAGGGTCTTTTTTTGGCTAAAAATCCACTTTTCCGCGCTGTTGTTTTTTCTCCGACTGGATCTTTTTTGATTTCAGTCGTTTCTGTTTTGACGCCTTGGTTGGTGAGGTGGCTTTGCGTTTTTTCTTTTTTGCAAAGGCTTTTGCCAGCATACGGTCGAGCTTTTTGAAAGCGGCTTCCTTGTTTTTTACCTGTGACCGGTTGCTTTCACAGGCGACGATGATAGCTCCTTCATTGGTAAGCTGAGCCTTGAAAAAATTGAGCAATGTTTCCTTTTCCTGTTCATCAAGAATCTCCGATTCCCGGATATTGAAGATCAGCTGTACCCTCGACTCTGTCTTGTTCACATGCTGACCGCCAGGCCCGCTGCTGCGCGAGGTCTTAACCTGGATCTCACGTTTGATCCGGTGAATGGGGATGCTTTGCGTCATTGGTTTAATGGACAGATTTCATTCAAAGATAACGATGGTTTTTAAAATTCAGGGTTATTGACCACGGATGATACTGGTTTAAATCCAATTTACAGGATGCAACATGCCTGTTATTCCTTGCCGCATTATTTAACTAACTTGTTGAAAACCAAAATGTAACCTAAATTCTAACCACATGAAATCTAACCGTTTCCTTCCGACTTTCATTTTATGCCTGATCACCTTTGTGGCATACTCACAGCAACCTCAAAAAATCACCGCCGAGGATTTCCCAACCGACAAGCCTATCAACTACATTGAGGGCTGGGGCGATATGACCGTAGCCGTTAATTCCATGCCCGCTGGTACTGACCTTGCACCACTGCTGGAAGGCCTTAAGAATAACAGCTGCCAGGTACCACACTGGGGCATTATAAAAGCGGGTGAGCTTGAACTTACGTATGATGACGGTACCGTTCAGACCCTGAAAGCAGGCGATCTGTTTTACATGCCTCCCGGACATATTGGAGTTGTCAAACAGGATCTGACCATTATGGATTTCAGTCCGACCAAAGGCTTTGGCAAGTTGATGAAGCATATTGATACTAAACTTGCAAGCGGTGGGCAATGATTGAATTGCAGACTAATGCATTCATTAACCTTCCGGGTCTAGTGAACCAAGTCATTTCATGTTAATGCTTTGGCAGGCAATAAGCTATGCTTTGGTTGCGTTGATGGAATATATGAAAAAGTTCGCGCCCGGAATCAGGGAATTCAATTTAGTAATTATATTAATCTTATGGGGCATCTCAGGTTGCGGAGAGCGGGTGACGGTTGAAGACCTGCAGGTATTTGCACCCGTAGAAAATTACCCGGATGATGTTTTTCTGGATACGGTCGCAACGAAACAGGCATTGGTCATTGTTGCTCACGACGATGACGACTGCGGGATGGCCGGAACGATCGCCAAACTTTCCCAATCCGGTTGGAAGATCCAACAGGTAAGCCTTCAACGCCATTTGATTCCTGATATGGATAAGAATCCGGCGGATATCATCTGCGAGGGGAATGAACTTTTGCTCGATGATGGTCACTACAGGATCGGACTGGACACAATGAAAACACCCTACCTGCCGATTTCCAATGAGGCTTTCGAAGAACAGTTCCTGTATGATAAAGTCTCGGATGCATTGAGGGAAAAGGTGGCGGAATTCAATCCATCTGTAATCTTTACTTTGGATGATGTGAAAGGCGGGTACGGACACCCTGAGCATATTTTTATAAGCAGGCTCGTGAAGGACCTTTTTATGTCAGGTGACCTGGGTGCGCAGCGTATTTACCAGTCGGTGTATACCGATCATATGGAGATCGAGATCGTTGATAAATGGCTTGCGGAGCGGATGCAAAAATGGGGATACCCGCACGCAAGTACGATTGCGAATGAGCTTTATGGAATTGATGGCATGCCGGAACCCACCACGCAGGTCCGGATTGCCGATGTTGCCAGCACGAAAATGAAATATCTTCGGGCATATGACGAGGATGTCCGTAAAAACCTCCGGAAATTTATTCCCTACTATGAGGAGTTCGACGCGGAAACATATTTCGGCATTTTTGACCGGGAGTTTTTTCGGGTTGTGGAGATTAGGTAAATAGATTCCCTCCAAGAATTTACCTGAGGCGGCAGACCTGTACTGCTATCAAAAGCAATATCTTCTTGTTATATTACGCCTTTATTTTATTGAATTCCGAAGCCTCCGGGGGCACTTATGAATTTTACCAAATTAATTTCTGAGCTAAAGCGACGTAATGTAATTAAAGTAGCCACTGCGTATGCGATTGTTGGCTGGTTGATCATTCAGATTGTTGTAGCCATTGATGAACCCCTTTCCTTGCCGCCGTGGTTTGATACAGCCACCATTATCCTCGTGGCGATAGGTTTTCCGATAGCCCTGATCGTAGCATGGGCTTTTGAACTAACGCCGGAAGGAATTAAAAAAACCAAGGAAGTTCAAAGCTCGGAATCCATCACCGCATCAACCGGTAATAAACTAACGCGCCTGATTATCGGGGCACTCGTGATTCTGATTGCCTTTCTGCTGATAGAACGGATATTCTTTGCAGGGGAGTATGGAGAAAATGTTGAGGACATTGTTAACGTCTCAGAAGACTCAACTTCGATAAAAACAGACAAATCTGTGGCAGTTTTGCCTTTTGCAGATTTCAGTCCGGATAAAGACCAGGAATGGTTTGCCGACGGCCTTACCGAAGAAATTTTGAATAGCCTGGTTCGCACACCCGATCTTAAAGTGGCGGCCCGAACATCCTCCTTTAAATACAAGGGCAGCAATGAGGAGATACCGGCTATAGCCAAGGCACTGGGTGTTGATCATGTGCTGGAAGGGTCGGTTCGGAGGACGCCCGAACGGTTACGCATCACCGCACAGCTGATCCGTGCGTCTGATGGATTTCATGTCTGGTCGGAAACTTATGACAGGACCCCGGATGAAGCAATAGCAATACAGGAAGAACTGGCTATCTCAATTGCCAAGGCTCTCAATACCGCAATGGATTCTTCTGCGCTGGCTGATATGGTCAAGGTGGGAACAGCCTCTATCGATGCTTACAATGCCTATCTTGAAGGCTTGAATACTTTTGTCATCACCCCGGAATCCTCTGAGAGGCAAATCGCCAACCTGAATAATGCCAGGACCCTGGACCCATCCTTTGCCGAAGCCCACTATGCTGCGGCCAGATACTGGTCACAAAAATTTTCCATCACCCAGATGGGTGCTTCAGTAGATGAGGACTTTGATGAGGTTGAGAGAAATTTTACATCCAGTATCAGGGATGCAATTCAGAACTCCAACAACCCTGTCGATCAGCTTAAATACAGGTTGACCCTGGCTGAATTCAATCTTCGCTGGCAGGAGGCCGAAAAATTATATGATGAGTATTTTGAACAGCGCCCCAATGATTTCGTGATGATGGAATATTTCATACGGTTGCTGATCAAAACCAAGAGACTGGATAAGGCCAATAGCTTCCTGAAGCGGCTGGACGAAGGACAGGGTGGTAATTATGAAACCAGGGACTTCCTTGTAAATTTTTATCACAGGGTAAATAATTACAGGGACAGCGAGCGGATAGCCGTCAAGTGGCTGAAGGAAGACCCGACCAATTATCTCCTGATGTACCAGGTACAGAGGGCCCTGTTATGGTCGGGCAAAACCGATCTGGCCAGGCAGGCCTATAATAACTTTATCAACTATCGGGACGCCGCAGAAGATGTGGATTCTTCCCAGGTGTATATTACCACTATACGGCAATTGTGCGGAGAACAAAATAGGAAAGAGGCAGAAGCGATCTTTACTGAATTTAAAAAGAAAAAATTCGACGTTTCCACGTCCTGGCATGTGTATCATGCAATGGGGCTGAAAGAAGAAGCGACAGAATTACTCAGGCCGCTTGATACCCCTGAAACTATCAGCCAGTTCAGTTCATTCATGTGGTACCCACAATTTGATGCCCGACCGTACCCGGAATTGATGAAGATCGTGGAAAGGGAAAATGTGGTTCTTCCGAATCCGGTAGATCTGCCATTTGCGCTGAAGGATCAGTAAATTATTAATTTTAACAAAGCCAAAGCTGATTATGGATAATTCCCGTGTTTTCAAAATGTCATTCGCAGGTGTCTATCCCCATTATATCACCAAGGCGGAAAAGAAGGGGCGTACGAAGGAGGAGGTCGACACAGTCATTTGCTGGCTGACTGGCTATGACCGGCAAGCGCTGCAGGCGCAGATTGACAACAGGACCAATTTTGAGGACTTTTTCGCACAGGCCCCGCATCTTAATCCCAATGCATCAAAAATTACAGGGGTTATTTGCGGCTATCGCGTTGAGGAGATTGAGGATCCCGTGGTCCAAAAAGCAAGGTACCTCGACAAGCTGATTGATGAACTTGCCAAGGGTAGAAAGATGGAGAAGATATTGCGGGAGTAAAAATTCAAGGTTCTTCGACACTAAAGATTTTCATTTCACTTGTTGAAAATTTCCAGCCTGAGCCTTTAAAAGCTCAGGCATACCTCCATTGTTAATTTCCTCCCAGTTTTGGATTGCGCAGGACTTCTTCGACAGGTATCGGGGCGTAATAGTTATCCGGATCCATACTTCCAAGTATTGGCAAGTCCCTGGGATCTTTATTGGCATTAGCTTCTGCTACTTTCTCGAGCCGGGTCAGATCAAACCAGCGCTTTAGTTCTCCTACTAACTCCCAACCCCTCTCGTCCAAAACCGCTTCCTGAAAAGCTGTTGCGCTAAGACCCGGAGTAAGGTCAACCGATGCATCGGGCATATCCGGGTCAAGACCCATCGCTCTGCGCTTCACCATATTAATTGCTTCGTAAGCTGATGCATCCGGTGCGCCAGCCATGGCCTGGGCTTCGGCATAAATTAAAAGTACTTCAGCATATCGCATCAACTGACGATTTCTTGAGGTTAATACCGGATGGCCTTCCCAGGTAGGTGTTCCCGGAACTGATCCTTCATAAAACTTGCTCAGGTGAGGATGTCGGGTATTAAAATTTTCCCAGGTTAGGATTGAGCCATTCGGCTGTTTGACTTCTGTCAGGAAGTAGGCATCTTTTCGGGGACCTTCAGGGAAGTTTTTAAAGAAATTGATTTCGATGAAATAGTCACTGAATCTTCTCTGGCTATTTGGCAGGAACGACGCTGGCTTTGCGGGGGCAGAACCAAAGGTCGAGGTAAATCTGTTATCACCACAATCGCTAAGTGAGCAAAACTCAAAACCAAAGATAAATTCATTATCACCTTCATTCGCTAAATCCCAGAGGGTTTTAATGTCAGGATAAAGATCATAAAGTCCGGAATTCATTACTTCAAGGGCTTTGTCCCTGGCCAGTGCATACTTGTCTGTTTGCTTAAGTGGCCAGCCGCCCATTGTCAGATATACCTTTGCCAGGAATGCCTTGGCTGCATACTTGCTGGGTTTACTATTGCGATCCTGTGTTTCCGGTAAATTGATCTCCGCAAAAGTAAAGTCATCAATAATCAGCTCGTAAATGTCCTGAACAGGAGACAATCCAATTTCAGGATCAATTTCTGTGGAGGTAACCAAGGGTACTTCACCAAATACCCTTACCAACCAGAAGTAGGACCAACCGCGTAGAAAATGTACTTCTGCGAGTAATTCGTCTACTTGTTCCTGGCTGGCTTCAACATTAGTTGCTGATTCAAGAACAGTATTCGCCGCCCGGATTACAGCGTAGGGCATCATCCATGAACTCCATAAAACAGCACTATTGTTGCCATCTTTTGTGAATTGGTCAAATTGACGCCACTCCTCTTTACTTCCTCCCGCAAGAGTAGTCAAATCATCACCGCCAGTCAATGCGGCATACATTCTAGCGCTACCGATGAACCTGAATTGAGCTGCCTCGTCTGTTCCGTATAAGAATGAACTGTAAACACCGTTTACCCCTACCTGTAATGCATCTAATGACTCGTAGAATCCGTTACTGCTTAAAAGTGCTTTGGGCTCTTCATTCAAATCCAGGCACCCTGCAAATGGCATTATAATGATCAGGCAAATCGTTTTGTATAAATATCTTTTCATCTTTCAGGTTTTTTAAAGTCCGATTTTAACTCCGATAATGTAAGAACGCGCGTTTGGATAGGCTCCATTGTCGAGGCCGACTGCTACGTCATCACTTATTTCAGTGGATGATACTTCAGGATCATAGCCTGAATAATTTGTCATTGTCAGCAGGTTTTGACCGCTCAAATAGATATTTGTACGTCGTAAACCAATCCTGGAAAGCACCGAAGTTGGTATGTCATACCCGAGGGTTATATTTCTCAGGCGTACAAAACTTCCGTCTTCAATAAATTGACTGGATGAGAGCCTGGTATTGCTTGTTGTGGTAAATCCGGGAATTTCTGAATTTTCGTTTTCAGGTGTCCATCTGTTCAGGATATCCCTGTTCGTGGCATTCCTTATATCTGCCCCACCAGCAGTTGTCCAGTATTTGTTAAAATTAAAAACCTCGTTTCCATGTACGCCCTGGAAAAATAAGTTTAAGCTAATGCCCTTATATTCGAAAATTGAATTAAAACCCCATATAAAATTAGGTTGAGCATTACCTATAACGGCCACATCTTCAAAGTTTATAACGGAATCACCATTGATGTCAGCATAACGTGCATCGCCTGGAGAACTTCCATAAACGCCTGCGAGGTCAGCTTCGCTTGATTTCCAGACTCCTTCATAAACATAACCGGCGAACTGGCCCAGAGGACCGCCTTCGCTGAGGACAAATGGATTAACATCGGTAACCGAAGGGGAAAAATCATCCCTAACAAACAGTACGCTATCTTCTCCTAATGAAAGAACTTTATTTCTATTCATCGAAAGATTAAAATTAGCGTGTACTCTGAAGTCCCCTATTGCTTCGGTGTAACCCAGGACCATTTCAAATCCTTTGTTTTCAACCTCGCCAATATTCCTGAGTACAGATCCCCCGCCATCGTAGAGAGGCAGCTGAACACTTAAATGCAGGTCTTCGGTATTCTTTTTATAAAAATCAAATGACGCGTTCAGCTTGCCCCGGAGGAATGAAGCATCCACACCAAGATCAACCTGTGTAGTTACTTCCCACCGCAAATCTTTGTTCGAAGGGGCTGAAGGAATTACAGTGGGTGACAATTGCGTGCCATTCAGCGGGAATGCAGCAACCCTGATTCTCTCAATGGTGCCGAAGGGAGGTACTGCCTGACTGCCGGTTTGTCCATAACTTCCTCGTATTTTCAGGTCTGAAAGCCAGTTTGAATTGTGAAGAAATGACTCCTCAGTCACTCTCCATCCAATAGCTACCGATGGGAATGTGCCGTAGCGGTTTTCTTCTGCAAATCTTGAAGATCCGTCAGTTCTTACAGAGGCTGTGAGTAAATACTTACCCCGGAAAGCGTAATTTACACGACCAACGTAGGACTGCAGAGCCCACTCGGAATATCCGGATGTCAGGACCGGTGAACCTCCCAGGGACAGGTTGTAGTATCCCAGCGAAGTGCTGATCAAATCGCTGGTGGATGAGTTATTTGATTTGCTTGTAAAAGCCTGCTGCTCATAAATAAATGTGGCATTCAGCGAATGATCATCTTTGATAACCTTTTGATAGGTCAGCTGATTCGTATTCTGCCAGTTCACAATACTCGAGTTGCCAACGCGTATGATTGACGTTGAAGGGCTTGCGCCGGGGAAATTCCTGTCGAAGGTATTGGTTTCATCATCTATCAGGTTAACCCCACCACTTATCCTGGCAGTCAGACCTTCAAAAATTTTAATTTCTGTGTATACATTCCCCAGAAAATAATTTCGAAAATCTTCGGTGTTTCGCTCTTCTACAGTGAATATGGGATTTGCGGTAACAGCGCCGTAAGCGCCATTAGGTGCTGAATAATCTCCTGAAAGGGGGTCCTTCACGGGAAGGTTAGGGGCCCACCCAAGCGCTCCCACTACGGGGCCTCCGGTACCAGCATATCGTTTAGTATTTAAATTATTCTCTCTTGTGAAGTAGAGGTTGGTTCCGACTTTAATAAAATCCCTCACATCGGAATCAATATTTGTTCGGAATCCATACCTTTTATAGGATGAATTTCGAATTATACCTTTCTGATTTGAATAGTTTCCTGAAATGTAATAATTGGTTTTTTCACCAGCGCCGCTGATGGTAAGCTTCGCATTCTGTGTATATCCCTGTTGGAATAATTCGTCCTGCCAATCTGTTCCGCCGTTTCTCCTGAATGAATCAATTTCATCCTGGGTAAAGAATGGAGTATTTCCCAGCGCCAGCTGCTTTTCGTTAACCACCTGCATATAATCAGCAGCATTCAATAAGTCTATTTTCTTTGAGACTTCATCCGCGCTGTAGAAATAATCAAAATCGATCTTTGCTTCTCCTTTCTCTGCCCGCCTGGTTGTAATGATGATTACCCCGTTGGCGCCTCTTGAACCATAAATGGAAGTTGCCGAAGCATCTTTGAGTACTTCCAGGGTTGCAATGTCATCCGGGTCTACATTTCGGATATCTGCACCGATAAATCCGTCGATTACATAGAGTGGTTCACTGCTTCCATTAATTGAGTTTGAGCCACGAATTCTGATTCTTATCGGAGCTCCCGGGGAGCCGTTCGACCTGTTGACAAAAACACCTGCCGTTCGGCCATTTAATGCGTCCTCGACACGAATCATCGGCTGATCCTCGAAATCTTCAGTTCTGAGTGGAACTACAGAACCAGTCAGATCACTCTTTTTTACGGTGCCATAACCTAAGATAACTATCTCATCTAATTGCTGAATATCAGTCGTGAGAATAATCGTCAGGTTTCGGCTCGCAGGAACTTCCAGGGTTTCATAACCAAGGTAACTTACAACCAGTATCGCCCGATTGCTCTGAACGGATAAGTTGAATTTGCCATCCAAATCAGTTATTGTTCCGTTTGAAGTGCCTTTTTCCATGACTGTCGCTCCTGCCAGCGGTTCGCCTGAGGCACTTTTCACTACCCCTCCTATATCCTGTTGCGCTATCGCAACTGAGAAAGAAGCGAGGTAGAAAAGCACAAAACTCAATTTTCGGATCATATTCAATTATTACTTGTTGGGTCGATGTTCGATGAATGCTATTTGGGTGTAGCAGGTCTATTTACACAGATGACAGGCAAAATCAAAATTTGTCCCAATAAGTAAATAATCGCAACTTTAGTATGCGAATGAACACACCTCAAAATATGAGTATCATGAAAAGAATAAAATACCAGGTGAGCATCGATGCGCCCGCGGCCAAAGTATATGATGTTATGCTCGGCGCTACCGATAAATCTACGTATGAGCAATGGACGGCCATCTTCAACCCGACATCCAGTTATGAGGGCAGCTGGGAGAAGGGCAGTAAAATTCTCTTCGTTGGAGTGGATGATAAAGGAGAAAAGGGTGGGATGGTTTCCAGGATCAGCGAAAACATTCCCAACCAATTTGTTTCGATTCAGCACTATGGGATGTTACAGGGCGGCAAGGAGATTACCGAAGGCCCGGAAGTAGAACCATGGGCTAATGCATTCGAGAACTATGTCTTCGAAGACAAGGATGGAATTACCACCGTTACGGTTGAACTCGACACCTCGGAAGACTATTTAGACTATATGGATCAGGCCTATCCAAAGGCGCTTGGCAAATTGAAGGAGATATGTGAAGTTTAGGATGAAATTGAATCGAAGAAAGGTATATTTTTTTATTGCTCTGATAGCCACGTTAAGTACTACTCTGCTTTTGGTTATGGGTTCACCTTTACTTACAGTAGCCCTGGATAGTGATAATTCTATTCCCCTGGGAACTCTGATCACCTGGATTGGAATGATTTCATTACCCTCTGCAGTATATTTTGGAATTAAGGAGCTCAGGAACCCAACCGGAAAACTATACAGTATTCTCTCGGTATTTCTTAAAATCATCATTGTACTTGGAATTCTTTGGGTACCCTTATCATATGCACTTGCGGGTAATCTTTCATTCTCGTTTTCCGAAAAGGAAACATTTCAGGGTGGACAAACAGCGATGCGATGGTTCTGGCGGTTAAGTTATGGAATTGCAATTGGATCCATCCTTGTTCTGGTCGTCTATTGGATTTCATTGCTTTTCATAAAGAGAAAAACAGAAGGTGATATTTAATCGCTGAAATGGTAGTGGATTGGATTTTATATCAGCCTCTTATGATCACATTTTAACCTCACGGATATAGCATACTCTTCTTAAATTTGAAAAATTAGCTGAATGGGTGTTGCATAATAGACAGCCTTCACCTAGATTTGTAGTCCGATTAAGAAAAATATCAGCCAAATGAGGTTGATTCAAGATATATCGCGGGGTGGAGCAGTTGGTAGCTCGTCGGGCTCATAACCCGAAGGTCACAGGTTCGAGTCCTGTCCCCGCTACTATAAACAGTTTGAGTTTGGAGCATACAGTGTGCCAAACCAAACTGTTTTTTTTTTGAGCATACTTATTCTCAGTATAACAATCCAAACTGTTTATCCCTCTTGCTGTTGCTAAAACACGAACTCTAATTCCGTTCTGTCCGGCTGAGCATTTAGATTATGCAATGTTTGATTTCGAAAAGCTAATTGTCTATCAAAAAGCATTGAAGTTTAATGCCCTTATTCAAAATCAGCTAATAAATGCGTATAAGCCGGAAAAAACGGTACGGTATCAATTATCCAGGGCTTCTCTCAGTGTAATGCTGAATATTGCTGAGGGATCAGGCCGGTTTTCCCCAAGGGACAAAAGAAACTTTTATATCATTGCCCGCGGATCCGTATTCGAATGTGTGGCGATTTGTGATTATTTGGCTCAGGATGGATTGATCTCAGTTGATATTCACCGGGAGGTGTATGCCCAAGCCGAGGAGATCTCAAAAATGCTATTTTCATTGATTCGACAGTTGGAAAGCCAAAGCTAAAGACTCATCCGCGTCCAAATAGATGAAATTGTCCTGGTAGTTAATGGTTGTCTTCAAATCCGAATGACGGAATAATTCCTAAAACATCAAAGGATTGATCTTGTCTCAAGTGTTATTTCCAAAAATTGGAGCACTAAAAAGCCCTGAAGTGAACTTATTCTACTTCAGGGCTTTTTTTGACCTTTTATTCCTAATTATAGATTCTTTCCTTTCAATCAAAATCCCAGCCCCAAATCGGTATTGGGATATTTTTTCATCGTGGCGATATGTCGTTTTTGGAAAGCTATCACTCCCGGCATTCCCCATTCAAAATAACGATGCCCTTCGCTGGCCATTTCCTTGGGATCAACATTCAGATTATAAACCCACGGAGCCGTTCCTACCTTCGATAGGGTGGAGGCATCTATATTTCTCCTCGTCTCGGTAACATCGAAAACCTGGAAATGAACCTTATAATCCTTCCATCTCAACGCGCAGAAGTCCGTGGAATTCCACAAAAACACCACCTGCCGATGAGATCGTCCGTTTTCGGCTAACAAAAACGACGTCTGGTCAATACCGTCAAAATATAAATTATCGGGCAGCTTATCCATCACACCACCCAGACGCAGGCAAACCATGTAGATATCCGAAAGATCCATCAATTCATTGGACTCCTGGCCGGGCTCAATCATGCCTTTCCAGTAAGCAATTCCCGGTACCCTCACACCACCTTCCCAGGTCGTACCCTTACCACCGCGCCAGGGGTGATAACCGGAATCGGGAAAAACATCTTCATTGGCTCCGTTGTCGGAAGTGAAAATGACCAGCGTATTCTCCAGGAGCCCCTGGTCTTCCAGTGTTTTCATGATTTCACCAACGATATCATCCATCTGGACAATGGCGTCTTTTACGGGCATCGCGGCCGGACTTTTACCGATGTAGTCCTTTCCGCTGTACGTGTCGTTATGTATAGCAGTAAAAGAGTGAATCAGGAAGAATGGTTTATCGCTGTTCTCGTTGATGAACTTTATAGACTCCTCTTTCAATTTCTCATCTATCTGACGAACATCATCCAGGTTGTTGATCTCAAATGCAACTTCACGAGGCCCTCCCTTATTTCCTTTGATCAGTCCTTCTGGCTGCAGCTGAAAAGCCTTGTCGTGAAGTTCCTTGTTGTTGATCATATCTGAATATTGTCTTTCAACCAGGAACTGGGTATAATCCGACTGCACAGCCGGAAGACCGTAGAAATAATCAAAGCCTACCTCATGGGGCAGCATATTTTCAGCTTCACCAATGTGCCACTTTCCAATCAAGGCAGACTTGTATCCGGCGGATGCAAGTAATTTTGCCTGCGTAACCTCGACATCCCACGGGTTGGTGGTCACTTTATCACCACTCAGCAACGGCCGTGTAAGACCGCTTCTGATAGGTTGCCTTCCGGTCACCATCATTGCCCTGGACGATGTACAGGTTGGTGTAGAATAAAAAGAGGTTAAACGTTTCCCTTCCCTTGCCAGCCTGTCAACGTTCGGTGTGGGCGCTCCGACGGCAATGCCACCTCCATTGACACCGATATCCCCCCATCCCAGATCATCCACAAGGAAGATAAGTATGTTGGGTTTTCGTTTCGTTTTAGCTTCCAGGTCTTCAAGTTTTTGTGAAGCAATTTTCTCCTGTTCGGGACGTGGAATAATCGGTTCCAGATTGTCCTTTACCACAACGGTTTCATCAAACACGCTGATTTGTTGCGCAGACAATTGCAGGCAGGCAAATAGGATAAGAGCGGAAAGAAAGATCTTTTTCATAATGGCAGGGTTAATGGGTTGTACGCTTAAGTTAATGAGTGACCAACATTTTAAAAAAGAACATCTTACAAAAAAATATGTTTACAACCCCAGCGCATCCATGCGATCTTTTTCGTACCGGCCGTCTTCAGCAGGGTATCGCAGGACATCCTCATACTCACCTGAATCTTTGGCCAGGGCCCAGATCAGGCTTTCGCCCGCATGGGCTGGGGCCTGTGTGAAAACAGGATCCCGATATGCCTCTTCGGCCGAAATCACATTCCATCCCTTTGACCTGAACATGGAAATCAGGTCATCCAGGAACAAGGCGGAAGTGAGATTATGGTGCAGCAGTAGCGTATGGTGAATGTGCCGACCGGTGAGCTCCCAGGATAAGCCCTCGTAAAATTCGGCGCGCTCGAAAATATGTTCGAGGTAATAATTTTTAAAACCATCAATATCGGCTCCGGGGTCTTCTTTTAACCGATTCCGAAGCCGGCTGTTGATATACCAGTCTGAAGCATCAATGGTCACATAACCGTTTTTATATCCATTCGCACCCATGATTTGCCGGATGCTGTCAATCTCCCCCTGCGTGTTGCCTTCCTTCAGATAGGGGAACCGGAAGAGTTTTATATAATTGTCAAAAGTCCGGATAAAGGCATCGGCCTTCAATAATTCCATTTGAAAATCTTCGGCATTGATATCGTTACTGTTGAAATTGGGATGGGAAAATGTATGGTTTGCGATGCGGTGGCCCCGGTCATTCCAGGAATTAAGCAGGTACATGCCCTTTTCGGTTGACTTCCCTTCCGTCTTAACAAAAAACACCGCCTTGACCTGCGCCTTATCCAGGCTTTCGAGGATCATTTCATTCCATTCCTCGAGCGCATACCCACCCATCCCGGAGGTCATTCCATCATCGAATGTGAAACTGATGGTGGGCTGCGCGCCCGCAGTAACGGAGAGCGCAAGGATTGCGGTTAAAAACAGGTAATTCACTTTCATCAAAAATAAAATTCTAAGTCGAATTCGACGATTTCTGCCCGGGCGAATACATTTGATATCAGCGTCATTTTTTAGTATACTGGTTGGCCCTGATATTTTTCCCGGCAAGGGATATCGTTTCCAAGATCCTTTTTTTACGTATACCAGGAGTTTTGGCGCTGTAGATCCAATACAGGATTCCGCGTTTTGCAGATTTCGGGAAATTGTTCCAGTTTTCAAATGCCGACTTGTTCCTGGAAAAATGATCCTGCAAATCGTCATGTATCACAAGGTTTTCCACATCGTCGAGTGCCCACCAGCTTCCATTTTCCTTTGCAATTTCAATTATTTCCATTCCGGCAGGTTGCATTAAACCCTGTTCAATCAGTACTGCAACTTTGTCCTTGTTGATTTTGCTCCAGTTGCTTTTCGGTTTGCGCCGGGTGAAGAATCGATAGTGACTGTTTACGTCCCGTTTATATGCTGTGCTGTCGATCCAGCCGAAGCACAGGGCTTCATCCACCGCTTCAGGGTAGTAGATGCTCGGTGTATAGGATTCTTTTTTGTAGATGATCAGCCAAACCGATTTTTCCGTTTGATGGTTTTTCTCCAGCCAATCCCGCCACTCCCCGCGATGGCGGGCATGAAATGCCGGGATGTCTTTGTGGGTTTCCATTTTTCTCTATCATCGTCACCCCTGCCTACCAGAAGGCAGGGATCTCCATAAATCTAAGTAAACGAATTTATTCTCCCATTCCACAATAAGATCCCGGCCCGACTCCACGCCTGTCGCGAGCGACCGCATGGAGATACGCCGGGATGACGGTGGAAAAAGGAGTCACGGCTCAAGGCCATTAATCAATGCTGAAACTTTCACCCGGGCAGAATTCTCCGTTCCAGCCGATCTGATATTGTCATGGCCGCGGTTTTTGAAGATCTGCTCTGCAGTGCGGCTCCGCCATTTATTCCTGCTGCAAACGAATAGTATATTCAACGCTGATTTAATCTTCTGATTCTTCGGAATTTTCTGATTGTCCTCCAAATTTTTTCATCAATTCTTCACGTGAGAATTTCCAATATTCGATATGAGGGTTCTTTTTTACCTTTTCATTGTACTCCTCGATGAATTTTTGGTTCAGGGAATCGTTATCACCATATTTAGTTCTGAGTTGCTCCAGCTTTTGATGCAGGTCATTCTGGATATCTTCATATCCCGGGGTTTCATATACATTGTTCATTTCCTGGGGATCCTTTTTCAGATCATAAAGTTCCCACTCATCCATCTCGTAATAGAAATGAATTAATTTATAATCATCGGTCGTGATTCCATAATGTCTCTGCACCACATGTTCTGACGGATGTTCATAATAGTGATAATAATGAGCGTCTCTCCAGTCATCAGGTGTTTCACCTTTCAGGATTGGCACCAGGCTTTTTCCCTGCATGTCTTCCGGAATAGTTCCTCCGGCGATGTCAATAAAGGTTTCCGCAAAATCCAAATTTGATACAAATTCATTCATTACCGATCCTGGTTGAATCACTCCCGGCCAACTCACCAATAAAGGGGTTTTTAAAGATTGATCATACATCCATCGCTTATCAAACCACCCATGTTCACCTAAATAAAATCCCTGATCGGAGGAATAAATTACAATCGTGTTTTTATCCAAACCGGAGGCTTTAAGATAATCCAGTAAAGCCCCTACACTTTTATCCACGGCAGATACACTTGCTAAATAATCCCTCATGTACCGCTGATACTTGTAGCTCACCAGGTCTTTTCCCTGGGGGTTGGTTTCCCGGAAATTTTTCAGAATCGGGTCATATACTTCTTTCCATTTTTTTCGCTGTTCCTCGGTCATATTGCCAGGAGGATTCTCACTTAGCTTTAAATCGTCCTCAAGTCTCATCGCCTCCGCAATGGACATAAAGTTTGCAGCGGCAGCTTTTCTATTGCCTGAATAATCATCAAAGAGTGTGGCAGGTTCGGGAAACGTGACATCTTCATACATTCCTAACTCGTTCGGACCGGGCTGCCAGCCCCGATGGGGTGCTTTGTGCCACATCATCAGCATGAAGGGTTGCTCCTCATTTTGAACTGAATCAAGCCAGGCCAATGATTTTTCGGTGATAATTTCTGTAGTGTATCCTTCCTCGGTATATTCTCCTGTATGGTTAATAAAGACAGGGTTGTAGTACAATCCCTGACCTGGTAAAATATCATAGTAATCAAAGCCAGTAGGTGTTCCGCCCAGGTGTAATTTGCCGATCGTAGCAGTTTTGTACCCTGTTTGCTGAAGGATTTTTGCATAGGACTGCTGTGAAAAATCGAATTGAGAACCGATTGTGTTATCAATAAAGCCGTTTCGATGGCTATACTGTCCGGTAAGGATGGTTGCCCTGGAAGGCCCGCAAATGGAGTTGGTTACAAAGCAATTATTGAAAAGCATTCCCGCCTCCGCGATCCGATCAATATTAGGGGTAGGGGCTAATTCTGCCAACATCCCGCCATAGGCACTTATTGCCTGATACGCATGGTCGTCACTCATAATAAAAATGATATTGGGTCTTTCTGCAGGAGATGTTTTCTCTTCCTCTTTTTTGCAGGAACTAAAACTTGCCAGCATAAAGGCAACCACGAACAAATGTTTCGTAAATGCGTGAAGTGAATTCATTATTCCTTTTTTAAATATCAATCTATAGCTTTTAGAGAAAAAAGTGAATTTTAAGATCCTTTATTCTTAAAAACAGCCCAAGACCGTCATCCCGGCCCGACTCCACACCTAATCCAGTTCGATAATCATCGGCTCCCCTGCCTTTACGGACATGGTTCCATTCAGGGTGACCATAGTTCCGGTAAGAATGTCTTTACCGCTTGTTCGGTTGCCGAGCACTTCCGATAGCCTGGAAATGTCAATCTCCCGGTCCTGCAAATTCCGGTTCATCACCGTCATTACCATGCCATCATCGATCAAACGGAAGAAAACATAAATATTATCAAACGGCGCAAAATGCTTTACGCGGCCTTCATGAATAACATGGGCATCCTTCCGCCACAGGTTAATCTTCCGAATAAAATCACGGGCTTCAACCTGGTCTTCAGACAATCCCGTGCTGGTAAAGGCATTCACCGCGTCGCCCTGCCATCCTCCCGGATAATCCTTGCGGATCTCTCCGTGATCTCCCCGCTTCTGATTGGTAAATAAAAGCTCGGTTCCGTAATAAAGCTGGGGGGTTCCCCGCATCGTAAGTATGTACGCCATCGCATTCCTGAATTTACTCCTGTCTTCTCCCAACTGCGTATAGATCCGGTCCATATCATGGTTATCCGGAAAGATGACGAATTTCGATGGGTCAGCATAGATGAAATCGTTCCCCAGCATTTCGTACATGTGCTTCAGTCCGTTATCTTCTGTCAATCCCTGGTTAAGTCCGATCTGCAACGGGAAGTCCAGCAGGCCTGGCAGGCAGGTTTCGTACCCATCCTGGTTGATCTTACCCTTTTGCCAGTAGGCAAGGATATTCGGATTGCCGTGCCATTCTTCGCCGGTAATATTGAATTCGGGATATTCAGTCATGATCGCGCATGACCAGTCGCGAAGGAAGTATTTATCACTGTATGGCCAGGTATCCATCCGGATACCGTTCAGGTCGGCATATTCCACCCACCAGATGGAATTCTGGATGAGATAGCGCGCCATGTGAGGATTCCGTTGGTTCAGGTCGGGCATACTGCGCACAAACCAGCCATCGACCAGCCGCTTGTAGTCATACGCAGAGGCATAGGGATCCTGGATTACCTGTTTTCTGTGATTGGTTTGAACGAAGGTGTTGTTAAAATTAAGCCAGTCCGATGAAGGAGGATCCTTCATCCACCAGTGTTCAGAACCGCAATGATTTACGATCATATCCATGATCCGCTTGATGTTGCGTTGCTTCATTTCAGCCGATAGCCCTACATAACTTTCATTCGTTCCGAACCGGGGATCCACCTTGTAAAAATCAGTTGTGGAATAACCGTGATAGGAGGCAGAGGCCATATCATTTTCCAGGATCGGGTTTACCCATACTCCCGTGAAGCCCAGATCGGCCAGGTAATCCAGGTGTTGCCGGATACCCTCAATATCACCACCATGCCGTCCATAGTCATCACTTCGGTTAATCCCTTCCTTCATACCGTCAATCTCGTCATTCGAGGGATCCCCGTTCGCAAAACGATCGGGCGTGATCAGGTAAATGACATCCGAATTATTGAATCCCTGCCGCGATGCGGATCCGGGGATACGTGCCTTCAGCTCATAGGTATACCGTGCCACTTCCTTGCGGCCATTTCGAAATACGATGTCAAATTTTCCCGGTTCTACGCCTGGGTCCAGTTGCAGTCCGAGGAATAGATAATTCCTACTTTCAAGCGAAGTGACATAAACAAGGTCGACACCTTCATAGTCAATGGATGCCTGGGCATTCGCAATATTTTCGTGATGCACCAGAAGTTCAAGCGCCGGATTTTGCATTCCGGCCCACCAGAACGGTGGTTCAACACGCAGATCCTGTGATGGCAGATGATGGCAGAGGAATACAAACAGGATAAAAATGAGCTTTTTCATATTTATTTCGTTCAGAGTAACAATCTATGAAATTTATTTTTTAGGCTGACCGTTATCATTTTAGAGTATTGATGAAAGCTGTATTTTGTACTTAAACCAACGAGATCATGACTTCTTCTGAAAACAAATTGCCTCCAAAGATCAATGAATATATCCATCGGCATTTCAGGGAAGAGGATTTTTTGTTCAAGGTTCAGTCGGTACGCAAGATAGGTGAGCATGTCCTGTACAATATTGATGTTTCGCAGGATGAGCACATCTATCACCTGAAGTTTGACGAAAAAGGATGGCTTTTGAAAAAGGAAGTGGAGGAAGCCTACCCCGCGGATGATCACGACGATCCGCATGCCGGTGATTCCCCCCAGGACTATATTTTCAAGTGAGAAAAGTATAGCAGTGGGTTGATTGTTACTGTTCGGAACCGCCCTGGTACCGAAGCAGAATCCTGTGTTCGTAAAAAAATTCTGAGTTTTCCTGAACAATTCTTTTTTAACTGCGTTAAGAAATCTAACATTGTTAGAAATTCTATTATTGTTAGAAAATAACGCATGAGTCAGGAGAAAATTACCGACAAACGAAGCATCCGGAAGGAGCGCACGAAGGAGGCCATCAAAAAGGCCGCCCTGGAAATCGCGCGCAAGGAAGGGTGGCACGGGGTAACCATTCGGAAGATTGCCAATAAAATCGATTACACAGCTCCGATTGTGTATGAGCACTTCAAGAATAAGGATGACCTTTATTTTCACCTCGTTCATGAAGGATTTACGCGTCTTAAGGATGAAACCTTCCAGGAAGTAGAAATCAAAGGCAGCCCGGAAGAAAAATTTCTCGCCATCGCAGAAGTTCGCTTTTGGTTTGCAGTACGAAACCCTACCCTGCATCAGATGATGTTCGATACCGAAAATCCGGAATGGCAAAAAATCGAAATGGCCAAATCCATGCTCGGCATCATGCAGCTGGTGGACAACCTGGTTGATGAGATCAGCGGTCAGCCCGAAAAAAGGATGGAATACATATTCAATATGATATGCCTCATCAAAGGGTATACCTTTTTTACCAACCACCTGCTCTGTACATCCACAAAAATGTCCCGGCATTTTCCGGCGAACGAAAAAGAACTCCATAAACTTTACAAAGACGCCATCGAGCGTTTTATCTCAAGCATCAGTAAGAAATGAAAAACAGGAAACTTATCATAGGCATCCTCGGTGTCCTCATTGCAGCAGCAGCGATTTTTATTGCTGGAAAACTTGCCAATACTCCACAGGAACCACCCAAAGAGGAGGAAAGCGGCGACAAGGTAGTCGTTCATACCCGCAAAATTGAAAATTCCCAGCAGACTGCCACGGTTCCCATAACAGGAAGAGTAGTAGCCTCCGACAAGCTGGATCTGTACGCTGAAGTATCAGGCGTATCCACCTACGGCGCGCGTCCTTTCAAAGCGGGAAACCGTTTCAGAAAAGGAGAAGTGCTGCTGAAAATTGACGCAGAGGAATTCAGCCGTTCCCTGGCATCGGCAAAAAGCCAGTTCATGAGCCTCATCGCCACGGTTCTCGCGGATCTCAAGATCGATTTTCCCGAGGATTATCCGGCATGGAGAGATTATCTGAAAAATATGGATGTGAACAAATCCCTCCAGAAACTCCCTGAAGTAGAGGATGAACAGCTTAAATTTTTCCTCACGGGCCGGAATATTTATTCCACCTACTATAACCTCCTTGAATCGGAGACAAGACTGGCGAAGTATGTTATCCGCGCGCCATTCGACGGAACGGTTACGGAGAGCTATATCAACCAGGCCTCATTGGTAAGGACTGGTCAGCAGCTAGGTGAATTTATCCGGGATGGAAATTATGAACTCGAAGCTTCCGTCACATTTGACCGCCTCGCAGGTATGAAGGTAGGGGATGAGATGTCATTTGAAGAGATCAACGGAGGCTCTGTGTATACAGGCAAAGTTGTACGGATCAACGAAAAAGTGGATGCCGAAACGCAGCTTATCAAGGTTTATTTTTCATTGAATGATCCCAACCTTAAAAGCGGCGTATATCTCGAAGGTAATCTTGCCACCGGTACCTTCCCAAGCGCGACTATTCTTCCGGTGACATCACTGGTCGACGGCCAGTATGTCTTTATGGTGGTCGATGGCAAGGCAACGAAAACCCCGGTGGAAGTTCTGTCAAGAAGTTCCAACAACTTCATTGCAGGAGGATTGCCCGATGGCGCTGTGGTCATTATTGACAAGAAAAACGGTGCCTTCGACGGCACATCAGTTGAATCCATATAACAGCGGACGATGAAAAACTTTATCAAATTCTTTATAAAGAACGAGCTGCTCGTCAACCTCTTCATCGCCATTGTGGTGCTGCTGGGAGTGCTGGCGGTAGGGAATATGAATTCCTCCTATTTCCCGAAGGCTCCGGAACGTTTCATTCTTATTGAAGCCATTTATCCCGGTGCATCCCCGCGTGAAGTGGAGGAAGGAATCACACTGAAAATAGAGGACAACCTTAAGGGTGTTTCAGGCATCGACCGGGTAACATCAACTTCCCAGGAAAATTCAGCCCGCATAACAGTCGAACTGGATTATGGCCAGAATGCAGACCTCGTCCTCCAGGATGTGAAAAATGCGGTGGATCAGATCTCCAATTTCCCTGCGGATATGGAGCAATTGGTGGTTTATGTGCTCGAAAGTCAGAACCCAACGGCGCGTGTAGCCATTACCGGTGATGTGCCCTTGCGAACACTTAAAGAAAGTGCCGAAAGCTTCGAAGACAATCTCCGCACATTCCCGAACCTGTCCAAGATCGCGCTTTCCGGATTTACAAGTGAAGAAATTGAAATTTCACTCACTGAATCCAAACTGCGTGCCTACGGCCTGGCATTTGAAGATGTGGCGCGCGCTGTTCAAAGCGAAAATATCAAAACAACAGGGGGCCGTATCAAGGCAGAAACCGAAGTCATCATTCGTGCCGATCAGCGTGAATATTACGCAGATCAACTCGGAGACATAGTGGTCAAGACCCTTGACGATGGAAGCGTAGTTCGTCTCAGTGATGTGGCAGATGTTTCGGAAGACTGGTCGGAAGATACCAATATAGCCTACTACAATGGCGAACGGGCTATTATCATCACCATCAGTACACTGAATGAAGAAAATATCCTGGACGCGGCATCAAGCGTTGTGAAGTACATCGACACTTTCAATGAGCAAAATACGGTAGTGAAAGCCCACCTCATTGAGGATGGCACCGTCGTACTTCGCGAACGTATTGACCTGTTAACTGAAAACGGAATACTTGGAGCTTTCCTGGTATTCGTGCTCCTGGCAATGTTCCTTCGGATTCGCCTGGCATTCTGGGTAGCCGTGGGTATTCCGATCTCTTTCCTTGGAATGTTTATTTTCCTGAACCTAACGGGTATTACAATCAATGTACTTTCCCTGTTCGGAATGATCCTCGTGGTTGGTATCCTGGTGGATGACGGTATCGTCGTGGGGGAGAATATCTTTCAGCAATATGAAAAAGGGAAGACCAAATTCAGGGCTGTTCTCGACGGCACCCTGGAAGTAATTCCCTCCATCAGTTCGGCCATCGCTACTACATGTCTGGCATTTTCGTTCTTCTATTTTATCGACGGACAGCTGGGTGAATTCTTTTCAGACGTCGCGGCCGTCGTGATCTTCGCACTTGCCTTTTCGCTCATTGAGGTATTGTTGTTTCTGCCTGCTCACCTGGCCCACATCAAGGACCTGAGCGGTGAATCACAACCCAATAAACTGAAGGTGAAGGTCGAAAACCTTCTGATCCGATTCCGTGACGCGATATTTAAACCAATTCTGGTTTTTGTATTGCGTTACAAGGTATTCGCCTTTATGATCGTTGTTTCGGGTCTTATTATCACCCTGGGAGCCATCAGCGGTGGAATCATCCGAACCACGTTCTTTCCAAATATTGAGCAGAACAAGGTACAGGTCACGCTTGAATATCCTTCCGGAACGTCTGATGTGACTACGGAAAGCACTATCCGCCGGATAGAGGCGGCAGTAAAGGATCTTGAAAAGCGATATGAGGAAGAATACGGGGAAAAGATCATTACCGATATTGAATGGTCGATCGGACCGGGCAGCAACAAGGGTCTGGTGACCGGATACCTCGTTTCATCGGAAGAGCGGGAACTCAGAAGTTTCCAGATCGCGGCAGATATGAGAAATGCAGTCGGGCCAATACCGAACGCAACGCAGCTCAGTTTTGAGACGGCAACGCCATTTGGTAAACCGCTCAATGTATCCTTCTCCGGGGGTGACTTCGCGAGATTAAGACTTGCTGTGGAAGACTTTCGGCAGGAAGCTCTGAAGACGGGTATGGTAAAAGACTTGGTGACAAACGACCAGGCTGATCAGCCTGAAATTAAGGTAACGTTGAATGAAGCGGGCAGGGCCCTCGGCTTTACCACGCGTGACGTCATTCAGAAAATACGCTATGGTTTCTTTGGTTTCGAAGCACAGCGTCTGCAGCGTGGTGATGATGAGGTAAAGGTTTGGGTTCGGTATGACATCAGCAACCGACGTGATGTGGAATCGCTCATGGATATGCGCATTCGCACAGCCACAGGAGCACTGGTTCCGATTCGGGAAATAGCAACCCTCACACCGGTGAATGGTCTGATTGCCATAAACCACCTGGATGGGAAACAGCAAATCACGATGCAGGGTGAAGTTTCGTCATTTGACGTTTCTTCGACCGAGATGATCAACAAAATTTCATCAGATGTGATTCCGGTTGTCTCAGAGCGCTATCCCGATTTAACCATTGCCCTGGATGGTCAGCAGCGGGAAACGGCAAAGCTGGCCGCATCAGTAGCCAAGGTTGGTCCGATCATCCTGGTTCTGATGGCCGCACTCCTGATCCTTACGTTCCGCTCTGTGAGTCAGTCAGTCGCACTGCTGCTGATTGTGCCTTTTGGGTTGATCGGTGCAGGATGGGGCCATTATATTCACGGGTTGCCCATGAGCCTTCTTTCCTTCCTGGGTTTCATTGCCCTGATAGGTGTGATTGTAAATGACGGACTCGTATTCGTAGGAGCCTTTAACAGCTACCTTCGGGAAGGGATGAAATATGATGACGCGCTGATGGAGACTGCCATGACGAGGTTCCGTCCGATATTTCTTACCACAATTACAACGGCGGCCGGACTGGCTCCGCTGATCCTCGAACGGAGTTTCCAGGCACAATTCCTGGTTCCGATGGCGATAACGATTGCCTATGGATTGCTGGTGGGTTCATTCCTGCTGATCCTCATCCTTCCGGTTTTCCTGTCAACATTCAACCGTGCGAAAGTATGGATCAGCTGGCTGGTAAATGGTGAGAAGCCAACACATGAATCGGTTGAAAAGGCGGTAATACGCCAGCTTAAAGAAGAAGAATATGAAAGTATATAAGTTAATTATTCTGATATCACTTATCGGCCTGTCGCGTTCGTTCGCGCAGGATGCCGATTCGCTATCACGGGTTCTCCTGCTGGAAGAGGCCATCAATATTGCCCTGGAGAATAATTTCGATATTCAGATCGCACGCAATGACCTGCAGATCGCAGACAACAATAACGTTTTGGGCAATGCTGGACTATTGCCGCGGGTTGATCTTAACGGTGGGTATGACTATTCATCCAATAGTACAAAGCTGAATTTTGCCAGCCCCGAACAGCCACCCATCGAGGCCTCCGGGGCGGTGACAAAAGCATTATCAGGAAATGCTATCATGACCTATAATCTTTACAGTGGCGGATCCCGACTTAATACCTTGCGGCAGCTGGAGAATCTCAATTACATCGGCCGGCTTCAGCTTCGGGCGAGTATGGAGCTCACCATTCTCAATGTTATGGATCAGTATCTTACCTCTGTGGCGAGGCTGGCAGAGTTGAATCTTCGGAAGGAATCGGTCGTTATTTCACTCGACCGGTACCAGCGTGCGAAGGAAAACTATGCATTCGGGGCCTTTTCTAAAGTAGAATTTCTGAATGCTGAGGTTGACCTTCGTAATGACAGCACAAGCCTGATTGATGCGCGACTGCGCTATGAGAATTCTCTGAAAAATTTGAATAACGTCATGGGGATCTCACCGGATTCCGTTTTCTATGTGGCGGATGAAATTTCCTACAATGAAAACCTGGATTTGGGCCTGATGCTGGATGAGGCGTTCATGCAAAATTCAAATTATCTCATATCCCGGGCAAACCTGGATCTGAGTGAACTGGATGTGAAGATCGCACGGGCCAACTATTTTCCTTCACTGGATTTTTCTGGGGGTTATGTGTACAACAAGTCGGATAATGAGGCCAGCTTCATTACTACCTCCCGTAATAACGGCTGGACCACCGGACTCACGCTGAGCTATAATATTTTCAATGGAGGAAACACGCGCAGGGCAGAACGGAATGCAAAGATCCGTACCGAGAGTAGCCAGGTATTAATTGAGAAAACGGAGAACCAGCTGAAAACGGATCTGTTTACCAACTTCAATAACTTTGAGACGAACAAGGAATTGCTGGCATTGACCATCCGGAATCTTGAGTTGGCAGAAGCCAATTATCTGCGAAGTCAGGAAGCATTCACCACCGGTGAAATTACCGGTTTGCAATTGCGGGAAGCACAGCTGAACCTGCTTTCTGCACGGTTCAATGTGATACAGCTTCGCATCCAGACCAAAGTATCGGAAGTGAACCTGTATTACCTGTCGGGAACATTGGTTGAACCGGTGGAAAATCTTAACTAAAGCGTTTTCATGACGTCGACGGCCCGGTCGATCTCATTCTCGTTGTTGTAGATATGAACGGAGTGACGAAGATATTCGCGCCCCACAGATCTGGGTTGCAGTTTTTCTGCTTCCCAGAGCTTTTTCTGCAACTCCGGCCCGGTAAGCCCCTCAATTGCATAGGTAGTAATACCCGCACACATATCAGGGTGGGTGGATGAATAGATGGTGACCTTGTCAATTTCCGTGAGCCTCTGACGCAGGTAATCACCAAGTTGCTTGATCCTTCCGAGCCATCGGTCTTCTCCTATAGTATGGTAAAAATCAATGGCCGCATCAAGGCCGGCATAGAGCGCGGTATTACCAGTACCCGTCTGCATTAGCCGAAAGCCGTGATCCTCCTGGTAATCCCAGTTGTAGCTGGCAATGGTGGTCCAGATGTCGGGCTGACGCTCGGCATTGATATAAAGCAATCCGTTCCCGCCGGGTGCCAGCAACCACTTATGCAGGCTGGAGTAGTAGGCATCACAGCCGATATCTTTTACGTCTACCTTGATCTGGCCTACCGTCTGCGCTCCATCTAAAATCGTAAAAATACCCCGCTTTTTTGCCTCTGCGCAGATGGCTTTCACAGGCATCACGACACCATAAACTGAAACAATATGAGGTATCGCGATGACTTTGGTCTTTGGTGTAACCTCTTTAAATATCGCATCAAAGATTTCCTGCGGATCGTTCGCGGGAACCGGCATTTTAGCCTGCTTGTACACACATCCCTTTCGCTTTGCAAGCAGCTGCCAGGCTGCGAATCCGCCCCCATGTTCCTGGTCGGTATTGAGTAGCTCATCGCCCTTTCTCAGGTCCAGTCCCTGGGCGACATAATTCATTCCGAAGGTCGCATTCTGTACCAGTGCGATCTCTTTAAAATCGGCATTGATCAGCGCTCCGACTTTTTTTCTCAGATCCTCTTCCGGGAAATATCCGGATAGAAGCTGTGGCCCTTCCCCCTTGTAATCTGTTTCGGCACCGTGAATGGCATTGTACCGCATATTGTCGATCATCCGGTTGGTGGTATAGTCGGGTACAGGCCCCATGGTCCCGTTATTGAAATAGGTCTGATCCTTTTTCAGTGAGAACTGGGAACGCACGGCTTTCCAGTAATCATCATCAGTCTGTTCGATAGCAAGCGATGCAATATCAATCGCACGGGTTTCCCGTAAGGATAGGAACGGTGCCAGGATCGATCCTGCAGCGGCTTTTCGGATGAAGGTTCGTCGGGAGGTCATTAAATTTATTTTTAACTCCGTTCAATATATTGATTATGCGGTAATGATCATCGGTTAAGGTTGATCATTTCTCCCCGGGATGGTATGTTTCTTCGGCGTTGGCCTCAACTTCTTCCCGGGTGAAATTCACTTCCTTCAGCTCACCTTTCATGAACATTTCAGACTGGTCATCATAGTGAGGAGAGGCAGGATCTGCACTTTGTCCGCCGCCGATGATCGTTCGTGCTTTAACAGTTTCTCCGAATTCAATGACCGCAATGAAACTGTTTCCTCCGGCATAGTATTCCTTATTTGAGTCTTCCTGCCGGTTATAGAATGCGGCCGGAATAGAACCCAGGAACCCGGACACGAACCTTGACGGGATTGAGGGCTTTTCATCGTCATAGAATGTCGGGTGGTCGCTGATTCGCTGAAACCGGAGTATATCCCCGAGAGGCACATTATAGGTTCCGAAATTTTCATTCATATACGAGACTGCTTCACGCAATGCCTCGAGTGTTTCGTCGTGGCTCAGCCTGTCCCGGGCGACAATCACCTGGGGAAAGGATTCGAGGTTCATTCCCATAACGGTATCCGAAGGGATATATTTTCCGGCCATTCCCGACATCCTTCGGGCAAATGCTTCACCCAGCAAAACGGCTTCCGCATCGACGGTGGCCCTGCGATCCCAGGTTCTTAACAGCGAGACCGGTCCTGCAAGGGATTCTTTCCGGTCATCACCAGTTGAGAGCGCATCATATGCCGCAAACAATGGAGGTAGAACAATATCAAATAGCTGGAGGTAATTGTCATAGGCGAGATTGCGAAAATCGTCGGCCGTAAAATCTTTTGCAGCATCCAGCAGTCTCATGGCATTCGCCGCACGGGGATTCTGGTGATGACCCGTCATATACGCAGGATAGTCACCTTTTTTTGGACTGTATTCACCCGCTGCAAGGTACGGGGTCGAATTGCAATTCTGTATCCAGCCGCTCATAGGGTTAATGACCTGGATGATCTCATCAAGTTCATGCAATCCCTTCCAGTCGTTTTCCGGCGTACTGAGCACGGGTTTTCGATAGTCGGCATTCGGATTTCTGCGGGGCACAAAATTGCCATTCCAGTAGGCGATATTGCCATCCACATCAGCATAAACAGTGTTGTTGGTTGCATTTGACCGAATGCTCATCACCTTTTTGAATCCGTCAAGCCCGTCGGCTTTCATAGTTTTAAATTCCTGCTCCAGTTCCTTTTCCGGCATGTGAAGCGGTGTGATGGCAACATGATATTCACCACGCATAGCAACAATCGGTCCGTAGTGCGTGTAGTCAACGTCAAAGGTTCGTTTATTCATTTGTCCGTCCCGGTTTTTATAAGGAACGGTAATGCTTTTCGTTTCAATTTCACGCCATTTATCCCCGTAGGAATAATATTTTTTACTCTTTTCCTCCTTCACTTTTACCAGGAATGCATCATGGGTATCGGTGCCGCTGGAGGTATGCATCCATCCGCAGTAATTATTAAATCCATGATAGACAAAAAACTGTCCTTTGCTTACGGCGCCATAAACGTCAAGACCCTCTTCGCTGTTCAGGTGTGCCTCCAGGCGATGGTAAACACTCACATGGGGGTTGATGAGCAGCATGGCCTTGCCACTGCGGGTGCGTGACGGCGCGAGGGCCATGCCATTCGAGCCCTTTGATTCCCCTTCCGGTTCATTGGTGAGCTCCGGAATCTGCGTGGCGAAGAACTCCGCAATTTCCCTGCGGGAGATATCGGTCTGATTACTCACATTTCCTTCCGAGGATCCTTCACTGTAGGCGAGCGGATACCAGGGTTCGAAACGGGTGAGCAACCGTGGTTTTACCTCAGGATGTGTAGCCAGAAAATAATTCATTCCATCGGCGAAAGCCTGCATGATTTTTTTCATTGCCGGCTCCATTTTGGCCAATTTTTGCTTCAATTCTTCCGGATTGCTGTAGGCCTTGGCCCACAGATCATTAAAGACCTGACCTTCTCCCTCAAGCTCTGCCAGTCTTCCCAGTCCGCGGATGTAATTGTATTCGATACGCTGAAAATCATCTTCACACTGCGCGTACATCAGACCAAAGATGACATCGGCATCGGTTTTGCCATAAATATGGGGCACACCCCAATTGTCGCGAATGATGGTAACCTTTTGAGCCTGTTTTTTCCACTTTGCCAGTTCATCAGATGTAAATGGCTGAGCGGCCAGGTTAAATGATATGAGGAAGATGAAGAGCAGACGAAGTATTGAATTCATATTTTTACATTTCAACAGACTGGAAAATTGCTCATTTTTAGTGGTATTTGCCAATATGGGCTCTTGAATTTACACCAGCGGTTTATCGTACTGATTCAATCCTGGATTTCTGAAAAATCGTCATTACGTA
Organism: Cyclobacteriaceae bacterium; assembly: GCA_050289805.1. Taxonomy (GTDB): domain Bacteria; phylum Bacteroidota; class Bacteroidia; order Cytophagales; family Cyclobacteriaceae; genus JAUILA01. The sequence goes on from JBNKGL010000020.1 coordinate 35,333, forward strand.
CGAGAAAGGCATTTTCAGCCTCATGCCAGAAGAGGATCCTTTTCCGGTTGATCTTTGAAAACCGATAGGGCAGACCTTGTGATCCCGGCGCATTGAGTTCCTTTGTATTCTGAATGTGCATATGCAAATGTGGCCAGGATGTATTCCCGGAATTTCCAGCCCTTCCCAACAAATCTCCTGCCTTTACGCGATCGTCTACCTTCACAGCAACCGACCCGGGTATCATATGGGCCAGGAAAACGAATACCCCTTCTTCCATCTGTATTACGACATGATTGCCCGCCGGATTGTCCCGGTTGTTTGGCTCAAATGTAACGGCTTCATTTGGGAGACTATCCCGAACATATACCACGGTTCCTGAGACAGGGGCATAAATAGGTTCTCCAAGTGTATAAAAATCCTCGATCTTATCACCATCGCCACTGAAGAACTTGTCCCGGTCATCTACTTTCACAATATCCATTGCATATTTCTGACTTGGATAGGCACAGTGATAATTCACAGTTGTCGTTCCTCCTGCATGTCCTGCCTGCCAGCGTCCCTTTACCGGAAGATCCACCACCAGGCATTTGTCCTTATCCGGATAATTGTACACTGCCGGGATGCGGCTCACAAGCGCCAGTGCGGGAGCTGCTATAACGATGGTGCTGATCAGAAGCCATACTTTTCCTGAAACTGAATTCAGCAGCTTTTTAGAATAACTTTTGAACAGCAGGATCTCAGTGACGGTAAGCAGGATGACACTCAGGCAGATCATGATCAGTATCCATGACGGCACCAACGGGGCAAAGGGTGAAACAATGAAGAGCCCGACCGGAAGACTGATGGCCAGCAACAGCAGTGCGAGGATCAGAAAAAATTTCATGCCCCTTGTCCAGTACAAATGTTCCGTTTCCGATGATTTTATCCGGCGGTCTCGGTTTGCATACGACCTGATTCGCCAAATCAACACTGCCAATAATAGGATGAGGAGTATGAGATGCAGAACCATGTAGGTGGTGCTTACAATATTCAGTGTGGCCATAATGCCCTGAATTTACTAAAATGTGAGGCTTTTCAAATTAAAATAATTACACAATCGGCAAATAATACCTCATTTCAGGGATTGATAAGAAGCTTAATTCCAATAAATTAGTTGATCTAACTATTACAAGTGTCTGTATGAAGAATTTATACGTAATTACCGCCTTTTTATTTTTGTATTCAATAGGGTTGAATGCCCAGCAATCCCCGCTGTTCTTTGCCCTCGATCCCACCCTTACCCCGGATGGCAGTACTATCATCTTTTCATATGAAAGTGACTTATGGAAAGTAGCCACCACGGGAGGTGAGGCTGTCCGTCTTACTGCGATGGACGGGGAAGAAACAAGGCCTTCTGTGTCACCCGACGGACAATGGCTGGCCTTCAGCAGTACCCAGAACGGTAATAAGGATATTTTTGTAATGCCGCTTGCGGGTGGCGAAGTTCGTCAGCTCACCTATCATGATGCCAACGATGATGTTGACAGCTGGAGCTGGGACAGCAAAACGATTTATTTTACATCTACCCGTATCGGAAGGTTTTCGGGGTATAGCATAAGTGCTGCCGGGGGATCACCTGAACGTCTGTTTGAAAATTATTTCAATACCGTACATAACCTTGCCGAACATCCTGTGAATGGTGAGATGTTCTTTAATGAAAGCTGGGAGAGCAAGATATTCGCCCACAGAAAAAGATATAAGGGAGATTACAATCCCGATATTAAGTCCTACAACCCATCTACCGGGGTTTACAAAGAATATACTTCCTACAATGGAAAGGATTTCGGAGCGACGATCGACCGAAACGGGAATATTTATTTTATGTCGGATGAGGTGAATGGTGAATACAACATCTATACATTCAATAACGGAACAAAACAGGCATTAACGGAATTTTCATCATCAGTTTACTGGCCGAAAGTGAATGCCAACGGAGGCAAAATCGTCTTCAGGAAGGATTATCAGATCCAGGTATACGATGTGGCGTCGGGAAGTACAACAACCCCTGATATCAGGATATTCAAGAACGTATTGCTGGAAAAACCGCAGGATTTTAATGTAAAGGGAAATATAACAGCTTTCGATATTTCTCCCGATAACAAGAAATTTGTCTTCGTATCCAGGGGCAGGATGTTTGTTTCCGATGTCAAGGGAAAATTTGTGAAATCCATTGAGACACCGGATGAAGAAGCTGTTGGAGAGGTCTACTGGCTGAAGGATAATGTAACGATCCTGTTTTCCATGAGTGATGGCGGGTACTACAATTGGTATTCAACACGTGCCGACGGCAAGCGGGGGATTACGAAACATACCGATGATGACCAGACGAACCGGTCATTGTCGATGAATAGTGACCGCAGCAAAGCAACCTACATCAGCGGACGCAACGAGGTGCGGGTGATGGATTTGAATACATTAACATCAAAGACCATTGCCAATGATGAATTATGGGGTTTTAGAAATGCGCCTCCCCAGTTTTCCCCGGATGACCGCTACATTGCCTTCAATGCTTTCAGGGATTTTGAGACCGATGTATTTATTCATGATCTGAAATCGGGAGAAACATTTAATCTGACGATGACAAGGGTATCGGAAGACAATCCTGTCTGGTCGCCCGATGGCAAGTATGTATTTGTTGCCTCAGATCCGCTCAATCCTGGCTATCCCTATGGAACTGAAAATGCAAGAATATACAGGCTTCCACTGAAAAAATTCACTGATCCATTTAAATCGGATGAGCTGGACAAGCTATTTGAAGAGGAGGAAAAACCTGAAGAAGGGGATTCGAAGGACAAGAAGGGAAAGGACGAAGAGAAGAAGCCCGAAACCCCAAAAGTAACGGTTGAGATCGACCCTAATAATATCATGGAACGGATGGAAGCAATCAGTCCGAACTTTGGCCAGCAGAGGGCGCCCTATGTGATTAAGGATAAGGAAAAACTCATTGTGTTGTATTTGTCTAACCACGATGAAGGTACACCAACACTCTGGAAAACAACGATGGAGCCATTTGAATCAAACAAGACTGAAAAGATTGGATCAGGCCGCATGAATAGCTATGACATCCGCGAAGCAGATGGAAATTATTACCTCCTTTCGGGTGGTGATATTCACACCTTCAAGCCAGCAGATGGTAAACTGGATAAGATTACGTTCGACTATACTTTCCGTAAAAATCTCAGGGAAGAGTTTGTCCAGATGTATTATGAGGCGTGGGCCGGTATGGAAGAAAATTTCTATGATGAAAACTTTCACGGTGAGGACTGGGCTGCCCTTCGGGACATGTATGCTAAATACATTCCCTACATCAACAGCCGTGCAGAACTTCGTTTGATCTTCAATGACATGCTGGGAGAACTCAATACCTCTCACTTCGGATTCAATTCATTCGGAGATGAGGAGGACACTTTTTTTGAATTCCGGACTACATCATCGGGTCTCCTGTTTAGAAAAGATCAACCCTATGTGGTGGAACATATTATTACCGATGGGCCTGCCGATGTTGCTGACCTCGATATTCAGCCGGGAGACCGGTTAATCGCCGTGAACGGTACGACTGTTGACGAAACGAAGAACAGGGAATTCTATTTCTACCTTCCTTCACGAATGGATGAACTAACGCTTACGTTGGATCGGGGAGGAGAGAAACTCACCAGGAAGATACATCCGGTTAATTCTTTTGTGGTGAGCAACCTGCTCTACGACGAATGGCAGGATACAAATCACAAATATGTGGATGAGAAGTCTGACAAGCGAATTGCTTATGTCCATATGAAAAATATGGGGAGGGGTGAATACAATTCTTTTGCCGAGGATATGGTTCGGGAAGGCGCGTATCGTGACGGCCTGATTCTGGATCTCCGTTATAATACCGGTGGAAATGTGCATGATGACGTGCTGAATTTTCTAAGCCGGAAAAAGTACCTGGAATGGAAATATCGCGAAGGGAAAAAGACCTCCCAGCCGAATTTTCATCCGGCCGATAAGCCCATTGTTCTGCTGATCAATGAGCAGTCATTGTCGGATGCTGAAATGACTGCCGCGGGTTTCAAGGCACTCGGACTGGGGACAATCGTGGGTACTGAAACCTACCGGTGGATTATTTTTACTTCCGGGAAGGGACTTGTGGATGGGTCTTTCTACAGGCTGCCATCATGGGGATGTTATACCCTCGACGGTAAGGATATTGAGAAGGAAGGTGTGAGTCCGGATATACGTGTCGAAGAGACATTCGAAGATCGGCTCAAGGGGAATCAGCCTCAACTGGATAAAGCCATTGAAATTATCCTGGGTGAACTGAATAAATAGATGCCATTTACACTGAGCCATCCCGCGATCGTTCTGCCGCTCCTGCGTATAAGATGGGTCTCGGTGACAGGTCTTTTGGCCGGAAGTATGATCCCTGATTTTGAATACTTCCTGCGCCTCAGAGTTTATGGCATATACGGACACACCTGGGGCGGGTTGTTCTGGTTTGATCTGCCGCTGGCCTTGCTGATGGCCTATCTATTCCATTACCTGGTCTGGCCGGTGCTGTTTATTAACCTTCCGGAGAAGATTCAGGTTCGACTGCCCGATCCGAATGATTTTCACTGGCATGAGTATGTCCGGCAACATTTCCTTGTCGTAATTCTCTGCATCCTGGCGGGCACAGCATCACATATTTTCTGGGATTCATTTACCCACAGCGGGACGTATTTCGTCCGGCACTGGCCTTTCCTCAGGATGCAGGTTGATCTCGGTTTCCAGGACTATCCTATGTGGCATATTCTGCAGCAAATCAGTACTGTCGTTGGGTTATTTTTTGTGATTGTCTATGTATTGAAATTACCCCGGAAGGGCAGTTTTACCACAAATCCGAAACCCTTATTTTGGATACTTCTTACCATAGTAGTTGGAGGCATCTCATTCTGGCGACTATGGGAGACCGGTATGCATGAAATTATTAAAATTGGTCATGTGGCAGTGATTACCATGGGGGCCACCGTCTATGGTTTGATCATCATTTCGATTGTGTGGAAGCTTAAGTCTTGAGAAAATGGATTTAGATCACATCTTACGGATTTACAAAGCTGCAGGAAATCCAGCCAAGGCGATGCAGATGAAAGCGTATTTACGCGATCAGTTTGAATTTTTCGGGATAAATGCTCCTGAAAGGAAACACCTGAACAAGCCATTCTTTGCTAATTCTAAAAAGGAGCAGGGAATTGATTATGATTTTGTTCGGGATTGCTATGCCCGGCCGGAGAGGGAAATCCATTATTTTGCCATGGAATATGTTTTCCGAAAACGAAAGAACCTCGGGCCCGGTGACATCCAGTTTATTGAGAAACTCATCGTGACGAATTCCTGGTGGGATACGGTTGATTACATTGCAGCCAATATCGTAGGGTGGATGGTCCGTGAATATCCACAGTTAAAAGAATCAAAAATAACCGAATGGATGGTCGATGAAAACATGTGGCTGCGGAGGGCCTCCATAATTTACCAGCTTAAATATCGTGGTGATACGGATATTGAGATCCTGGGTAGCGCGATTCGTTTAAACCTTGGAAGCAAAGAATTTTTCATCAATAAGGCCATCGGTTGGGCGTTGCGCCAATATTCCAGGTATGATCCGGAATGGGTACGTTCTTTTCTGCAAAACTTTGATCTTCAGACTTTAAGTAAAAGAGAAGCTTCAAAATATATTTGATCCCTGATTAAATATTAATATATTGACACCCAAATATTTTTTATGGATCCTTTTTTGATTTTTTGTCTTTTTACCATTATAACTTGTCCGTTAATCGGCATTTGGGCCAGACACAAAGGAAAGTCACCTTTTGAGTACGCATTCCTCGCTTTTCTATTTACACCCTTGTTACCAGCAGTAATTTTACTTCTTGCTGATACCGGTGAAAAGGTCAAGTGAGGCTAGTTGTAATTCCGGTTGTTTAAAAATATCTCCATCAGGTCCAGTGATGGGTTAAGGTTACGTCCGATAAAAATTGGCAGGTTGTTTTCATAGGGCATACAATACTGGCAGGTGTGAATTTTGAATAATTCAGCACTTTCCAGGCTTTTTCGATGTGTCTCTTCTGTGCCGCCCAGGATTATCAGGGTTCTGAAATTATTCTTTTCAATGGTCTCCTGTCCCCAGAGATAATAATTGTTATGCCGCGAAAGTACCGGGGGAAGCGGATACCTGTCGCGGTAATAGTCAATGGCACCTGCTTCGCCATAATTATTGACCCATGCCACGGCTTGTGACTTTTCCGATTCCGGCAAACTCATGTATGCATCAGAAACATCCTGCGCAAGCTTTTCCCAGCCATGCATATCCGCAAAAAATTGAGGCAATTCAGATTCTTCCTTGGATTCAGTATTCTTTCTGTTAATGCCAAGCTTATCATTGTATTCGATAAATTTTTCTTCGCTCAGAATTGGTAAGGCGAGCGGCATGATCAGCATACCAACGACGACATAGGGAATCAGGTAAAGACCATAAACTACTTTTTTCAGAACAGTATTTTTCAATGAGCCCAGCTGAACCGCGCCCGTTACAAAAACTGCAAGAAATGCGCCTGCCAGGTACTCCGACTTCACCTGCCCCTTGATTATGAGAATCAGGAATGTGGTCATAAAAATGATGATGGAGGCACGGTCTGTCAATGGATATTTCCGGTTGAAAAAGTAAACAATCGAAAAGGCCAGCAATACCATGGAAAAAGGGTTTTCCAGCAATACCAGGTCCTTCAGGAAATCAGCACGCGAAATACCTGCATACTTGAATTGCGAAGCATTTCGTGCGAATTCGACATGGGCCATATCGTGGTTAATATTCCAGATTACGAAAGGGAGAAACAATAAAAACGCAATTACTCCGGCAATATATGGCCCGCGTGTAAGCAATAATTTTCGATGAGGCGTAGCGATAAGGTACACGATCAGTCCGATGGCAAACCAGGAGATACTGATTTTATTCATCATGCCTAACCCAACCATTAAGCCAAGGTAAATCCAGTTTTTAGTTACTTCCGGTTCGCGCAGGGTGCGGGTGATCTGAAAGAAGCACAGGGACCAAAAAAAGAGGTCAATGCTGTTCATTGAAAAATAGGATCCGAAAGCAATTCCGATCGGGGCAAGTAAATAGGCTATTCCCGCTGTGATAATTGCGAGTGCGGTTCCACCAAGGCTTCGGACCCATTTCAACAAGATCAGCATGGTAAGACCCCCGAAAATCACCGGAATTACCCTTATCAGTTGCCAGCTATCGCCAAACACAGAAGTGAAAGCCCTGAGAATCCAGATAGACAGCGGAGGCTGGTCAACATACCCTGCGGCAAGGTTATTGGAGCACGCGATATAGTATAACTCATCCCTGAAGATACCATACCCTTCAAACCAAATGGCCAGCAGGTGCAGCAGGATCTTTAATCCCACCAGACTCCAGATCAGGGTCGGTAAAGGCTTATTCATGATGGTTCTTGCCGTATTTTTTCAATGCATCTTCCACACCAAGCACAGGCACCCGTATTATTCCATTGCCGCCGTTTGATGCCTTGTCCATGTCAAGGTTATGAATATCATAAACTTCCTGGTTCAGGTCGAGAACGATCACGTCGAAGGTAAAAGCGCTGTCAGATTCTGCAATAAACCAATGAATATTGTTGTGGGAATCGGATATGGACGAGTAATCCCCCTTTCCTGTTTGAATATCCAGTGATGGTTTTATCAGCAGTACATTCTCTTCTTGTGAGACCTTATCATATTGCCGCAACCGAAATTTACCGTCCAGGATCAGGTGGCTGGAAACCATATTACTATGTCCGTGCGGGATGATCGCCCGGTCTTTTTTCAGTCCGAATATTTTTTTAACGAATGTGGTACGCTCCAGTCCTTCGATAGCCGGAAATTTCACCATTCGCGTATTCACCCCGAGGTCTGGAAAAGAAAATCCCTTGCGGAGGTTTTCAAAATCGATAAACGTAAGGAGGTCTTCCAGTGAAATAGTTTTGAAAAGTTCACCGATCTTTTGCTGCCAGACATCCTGTGGAATAGTTTCCTTTTTCAGGTCGGCGCATATTTCCTCAAGCTGTTTCGCCCATTCTTCCATATCGGTCTTCATCGAACGGGCAAAAGAATTGGTGATGATGGCCATATCCAGCAACAGGTAGGCACTTAGATGCCTGGTGAGCCCTGACGTAAATTCCCTGCGGTCCATGAAGAATAAATTGTATGTTTAAGTTATTCAAATTTCAGCTGGGAAAGAATATGTGAACGTTCTTCTTCAGTAAAGTAGCTGAATTTGGTTGCAAGAATTTCGGCAATGACTTCCATGGTGAACGGGGCACTTCCCCGGTCGATATACATCTGTGACATTTCTATTGTGATCTCAATTAACTCTTGCCTGGAAAATTTAGCATTGATCATGTCGAGCGATAATTCTGCAAGAGAAGCAACCTGGTCAAGGGAAGAGGCACGGTCCCTGGCAAATAAAATGAATCGTCTGAATTGGAACAGGTTTTGATTCCGAAGAAGTATAATTTCAGGATCTGTCGATGGAGCGGTAACGCCGATGGTATACGTTTTTCCTACCTCGGTCATATACCTTTCTGCCTCTTCAAGCTGAAGGATATTTCGATATAGGTCCATCAGGGCTTTATAAAGCGTAAAATCCAGAACCTTGGTTTCCCGCTCATTCAGGGCATATTCCAGTACGGTATAATTATACTGTGGTGCCAGAAAACGCCAGTTATAGTAGGGCGCCCAGTTTTCTTCTTCGAGCATTTTCTCCCATTCCGTAATATTCCTGTCCATGTAATCCGACTGCTCCGGGAAAAAGATGCGCATTTGTTCGAGCTCCAGTTTAAGGCTTCGTACGATACGCTTGCTTTGCCGGTTGATCTCTGCCTGTTCGGCCCGGTCATTTAAATAGAAGGCCACGTATACACCGCAGAAAACCACAAAGAGATCGATGATGATGGCTTTTAATGAAAGGTTTTTCAGAAAAGGGGCTCGAAGTTTTTTCACCCGATGAAATTAGCAACAATTTCAATTTTGCCAAAACGCGATTATATTAAGATGTGCGCAACCTGATCTGCATATACTTGATCTTTTGTCCGTGGTTATTATTCGGACAAGTCACCTCCTCTGATGGCCTGGACATTTTTGTTCAGGATGAAGGCTCCGGTGATACCACATTGCTCTTTATTCATGGTTGGAATCTTAATCATTCATTCTTTCAGTACCAGGTAAATGAATTTCGTAATCATTACCGTGTGGTTGTTCCGGATCTGCCCGGATATGGAAAATCAGGCAAGACACGTGAGCGGTGGTCCATGGAGCAGTACGGAAGGGATATCCGGTCCATTATTCATCAATTGGATCTGAAAAATGTAGTCCTTGTCGCCCACTCAATGGGCGGAAATATTGCCCTGGAAGCATTCAAGATCGATCCCTCAGGAATTGTTGCCATTATCGGTGTGGATAACTTCAAGGAAGTGGGCGCGACCCCTGATTCAACCATGCAGGAGCAAATGGATGGTTTCTATGCCATGCTGGAAGAGAATTATCCTGTGAATGTTCGAATGGCCGTGGAAGGATTTATGTTTCACCCTGAAAGTCCGCCCGGACCGAAGGAAGAAATTTTGGATGCCTATGCTTCGGTTGATCCTGAAATTGCGATTCCGGTAGTACGCGCTGCCTTTACAGAATCAGACCAGGAGGCGGATCAGCTGGAAAACGTTGATGTTCCTTTTGCGCTGATTTCTTCGACCAATATTCCGTTCAATGAAGAGATGTTCCTGCAACACTATCATGGCCCGCATTTCCATAACTACGAAATTCAAAAGACAGGACATTTTCCCATGTATGAGGATCCTGAATCTTTCAACCGCGTGCTGCATTTGGCGCTGAGTGAATTTTGAGGTATAAGCCCAATTTCAATTTTCGTTGAAAAACCATGGAGCGTACCGATGGCACGCTTTGATACCGATCTACGGATCTACATATTGAGCGTACCGTTGGCACGCGCAATAGGGAATAAGCAATAGGGAATAAGTAATAGGTAATAAGGAATAGGGAATAGGGAATAGGGAATAGGGTATCTCGTCCCATCCCAACAGATCCCTTCGGGGTCGGGACGGCATATGGGTAGCCCATAATGTTAGGTATAATCCGTGCCGTTAGGTACGGCGTATGGGTAGCAAACGGCATGATGTAACCACCCGTGCCGTAGGTACGGCGCATGAATAGGGAATAAGCTAAAGGGAGTAGGGAATAGGTTTTCCCATCCTGTGGGGACGGCGTGGGTAGCCCATAATGTCAGGCATCAAACCGCCCCGTAGGGTCGGAGCATATGTAGCACCGCGCATGGGTAGCCGCCCCGGGCCATTGTTTTAAAGCCTGTAAATCTGTAAATTAAGAGATCACAAAATTTTCCCAGTAATGCCAGAAATTAAGTTGACCATCAATGGCAGGTCTTCGGTGTATGATCTTGAGCCGGATATGCCTCTCCTATGGGCAATCAGGGACTTTGCCGGATTGACAGGAACCAAATTCAGTTGCGGAATCGGCCAATGCGGAGCCTGCACCGTGCACATCAACGGAGAGCCGACTCGTTCCTGCCTCATCCCTGTATCCGCGGCTGCAGACAAGGAAATTATTACCATTGAAGGGATATCCGAAGAAAACAGCCACCGCATTCAGCAGGCCTGGATCCAGGAACAAGTACCGCAGTGCGGGTATTGCCAGTCGGGTCAAATCATGAATGCCGTAGCACTACTGGAAAAAAGCCCGAATCCTTCCGATGCGGAAATAGAAGCCCAGATGCGTCCGGTACTCTGCAGGTGCGGTACCTACCCACGAATAAAAAATGCTATTAAACGTGCCTCAAAATCTTAAATCATGGAATCCCTTTCACGCCGTACATTTCTCAAACAATCCTCACTGACAGGCCTCTTCTTCGTCCTGGGAACAACCGCTGAAAATGGTCTGATGGCAGCCCTGGTGGATAACCCGCAATCCTTCGATCTGAATCAGTTCATTTCTATAAGCAGCGACAATACGATCATTTTATTTAATCATCGACCTGAAATGGGCCAGGGAACGTACCAGTCGATCCCAATGATATTGGCCGAAGAACTCGAGGTGGATATTAATTCCGTTGAGATCCGGCAGTCGGAAGCAAATTCCGAACTTTATGGAAGTCAGATGGTTGTTGGCAGCCGTAGTATTCAGACTGAATATGAAACGTTACGCACTATGGGTGCAACCGCACGTGAAATGTTAAAGGCCGCTGCTGCAAAACGTTTCAATGCTGATACCGCATCATGCAGGGCAGAAAACGGAAAAATTTATGGTCCGGGCGGAAAATCCCTTACCTATGGAGAATTGATCTCCGATGCGTCTGCGATTACACCCCCTAAAAATCCACCCTTAAAAAACCCGGCTGATTTTAAAATAATCGGAAAGCCAATTCCGCGGCAGGACATTCCCCAAAAAACGAACGGACAGGCACAATACGGACTGGACATATCCGTTCCCGGAATGCTTTATGCGAGCATAGAGCGGTCGCCCGTTTTCCTGGGAAAGGTTATGGGGTTCAATGATTCTGAAGTACTGAAAATACCCGGCGTTCGCCATGTGATTCCTACCTCCAGGAATGTATATGGTCACACAAGGGAAGGTGTTGCAGTGCTGGCAGATAATTACTGGGCCGCCCTGAAGGGCCGGAAAGCATTGAAGGTAGAATGGGATAATCAGGGCTTGGATCAAATTTCAGGAGCAGATATTGTCGCAGACTCCTACGCAGCTGCGGAGAATGACGGGGACGAATTGTTCGGTCGGGGTAATGTTGCCCAGGTCTTCAAGAATTCTGATCAGATCATCGAAGCCTCCTACGAAACCCCGTATCAGGCGCACGTTCCCATGGAGCCCATGAACGCTACTGTACACATTCAGGATAACAGTGCGGAATTCTGGGGGTCTACCCAGAATCCGAATGGCATAAAATCCTTTATTGCCAATACCTATAACATCGATCCGAAAAAGGTTAAGATCAACTATACATTTATGGGTGGAGGTTTTGGCCGCAGATCCATGACCGATGTAGTTGAAGAGGCCGCAGATCTGTCAAAAAAATCCGGGAAGCCCGTAAAAGTAATATGGACACGGGAAGATGACCAGACCCAGGGTCCGTTCAGGGCATGCAGCGTAAATATCTGCCGTGCCGTCATGGGATCCGGCGGAAAAGTAGCAGCGCTGGAGCATAAGGTTATCGCCCAGGAAATCAGAAATCAGACCGGTAGCGATATGACTGCCGGCCGGCAACTTATGGGAGGTATCATAACGGAATACAAGATTCCAAACCTGTCCGTCAAAGGAGTATTAAGAAAACGCCATATCCCTATTTCGTACTGGCGGGCGGTATATCATTCCACCAACCCGTTTGCGCACGAGAGTTTTATTGATGAACTGTCAAGAATTGCAGGAAAGGACCCTCTCACGTTCCGACTTGATATGCTGGATCATCCGCGTTACCGACGTGTGCTTGAGGAAATAGGTAAAGTTACGAACTGGTACGGAACTCCTGAGCCGGGCATCGGCAGGGGCCTCGCCACCGTGGAACGTTCCGGAGCATACTTTGCCATGGTAACAGAGGTGGCAAAAAAGGATGGAAAGATCATTCCTATAAAAATCACGACTGTACTGGATCTGGGTGTATGCATTAACCCCGATACGGTAAAAGCACAGACTGAAGGTTCTGTTATCATGGGCCTTGGGGCATTTTACAGTGGGCTTACGATTAAGAATGGAGGAGTTCAGGAAAACAACTTCCATACATACCCTATGCTAAGGATCGATCAAATCCCGGAAATCGAGACCCATATACTTTCCAGTGATGCGTCGCCGGATGGCGCCGGAGAATCAGGCCTGCCAACAGTGGCGCCTTCTTTGGCAAATGCCATCTTTGATCTCACCGGTACGCGTATCAGGAAACTTCCCGTTGAATACGGTGCGGATGTCTAGTTTACCGTTTACATAATCCACCTGAGTTAATACACTTTTCATCTTTGCGGACGGCGACAGCTTCGTTATCTTTGATGTAAATCATTGTCTGCAGATATGGACCTTCGTAAATTTTTCATAAATATTGCTTCGGGAACCCTTTCTGAATTTCCCTGGTTGGAAAAACAGATTGAGGCCGAATTCAATGCCGCAGATTTCTACCTTTCATTCAACATGGTTCATCGTAAAATTGAACCACGTCAGCTGGCCTACAGTAAGGACCAGCTAAAAAATTGGGAAGCTGTTTATCCCGGGTTTAATCATCAATGGTGGGACAGCCAGGCACTGGCACGTCTTGTGCTGATCCTGAATATTCCTGTCGGTGAACAGGTGAAGGTATTGGATAACCTATTCTCGACGGGTGATATTGGAGAACTGGAGGTGCTTTACCGGTCATTGTACTTGTTGCCCGACCCAGAAAGATTTGTCATGCGGGGTGCAGAGGGAATCCGTACGAATATGACGCGTGTATACGACGCTATTGCGCTGGACAATCCCTATCCTGCCAAATATTTTAACCAGGGGCAGTGGAATCAGATGGTATTGAAAGCCATATTTATGGAGAGGCCGCTTTATAGAATCCAGGGTCTTGATCAGCGTGTGAATGAAGACCTTCGAAGAATTGCGCAGGATTTTGCGCACGAGCGTTGGGCAGCTGGCAGAAAGGTTACTCCGGAGCTGTGGCGCCTGACCAGGGGTTACGTTGACGATGGGGTGATTGAGGATTTGCAGCGGGTTTTGGACAGTTCAGACCGTCTTGAAAGGGCGGCGGGAATGCTTGCGCTGAGGGATTGTGAGCGCAGAGACTGCCAGGAACTGGTTGCCGCAAGCACCCGGGAGGATATGCCTGCAGACTGGAATGAATTAGGACACTTAATGTTAATGAACACATGAATTATATAGATCCACATATTCATATGACATCGCGTACCACCGATGACTATGAGGCAATGAGGAAGGCTGGCATTGTAGCGATTATTGAACCGGCATTCTGGCTGGGACAACCGCGCACCGAAGTCGGATCATTCAAGGATTATTTCAGCAGCCTGGTGGGGTGGGAACAATTTCGCGCCTCGCAATTTGGTATCCGGCATTATTGCACGATCGGACTGAATTCAAAGGAAGCGAATAATGTTTCACTGGCGGAGCAGGTCATGGAAATCCTCCCTCTTTTTGTTCTGAAGGAAAATGTGGTGGCTATAGGTGAAATTGGTTACGATGATCAAACGCCGGAGGAAGACAGGTTTTTCCGTGAGCAGCTGGAGCTGGCAAAAAAAGTGGATCTTCCGGTGATGGTTCATACACCGCACCGTGATAAAAAAAGAGGAACGATCCGAAGTATGGAAGTCATTATTGAGCATGGCATTGATCCTTCGATGGTGGTCATCGATCACAATAATGAGGAGACCGTTCGTGATGTGCTGGACCGTGGTTTCTGGGCCGGATTTACGATCTACCCCAAAACGAAAATGGGAAATGAGCGAATGGTGAAAATCGTAGAGCAATACGGTTCGGAACGAATTATAGTTGACAGCTCAGCCGACTGGGGTGTAAGTGATCCGCTCGCAGTTCCAAAAACTGCTAACCTTATGAAAATTCGGGGCATTGCTGAAGAAGATATTTATAAAACCTGTTACAAAAACGCCCTTGATATTTACGGGAAGAGCGGGAATATGAAAGAATCTGATTGGGAAGCCGGTTTCGAAATAGATCAGTCGAAATTATTCGACGGGAACAGTGTTCTGCGTGGGCAGGAACCAACCCGGACCGATTCAAAAAATATAATCGAAAACTAAGATCTGCGTCCTTGTCCCGGTCCGTCCGCCCTTATCTTGTTCTGATACGACCTGCAAATGTCGTCACGTCTGTCGCCGATGTTCTTGCCGGGCTTGCAGTGGCATCCTCGGTGGGTGATTTTTCGCTGAAAAGCGGACTCCTGCTGATCCTCGCGACCGCATGTCTGTATGCCGGCGGAATTGTATTTAATGATTATTTCGATCGCCACATTGACCGGGTTGAACGCCCTGAACGACCCATACCATCCGGTGCGGTATCGCCTTCTTCAGCCGCGATGTTCGGAATCACACTTTTCCTGGTTGCTTTTGCCGCCACATGGCTGGTGAGCATCTGGTCATTCTTTCTTTCCATCTTAATCGTCATGGCAGCATTGATGTATGACAGGTGGATGAAACACAATGCTTTTGCCGGTCCCTTATTCATGGGAATAGCCCGGGGAGCGAATCTCCTGCTTGGAATCAGTGTACTGGAACCGGCCCTTCATGAATTTGCGTGGCTGGCTATTATCCCGTTGATTTTTATTTTTTCTGTCACGCTCACGAGTCGCGAGGAAAATCGCGGGGAAAACAGGAGAGCCATCGTAATTGCCATGTTGCTGGATATTACCGTGATGGCAATATTGATTTACAGTGCATTCAAGGCCATGACTGGTTCGTGGATTGGGCTGATATTAATTATAGTCTGGGGTGCCATGGTGCTGTCCGCCAAAATGAAAGCATACAGAATAAATACACCTGAGAATATTAAAAATGCTGTGCGAACAGGAGTAATGTCGCTGATCGTTCTTGATGCATCATATGCATTGATGGCAGGAAAAATTGACTATGCGGTGATAATATTGTTTTTACTGCCCGTTTCGGTAGTTTTAGCCCGTAAATTTGCTGTAACCTGAGAAAAGAAGTGAAGGAAATATATATAAAGCAGAGGTTTGAGGTGCCGTTCAGGTACAATGTCTATTTTAAGCGGGACCTGTTTAACAAAGAAAATGACTTTCTAAGAAATCTTTTGAGCAGTGATGGGGCATCCAGAATTGCCATAGTTCTTGATAATGGTTTAACAGACGCCCAGCCAGATTTACAGCAACGTGTTGAGGCTTATTTCAGAGGTCAATTTACCTGTTCGGTCATTGGGGTCCAGGGAGGTGAAGCGGTTAAGAACTCATGGGATGGGGTGGAGCAGGTCCTGAAATTGGTGAATGAGCAGCATATCGACAGGCATTCCTATGTAATTGCCATCGGTGGCGGTGCAGTTCTTGATATGGTGGGATTTGCAGCGGCTATTGCGCATCGCGGGGTACGGCATATACGAATACCTACCACAGTATTGTCCCAGAACGACTCCGGAGTAGGGGTAAAGAACGGGATTAACTACTTCGGGAAGAAAAATTTTATCGGAACGTTCGCACCCCCGAATGTGGTGATCAATGACGTGACATTCCTGTCGACACTGCACGAACGGGACTGGAGATCTGGTATATCGGAAGCCATCAAAGTATCCTTGTTGAAGGATCCGGATTTTTTCGAATGGATTGAGGAGAATGTTCATGAACTCAATGGCCGCAATCCGGATGTGATGGAAGAACTGATATTCAGGTGCGCTGAACTCCATGTTGACCACATTTCCGGTAACGGGGATCCGTTCGAATCAGGTTCTTCAAGGCCGCTGGATTTTGGACATTGGGCAGCGCATAAACTGGAACACCTGACAGACTATGCTGTTCGTCATGGAGAGGCTGTGGCGATGGGTATTGCCCTGGATGTTTGTTATGGCGCAGAAGCCGGGATTCTTCCCCATTCACTATGTGAACGGGTATTAAGATTGATTTCTGAACTGGGCTTCAGGGTTTATCATCAGGGCCTCGGGGATGAGAATGGTATGAATCCTGAAATTATGCACGGACTGGTTGAATTCCAGGAGCATCTCGGCGGAATTCTTACCATTACCCTGATCGAAGACATAGGTACAGCCGTTGATGTCCATGAAGTGGATCATGCAGCATACGACCGCGCGATAAAAAAGTTGAAGAACCGGAGCTGAAATGAATATCAGGAATTCCCATCTGAGCTATTGTACGAATATTCATCCGGGTGAAACCTGGCCGGAAACATTCCGCGCCCTGAAATCCCATGTCCCCGCTGTAAGGGATGAGGTGGGCGCAGAAAAGTTCGGTATCGGACTTCGTCTGTCCGGACAGGCAGCATCAGAATTGGAGGAGGGAGATCATCTCAGTGAATTTACCGAATGGCTGAAAGGAGAAAATCTTTATGTATTTACCATGAATGGATTTCCGTATGGAAATTTTCATAACAGCCGTGTAAAGGAAGATGTACATAAACCTGACTGGTTCACCAGGGAAAGGATAGATTATACGAATCGGCTGGCAGACATTCTTGCCGGGCTGTTGCCGGATGGCATAGATGGAGGGATTTCTACTTCGCCATTGTCATATCGATTTTGGCATGAGGATTATAACGATGCACTTGAACGATCGGTTGATCCACTGTTGGAAGTAGTGGTTCACCTTCATAAGCTGGAACAGGAAACTGGAAAGCTCATTCATCTTGACATGGAGCCTGAGCCGGATGGAATGATGGAAACCAGCGATGAATTCATTCACTTTTACAATGATATTTTACTTCCTAAAGGAATTGAGGCTCTTGAGAAGATGGGCTTTCAGAATGGGGAGGAGCTGATACGGAAACATTTTACCCTTTGCTATGATGTCTGTCACTTTGCCGTGGAATTTGAGGATGGGGTGACGGTTATTGATAAGATGTTGGAACAGCACATTCCGATTGGGAAGATACAAATCAGTGCGGCGCTCAAAGGTTCAATGTCGAAAGGCAACGATATTTATGAAGCACTTGAGCAATTCGATGAGCCCACCTACCTGCACCAGGCAGTAGGACGTTCCGGTGAACTGCTGATGAGATATCGGGATCTGGATCAATTGCTGGCCTCCAGGCCGAAGCTACAGGAAATTCGCACCCACTTTCATGTCCCGGTTTTCCTGGCGACATACGGATTGCTCGATTCAACACAGGATGAAATCATCCGGGTTTTAGATAAATGGAAGAAAGAGCCCTTTACCAATCACCTGGAGATCGAAACCTATACCTGGAACATTTTGCCCGAAGATATGCAGCTTGAAATTGACAGGTCTGTTGCACGGGAAATGGATTGGGTATTAAAACAGATTCAATAGTATGAAGAAGACTGTCGTAATCAATGCTGTAGGATTGTCCGGGCGGCTTCTCGGTGAACATACCCCATTTCTGAATGAATGGAAAAAAGGCCGGGCATGCGGGTTTATTCAGACAGTTTTACCTGCGGTCACCTGCTCGGTGCAGTCGACTTACCTCACCGGCGAGTTTCCTGAAACACACGGAATTGTGGGCAATGGCTGGTATTTCAAGGATGAATGTGAAGTGAAGCTCTGGCGACAATCCAATAAACTGGTTCTGGCTCCCAAAATATGGGACGAGGCAAAAAAAATCGATCCGTCATTCACCGTCGCAAATATGTTCTGGTGGTATAATATGTACTCGACGGCCGATTATTCTGTCACCCCGCGGCCGCAGTATCTGGCCGATGGAAGGAAACTACCCGATTGTTATTCACATCCCGCATCGCTGAGAGATGAGCTCCAGGCTAAACTGGGGACTTTTCCGCTTTTCCATTTCTGGGGGCCGACTGCTTCAATTAAATCCAGCCAGTGGATCGCCGATGCAACAAAATATGTAGTCGAGAAAAACGACCCCGATCTCACGTTGGTTTATTTGCCGCATCTTGATTATTGCCTTCAAAAATTCGGAAATCAGGATCCCCGTTCATTCAAGGAGATCAGGGCGCTGGACACATTGCTTTCAGAATTCATACCCTGGCTGGAAAAAACAGGAAGATCGGTCCAGCTGATTTCAGAATACGGGATAACCAATGTTTCCAGACCGGTGGATATCAACCGGGTATTACGAAAAGAAGGATATATCGCGGTTCGTGAGGAGCGTGGAACCGAATTGCTTGATGCCGGTGCAAGCAGGGCATTTGCTTTGGCAGATCACCAGATCGCCCATGTTTACTGCAATGACAAGTCGGCCCTTGAAGAGATTAGGGTATTGCTTTCCGGTATTGAAGGAGTTGAACATGTACTTGATAAAGAACAGCAGTCGGAATTCCGATTGGCGCATGACCGGTCGGGTGATCTTGTTGTGGTCGCCGATGAGGACAGCTGGTTTACATACTATTACTGGCTGGATGATAAATATGCGCCTGATTTTGCAAGGACAGTCGACATTCATAAAAAACCCGGGTATGACCCTGCAGAAATGTTCCTTGATCCGGAAAAAATACTTGTGATGCCCCGCGTCATGCTCAAAGTGCTGGGAAAGAAAATGGGTTTCAGGACCCTGATGAATGTGATTCCGCTGGATCCTTCCATGGTGCGTGGATCACATGGCCGTATTCCTGATGATAATCTTGATAAAGCAATTTTCATTGGTGACATGACCACCTCAAGCCCCGTGCCGCCGGATCATTTTAAGGACATTTTACTTGAACATATGCGCAGCTGATGCCCGAATTGTGAATAGATTGAAATCTCTGTAAATTGAATTCTAAATTCAACCTGCAATTCGATGAAAATATTCAACCTCCTGCTCGCCCTGTCTGTTTGCGCATTTGCCTGTCAGAACCAGAAAGCTATTGAAGAAGAAGATGGTCTTGGTGTACTTAGCAACCGTTTCGTTGGTAACCCCGAGGCCCAGCCCCATTTCGACCGTGGGATGTTGTTGCTACATAGTTTTGAATACCAGGATGCGCGGGAATCATTTCTGCTGGCGCAGGAAGCGGATCCTGCCATGGTGATGGCCGTTTGGGGGGAAGCGATGACGTATAATCATCCGCTTTGGGGGGAACAGGATTATGAGGCCGGGATTGCCGCACTCAAAAAACTTGGAGAATCACCCGATGATCAAAGGGGTATGGCAAGTGGAGAGCTGGAAGAAGGTTTCATCGGTGCGATTCAGGCATTATATGCACCCGAAAAGCCCAAAAATGAACGCGACAAGGAATATCGTACACGTATGCAGGAGCTGAGCGAGAAATTTCCGGATAACGGTGAAGTATCCGCTTTTTACTCACTTTCCATTTTAGGCAGTGTTTCCGACGGGCGTGATGACGAGCAGTATGAAATGGGAGCAAAGATCGTAAAGGGAATCCTGGCAGAAAATGGACAGCACCCCGGGGCCCTGCATTACCTCATTCATTCCTATGACGACCCCCAGCATGCAAGTATGGCCCTGGCCGCTGCAGATCAATATGCCAAAGTTGCCCCGGAAGCATCTCATGCGTTGCATATGCCATCTCATATCTATGTTGCCATGGGCTTATGGGATAAAGTAGTGTCATCAAACGAGGATTCATACCACGCAAGCATCAGCAGAATGCAGCGTAAATCGTTGAGTAATGACGCCCGCGGATATCATGCATATCACTGGCTTCAGTATGGATACCTACAGCAGGGCCGCGTAGATGAAGCCCGGAATATGCTGGCCAATATGTACGGTTATGCTGCGGAAACACCCAGTAAACGCGCCCGGCAACACGTAGTTTTTCTGCGGGGTACTTACCTTGTGGAAACGGATAAGCCTTCGGATGACCTGTATGACCAGCCGCTGCAAACCGATGATCTGAATGTGATGGTTCGTTCCCAGTATAATTTCCAGGATGGGTACCGGGCATTCCTTTTAAAGGATGCTGATGGTATTGCCGCCGCTGCGGAAAGGATCAGGGAGGATTATGAAAATGAGGAGGTGCTTATCGCAACAGCGGATATTACCGTGTGTTCGGGGGTAACAAGGGAAACGACTTCAGAAAGTGATATTCGTCAAAGCCAGCTCCTTGAAGATCAACTCCTGGCACTTCATGCCTGGCTTTTGGGCGATGAAACAGCCGA
Source organism: Cyclobacteriaceae bacterium (assembly GCA_050289805.1). Taxonomy (GTDB): domain Bacteria; phylum Bacteroidota; class Bacteroidia; order Cytophagales; family Cyclobacteriaceae; genus JAUILA01. The sequence continues at coordinate 56,157 of JBNKGL010000020.1, forward strand.
GGCTCAAATGAAAGATATAGTAAAACTGGAGGAGTCTTTGAACTACAGCTACGGTCCTCCGCGTATTCAGAAGCCCAGTCATGAAATTTATGGTGAATGGTTGTTGCAGAATGAACAATTTGAAGAAGCCCTTGCCCTTTATGATGCAGGGTTGAAGCGCGCCCCGGACAGGGTAAAATTCCTGAAAGGCAAAATTCAGGCCGCAGCAGCATTGGGACGAGATGATATTGTTGAGGAGGAGCAGGCAACTCTTGGGCAAATCAAAAAAGAATCGGGAAGTACGCAGCTCCGGGAAAGTTAAAATATGTAATATCACTGCATGATCGATTTAAGAAGCGATACGGTAACGCGTCCTACAAAAGGGATGCATGCCGCCATGTTTAATGCACAGGTTGGCGATGACGTTTTTGGTGAAGACCCGTCTGTTAATGCCCTTGAAAAACGTTGTGCGGAAATTTTTGGTATGGAAAAGGCCTTGTTTTGTCCGTCCGGGACGATGACAAACCAGATAGGGATCAATATACTTTCCAACCCTTATGAAGAGGTTATATGCTATAAGGGATCGCACATCTATTTGTATGAAGGGGGTGGAATTGCGGGAAACAGCGGACTTTCATTTCGCCTGCTGGATGCTCCACGGGGTATACTTAATGCGGAGCAGATACTTTCGAATATTAATCCCGATGATGTTCATTACCCAAGAACTTCAATTGTTGCGCTGGAAAATACGGTGAACAAAGGTGGAGGATCATGCTACTCCATTGAACAGGTTCGGGAAATCTCGTCCGCGGCCAGAAGCCGGGGACTCAGGATGCACCTGGATGGAGCACGTTTGTACAATGCTCTTGTTGCGAAGGGTGAAGATCCGAAGGATTACGGACAGTGTTTTGATACCATATCGCTGTGCCTTTCGAAAGGACTCGGCGCACCCGTAGGATCTGTCCTCATTTCATCGGGAGAGTTGATAAAGAAAGCCCGCAGAATGCGGAAGGTATTTGGTGGTGGAATGCGCCAGGCCGGTTATCTCGCTGCCGCCGGCTTGTACGCGCTTGATAATCACATTGACCGGTTGAAAGAGGACCATCAGCGGGCCCTGCGATTGGGAGAGGCAATGAGCAGTTACGGATATATTAAAGAGGTGCTGCCTGTGGAAACGAATATTGTGATCTATGAGATCGACGATCATCTTGATCCGCGTGAATACCTGCAGTCTTTGGCAGGCCGGGGACTATTGGCAGTACACTTTGGCGGTCAGCTGATCAGGCTTGTCACAAGTCTTGAAATCGATGATGCCGACATTGATGCCGCTCTTCAGATTCTGAAAGATATCTGATCAGCGCTCCGTATTGCTTTTATGCACCACAAAATAAATGATCGCTGCAACGATATTGAATATCAATGCAAAGATTGTCCAGAGGATTTTATTGGTTTCGGAAAGTCTTCGATTTTTTGCCCATACATCATAGATGACCCAGACAGCGCAAATGATTCCGGCCAGCCAAATTAATTTTCCCATTATCGTTTCTGTTTACTCACTAAATATACGCCCATCATGATGATAGACGCAAACAGCACCGTCTGGATTTCTAGATGATCTTTCCCAAGTGATAGGGCGACGAAAGTTGCAAATACCGGTTGAAGGTATATATAGATTCCCACGATGGAGGAATTCACGTATTGAAGAGCCCAGGCATTGAGCAGATAAACTGTGAATGTTGTGGCAAAAACAACATATCCAATGCTCAGCCATGCCGATGTGGGAAGAGCCGACCAGGCAACATCTGCCAGTTGTGGTATCCCGAATGGCACTGCGATCAGTGCTCCGTACAGAAATACCCATTTCAGCACGGTAAAAGGTTTGTATTTTTGCGTCAGTGGTTTTACCAGGATCAGGTATATGGCATAGGAGGTGCCGTTTAACAATATCATCAGGTCCCCTGTAAAAGTGCCTTCATCCAGTGAAACACCGTAACGGGTTAAAAGAAGCACAGCCCCTGTGAAGCCAATGAGGGTACCGATCACCTTGCGTCGGGTAAGATATTCCCTTCCCATCAACGACGCGATAAGAATAACAGCAATGGGTGACATGGTCATCATAATAGATGCATGTATGGGGCTGGTACGGCTGAGCCCTTCAAAAAACAGCAGCTGGTTTAATGCGGCGCCGAATAGTCCGCAGCGGAACAACAGCCAGTGATCGGCGCGGGAGATTGCCTCTTTTGGTTGAAATATACTCAGGCCCCAGAAAAGGATCGTACCAGAAAGCAGGCGTATGGAGATGAATGCCAGTGGTTTGAGATATTCCGGCAGGGCATATTTCGCGATTGTATAATTCGCACCATACAGAAAGGTTACAAATAGTAGTGCGAGGTGCACCCAAAGCATCCGAGGCATGGTCAAAGCTATTTATTTTCGCGGGATATCGTACCTTTGACAGAGTGATTTTTATTGTTATCCATGTTTGAATCCGTCCAGCCATTAGCAGAAAGAATCAGGCCTTCCAGGTTGGGTGAACTCATTGGTCAGGAGCATCTTACCGGAGAGGGCAGTATCCTGAACCGTGCATTGAGGGCGGGTTCCATTCCCTCCATGATCCTCTGGGGACCACCCGGCGTTGGTAAAACGACCATGGCCAATATCATCGCCAATGAATTAAAAACCCCGTTCTATACCCTAAGTGCCATCAATGCAGGTGTAAAAGATGTTCGGGAAGTGATCGACAAGGCACGGCGGCAGCAGCATGCGATACTGTTCATCGATGAAATTCATCGCTTTAATAAATCGCAGCAGGACGCCCTGCTTGGTGCTGTTGAAAAGGGAATCATTACCCTGATCGGGGCAACGACGGAAAACCCGTCATTTGAAGTGAATGCCGCTTTGCTGAGCCGCTGCCAGGTATATGTGCTTAAATCCCTCAATGAGGAAGACCTGCTGAAACTTATTGACCAGGCTCTTCAGCGCGACGAGAAGCTGCGGGAGCGCAAGGTGACACTCGAAGAAACACAGGCCTTGCTGAACATCAGCGGTGGAGATGCCAGGAAGCTTCTCAATTTGCTTGAGCTGGTAATTCAGAATACTTCCGATAAAGAGGTCTCCATTACCAATGACCTGGTGAAGTCTGTGGCCCAGCAACGCGTGGCCATTTATGATAAGAGCGGGGAACAGCACTACGATATAATTTCTGCGTTCATTAAATCCCTCCGGGGCAGCGACCCCAATGCCGCCCTGTACTATATGGCCAGGATGATTGAGGGTGGGGAGGATGTAAAGTTCATTGCGCGGCGAATGCTCATCCTGGCTTCGGAAGATATTGGCATGGCCAATCCGACCGCTCTTGTCATTGCGACCAGTACTTTTCAGGCGGTGACGATGATTGGTTATCCTGAGGCGGAGATCATACTTTCACAATGCGCGGTTTACCTTGCAACATCACCTAAAAGCAATGCTAGTTACGCGGCCATTAAAAAGGCAAGAGCGCTCGTACGTGAGACAGGTGATCTCGATGTACCCCTTTCAATACGGAATGCACCTACCAGGCTAATGAAGGATCAGGGGTATGGAAAGGGCTACAAATATGCCCATGATTTCAGTGGAAATTTTGCCGATATGGAATTTCTACCTGACGAGATCAAAGGGTCGAATTTATATGATCCGGGGAGCAATCCAAGGGAAGAGGAAATCCGCAAACGTTTGCGGAATCTTTGGAAGACAAAATATGGTTATTGATCGCTGGTAACCGCATTCTAACGGCCTGATGATCAATTCATCTGTAAATATGTTATCACATCTATTCGCCTCACCATTTATAGTGATATACTGCAATTCATCGAGTCTATTTTCATCCTGCATATAAAGTAAATCTTTTGTCATTTCAATAGTACAGATTTGCACCGTTCAGTCAGGGGTATCTTTTAATTTTTCACTGGGATCAGCTGACTGTTGAATTATCAAACCAAAAACTACAGGTAAGAATGAAGAATGTACTATTGAGTGCTTTGTTGATTTGTGTTGTTGTCTCTAGTGCAAAAGCCCAACTTTACAGCAATGCAGATATAAAACATCACAACATTGTGAGTATCAATAAATATCCGATTAATGGATATTTGGAACACCTTCCCCCTGATTATAATTCGAATCCCACGAAGAAATATCCCTTGATTGTTTTCCTTCACGGACAGGGAGAAAAAGGGGATGGAAATACTAAATTATATTTGGCAGCCAAATTCGGACCTTCTATTGAAGTTGAAAAGAATGGTAAGCTGTGTGTGACGGTGGATGGAAAGCAAGAATGTTTTATTGTTATTTCCCCTCAGACATCAGCTGACTGGAGTGCCGGCTCGCAACGGGCATTCTGGGATTATATTTTGAATGGTCCCAAGAATTACCGCTATGACCCTGAGAGAATTTACCTCACAGGTCTTTCACTTGGAGGCGGCGGTGTATGGAACTGGGCGCAGAGTGGCGACCCGCTTTCAAAGCGTCTCGCTGCGATTGCTCCGATCGCAGGATGGGGAGCCCCGAACCTGGCATGTAATGTAGCCGATGCGTCAATCGCTTTCTGGGGATTTCACGGAACTGCAGATGGAACGATTAGCTACTCATGGGGAAAATCAGCCTATGATGCCCTTCTTCAGTGTAATAACGTAGGAAACAAAGACCGCAAATGGACAGCAATTGAGGGCGCAGGTCACTTCATCTGGAATCAGATCTATCCGACCGATGGCGGAAATTACAAGAATCCTTCCCTGTACCAGTGGTTTGCATCACAATATAAAACACAGACGACTAATCCCAATAATCAGCCTCCAACTGTAACAGTATCAGGTCCGGGTACATTAACCCTGCCTACCAACTATACAACCATCCAGGCAACTGCCAGTGATCCCGATGGCCAGATCTATAATTATACCTGGTCAAAAATCAGCGGACCCAGTGCGTCTCTTTCCAATACGGATAAAGCCAGGCTGACTGTGACCAATATGGTTGCGGGAACATACAAGTTCGAGATTTCCGTAATGGATAATGACGGTGCAACATCAAAAGCGGTAGCAACCGTTGTTGTGAACTCGGGATCTACAGCGAACCAGGCACCAACGGTTTATGCAGGTGCGGATAAAACTGTTGATGAAGGAACAAATGTCGTAATGGGTGCCACAGCGAACGATGTGGATGGCTGGATCGCTCAGTATGCCTGGACGAAGATCAGTGGTCCCGCGGTAACACTTCAGGATCAGAATAAACTGAACATGACGATGGTTACGCCGCAAGCGGGAACCTATGAGTTCCAGCTTAAGGTGACAGATGATGATGGGGCTACCGCGCAGGACAGGGTAGTCATCACAGTGAAGCAGGCATCAACACCGCCAACCGGTTCAATTAATATTTCGGCCGGAAGTGACTTTACCTGGGACCTGAACCAGCAGGGAGGTGAATTCTTCCTGATCGTGAACTGGAACCTTACTGAAGGCTGGCCTGATAAGATTCTTTGGAAAAAAGTTTCCGGTCCGGCTGCTACACTTTCGCAAACCGATAAGGCGAAGATGATCGTTACCAACTTTGGCCCCGGTGTATACGAATTTGAAGTAACTGTCACGGATAATTTCGGACGAAGCGGTACTGACAGGGTAGTCGTAACCGTTGTAGGAAGTGGTTCTACCACCCCTCCTGCAGAGATCTCCGTTTCGGCTGGTGATGATTTCGACTGGGATATCTCTCGTGGACAATTCTCACTGATTGCAAACTTTAACATCCCTGACGGCTGGCCTGAAGAAATTCTATGGTCAAAAATATCAGGACCCGCAGCAACACTTTTGAACACTACCAAAGCCAAGCTTGTCGTGGATAATCTGAATTCAGGAACCTATGAATTCCAGATTTGGGTGAAGGATAACAAGGGCAGAACAGCGACTGATCGTGTAATTGTAAATGTTTCAGGGTCTGCTGTTTCAGGATTTACCGTCTCAGCGGGTGCTGATATCGAATGGGACGCTACACGTGGTGATTTCTTTCTGTTGGCTTCATGGAATATTACGGATGGATGGCCAGATATCATCAACTGGCAGAAAATTTCCGGTCCTGCAGCTACACTATCACAGACTGATAAAGCAAAACTAATCGTTTCAAATGCCTCAAATGGAAATTATGTCTTCCGGGTTACTGTAACGGATAATAAGGGACGCGTAGCCACAGATGACGTGAATGTAGTTGTGTATACCGGAATCCTTTCCACCATGTCAAGTTCAGATGATCTTACCACCGAGGTACAGGTTCCGAATCAGACAATGGTAAAGAACTTCAGTACGTCAAGTGATTACCTTACTATCGTTGAGAATGCTGATGCTGCCATGAAGATCCAGGTAATCAATATAAACGGTACTTCTCGTGAAATGCTTGATTTTGACGGTCAGGTGAATCTGGCTCAACTGCAAAGCGGAATGTACATTTACCAGGTGATCACCGAAGAAGGATTCGTGTATCAAAAAGGTAGAATCATAAAATATTGATTTTTTAAACTAACCTGAATGATGAAAGGCCTCACTGGAAACAGTGGGGCCTTTTGTTTTGAGTGTATTGGCGGTTGGGGCTTTTACATGTATCTTTATTGTGTATGGGATCCACTGTTCAATTTGCCTATCCGGTTGAATTTATTCTACTCTGTATTGCTGCAGGTTTTATATACGCGTACATTCTTTATCAGCGTAAAGCCCCGTGGAGTACAGCGATTAACCGTGTTCTGTTTGCCCTGAGATGGGTAACAGTGACCATATTGGCGATTCTCCTGTTGGCTCCGGTGTTGCGTCAAATACAAAATTATACAGAAAAGCCCACGGTGGTTCTTGCCGTAGATAATTCTGCCTCGATCAGCGCGATTTATGACAGTACCCAAATACCGGGCATCAATCAACAACTGCAGCAGATTGCTCAGGGGCTTCAGGATCAGGGCTACCTGGTAGCGTATGAAACCCTCACGGGTACAGAAGATAATCCTGATAATATCCGGTTTGATCAGGAAAGAAGCAATCTTGATAATATGTTGCGTGACATCCGTAATGATTATGAAGGCAAGAACCTTCAGGAAGTCGTACTGCTGAGTGACGGAATTTTCAATGAAGGCGTATCACCGGGATACAGTACTTTTCCTTTTCGTGTGACAACTGTGGGCCTTGGTGACAGTACGGCAAAAAAGGATATTCGGATTGAAGCATTAACCTATAATAAGATCGCGTATGAAGGCAATAAGTTTCCGCTTCAGGTTACGCTTCACCAAAACGGATATGACGGCGCAAGGGTACAAATAAATGTATTTAATAAAGGCAGAGGTGTTGCATCTGAGATGATCACTTTTGAGGAAGGAACGTCTCTGGCCGATGTAAATATTCTATTGAATGCTGAAGAAAAAGGTATACAACGATATGTTGTTCAGGTGAGCGATCTTCCTGATGAATTCATCGCTGAGAATAACCGGTCGGATGCGTATGTTGAGATCATCGAGGGAAAACAGAAGGTATGCCTTGTCGCGGCCACTCCGCACCCAGATCTTTCAGCGATCGTAGAAGCACTGCAGAGCAATTCGAATTATGATGTGGAACAATTTATCCTGAGTATCGCCAGCGACCGGGATGCATTTCTCCGACGAAATGAACCAACTGATCTTTTTATTCTGCACCAGTTGCCATCCAGAAGATATCCAATGGATTGGTCCGCAAAATTATCCGATGCCTCGGTCCTGTATGTCTATGGTCCGCAAACCGACCTTGATGCCATTTCAGCCCAGACTAATTATTTTCAGATCGAGACCTACGCAGGTGAATTTGACCAGGTGACGGGGGTCATTAATCCATCCTATCTACCTTTCAGCTATAGCGATGACTTATTGCAGATGCTGCCTCAATTTCCACCACTCGTAACACCATTCGGTGAATTAAACCTGAACGGAGAAGCCCAGGTGATGATGTATCAGAAGGTGGGAAGTATTGAAACGGGAAAACCGCTGATCATGACCATGGAGCGCGATGATAGAAAAAGCGGTATTATCATCGGATCCGGCATCTGGCAATGGAAGCTCACCGACTATGCCAGGAATAAGGACAACAGCAACTTCAATGAGTTTATACAGAAGCTTGTGCAGTATTTATCAACGCGGGCAGATAAACGGCGCTTTCGACTGTTTCCTTTGAAGGAGTCCTACACGGAAGGAGAGGAGGTAATATTCGATGCTGAGATTTACAATGAACTCTATGAGCGGGTCTATGGGAATCGGATCAATCTCACCATTCGTGAATCTTCCGGGGAAGAACAGACTTTCAGTTATGTGACCAGTGAAGGAAACAGCCGTTATACCGTTACGGGACTTAAAGAGGGCGTATATTCCTATTTCGCGAGTACAGATCTTGAGGGATCAACTGAGCGTGTCTCAGGTGAATTTGTAGTACAAAAATTAAACCTGGAATCAATGCGGCTTACGGCGGATTTCAGTCTGCTCAGGCAGATCTCAGATAAGAATGACGGGGATTTTTATTCCTGGGATGAAGTAAATGATTTCTTAACCGACATAAATACGAAAGAGGCCCGTGGTATCATCTTCAGTGAAGAAAAATACCTGTCAGCCATAAATCTGACCTGGATTTTTCTCCTGATCCTCTTGCTGATATCAATAGAATGGGTTGTGAGAAAATATTATGGATCGTATTAATCCAGGTATGATTGCGGAATAGGAAATTCGGCCGTTTCCGCCTGCCAGAATATATTCAGAACCCACCAGCGTTCACCGTCATACAATAGCTGAATGCTATTTATTCCCCGTGCGAACGGCTTTTCGTCCTTTTCCGAATGATACGATTCGTATGTGCTGAAGAGCTGAACGATATTTCCGAAGCGATCCGTTTCGCGACTGATTTCCTTTTCAAAGAATCCATTCTGCTCAAGATAGGAACCTGAAGTTTCCACATATTGTGCCGGTGTAAGGACACGGTAGCCTGTCTTGCCATCCTGACCTTTTCCGGAAGGAATAAGGTGTGCCTCCGGGATGAAGAGATATTTGAAAAGTTCCCAATCACGGGCTTCGCCCTTTTCACCCGAAATGACCGCATACAGCGTTTCAATAGTGCTGTCAATGGTTTTAACCTTGTCGGAATAATCTGATTTCTGTGCCATTACACAAGTGGATATTAGGAGAATGAAGATAGTAGTGATGACTTTCATATTCAATACATTTTAAATACAAGGTATGGAATATATAATTCTTTTCAATTAAAGTGGGATGGACGGTTTTCATTGGAGGATAAGCAAAAAAAAAGGCACTCCGACCGGAGTGCCTTTCAAAATATTGACGAGAGGTTTCTATTCCTCTTCCTTTTCTTCCTTCTTGGTTCCCCTTGGTTTTTTAACCTTCAGGGTCAATGTTTCAGACTTTCCATCGTGATCTGCTACGATGGTAGCACCATCTTCCAGGTCACCTTTGAGGATCTCTTCAGCAACAGCATCTTCCAGGTATTTCTGGATAGCCCTGTTCAGGGGACGAGCACCGTATTGCGGGTCGTAACCCTTCTCTGCTAAGAAGTCCTTGGCCTTGTCTGTAAGTTCAACCTTGTAACCAAGATCATGGATACGCTTGAATAGCTTATCAAGTGTAAGATCGATGATCTTATGAATATCCTCACGCTGCAGTGAATTGAATACAATCACATCATCCAGGCGATTCAGGAATTCAGGACTGAACGCTTTCTTCAGCGCGCTTTGAATCGTTGATTTCATGATCTCATCCTCGCTGGTCTTCCGGGCGCTGGTGGAGAATCCAATTCCTGCGCCGAAATCCTTCAGGTCACGAACCCCAATATTGGAAGTCATGATGATGATCGTGTTTCTGAAATCGACACGCCTTCCCAATCCATCTGTTAAAATTCCATCATCCAGTACCTGGAGAAGAATATTGAATACATCCGGATGCGCTTTTTCAATTTCGTCCAGAAGCACTACGCTGTATGGCTTTCTGCGAACCTTTTCTGTCAGCTGGCCGCCTTCTTCATATCCAACATAGCCCGGAGGCGCTCCAACGAGTCTGGATACGGAGAACTTCTCCATGTATTCACTCATGTCGATCCTGATGAGGCTGTCCTCCTTATCGAAAAGATAAGTGGAGAGAACTTTTGCAAGTTCCGTTTTACCAACCCCAGTCGGGCCGAGGAATATGAATGAACCAATAGGCTTTTTAGGATCTTTCAATCCCACACGCGTACGCTGAATCGCCTTGGTCAGTTTCTTGATGGCTTCATTCTGGCCAATCACCTTGTCGCTAAGCTCTTCTCCCATGGTAAGCAATTTCTTGCTTTCCTTCTGGGCGATACGCTTCATGGGAATTCCGGTCATCATGGCGATCACATCAGCGACGTTATCCTCGTCAACCGTGTAACGCTTGCTCTTCGTTTCTTCTTCCCATTCCGATTTGGCCTGATCAAGTTGCTCGATCAGTTTTTTCTCCTTATCGCGAAGTCGGGCGGCTTCTTCGTATTTCTGGCTTTTAACAACTTTATTCTTTTCGTCCTTCACATCCTCGATGGCTGCTTCCAGCTTGATGATGTTATCAGGAACATGAATATTGTTAATGTGCACGCGTGCACCGGCTTCATCCAATACGTCGATGGCCTTATCCGGAAGATATCGGTCGGAAATGTACCGATCAGATAATTTCACACAAGCCTCAATGGCTTCCGGGGTATAATTTACATGATGGTGCTCCTCATATTTCTCCTTGATGTTGTCAAGGATCTGGATAGTTTCCTCTGGTGTGGTAGCATCTACCATTACCATCTGGAATCTTCTCGCCAGGGCACCGTCTTTTTCTATGTACTGTCGGTATTCGTCAAGTGTTGTAGCTCCGATACATTGTATTTCGCCCCTGGCCAATGCAGGCTTGAACATATTCGATGCATCCAGTGATCCGCTTGCTCCGCCGGCACCAACGATGGTATGAAGCTCATCAATAAAGAGAATGACTTCCGGAGATTTTTCCAGCTCATTCATTACCGCTTTCATCCGTTCTTCAAACTGACCACGGTATTTTGTTCCGGCAACAAGGGATGCCAGGTCGAGCGTTACCACACGCTTGCCAAACAGGACACGTGAAACTTTTTTCTGAACGATACGCAACGCGAGACCTTCAGCGATGGCGGTTTTACCAACGCCAGGTTCACCGATCAGGATGGGGTTATTCTTTTTACGACGGCTCAGGATCTGGGCAACGCGTTCAATTTCTTTTTCGCGTCCCACAATCGGATCCATCTTGTCGTCCTCTGCCAGCTTGGTAAGGTCACGTCCGAAATTGTCCAGTACAGGTGTCCTGGATTTTTCCGTTCCTTTCTTTTCCTTACCGCCGGAAGAACTTCCGCCTCCGAATATTTTTGAACTGTCATCATCCGGGTCATCTGTATCTGAAGATGCCATCGGATTTTCGGTCTGATATTCCAGTAATTCTTTCACAACGTCGTAGTTCACATCAAATTTTTCTAAAATCTGTGTAGCGATATTGTCTTCGTCACGCAGGATCGATAACAGTAAATGTTCTGTTCCGATCAGCTGACTTTTAAATATTTTTGCTTCGAGATAAGTGATCTTGAGCACACGTTCAGACTGCTTGGTAAGAGGGATATTGGCAAGATTTTTTACATCATGTGTTGCCGTCCCTTTGGAGACCTTTTCTATTGCTCCACGAAGTTCATCGAGTGGAATGCCAAGTTTCTTCAACAGCCCAACTGCCACCCCTTCACCTTCACGGATCATCCCTAACAGGAGGTGTTCCGTACCAATATAGTCATGCCCAAGCCTCAGTGCCTCCTCTCTGCTGAGAGAAATGACCTCCTTAACTCTGTTCGAAAATTTAGCTTCCATAGTTGAGCAATTCTAATAGTGACTTACGTAAATGTATGATATATCAAAAAGAATTACCATACAACAACAAATTAATTCTATGTAAAAACACGCACAATCTTGCATTTGTTCAGACCCCTGCAGAACTCTTTAAAACCGATAGTGCATTTGGTCCTTCACACGACAAAAGATCAACGATGCTGAGGTTAGGAACAAAGTTTTTGCCAAAAACCTGCATGTAGCTGACGGGGGTGTAAAATGCACGGTTTTCAAAGCCGGATTTAGGCTCAATCACCGATCTTAGGTCAATAACCGATGATTTCGGTTCATTTTCATACATCTCGCTCCAATCCAGCATAATGTCAGTCCCCAGCCATTTCAGACATAATGTCAGCAAGGGATAAGTGAAATCGATCAGGAAATCAGTCTGTTTCTGAAACATTTGTTCCAGTTCCGGCGCATAAAATTCAAAGAAGGGGGCATTGCCGTACGCCGAGCGAATGCTTTTCCAGTGCTGCTTTTTCCAGGGTTGCCGGGTATCGGTACGCAGGTCCTTCACCGGCGTTTTCGACTTTCCTTTGGCGACCGGAATATTCAGCATCTGCACATTATTACCACCCAGAATATAGCTCCGGCTGCGATAGGTTTGCTTTGTAAAATGTTCGTGCCGTTCCAGTATGATCCCATCATGCTGCAGCAGGCAGCAGAAGTATTCAAGGGAAGGGAGATAGTGTAATTCTATAAGTGCCTTCATCAGGCAAACTCACGAATATCTCCGAGGCCTTCACGGATAATGATAAACTCATCCTGCGTACAGTCAACCACGGTGGAAGGAACAATACCGCTTGGTCCCCCGTCGATTACCAGGTCCACCTGGTTTTTGAAGGTGTCAAAGATGATTTCGGGATCCGTAATGTACTCCCTGACGTGGTCATCGTCCTTGATGGAGGTAGTCATAATGGGGTTTCCCAGCTCCTTGACAATCTGGCGCGGAATATTATTGTCGGGAATACGGATTCCCACGGTTTTCTTGTTCACCCCGAGTATTTTCGGAACGTTATTATTTGATTCCAGTATGAACGTGAACGGACCCGGAAGCGATTTTTTCAAAAGTTTAAAATCCGGCGTGTCCAGTCGTTTCACATAGTTGGATATATCACTCAGGTCATAGCATATGAAAGACAGGTTCATTTCCTTGGGTTTCAAACCTTTCAATTTCATCAACCTGTCGATGGCCTTCCTGTTGAAAAGGTCGCAAACAATACCATACACGGTATCCGTCGGGCAGATGACCAGTCCCCCGTTCCGAAGAATTTCCACGGCTTGACGAATTTTCTGCATTTCAGGATTCTCCTGGTACAGTTTCATGTAATTAGCTGACATAATCGTATTTATTTTACACTATTAAATTTACGTCTTTCTCCGCGATTAATGAATTAAGCCGCTTCTGAATATGTTCCGTTTTACGGGATAAGTAACTATTTGTCCTGAATTCTTATTTTTGCTGAAATTTTTTGAAATGAAACGGAAGAAGATATTTGTAATTTTCATGCTGTTGTTCAGTATCCTGCTGACGAGTTTTGGTTTCTGGACATACCAGATGCTTTATTCGCCAAACATCCTGGTGGACAAGGAAGATCGTACTCTGATCATTCCCAGGGGGGAAACATTTAAGTCGCTGCAAAGCAGACTTTATGATGCCTATATCGTGAATGACATGGTATCCTTCAGCTTTCTCGCGAAGCTCATGAATTATGATGAGCAGGTAAAGCCGGGACGATATGTGATGGAGGCGAATATGACCAACCTTCAGGCCATCCGGATGCTGCGTGCCGGAAAGCAGGAGCCCGTGAATATCACCTTTAATAATGTACGGCTGATAACCGACCTGGCTCCGAAAATTACAGCGAATATATTACTCACGGAAAGTGAATTCAATGCCGCATTGGAAGCCTATGTACAAAATAATGACGAAGGCTTCAACCAGGAGAATATCATTGGAATGTTCATTCCAAATACTTACGAGGTTTACTTTGATATTTCGGGGGAGGGGCTGATTGAGCGGATGAACATGGAATATCATAAGTTCTGGAATGAGGAGCGCCTGGCAAAGGCCGACAGCCTGGGGCTTACGCCGAAGGAAGTTTCGGTCCTGGCGTCGATCGTACAGGCAGAAAGTATCAAGCCCGATGAAAGCCCTGTAATCGCGGGTTTATATATTAATCGATTACAGCGGAATATTGCACTGCAGGCCGATCCTACGCTGGTTTTTGCCTCGGGTGATTTTACCATCAAGCGCGTACTCAATGTGCATAAGGAGATTGATTCTCCGTATAACACCTATATGTATCCGGGCTTACCGCCGGGTCCGATCAATATGCCGAATATTCGTTCGCTGGATGCGGTTCTGGACTATCAGGAACATTCGTTCCTGTATATGTGTGCGAAAGAGGATTTCTCCGGATATCATAATTTTGCCACCAATCTCAGCCAACATCTGATCAATGCGCAGCGATATCAGCGTGCGCTAACCATCGAGCAGCGTAAGGCACGTGCCCTGGCGGCTCAAAGCAATTGACATGTACAGACACGAGACTCAAATTCGCGTACGATATGCAGACACAGACCAGATGGGATATGTGTATTACGGGAATTATGCGTCGTATTACGAGATCGGACGGGTAGAGAGTTTGCGGGCGTTAGGCCTTTCGTATAAAACAATGGAGGAGGATGGTTATATCATGCCGGTCCTGGAGAACAAGTCGAGCTATAAGGCTCCCGCGCTATATGATGAATTGCTCACGATTCACACCATCATCAAGGAAATGCCAAGGGTTCGGATCACCTTTCATTATGAAATTTACAATGAATCCGATAAATTAATTCATATTGGAGAAACCACGCTGGTATTTGTGGACAAGAAGACCAACAGGCCTTGTCCGCCACCTGAAAATATGACTAAATTGCTGGCGTCCTTCTTTCCGAAATGAAGAAACGGATCATCGACTATATCACCCAAAAGCATTGGTACAACAACCTGATCTATACACTTAAGAACATCAGGTTCAGTAAGAAGGACGACCTGTCGCTGTATCGTATTCTTCATGTTTTCATTGAAAAGATCTCGAGGGACGAGATCATTGAGCGGGCCAATGCGGTGGCGTTCAATTTCACTGTTGCGATCTTTCCTGGAATCATTTTCCTTTTTACACTGATCCCCTACATACACCAGGTAATCCCGGAGGTGAGTCAGGAGAATATCATGGAGTTCATCAGTAATTTCATGACGCCGGATATGTACGGCACGGTGTATCTGACCATTGAGGATATTGTGAGCCATACGCGGGGTGGCCTGTTGACATTTGGTGCGTTGTTTTCACTGTACCTGGCCACGAATGGCATGCTTTCGCTGATGCGCGCTTTTAATGCGTGCTACAGTACGATTGAAAAGCGTGGATTTTTTAAGATGCGATTGGTAGCTACAATGCTTACGATCATGTTTGCGGTGATTCTCATTACTGCCACGCTGATGGTTGTGGGAGGAAACATTTTACTGAATAATGTCCAGGCAGTTGACTGGATTGACCTGGAGAATTACAATTTCGCACTGATTTTCATTTTGCGGTTTGTGATTATTTTTGCCTTCTTCTTCTTCGGGATCTCGTTTGTGTATTACTTCGGTCCGTCGGTTCATTACAACTGGAAGTTCTTTTCGGTGGGCTCCTTAATAGCGACGTTGTTGTGTATAGCGGCGGTATATGTCTTTACTTTTTACCTTGAGAATTTTGCCACCTACAATAAGCTGTACGGCTCCCTGGGGGTATTAATTGCCTTGATGCTGTTCATCGAGATTCTCAGTATTATTATCCTTGTAGGGTATGAGGTGAACGCCAGTATCCACAAAGCGCACAGCTCGATCATCAATTTAGAGAAAGTACTGAAAGAAAAGTAAGTACAGACTTTGGACATAATTAAAATTAGAAATACATTTGCAGTCCGATTGAAAGAAATCGGTTAGACGAATAGAGGAGTGGCAGAGTGGTCGAATGCGGCGGTCTTGAAAACCGTTGTACCGCGAGGTACCGGGGGTTCGAATCCCTCCTCCTCTGCATCCAAAAGCCAGCCCGTGAAAACGGGTTGGCTTTTTTTATGCCCCGGAGCGAACAGAGCTCGCTCTGGGGAGCGATGGGGCATGAAAAAAGTAAGTGCCACAAAGTGGCGCTGGCTTTTGGATGCGAAGCCACCCCATTGGGATCGGCGATGGCACATCGCCAATCCCAAGTTTGAGGATACAGTTTGAGGATACAGGGTATTGATTAAACGGTGATTCGATGACGATTTATGTCAAAAATCTTTGATCTTCTGTGTGATCTGTTCAGCAGTGGACGCCCGCCCCAGAGTAAAGTATGCCCTGGAAGCCAGTGAAACCCCTCCGGATCACCTGGCAACAGTATTCGCAGGTGTCGATCAGGAAGCCACGGCCAAAGCACGTGAATACACGATGCCTTATCCGCCGTCTTCTCCCAGTATTGCGCTGTTTAATGATGGAGAACTAATCCATTTTATCGTATTGAAGGAAGAAATACCCAAATGATTGGAACGCATTTGATTGAAGTATTTAAGGAATATTGTTATGACTTTCCGGGTCTAACTGCCTGTTTTTTCTTGTAAAATACTTAACGTCTGATGATAATTCGATGTGATTTTGTTAACCCACTTTCCGTGATCATTCGGATCAGGTAGGTGCCACTTGCCAGCCCATCCGTATGGAGCGATAAATCAAACACACCTGCTTCCATGCTATCATTGACCAATTCTCGTACCTCGTGACCAAACACATCATACAGAGCGATTTTCAGCGTAACAGGAGCTGGCAGCTTATAGACCAACCTCGCAGAAGTTACTACTGGATTCGGGTACACGCCCGCAAAACCAAAGGAGTCTGGTAAAAGAGATTCTCCCGCTGGATTAGCCGCCTCTGAACTCAATCCTCCGTAAGGTAGAGGTGGTAATACAGAAAGTATAACATCTATCTTTGCAATCAATTCTTCGGCTTGCATCGAATTAAGCACTCCATCCTTTTTCCACAAGTCCTGGATTTGTTGTCTCAAATCATAGAGTGTTTCTGTTGCTTCACCAATTTTATCTTTTTCCAAAAGTTTAATGGCCTGTAGGATTTTTCTGTCAAGTGCATTTGTCTGTCCATTATTTAAAACACCTGCATCCCTGAGAGCATAAATGTCATCCATAATAATCTCCAGTGCCTGAATGATGGACAAAGCCTGCACTTTTACATAATCGGGAGAACTGTCATTCAAACCATCATTAACAATGAGCCGAACAGAATACATTCCCGGCATATCCGTGTTGAAGGAAGGTGTTTCGGTATTTGCACCAGTAAGCATGGCCCCACTTCCTGCAGGCAACGCGCTGCTTGCATCATCCGTACCGAATACCCATGTAAAGGTAAGAGGGTCATCCTCGGGGTCATAGGACCCTGACCCATCAAGTTGCACCATCTGCCCTGCTACTACAACCATATCATCACCGGCATCGGCCACAGGAGGATAATTGGGTGTTACAAGAAGCATTACTAAACCGGTCGAAACATTTCCTTTACCGTCGGTAATTGATACAGTAAAAGGATCGACGCCACTAAATCCGGTATTAGGAACATAAGTAAAACCTCCGTCTGTGCTAGCCGCAGAAATGACTCCGTTTTCCACAACCTGATATGAAAGCCATTGCAGGGCATCCCCTTCAGGATCTGAGTCATTGGCCAGGTGTCCAGGTGGTGCCACAGTGAGGGTTTGATCCTGATCAACCACAAATACATCGGGGACAGCCACCGGCGCAAGATTTTCCTGAACAAGGATATTGATTAATCCGTTGGCGAAATTCCCTTTACCGTCCGTCATGGTTATCACAAAGGAGTCAATACCGCTGAATCCCGGGTCCGGAGTATAGGTGAAACTCCCGTCTACCGCGGTCTCGCTTATTGTACCATTTTCAGGCGAGACAAACGAGATCCATGTCAGGGGGTCTTCCTCCGGGTCATAGTCATTGCCCAGGTGCCCGGGTGCATCGACAACCAACGCTTCTCCCTCATTCGTGGTAAATATATCCGGAAAGGCTACTGGTGCGAGGTTTTCCTGAACGAAGATAGTTACCAATCCGTTAGCGAAATTCCCTTTACCATCCGTCATGGTTATCACAAAGGAGTCAATACCGCTGAATCCCGGGTCTGGAGTATAGGTGAAACTCCCGTCTACCGCGGTCTCGCTTATTGTACCATTTTCAGGCGAGACAAACGAGATCCATGTCAGGGGGTCTCCATCCGGGTCATAATCATTTTCCAGGTGTCCCGGGGCAGGTAGCGTCAGCGGCTGTCCCTGTTCCGTCGTGTAAACATCCGCAATGGCAACAGGTGGCAACTCTGGAGAAGCTATTACGGTAATGACGATGAGTCCGGAGGTAAAATTCCCGTTTCCATCCGTAATACTTACCACAAAGGAATCCTGTCCGGAGAATCCGGGATCCGGGGTATAAGTAAAGCTCCCATCAATCGCGGTGTTACTTATGGCACCATTTTCAGGTGACACAAACGAAATCCAGGTCAAGGGGTCATCGTCCGGATCGTAATCGTTCGCCAAATGACCCGGAGGTGAGACGACTAATGGTTGGTCCTGATTGGTTGTAAACACATCCCCTATCGCCACCGGTCCTGATCCGGTCACTGGGACCACAGATATTACCACCTTTCCGGAGGTAAAATTCCCGTTTCCATCCGTAATACTTACCACAAAAGAATCTTGTCCGGTAAATCCGGGATCCGGGGTATAGGTAAAGCTCCCATCAATCGCGGCGTTACTTATGGCACCATTTTCAGGTGACACAAA
>JBNKGL010000021.1:0-63817 GCA_050289805.1 Cyclobacteriaceae bacterium
AGATGAGACTTCTTTAAAGGGACGTTATAGACGATGACGTTGATAGGCTGCAGGTGTAAAGACAGAAATGTCAAAGCTGAGCAGTACTAATTACCCGTAAACTTTCTCTGGGGCTACTGCCCTTAATTCTTTCATAACACTGTCATGATGATATTGCTCTTTCCCAACGCGGAGAGAGATCCTGAAGATCCTGAACCAAGTTCAGGACGTTGTCAGGACAACGCTTTATGGTGATTATAGCGTAGGGGTCCACCTCTTCCCATTCCGAACAGAGAAGTTAAGCCCTACAGCGCCGATGGTACTGCAGTAACATGTGGGAGAGTAGGTCGTTGCCAGATTTTATCAAAACCCTGTGAGGTATTCCTTGCAGGGTTTTTTTATGCCCATATTAAAAGCGGCTGGTTATATAAGATATCATTGATTCCTGGCTGAAGGATTTAATTAATATGTGTATTTTAAAGAATGATTCGCCGCATTACACTCATCCTGCCCCTGTTATTACTGCTGGGCGCCACTTCGTTTGGACAATTCGTGCGGAAGACCGTTCTGCATGACGGTGAGACACGTACCTATCTCGTTCATCTTCCTACCGGATATAATGGAGAAACCAATCTTCCACTTGTAATCAATATGCATGGGTTTGGCTCAAATGCGACTGAACAGGCAGTATATTCCCGGTTTAACTTCCTCTCCGATGTCAATGATTTCATCGTTGTTTATCCGGAAGGACTCGAGGCAACCATCCCGCTTGGATCCGGCCAGCACTGGAATGCATACTTTGGAACGGGGGTTGACGATCTGGGGTTTATTGATTTAATGATCGATTTAATCTGGAATGAATATTCCATTGACCTTTCCAGGGTATATGCCACCGGAATGTCCAATGGAGGGTATATGTCGTTTATGCTGGCGTGTGAACTGAGTGACAGGATCGCGGCCATTGGGTCAGTTACCGGTTCAATGGTAAGGGACTCTTTCACACAATGTGATCCGGGCAGACCTGTTCCGGTTATTCAGTTTCATGGTACCGAGGATGGAGTGGTTGCGTATGACGGTTCTGAGTTTGGTTATAGTATTCCGGACGTTATGAACTTCTGGGCAGAACAAAATGCCTGTGCAGATGATCCGGTTGTGACCGAACTTGAAGATACAGATACAGATGATAACTCAACGGTTACACGAACACTGATTGCAAATTGCGAAGATGACGTGGTGGTTGATTTCTATCGTATCAATGGCGGCGGCCATACGTGGCCCGGTGCAATTATTGATCAGCCACAACTGGGTGCTACTAATAAGGATATCAGCGCACATAGACTCATTTGGGAATTCTTTGAAAACCATGCGCATCCCAATCCCAGGGAACCACGCATCATTACCAGTCTTGATGAGGAAATGGCAGAGGGTATTGCAATATTTCCAACACTGGCCTCTGATAAGCTACGTGTACATATCGAACAGCCATCAATCCTTTCCATTATAAACCTGAAGGGTTCCTCGGTTATACAGAATCAATTGTCACCGGGTGATCATTCACTGAATATTATCTCCTGGCCTGATGGAGCATACGTAGTACGGATTATTCAGGCCGACGGATCCGTTTTCTCGGAACGAATTATCAAAAATTAAATTCAATATAAAAAAATCCTGTTCTTCCGTAACCTTTAATTGGAACGAACGTTCCAATAATAAACCAAACATATGAACAATGAATAATTTCAAGAACAAGGTTGTCGTAATTACAGGAGGTAACAGTGGAATTGGTCTTTCGGCAGCCAGGCATTTTAAAAGTCAGGGAGCACAGGTAATCACCAATGCAAGAAATGACAAACGGAAAGAAGAAACACTTGCCGAATTTTCGGAGATCTTTGACAAGGTAATTGTAGCAGATCTATCCGACCTGGACCAGGCAAAACAATTTATCACATCGATAGGTGAAAAATACAATCATATTGATTTCCTCTATCTCAACGCTGGAATTGCCAGGTTCAGCCCTCTTGAGCAAATTGATGAAGCTCACTTTGATGATCAGTTTAACCTCAATGTGAAGTCATTATTGTTTTCTGTTCAATATGCTCTCCCATACCTGGCACATGGCTCTTCCATATTACTGACAAGTTCTGTAGTCAATCAGATAGGAATGCTTAATTCAAGTGTATATGCTGCTACAAAGGCTGCGGTTAAATCCATTGCACAGACGTTGGCCGCTGAACTCGTCGAACGTGGAATTCGCGTTAATGCCATCAGTCCCGGACCTATTGAAACTCCGATATTTAGCAAAATGGATCTTTCCGAAGAACAGCTCAAGGCAACTGCCGAAGGGATTCTCTCCCAGGTTCCGTTAAAAAGATTCGGCACATCGGATGAAGTGGCTTCACTGGTACTCCAGGTTGCAGGCAATGGATTTATAAACGGACAGGAATTGGTCATTGATGGCGGTATGGCTGCAAAATAATTTTTATTATATTTGGAATAATCATTCCGAATATGACACGTACAAAAGCTTTTAATGAAACAGAAGCCCTGGAACGTGCCATGGATCTCTTCTGGATGAAAGGATACCATGGCACGTCAATGCAGGATCTTGTTGATGCCATGGGGATCAGCCGGTCCAGTATGTACAGTACCTTTGGAGATAAACATGCCATATTTCTGGCAGCATTTCAGCATTACAAAAGATCTGCACGCCATTCTTTTGACTTTCTTGAAGAATCCTCCGGATTTGCAGCCGCACTGGCATCCTTTTTCAACAGGCTTCTTCGTGATATTGTCTCAGATGAAGAAAACAAAGGCTGTTTCATCGTAAATACCGCTACCGAAATGGCATGGCAGGATAGCGCTGTTAAAGCGATTATTCAGGAGAATTATAATGATTTTGAAGCCCATTTTCTTCCTTTCTTTGAGCAGGCAATCCGTGATGGAGATATTGGTGATAACAATGATCCCCGCGCCCTCACAAGATTTCTGTATGTGAACATGGTAGGTCTCAGAGCTGTGAGCAGGGCTTCCGATGATATTTCATTCTTGCGTGATGCAGCGAAGACTGCACTGAATGCATTGATTTCCTGATATTAAAATATCTTTTGAACGTCTGACAGTGACAGCTGCGTAAAATCGTCAATGATCAGGGAAACATTTTCAAACTCTTCGTGGCTGTGAGTAGTTGCGACGGCGATCACCTTACATCCGGCACGCTGGGCAGATTCAACTCCTGAAAGGGAATCTTCAAAAACCACGCATTCACCAGGTTCAAATCCAAGCAATTCACTGGCCTTCAGGTAAATTTCAGGATCCGGCTTTCCACGCTTCACATGTGAATCATCCAGGACCAGCCCAAAATAGTTGCCGATTTCCGTATGCCGGAAAACGAAATCCACATTCATCCTTGGGGCTGATGTCGCAATGGCACGGGGTACATTTTCCTGCTGAAGTGTTTTTAGAAATTCGATCAATCCCGGAACAGATGTGATGTCTTTTTCAAAAATTTTCTGAAAGTGTAATTCCTTCTCCCGGGCATATCTGTCAATCTCTTCAAAGGTCATTTCCCGATCGAACAGGTTAGGAATCCATTCCTTATTCTGACGGCCGTAAATTTTTTCCCTTAATTCCTGCTCGTTCAGATTATAACCATGGCTTTTTGCAAAAGCCTTCAATGATTTTTTATGAAAGGGATTGCTGTCAATCAATACACCATCCATATCAAAGATGGCCCCAAATGTGTTTGCCTTTTGCATCATTCAACTGCTGGATTCAAATTTTTTATCAAAGCCCAATTTCGTAGCTTTGATATCTGATTTTAAATTAAAAATTATATGTCAGTCACCATAACAAAAAGTCAGGAGGCGATCACTCTCGAAGATAAGCATGGCGCACATAATTACCATCCTCTTCCGGTAGTTTTGTCCCGGGGAGAAGGTGTATATGTCTGGGATGTGGAAGGGAAGAGATATTTTGACTTTTTAAGTGCCTACAGTGCGGTAAATCAGGGGCATTGTCATCCAAAAATTATTGGCGCCCTCAAGGACCAGGCTGAAAAACTTACCCTGACCTCCCGGGCTTTTTATAATGATGTTCTGGGTCCGTTTGAAGCCTATGTAACGAATTATTTCGGGTTCGACCGCGTACTGCCAATGAATACCGGTGCCGAAGGTGTGGAGACTGCCATCAAGATCTGTCGCAAGTGGGGATATGAACGTAAAAACATCCCTGAAAACCAGGCCAAAATAATCGTTTGTGAAAATAATTTTCACGGACGCACCACTACAATCGTGTCATTCTCGAGTGATGATAATGCGCGTAATAATTTTGGTCCATACGCGCCTGGTTTTATACGGATTCCCTACAATGACCTTGATGCCCTCAGGAATGCGCTGAATGATAAGAATGTTGTAGGGTTTTTAGTGGAACCTATTCAGGGTGAAGCCGGTGTTTATGTGCCGGATGAATCATATATTCCTGCGGCTGCAGAATTATGCCGGGCAAGCGACGTGCTTTTTATCGCCGATGAAATTCAAACCGGAATCGCCCGAACCGGCAGCCTGCTTCGGGTCTGTGGCGATTGCACCTGTGCGGCTAAATGCGAACGGCAATCTACTTACACACGACCAGATATTCTCATCCTTGGCAAGGCAATATCGGGGGGCGCATACCCGGTATCTGCAGTACTGGCAGATGATCATATTATGAATGTAATTAAGCCAGGACAGCATGGGAGTACATTTGGCGGAAACCCTCTCGGTTGCAAAGTTGCAATGGCGGCTCTTGATGTTGTTTATGATGAGAAACTCATGCAAAATGCACGCAGGCTGGGTGAAATATTCAGGCAGCGAATGAACACCCTGGTTTCGAAATCTGATCTTGTGAAACTGGTACGCGGTAAGGGATTGCTGAATGCCGTGGTGATTAATGATAGTGAGGAAGGAAGTACGGCCTGGGAAATATGTGTTCAGCTGAAAGAAAACGGACTGTTGGCCAAGCCAACGCATGGAAATATCATTCGGTTTGCTCCGCCCCTGGTGATGACAGAAGATCAACTTCATGAATGCTGTGATATCATTGAAAAGACAATTTTAAACTTTACAAAATCTTAAGATTGACATGTTTATCAGGCCCAGAAGAAATAGAAAATCAGCGGTTATTCGGGATCTCGTTCAGGAAACACTAGTAACGACCAATGATCTGATCTTTCCGATGTTTTTGCTTGAGGCTCCCAGGGGATCTTTGGAGGTGGATTCAATGCCTGGTATTTACCGTCTTGGAATTGAGCCAATGCTCAAAGAGATCGAATCATGTATGAAACTAGGTATCCGCTCATTTGATATCTTTCCGGTGGTCGATGATGTTCATAAGGATAAAATGGCGACAAAAAGCCAGGACCCGGAATTCTTCTACCTTAAAGCGCTCAAAAGGATTAAACAGGAATTCCCTGAATCATGCATTATGTCTGATGTAGCCATGGACCCCTACAGTTCTGATGGCCATGATGGCATTGTTGATGAAAATGGCGTCATTCTGAATGATGAGACACTGGAGGTGCTCGCTGCAATGTCTGTTGCGCAGGCAGAAAGTGGTGTGGATATCATTGGTCCTTCCGATATGATGGATGGCCGGGTCGGATATATCCGCCAGGCCCTGGATCGTGAAGGATTTACGGATGTATCCATCATGAGTTATACAGCGAAATATGCGAGTGGATATTACGGACCGTTCCGTGATGCGCTGGATTCTGCGCCAAAGAGTGGTGACAAAAAAACATACCAGATGAACCCGGCAAATCACAGGGAAGCCCTCTATGAGGCGTACCTCGATGCGGAAGAAGGTGCGGATTTTCTCATGGTCAAGCCTGCGTTGCCGTACCTGGATATCATTAAATTATTAAAGGATAATATTCAGCTACCTGTCGCCGCATATCATGTAAGTGGTGAATATGCAATGGTTTCCGCTGCTGCTGAAAAAGGATGGCTCGATCGGCATACCGTGATGAATGAACAACTGCTGTCGATCAAGCGCGCCGGTGCAGATATTATTCTTACGTATTTTGCAAAGGAATTTGCCAGCCAGGGCGGGAACTAGTTCAGTTCATCAAAATCAAAATCATTACCTTTCCCCCAGCGGATAAGATCGTCCAGTTCATAGGACTCCAGCGTGTAGAGATCCTTCAGCTGGTAATTTTGGTCATGAAGCCTCGACATAACTTCAAAATCAAAAGTTTCTCCAAAGTTTTTCAGGCGGTATTTTTTACCGACACGAATTGTATCGAACGATCTCGCTGCCATCAGAGATCCTCTTCCCTTTCCAGCATTAAGATGGAAGACTGGGGAACAATGAAATACTTCTCCCCCTCATATATTACTTCAATTGCGCCCTTTTGAATGAATATTGCAAGATCACCTTCCCGTGCCTGTAGCGGAAGGTATTTGACTTGCTCCTCCGAATTTTTCCAGAATTCATCTTCGTCTGAAGGCAATGGCAAGGGGTAACCCGGTCCGGTTTTTATAACATAGCCGGTCTGAATTTTTTCTTTTTCCTGCACTCCGGGCGGCAGGAACAATCCACTTTCCGTTTTTTCGGTTTGCTCTTTGGGCTTGATGAGTACACGGTCTCCAACAACAATCAGTTTTTTAAACCTGTTTTCCGGTGTGAGCTTAGTTGTCATCTTCTTCGTCGTCATTTTCTTCATCACCGGCGCGGTCGATCAGCCGGTTGTCCATATTCTTGCTTGTCTTGGCCCCCAGTTCCCTGAGCTTTTCTGCTTTTCTCACAAGGTTACCACGTCCCTCACTGAGCTTTTTCATCGCTTCACGATAGGTTCCCTGTGTTTGTTCAAGGTTTTTCCCAACCTTGACCAGGTCATCAGTAAAGGAAGTGAACTTGTCGTATAAGGAACCTGCCTGACGCGCAATTTCAAGTGCGTTCTTATTCTGAAGGTCCTGTTTCCATATATATGAAATCGTACGCAGCGTAGCCATCAGGGTAGAGGTAGATACCAGGACAATATTATTTTCCAGTGCTTTCTCATACAGGTTTGGATCTTCTTTCAGCGCAATGGTAAGTGCCGGTTCATTCGCTATGAACATCATTACATAATCAGGCTGGTTAATGTCATACAGGTTCTGATAATTTTTTGCACTCAGCAGCTTGATATGGCTGTTGATACTCAACATATGCCGTTGCAAACAATCCTTTTGCGTAGCTTCATCCTCAGTATCAAAATACTGCGCATAGGCGGTAAGAGACACTTTTGAATCCAGTACAAGATATTTTTCATCCGGGAGCCGGATTATGAAATCAAGGCGCTGGTTCCTTCCATCTTCATTCTTGAAATTCTTTTCAGTAAAATAATGGATATCCTTTTCAAGTCCGGTTTTTGAGAGAATCGCCTCCAGTTGCATTTCACCCCATCCGCCCTGGGTTTTTGAATCGCCCCGAAGAGCTTTGGTCAGGTTAACAGCTTCGCGTGTAACCTGCTGATTAAGGTCCTTAAGATGATTCAGCTGTTCCTTTAATGCGGTATTCCACTGTATTGACTCCTTGCTGTTTCGCTCGACTTTTTCTTCAAATTTTTCGATTCGCTCCTTTAAGGGATTTAGGAGATCCCCAATATTACTGCGGTTTTGCTCAGTAAATTTTTTACTTTTTTCCTCGAAGATCTGGTTCGCAAGATTCTTGAATTCGTGAGAGAACTTCTCCCGTATATTTTCCAGTTCCTCTTTTTGTTGTTTAAGCCGTTCTTCAAGATTTCTGTAGTTGGCTTCGGAAGCAGACAATTCCCGGTTGAGGTCCAGCACTTTTTCACGTTCGCCCGTCAACTCTTTCTTCACCTGTTCCTGTTCGCTCAGCGCATCTTCAAAGCGGATTCGATAATTTTCTGCAGCACCACGGGACTTATCCAGTTCTTCTGAAAGCCTGTTTTTGGTCCATAACCAGGCTACAACACCACCGGCAAGGATCCCTGCTAAGCCAACTCCAATTATCGTAATATCCATATTTTATATCTCCTATTCTGTCCAACTCATCGGATAATTCTTATCAACGAACGGCATCGCCTCCTCTGTTAGGTACAGGGGTCTGAAGGTGTCAATCATGACGGCAATTTCATGAGTCTCCTTTGCCCCGATACTTTTTTCAACTGTGCCGGGGTGAGGTCCATGCGGCAGTCCGCCCGGATGCAATGTAAAAGAACCTCGGTCTATCCCTTTCCTGCTCATGAAGTTTCCTTCAGCATAGAAAAGCACTTCATCAGAATCAATATTTGAATGATTATACGGTGCCGGGATTGCCTGCGGGTGGTAATCGAAGAGCCTGGGTACAAAGGAACAAATCACAAAATTATGTGCCTGGAAGGTCTGGTGAACCGGAGGCGGCTGATGAATTCGTCCTGTAATAGGCTCGAAATCATGAATCGAGAATGCATAGGGCCAGAGGAATCCATCCCATCCAACAATGTCGAACGGACTGTGATCATATTGATACGTATGCAGTTGATCATGCTTTTTGATAATGACCGTATAATCTCCTTTTTCTGTTTCCGTAATTAATTCATGCGGTGGCCTGATATCCCTTTCACAGAATGGGGAATGTTCTTCAAGCTGTCCCAATTCATTGCGGTACCGCCTGGGGGTTTCCACGGGGCTCGCAGATTCCACGATCAGCAGCCGCACTGGGCCTTCTGTCCATTCCATGCGATAGATTACCGTTCGCGGAACGACAACATAGTCACCCTTCCTGACCTTCAAGACACCCATCTGAGAATATAATGTTCCTTCACCATCATGAATAAAAATCACTTCATCCGCTTCGGCATTCTTGTAGTAATAATCCATCGACAGATCTTCAGGATAACAAAGCCCGATGGCGACGTCGGCATTTTTCATTAGGATCTTCCTGCCTGTCAGAAAATCGCCTCCCGTTGTTTCAAGTCCGGAAGTATTCAGATGGGTCTGTTTAAGGCCATAGTCTTTCCTCAGTGTTACGTCAACCGGGCGACTTTCGCCAATGCTTTTAATTCTTGTTGGAGGGTAGGTATGGTACAGGTTCGAATAAACACCTGAGAAACCCTTGGAGCTTACCAATTCCTCAGCGTACAGAGACCCGTCGGGCTGCCTGAATTGAGTATGCCGTTTCGGCGGGATGTTTCCTAATTTGTGATAATACATATTACATCTTGGTTCGGTCCAGTTTATTGGTCTGCTCAAACAATTTGATGGCTTGTTGCAACACCTCATTGGTTTGATTGTATATGGGATAAAATCCCTGATAATCCCAGATCTGTCGTGCGATCTGGGCTTTAACCTGTAATTTGAACAGATCCCTGTTTCTGTTCAGATCCGCGAGGTCAGGCTTGGCGCCATTTGTCTGACCTATAGCCACAAGCTGATCCAGCATTGAATCAGTTACAGAAAAATTATTGTAAAAATTCTCATAGCCCATCGACCCGAGTTTGTCCTTATTCCCGGCTACATATTTAAAGGTAAATTCCTGAACTGAATTATTGGCAAATAAGCGGTTGAGATATGCGCTGCTTTGGGTAGTGTCCAGCGGAACAAAATAATCCGGCATTATTCCGCCGCCGCCATAGACGGTTCTTCCTGTACGGGTCGCATATTTCAGTGAATCATTGAAATGTATACTGTCGGCACTGAAGAACTCACCATGTTCATAACGGGCAAGCAAGTCCTTGGCATAATCCTCGGGATCTTCATAAGGTTTTTGAATGGACCTGCCCGATGGTGTATAATACCTCGAGATGGTGAGTCGAAGTTCTGAGCCATCAGAAAGGTCGATTGGTGCCTGAACGAGTCCCTTTCCGAAGGTGCGGCGACCAACCACAAGTGCCCTGTCGTTATCCTGAAGGGCACCCGTTACAATTTCTGATGCAGAGGCGCTTCCTTCATTTACGAGTACGATCAGATCCCCGGTTTCGAAAAGTCCCTCACGCTCGGCATAGAGTTCATCATCATACCGTTTTTGCTTTCCCTTGGTATAAACTATTTTTTGCCTGTCGGGGAGGAATTCGTCTGTAATCTCGACAGCCCGGTTCATATAACCTCCGGGGTTTGACTGCAGGTCAAGTACCAGCTTCGTCATTCCCTTTTCCTTCAATTCAACAAGCGCATTTTTAAATTCATCGTAGGTCGTTGCAGAAAATCTGCTGATTTTGATATAGCCTATCGCATCATCGATCATATAATGGGCATCCACGCTGTACTGCGGTATTTTGTCGCGCTCAATTTCATACTCCATGAGGTCTTTGGTGCCGGGCCTTTTTACAGTAACCATGACCATTGAATTCTTCGGCCCTTTCAGATTTTTTCGAACATCTTCATTGGTGAATCCAACTCCTGCAACATTCTCACCGTCAATTTTAACGATCCTGTCACCGGATTTTAACCCTACTTTTTCACTTGGCCCTCCACTTAAAGGGGTTACAACGACGATTGTATCCTTAAAAATGTTGAATTCGATTCCGATACCTTCAAAATTTCCCTGTAATTCCTCGTTCGCGGCTACCCTGTCCCTGGCTGAAATGTAAGCGCTGTGCGGATCCAGCTCGGTGAGCATATGTTCAATTGCATTTTCCACCAGGCCGTCCATATCTACATTATCGACATAACTACGGTCAATCAATGTTAAAACTTCCCTGAATTTCTGAACATTATCACCCAGGTCATTCTGAACTTTAGGGCTTTCTGAAAAAGTAGCCCCAATCAGAATTCCTGCAGCAATTCCTATGGCCAGAATGATCGGAAGACTAATTTGGTAATGACTGTTCTTTTTATTTTCTGAATCCATATTACAATCTCCTTCAATAATCAAAAATACGCAAATATTACCTCTATAACGAAGGGTGTAATTATTTGTTGGCCGATCCGGATGATCGGCGGAAATATGCAATTAATCAGTTAAATATTTCTTACAATTTCCCTCAGACTTCTGTAAATTTGAAGATGGCTTCGAATGTACAGAAAAAGATCAGCGAGATTGTTGGTGAAAACTATGTTTTCGGGGCCGTGCTGTATTATTTTGGAATTGAGTTTTATAATTACAGCAACCAGACATTATCACAGGCCTGCAAGGAACGCGGTCTGGATGCAGCCCGGGTTATGGAACGGCTGGAATCTATTGGGAATGTTTCCTGTGAAGAAAAAGTCAGTCTCCAAAACTACCCTATTGAGCTCATCATTGAATATTTGAAGCATACGCATCATATGTTCGTAAAGGAGCGCCTTCCATATCTTGCCTCGCTCATTCATAATTTACCATCCCGGGAAGAGATCAGCTACGACCTGAAACTTGTGTTCCCTCTGTTTGTGGAAGATTTCATCCATCATATTTATGAAGAGGAAGATACCCTGTTTTCCTATGTGCATTCGCTGCAGCAGTTCTTACAGGGAAATGGAAATCCTTCCAGCATATATTATATGATGGAGAAGCAGTCGTTGCAGAAATATGCCATGGAGCATTATGAACATGACGATGAAATGAAAGGCATCCGGAAGCTCACTTCAGATTACCATATACCATCCGATGCGTCCCTGCACCTGAAGGTTATTTATTCCGAGCTTCGACTCCTCGAAGAACAGTTGATCACCCATGCCCAGGTTGAAAATGACATCTTATTTCCTAAAGCGCTCATGATGGAGCATAAGGCCAGGAAATTATTTTCTGAAAAAATTAACCTTAATTAGTTTGGGCAGGATACTTGCCATTGATTATGGTAAAAAACGCTGCGGCCTGGCTGTTACTGATCCCCTTCGAATGATTGCGAATCCGCTGGAAACCGTCGGTTCAGATCAGTTGATGGAATATGTTAAAAATTACCTTGCCTCTGAAACGGTTGACATCATTGTTTTTGGAATGCCCGCCGATCTTCAAAATAATGATACCCATGTAACCCAGGATGTGAGAAATCTGATAATGACCTACAGAAAAATGTTTCCGGGCGTCAGGATAGAATCGATTGATGAACGTTTTACAAGTAAAATTGCGTTTGATAGTATGTTGGCAAGCGGACTCAATAAGAAGAAACGGGCAGAAAAATCCAGGCTTGACAAAATCAGTGCAACGCTGATCTTGCAATCATATCTGGAGCAAAATTCCTGACAAATCTTTATTTTTGTACGCTTAGATATTAAGGCATGATTTATCCTATAGTTGTTTACGGTGATCCGGTATTAAAAAAACGTGCGCGAGATCTTGAGAAGGGAGAAATAGATATCCAGGAATTTATTGATGATATGTATGAAACCATGGAGGCGGCCAAAGGCATTGGGCTTGCTGCGCCACAAATCGGTAAAAGCATACGTGTATTCATCGTAGATGGCAGACCCCTGGAGGAAGAAGGAATGGAAGATTTCAGAAAGGTTTTCATCAATCCACAGATCATTGAAGAGACCGGTGATATGTGGGCTTTCGAGGAAGGCTGCCTCAGTATTCCCAATATCCGGGAAGACGTAAGGCGCAATGAAGAGCTTACCATTCGTTATTTCGATGAAAACTGGGTTGAGCATACAGAGACTTATGACGGGATGAAAGCCCGGATTATTCAGCATGAATATGATCACCTGGAGGGTGTACTTTTTACCGATTACCTTTCTCCGTTAAAAAAACGAATGCTGAAAGGCAAACTTCAGAATATCACCAAGGGCAAAATGAAGGTAGACTATCGGGTTGCGCTGCCTGTAAAACGCTGATCAATGGGCGATCTTCGAATTTCGCTCGTTCAAACACCGCTCTACTGGAAATCTCCGCAAGCAAATCATTCCATGCTGGAGGAGAAAATCACAGATCTGAATACGGATCTTATTATCCTGCCCGAAATGTTCACTTCGGGATTTACCATGGACGCGGCTGAAGTCGCAGAGCCGGTAAATTTCACAACATACCGATGGATGAAACAGATGGCGGCGCGGACAAATGCTGTGGTTACCGGCAGTTGTGTGATCAAAGATGGCGGACGGTTTTTCAACAGGTTGCTTTGGGTTTATCCGGATGGCGTGGTGAACCACTATGATAAGCGACATTTGTTTCGCATGGCGGATGAACATTTGCATTATTCGGCGGGATCTGAAAAATTGATTTGTGACTGGAAAGGATGGAAAATTGCGCCCTTTATCTGCTATGACCTTCGGTTTCCTGTCTGGATCCGGAATACCTGTTCCGAAGGTTTTGAGTATGACCTTGCACTATTTGTTGCAAACTGGCCAGCTCCCCGCAGTAAGGCCTGGGATTTACTTCTGAAGGCGCGTGCTATTGAGAATTCTGCGTATGTAGCCGGTGTGAATCGTATCGGTGTGGATGGGGTGGATGTTGCCTACATTGGCGGATCACAGGTAGTTGACCCTAAAGGCGAAGAAATCCTGTTCATGAGAGACCGGGAGGAAGTTGCAACGATCACGCTCAGTAAATCGGCACTGGATGCATATCGGAAAAAATTTCCTGTTCAGGATGATGCCGATACTTTCATGATAGAATAAAAAAACGGGCCGAGTGGCCCGTCTTGTTTTTTAAAGTACTATCACTGAATTCTCTTCGAGTGATATACCGTTGCTAACGTATTTGTCAGCATCCCAGTCATTTTCCCAGACCTTGTTATCGATCAGGTAACGGAATTGATACTCAGTTTCAGGCTCGAGGTCGAGTGTCACTTTGTAATTTCCATTTTTCAGTTTAGTCATTGGAACACCTTTTTTCCAATCGGTGAAATCTCCAACAACTTCTACCTTTTTCGCATTCTCGGCGGCCTGCTTTGGCAAAGTCAATGTAACTTTTACATTGGGCTTGCTCTTAAGGTACTGTTTCTTAATAGCCATTTTCTCTCTCTGTTTGTTTAACGAAAAATTTCGTACTGCAAAGCAATTAAAGAATAATGAATTATCGTAATTTTTTCGAAAAGAATTCCGCAAACGTATGCGGTAAATCATTCTTATTGAGCGATTTAGGCAGATTTTCCTAATTTTCAGGCAAGAGAGTCCTTTTTTTCCTTTCCGCTACCCGTAAGTGCGCGCCGTATGAATGCCCCTGCGCCGGCAATGGCCAGAAGAATGAATTTCCAACCCTTTGCGAAAAATGCCATGGCAAGTTTGAAAAATCCTGTTTTCG
This sequence comes from Cyclobacteriaceae bacterium, assembly GCA_050289805.1. Taxonomy (GTDB): domain Bacteria; phylum Bacteroidota; class Bacteroidia; order Cytophagales; family Cyclobacteriaceae; genus JAUILA01. The sequence goes on from JBNKGL010000021.1 coordinate 14,101, forward strand.
CTGCGAGTTTCCCTGCTACAAGAGCACCTATTCCATACGTAGCCGCCTTGTCAAGGGACGGGTCATAATCCGAATACCGATTGCCCTCCGTAAACGAAGTGAATTCCTGGATATCGGTCATGTGTTCACGCACCTCAGCGAGTTGCTCAATCCCTGAAACTGCATTCAGGACCAAAACACCTTCACGGCCCAGGACCCTTACATTATAATTGAGGGTTGATACGGATTCTTCGCGTTCACCAAACTGCAATTCCAGGGCCCAGTATAATTTATGTGTGTTCGGGTCATAATGAGGTTCTTCGGCCCAGCCGCCCAGCTGATAGGGCTCGTAGCCTTCGCGGATGCGTACCTCATTTTCTTCCACAACATCCTCCTGCATGACATCCAGCAATTCACTGAAGTCTATGTCGGAAGCATCACCATCATCAATATGCCCATCTTCCTCATATGTGATAACAACCCCCCAGCCTTCAAAACTATAGGGATTCACATTCTCAGGAACGATCATACCCAAGGTTGTAGATGGCGGGTTGCCCCAGCTGTCTACCAGAATTTTATTGGTCTCTTCCGGATTAAGATACAGGTATCCCTGCGGCAAAACAGCCATTGCGAGCGATTCTCCCAAGATCACTTCGCCGGAATCATATTTCAGGTGTTGCTCAAGCGAGTCCACATAGGCATAATATTCTGTGTATTCCTGTAGAAATACGGAATCCATTCCTTCCTGAGCCCATGAATTGAGCGCTACTATAGACAGTAGTAAGATTAAAATTGATTTCACGTAGACATGAATTAGTGGTTGAATGCCAAGTTAGGGACTTCATTTTTCCCCTAACCTACATTGTAAGGAATCTTGCCTTTACTGAAATAAATTTATGCCTGTTGAAAAAATTCGGTGAGGTAAGGGCCAATGCATGAGGAAAGCCGAACATCATGATCTTCAGCGTATTGTATTCGATCTAACGGTGGGCTTAGCGTCAGCCCTACCTTGTGAGTACAGGAAACTTCGCCCAAAAACCGGTCGTAATATCCTTTTCCATAACCTATCCGATTCCCCGAGCGGTCTGAAATTATTAAAGGAACAAGAACAATATCCACATGATTCAGGGCTATCGGGTCATGGCCGTCGGGTTCAGGGATGCCCCATGGACTTACCCGAAGCCTTGTGTCCTCTTCCAGCAAAAAATGATGGAGTACTCCATTTTTAAGACTTTTGGAAACATATATCCGTATATCCGGATTTCGCTTCCGAACCTCATGAATGATCAGCCAGGTATTAACTTCCTTTTTCTCTGCTATTGGGAGGAAAACATGGAGTGACTCGTAGCTCGATACACTATATGTACGTAAAAAATTTTCCCGAACAAGCCTGGATCTGAGCTCATATTCCTCTTCCGACAGGAAAATCCGTTTTTCAAGATAGACCTTTCGTAATTCGGATTTACTTACCATAGGTTAGAATGTTGAAACGCAGGTCAAACGGATCAAATGCTTCCATCAGCATATCTATAAATGCCGGGTCATTCTGATAAAAATTCAGGAAATTGTCATATCGTTCCTGCAAAGTACCCCCCGGAAAAAGACTTTCACGCAATGATGTTACCTGATTTCGTAAATCAGAATGATTTCTTTTTTCTGCGCGTATGAACTTCTTCTCAATATTTTCAAGTGTATGCTGCAAATGAACCTGCTGTGCTTCCACATGGGGGCCCAATGTAGGATCAATGGAAATCGCTTTTTGGTGGATTTGTTGGAAAACCTTTTTCATTTCAACCCATTCTGCATTCAGGCTAAGGTCTTTTGCCGTGTTTTTTCGTACCATGTCTGAAATCAGCGTTTCAGCATCCTGAAAAAGATCAATAATTTCCAATCCGGTCTTTTCTCTTTTTCTCTCCACATGTTCGGCTACGATCAGCGCAAAATTTCTGGGAAGCAGAATTGGGAAAGGAACCTCATAATGCCTGAACAGATCCCCGAGCTGCAGCCAGTAAACCAATTCCGAAGGTCCACCGATATAGGCCAGATTTGGGAGGATCAACTCTTCATACAACGGGCGAAGTACAACATTGGGACTGAATCTTTCCGGAAACTCGTCGATTTCCTGTTCAATTTCTGCGCGGGAAAAGACGCGGTCACCATCAACCAATGTGAACATATTATTTTCTTCGGAAATTCTGAACCGGCCATTTTCTGACAAATAGAAGAAATTGATTGGCCTCGGATGTATCTGGGTATTGTATCCGAGTGATTCAAGTCGTTCAGTGGTTTCGTCAACCACCGGTTTGACTTGTTGCCGGAGAATATCATCTTTCATCACCTTTTTCAGAAGTTGTTTCTGTGGCTGGTTATCGGCATCCAAAATGATAAGCCCGTATTTTCCAAAGAGATGATTCAGGTATTCCCGTACTGCGACGGCAAGTGTTTTCTTTTTACCCTGGTATGCCTGGTGAAAAAATGGAGGCACGGCAGATAATTTACCCAGCAGGGGCCTCATATCTGCAGTGAGAAACCTGCCAACAGCGCCTTGCTGATCAGTCTCCCAGCGGTAGGTTTCACCATTGAAATGAAAATGATTGATCTCGTCGAAGTCATGGTCTTCGCTCGCCATCCAGTAAACCGGAACAAAATGTTGATCCGGAAGTTGAGCGTTTAATTTCTCACATGTGAGAATGATGGTGACAAGCTTATAGATCACATACAACGGGCCTGTAAAGATGTTCAGTTGATGGCCGGTCGTGATGGTAAATGTATTCTCCTTTTCGAGGAGTTGTAGATTTTCTGAAACCCTGGCTTCCAGTTCCATTCCTTCGTACTGGCTGTTGAGGGTCTCGGTGAGAATTTTTCTGGTGGCCTGCGGAAATGTAGTTTTTGCAATTTGTTTGCTGAAACTATTGATATCAGGTGATTCACTGTAAAATGATTTTAACTGGCTTTTACCGGTCAGGTAGTCCAGAAAAAAATCGGAAAAACTCCCTGTATCCTTAATATCAACCAGTTCATGCTTCATTATCAAATCAATTTATATCGGGACAACCAAACAGATCAAATTCGGTGGCATCTTCAATTTTAACAGGCACAAAATCTCCGATTCGAAGCGGGAACTCCTCTGAAGTAATGATCACCTCATTATCCACTTCCGGTGAATCCATTTCGGTCCGGCCAATATATTTGCCCCCTTCCATTCGATCGATCAGCACCTTGAAAGTCTTCCCGATTTTTGCTGTATTGATCTCTTCCGAAATCCCTGCCTGCAGGTCCATGATAGCATTGGCGCGATCCTGCTTCACTTCATCCGGCACATCGTCATCAAAATTAAACGCATGGGTTTGCTCTTCATGGCTGTAGGTGAAAATACCCAGACGCTCGAACCTTGACCGTTCAACAAATCCGAGCATTTCATTGAAATCCTCCTCGGTCTCACCGGGGTATCCGGCGATCAGGGTTGTACGCAGTGCGATGCCCGGTACTTTTTCACGAATCGTTTCAATGAGATCCTCCTGCTTTTCCCTGGTGGTTCCTCTCCGCATATGCTGCAAAATACGGGTTGAGCCATGCTGTAAAGGCATATCCAGATAATTGCAGATATTATCCCGTTCGCGCATGACGTCCAGAACATCCAGGGGAAATCCTGTTGGGAATGCATAATGCAGCCGTATCCATTCAATGCCTTCGACATCGGCAAGGCGATTCATCAATTCGGCTAAAGATCTTTTTTTATAAAGGTCAAGCCCGTAATACGTAGAATCCTGTGCAATAAGTAATAGTTCTTTAGTGCCCCTGGAGGCCAGATGGCGGGCTTCCTGTACCAGTTCCTCAATGGGCTTTGAAACATGCTTGCCACGCATCAGCGGGATCGCGCAGAAAGAACACGGACGGTCACAGCCTTCGGCGATCTTCATATAGGCATAGTGCTGCGCTGTAGTAAGAATGCGCTCACCTACGAGCTCGTGTTTGTAATTCGCTTTGAATCGTTTCAGCAGCAGCGGGAGCTCCATGGTTCCAAAGAATGCATCAACTTCAGGCATTTCCTTTTCCATGTCCTCACGATATCGCTGAGAGAGACATCCGGTAACGTATAATTTGTCGATCACCCCATTCTGTTTGGCATCGATATACTGAAGAATCGTATCGATTGATTCCTGTTTGGCGTTATCAATAAATCCGCAGGTATTTACAATAACGATATTGGCATCGTCTGCAGACTCGTGAACAGCATCCACATTGTTGCCACGAAGCTGGGTAAGCATCACCTCACTGTCTACCAGGTTTTTGGAACAACCCAATGTGACAATGTTTACACGATTTTTTCTTCTGCTTTTTGTTTTCAATATATGCTCCGTAAATGGTCGACAAAATTAAGAAAAATAAATTTGCTTCAACGTTGCAACAGCAATAGTTATATTTGTCCGAATTAGCATGAAGCAAACCCTGATACTTTTAATATTTTTTGCGCTTGTCGGTCAGGCATGTCTGGATGATCCGGACTGTGTAAATACTACTTCAGATTTCGTAAATGTGCGTTTTTACGACGCGGCTACGAATCTACCTGATACCTCCCTCGTCCTGCGACGTGTTTCAGCGATCGGGTCAGACAGTATACTGGCAGAGCAGGATACCGTTAATTTTGTGCGTTTGCCGCTTGATCCGAGGGGACCATCTGTTACCTATGCCTTCGAAACGAACCTGGGCAGGGATACCCTGGTATTAATTTATAACCTCGGTACACGTCTGATATCTGAAGGCTGCGGCATTGAATTCATTTATTCGGAACTTGACTATTCCCGGTGTGACTTTGATTCCATTCGTGTGGTGAACCGAATTCCAATTGAAGAAATTGATGAGGATATACAAATATATAATTAGTCTTGTTCTGCTCATATCAGTGGGATTTCCGGCAGTTTCACAGTCGGAAATCATTCTGTATCCCGATTCTGTCAAAGGGAAGTGGCGTCCGACGGGGCTGATCGCAGGAGTGGATATGATCGGGGGCGCCAAGACCCTGATACGGGACGACCTCGATTGGCTGAATTTTTATGCGGGGATTGATATCTATAAGTATACCGTTAATGTTGAATATGGCCAGGAATATAGAAAATATGAAGGTACCAGTTCGGTTTATGAGACAGATGGCAGTTATTTCCGGGTTGGGCCGGATGTGAATTTTCTTTTTCGTGACCCGGATCGCAGTGCACTTTTTATTGGTGCGCGCTATGCCTTCAATACCTTTTCCGATGAGCTGTCCTATGAGGTGGATGATCCATTCTGGGGGCAAAGCCAACAGGTCCTGCAAAATGCAGATTTAAAAGGACATTGGTTTGAGCTCGTCGCAGGCATGCGTGTGAAATTATTCCAGGCTGTCTGGATGGGGTATACCGGCCGGTTTAAGTTTAGTGTTTCCACCTTTGAGGACAGGGCATTGATTCCCCAGCATATACCCGGTTATGGCAGGGCAGACCTGAGATCAACCTGGGAGTTTAATTATTGGCTAATCTTTCGCCTTCCCTTGTCACGTCCTCCTACCAATGTTGTTATACCCGCTTCTTTACCACGGATAGAATAATACCCGCAATCAGTATCAGTGAACTTATCAATGGTATGGTAGTGGGAAGCTGACTATACAGCGTTGTATTGCCGCCAACCGGCAGCTGGTCCAGGTGAATGCCGTCGAAGCCTGAAAATGAACTGCTTTTGCTCAGGATATTCCCGCGGCCGTCAATGGCCAGCGTATTCCCGTTGGCGGTGGGCCTGAATATTGTGAGGTCATTCTCGATGGCGCGAACTGCAGCCATGGTACTGTGGATCTCTCTGATCGCATACCAGTCGGAAGATGGAAGGATCAGTAAATCGACGTCTTTCTGCCCGGTTTGGGAAATCATGGTCGGAAAATCAGCATCGTAACAGATGGCAGGTGCAATATTAATAAAGCCTGATTTCAACACCGGAATTTGACCGTCGCCGGGAACAGAGGGCTCCAATCCCTCGACCGGCACATTTTTGAAATAGGTGGTTACGATTTCTCCATCCGGGGTAATGATCAGAATTTTATTTTCCAGGAATGGGATTCCGGGAAGAATTTCACCGGGTCTGAAAACCGCCATAGGAAAATAAAGTGTATTGCTGCTTTCAATGGCGAATGCCCTTGCCCGTTCGATAAGTTTTTGCTCCAGGGGTTTAATGGTTTGGAATGCTCCTTCAGACCAGGTGATGATCTGATTATCGTCATTCATCATTCGTCCGGCCCTTTCGAACAGATCATTCGCATTAGAATCAAAGGAGCGGATCACACCTGAATAGGTTGGATTAAAAGGATCTTCAAGGAAATCGGCATAAGCCTGGTTAAGTTTAACGATTAATGGATCAGACTGAGATATCCTGGGATGAATTTTTACCGGCTCTCCATACTGTGCTTCATATAGCGCCTCACCAATATCTAATGGGTTAGCAACGATACCGGTAATAGCGACGGATTTAATATCATCCGGGGGCAGGTACAACCTTATGACGCCGTAGAGCATAATTCCCGCAAAGCAGATCATGTAGGCAATACTTGTACGATGGCGCACAGACAGTCGTTCAATAAAATCTATGGCCACAGGGGCGAACCAGTATATCAGAAAGCTCACACCCCAAATCCCGCCTGCCGATGCAAACTGCATAAGTATGGGCCAGCCACTTTGAGTATAGGCAATATTCCCCCATGTTCCGGAAGGTCCCAGGGAGAATAAGTACGCGCAAAGGGTCATTGCCGAAGGGAAAATCAATGAATGCAGCGTTTGATTGATCCTTCCATCCATAAACCGGTCCAGTAAGTACGGGATGAGATATACGACCGATCCGATCAGGCTAAAAGTGATCATGACCGGTGCGGGGAAAGGAATGATATCGATATTGCCAATCGTTGTAATGATTGTTTGTAAAACAACGAAGGCAATGATAACCTGCCATGGTTTCGTTTTCCTGGTAAGGTAAAGCCACGCAGCAGGTGATAACCAGGCGGCAATGAGTACTGTCCACTTCGGGGATAAGGTGAATCCCGTGATGCAGGCAAAAGCCAGCACGAGCAGATATTTTTTCCGGAAGAGTGAGTTTGTAGCGATCATGTGACAAAACTATTCCTTGAAATAGTTAATGTCGACCGGATTCATGAAGTCGAACTCATTTTTTCTCTGTAGGAGCTTGGGGTTTCGCCAGTGAACCGTTTGAAGGCGGTGTTGAAGGAAGATTTGGAATTAAACCCCACATCGTACATGATCTCCAATATGGTTTTTTCCTTTTTAGCGGGATCTGTGAGCATGGAAGTTGCCAGGTCAATTCGTTTCTTATTTACATATTCAAAGAATGTAACACCCAGTTCGCTGTTTAATACCTGGGAAAGGAGACGTGGTGTCGTCTGAAGTTGATTCGCCAGATCATCAAGTGACAGATGAGCTTTACGAAAGAGTTCTTTTTGATCCATTGTTGAATGGAGGGCAATTCGCAATTCCCTTACTTCATCAGGCGAGAATACCATATCCGCATATTTCACCGGTTTTCGTGGGAGACCCTTAAAAAAATGCGGAAAGGTGAGGGCCCGGTAAAGTGTGGATGAGGCGAAGAAAAGGATGGCAATCACAAGCCCGATGATGGATATTTCGTAGATGTAAGGCTTTTCGGAAAACCCGATGAGCGAATTAATGAGCGCAATCAGGATTACAAAACCAAAAAGGCCGATCAGCACCATAAGCCATCGAACGTTATATATTTCCATGCTGGAATAGCGGTTGTAGAGCTCTTTACGGTAAATGGTTATCTGGCGCCAGCAAAACACAAGATAAATCATGATATGACCATAAAAAATGAGAGTGGTAATGACAACCGGCAAGCTTGTTCTTTCTGAATTTCTCGCCATCTGGAGGATTTCAAGTTGTCGGCTATCGGGCTGAATATGATAGCCGAATATCAGGAGAAGGAACGAAATAATGAAGGGCACGAAATGCCAGATGATCTTTTTGTCATATTCAAAATCACGATACAGGATATCATTGGTATAGATCCATAATAAGGGGCCGAACAGCAATGGAAGGGTATTGGTCCAGAAGGCAAGCCATGGACGTTGAAGCACTACATCAGAGATGAACAGCAGTCCGCCCGAGAGGTTTAGTGCATTAAGCAACAGGAATGTTCCCAGGATTCTTGAGCTCGTCGTACTTTTTTTACTTGTAATAAGTACTGCTGCCAGAAAAATCAGCAGAAAAAGAGTTACCGCGCTTAAGACATCAAGGAAAGAGAAAGCCATTGCTATGCGGTGATCAGGCGTTTGTGGTACGTTTAAAGAATGAATCTACAAATTCCATTTTGTTGAAGACCTGCAGATCATCTACTTTTTCACCAACGCCAATATATTTAACAGGGATTTTAAATTCATCACTTATGCCTATTACCACACCACCTTTTGCCGTGCCATCGAGCTTTGTAATTGCCAGAGCTGTAACTTCTGTGGCTTTTGTGAATTCCCGTGCCTGGATTACAGCATTCTGCCCCGTACTTCCGTCAAGTACCAGGAGAACTTCATGGGGTGCCTCTTCATTAAATTTTTGAACGACCCTTCGGATCTTCGACAGTTCATTCATAAGATTCACTTTCGTGTGGAGGCGTCCCGCGGTATCGATAATCACCACATCAGCATTGGTGTCAACACCATATTTTACAGCATCGAACGCTACCGAAGAGGGGTCTGTATTCATGCCTTTGGAAACCACTGGTACGCCAACGCGTTCGCCCCAGAGAATGATCTGGTCCACAGCTGCGGCGCGGAAAGTATCAGCTGCGCCCAGCACAACGCTCAGCCCCTTTTTTTTGTATTGAGCAGCCAGTTTCCCGATGGTCGTGGTTTTTCCTACTCCATTGACGCCGACCACCATGATTACATAGGGCCGCTTATTTTCAGGGATTCCAAAATCACGCAGATCTTCCGTATTATTTTCGGAAAGCAGGCCGGCAATTTCTTCTTTCAGAATCTGATCAAGCTCATCTACACCTAGATATTTATCCCTTGCCACACGCTCTTCAATACGTTCTATGATCTTGATAGTCGTATTTACCCCAACGTCGGATGTGATCAGAATTTCTTCAAGCTCATCAAGGACATCTTCATCAACAGTCGACTTACCAACAACTGCCTTACTAAGTTTCGTAAAAAAGTTTTCCTTGCTCTTCTCCAGACCTTTATCCAGTGATTCCTTCTTGTCCTTTGAAAACAGACCTCCAAATAAAGCCATACGTTCTATTCTTTTAGCGCCATAGAAAATTAAACAAAAAAAGTCCCGGAAAGGGACTTTTTATTCACTAAATGTAATAGTCAAATTACTTTTTGGCCAGTGTATCTTTAACCTGGTCAAGCGGTACCATCTCTTCTTTGAAAGAATAAGCACCGGTCTTTTCAGATTTTACTGCACGGATTACTTTTGCAAAGTTCTTACCTTCTCCCTTTTGCAGGGTTGCAACTACTTTCTTAGCCATGATTATTTAATTTCTTTGTGAACAGTATATTTGTTGAGTATGGGATTGTATTTCTTCATCTCCATACGATCCGGGGTGTTCTTGCGGTTCTTCGTCGTAATGTAACGTGAAGTACCCGGCATACCGCTGTTTTTATGTTCAGTGCATTCTAATATTACCTGCACTCTGTTTCCTTTCTTAGCCATGATCTCTTCGTTTTAGCCTTTCTAAACTTATAAAACTATATTTCCGTTGGCTTTAGCCTTTTTCAATACAGCAGTTATACCATTCTTGTTAATGGTACGAATCGCCGAAGTAGAAACCTTCAACGTGACCCAACGATCTTCTTCGGCAATATAAAACCGCTTCTTCTGCAGGTTCGGGTAGAACTTACGCTTGGTCTTATTGTTGGCGTGAGAAACGTTGTTCCCTACCTGTGGCCTCTTTCCCGTAATCTGGCAAACTCTTGACATCTCTATATCTGATTAAAATATAATTCCATTTCTAATTTGGGTCTGCAAATATCGGCAAAACAACTTTAAATATCAAAATGCAATGCAAATTAATATTTGATCATCCCACAGATATTTCAGTCATCGTGTCCGGATCGAGGTATTTTTGCGCCATTTCACGTATGTGTTGCGGTGTTATGGACTCAATAGTTTCGATATATTCATCGTAATAGCTGTAATCCAGCCCAAACAGGTAAACCCCCTTAAATTTTTCCGACAAGGCAAAAGGTGAGGACAAATCAGACTGAAAGGATCCCAGCATATGATTTCGTACCATCTGCAGTTCGTTTTCATGCAGTGGCTCATCCTGCATCAGGCGGATTTCACGATATATTTCACTGATCGCATCTATCCGGTTTGCCTTCTGAACATCAGAACCTATCACAAGATAGCTTGCGAAATGCAATGGCACCATGCTGGCGTAGATCCCATAGGTATATCCTTTCTCCTCCCGGATATTTTTCATCAGCCGTGAGCCGAAATATCCTCCCAGCGCGTGAAGACAGATCCGAAGTGGTATATAATCGGGATGTGATTTATGCGGAAGAAGTCTTCCGATACGTAAGGAGGTCTGGAGGCTGCTTTCTTTTTCCTCGTAAACAGATGTTCCTGCCTCCGGAGGAAGTGTAAAGGCTTTATTTTCTTCTGCGGGTCTGCTGAAAGCCAGGTTTTCGGTAATGAGCTCGAGTACAGAATCATCAAAATCCCCGGTCACAATAATCTCATATTCACCACATTGTTGCTGAAAGAATGCCCTCAGCATTTGCGGTTCGAGTGCATCCAGGTCTTCCGGTTTCATAACCTGTCCATAGGGGTGTGAGTCCCCAAAAAGGGTATTCCTGAATAATTTGGAAGCAATCACATTGTTTCGTGCATTTTGTATTCGAATTTGCTCGGCGCTTATTTTGCGTACAAGTTCAAATTCATCCGCGGGAAAGACAGAATGCCTGATGATGTCTGAAAGTACAGGTATAACATCAACCGCACTTTTATTAAGCGCAAAAAGCTCCAGCGTTGGATCGTCGAACGATGGGTTCACCTTTACAAAGGCGCCGTATCTGTCGAAAGCTTCAGCAATTTCATGATGATTGCGTGAAGTCGTTCCATACGTGAGCATTTTATTGGTGAGATAGGCCATCCCCGGAAGCGGATCATAATAACTCCCGCCTTTTGGAAAGATGATCTCAATCCTTGATACAGGCTGCTTTCCGGCCTTTATTGCATGAAATTTTGTATGGTTTTTACTTTCAGTTTTGGCCTGCGGAATATGCAGATTGAAGGTCTGTGAATAGGCCGGCGGCCGGGTTCTGTCAAGCATATTAGTCTGTTACAGATTCTTCGGCTTTTTGGTCGAAGTTAAATAATAACGTGAATCGTAGCGTTTCAGCCAGTGGATGCTCCTGTTTTTTGGGAACGAGGTAGGCAAAGTCAATTCCGAATACCTGATAACGGAAACCCAGACCCAACGTCAGGTACTGTCGCCCGCCCTTGGCATCTGCTTCGTAAAAGTACCCCAGCCGACCTGAAAAGGTGTCGCGGTACCAGTATTCTGCACCGACCGACAGGGTGATTTCCTGCATTTCTTCCTTGAACCCGCCCTCTGCGTCGGCAAATGAGCCAAACATTCCGCCAATCAGTGACTTATCCTGGTCACTGCCGTCAAATTGCGGACTGGGTACCAGCAGCTTATTAAGATCCAGACCGAAAGTAAGGGTATTGTAGGGATCCAGACTTGTTTTAAACGCCGAAGCCAATCGAAGATTCGTGGGTATAAAGTCCTTGTTCTCCTCATTTGAGTAACTGATCTTCGGCCCTATATTCGTGATTGCTGCTCCAAGTGCCAGGTTTGAATTGGTGCCATTCAGATCTTTTGTATAATATACTGCTACATCCGCGGCTACACTATGAACACTTCGGGCATCCTCACCACCGGTGGTAAAACTTCCGGTAAGGTTCGAATGGATATACCGCGCAGATACACCAAGACTAAGGTTTTGGCTCAGCATTCGGGAATAAGTAACGTCCAACGCCAGTTCACGCGGATTGAACTGACCAAGTTCTACGGGATTACCCTGATCTTCACCGGTGAAAAATATTTCGCCAAGATCAAAGTATCGCATTGATACAGCCACGGCCTGTTCCTTCGTAATTTTATAATAACCGGATAAATATCCGATCCACATGTCATTGATCACTTTTCCCAACCAGGGAGTATAGGAAATGGCGAAACCCTTTTGCTGCTCCACAAAAACAAGCTTGGCCGGATTCCAGTGCACCGAGTTCGCATCAGGTGTAGTGGCGCCGCCAACGTCACCCATTCCGCCCGCTCTTGCATCCGGAGTGATCATCAGAAAAGGAACCGCGGTCGTAATTACGCGGAATGATGAATCCTGACCGATTAGACCTTGTGCCTTACCACTGTTGGGCAATAGTATCACCAATAAGAAAAAGGCAAAGGTTACAGATAGGAGGTGTTTATTCATATCTTATAATTAGCGTGTAAAGATAGCTATTTTTAATTAATGAGTAGCAATTTTTGATACTTGTGGTCGGTTGCACCATCCAGTCTAGAACGTACACGAATCCCGTATAAGTATAATCCGGACGGAACAATTTTTTGATTTGCCGGTGTATACCACACTGGCAATTCCACATTCGCACTGCTATTTTGTTCCAAATGATAGTTTTCACTTATAATTTGTCCGTTCCGGTTCATTACCGTAATCCAGATATCCAGATCTTCTCCAGCCCGGTTATGGCCAAAGCGAAACGTCGTTTCTGTTTTTACCGGGTTGGGATAATTCCGTACTTCCGTAAGCACCAGGGTGCCTGGATTCGCAACTTCAAATTGCACGGTAATTTCCCCCGAATTATTGAATACATCAGAGGCATTAAAGGTAAGTGTATGAACGCCTTCACTCAGATCATTGATCGGGAAAATTACCCAACCACTCTTGAATGTATTTTCGCTTGACTGGTAAAATTCGTTTAAGATAATGGTGTTGGAGCCATCGATAGTCGCCTTTATATCATTTCCGATTCCGAATCCAGTTGTATTAATCCCGGACAAGTCCCGAAGTCTTACGTATACCAGCGTGTTATGATTCACATCCGTACGGCTGAGATTTGTACTGTCACCAAAAAAAACTTCAATTTCCGGCCCATCTGTATCGGCTGTATTTTCAATACTCCCGCCAATGAACAGGTTGGCTTCACCACCCGCAGCATCGGTAAGATCGTTGTCTGAATATGCATACATATATACCTGGCCTGTGCCATCCTTGTTGGAAATATTACGCGGTACAATGAATTCAATTTCAAACGATCCGTTTGTCACGGATGCCGATCCGTTGAAAAGTGTGTTAAGTCGTTCCTTGTAGTCGAAAACCGGTGTTGAGATCGTAGCCACGTCTACAGGTTTATCCCGCACCCGTACGTTCACCGTCCCATTGAACGAAGGATTATTCTCAATTTCACCCTTTATTGTCACAAGTGAACCTGAACGGAGCGTATCAGTCGGAAGGCCGTTTTCCCGGACTTCTGTCAGGATAATTTCATTTTGAGGATTGGCCAGCTTCATTGACGGATCGCCCAGCAGCGTAAAATTCCGGTTTCCCACTTTTTTTGAATCGGTCGCCAGGTCTACACTTTCATTTTTGGTAACGCGCATCACATCACCCAGCCTGCCAAATCCGCCTTCCGTAAAAAGTGCATTATAAAAGGCTTCGTTCAAATTGAAATTTGACGAGGAAAAGACGGGCCTGCATGTACTCAGGATTCCAATTCCGCCGCCTGAAGATTCCTTGAGTATTATTTCCCCACCGGATACGATGCGCGGATCGTCATATCTTCCGAATTCACAGGTAGCCGTGATGAACAGGGGAAGCCGTTCCTTATTCCGCCAGTTTCGTATCATTGAGCTGGTCAGAATCTGTTCCTGCGTCCAGCTGCTTTCATTTCCATGTCCGGTGTAGTTAACAATCAGTGCTCCGGCCCTTATTTCACGTTCAAGTGCCGCTGAAGCATCGGGCGATGTTTCACCGCCCCCGGAGGTCACTTGCTTGTAAGAACCGAGGAACAGCCGCTTATTTTGAAATGTGGAATCTTTATCATCCACCAGGAGCGCCAGTTCATCGGCCTGTCTGTGGTGGAGGTTGAAGTCCTCATCATCGGCCACAAAAAGCAATCTGGTTCTCCAGCTGCCCAGCGCGCGCCGGTCTGTTTCATATTCTATAAGTTTATCAACGACGGTTTGAGCTTCTTCCAGTGAAACAACAGGAATACGGCCGATTCCAATTTCAAGTGTATGATTTCCCCCAAGTTGCTCCGGCCACTCGCCTTCATCCTCTTCAAGAAATCCAAAATAATCATCCGACGCATATGTATCCAGCGGATCCAGGGAATTTCTTGACTGGTAAACAGGCACATAATTCGATTGAAAAGGAAGTACTCCGAGGTAATCAAATGAACCCTTGCCAAACAGAAGCAGATATTTCAAATCCCCTTCATTGTAATAATGACGGGCAAGATTTCGAATGGCACTGGGGTCTGCCCTGCCACTGGCAAAAAGATCATATATATCATCCGTCTCCAAAACCTGGGTAACCAGGCCGTCGTTCTGGCTTCTGAAAATTGCAAGACGATCAGCGGCTGCTCTGAACTCCGGATGGGTAACGATGAGTAATTCAGCATTGGATAAATCAATTTCAGAGCCTGAAATTTTACCAACACGTTGCGGTTCGGACAGCATATCAGGGCTGAAGGCAACATATCGTTTTCCGGGATTCCCGTGATCATTGAACCGGACATATGTGCCATCAAATTCCATGTCTTCAATGGTGACGGGCTGCAGGGCATCGGTAATATCCCATACCTGCGGCTGAAAATCAGCGGCAATTGCAACGGTAAAGTCGGTATCAATCATAAAATCGCGGTTCCGAATGAAGGTTCCGGATGTTTGTGTAATCTGATCACATTCGACCTCCAGCAACACGTAGTCCAGGTATCCAACCGAACGTACTGAGCCGGCCCTTTGAAAGGTGTAGGTTATTTCCAGCAGATCATCACCCGAATTGCCACTGAATGTATCCAGTCGTTCCCTTCCTTTCACAGAATAACGGAAAGGATTATTACTTGGCGGATTCAGAAAATCAGGGACCGGATCAAGTACTTGCTGTCCGTATGCCATTCCGTTTACAGAAATATCAAACTGGCAGGTGCCAAAGCTTTGTGCCATTACCTTACTGGTAACCCTCACTTCTCCTCCCGATACAGCACCAGGAAATTGAAGTGAAATATTTCGGGTTGTAATCGCATCGAATCGTTCTCCATACCAGTTTCTCCCTGAGGATAACAGGTTATTTTCCGTAATCTCATGTGCCCTTAGGGTATAGAACCTGTTTATTTCAATTCCGCCCGTCATAACAGGTTCCCGCGCGGCTATCCGGGGTCCGGGAGTGCCTCCCGTGCCGGCGAAGATGTAATTCGCCCGCGCATAATTATTGTAATCATAATCAAGGCCGGCTTCTGACAGCCTAAGTAAATCGGGACCTTCTGCATAAAATACGATGAAATCGCTTCCATTCAGGATGCCATCCCCGTCTTCATAAACGGTAAGTGGTAAATCTGTAATCATTGCCGGAAATGGTGCATTGTTAGCTTGGGGCAAAGATCCGCCGGGAAGCCCCAGGATTCGGATTTCATTGCTGGCAACCCCTGTAAGTCCGGCATTTTCGAGCTCTTCCGCAGTGATGCGGTACATGCCTTCCTGAAAAATGGAATATTTGATCCACGTGCCAGATGCCAGTGGATTATCCTGGCCCAGAGAAAATGTAAAGGCCGGAATTAATAAAAGCAGAAGTATGTAGCGCAAACGAATCTTCATCTAAAAATGATCAGCGATAATCAAACACCCTAACCTGTTAAAACGTTTCCGGGCCTGCTTCATTGCCCTGGTATTTGTTTTGCGAGATCAGTGACAGCAGCAGGTATGCAAAAATGATCAGGGGAATGCCAGCCTGCTTAAAAAATATCAGACACAATATACTTATTAAAAGGAATATGATTCGTATTTCATTTCCTTTCCACCCTCCTGATTTTACCTTGAGGCTGAACATTCTCAAAGGCGATACAAGGAGAAAGGAAAACAAAACTGTAATAGCCACAAGTGCATAGGGCTGGGTCAGGACTTCCAGCGAAGTACCCTGAAGAAAATAGAGTGAAGAAATAAACAATGCATTTGCCGGAGTAGGCAAGCCGATGAAATCTGTTTGCTGCCGATCATCGATATTGAATTTGGCAAGCCTGAGAGCTGAGCATATGGCAACTAAAAATGCCATAAATGGGATGTAGAAGGGCAAATTGGTGTCACGCAACAATCCAAAGAGAATGAAGGATGGCAACGCCCCGAATGTTACCATGTCGGCAAGGCTATCCAGTTCTTTTCCGATGGGGGAGGAAACATGAAGGAGGCGGGCGACAAATCCATCAAGGAAATCAAAGATAAGTGCAGCATAAATGAGGTATGCCGCGGCCAGATATGAACCCCGCTGAACATAGAAAATACCAATACAACCGCAAAGAAGATTGCAGCACGTCAGGAAATTAGGAATATGTTTTTTCAGGTTCAATTCAGACTTCTATGGCGCAGAACGGGTTATATCGCTTTTCATGCCCTAGTGTTGTTTCGGGTCCGTGACCACAATAAACAACAATTTCATCATCCATCGTAAAAAGCTTTTCACGAATGCTGTCGAGTAGGGTATTGTGATCCCCTCCGGGTAAGTCTGTACGGCCTACACTTTCCCTGAAAAGGACATCGCCACTTACAAGAAGCTTTTCATCCTTATTCAACAGTCCGATATGTCCGGGGGCATGGCCCGGCAAAAAAAGTACATCCATTGCGGTATTGCCAAAACGTACAACATCACCTTCTTCCAGGTAGGAGTCCGGCTCTATGGGCTGATAGGCATTAAATCCATAACTTGGAGCATACGCTTCCACCGCCTTGAGCACGGGTAAATCCAGTTCGTGCATTCGAAGTTTAAGTCCGTATTTGCGGCTTACAAAATAATTTCCGAGCACATGGTCGATATGTCCGTGTGTATTTATAAGGTCAACTACCTTCAGTCCTTGTTCTTCAATAAAGGCTGCCAGCATTTCCTGTTCATATTCTTCATAACAACCAGGATCAACTAATATTGCCTCGCCAGTGTCATCATACAATACATAGGTGTTTTCCATAAAAGGATTGAAAACAAAGGATTTTACGTGTATCATTATTGCCTGTTTGTTTTTCGGATCACTATATCCAAAAATACAGGAAATCTTGCTAAAACAGCACGATCTTGGGAGGATATGACTACTTAATCATTGGGCAGGGGCTGGCAGGGACCGCACTTGCATATCAATTGCATCAAAAAGGTGCAAGCATATGCATATTTAACCATCCTGAAGGTCATTGCAGCAGCAGGGTTGCGGCGGGGTTATATAATCCGGTTACCGGGAGAAAAATGGTGAAGACATGGAAGGCGGATGACCTTTTCCCCTTCCTGATTGATTTTTACAAAGAGCTGGAACACCGAACCGGCCTGGAATTCCTACATACGAAGGCGATTTACAGGCCCTTCATATCCATTGAAGAACAAAATGAATGGATGGGCAAAAGTGCTTCCGAAGAGTTTCGGTTATTCATCCGTGAAATCCGCTCAAAGTCGGTACTTTCATGGGGAAATGACCCTCTTGGCGGCATCGTTCTGAAAAATTCAGGTTATCTGGATATTGTAACCTATCTCGACGCCATGAGAAAATGGTTTCAATCGGTCCTTGACTATCGCGAAACTATATTTAATCCGGACCGGCTTGAACTGATCCCGGGTGGAATTCGATACGAAGGAGTTAAGGCAAAGAAGGTGATCTTTTGCGATGGTACGACAGCAGGGAATAATAGATTTTTTTCCTGGCTCCCGTTTCGTCCTGTGAAGGGAGAAATACTGGAGATAGAGATGGAAGTTTCTTCTGATCAAATATTTAATCGGGGGATATTTATTATGCCCATAGGAGAAAACCGGTATCGTGTCGGGAGCACCTATGACAACAATGATCTTTCATGGGAGCCTACCAGAGCGGGCCGGGAAAAGATTGAGGAGCAGCTATCAAAGCTGGTGAAGGTTCCATATAGTGTATTGGATCATTATGCCGGTGTAAGGCCTGCAACCGCCGACAGACGGCCTATTATCGGTGAACATCCCGAACATGAAACCATATGTATATTTAATGGGTTAGGTACAAAGGGGGTTTCTCTGTCGCCATATTATGCAGGGCAGCTGACAAATCACCTGGAAGGTTCTTCAGAACTGGAAAAAGAGGTCAATATAAATCGCTATTTTTCGTTATATTAGAATCCTTGTAAAGAAGCGAATGAAGAAAATTGGAATATTAGGCTTGCTGCTATTCCTCTGTTTGCCTGGAGTAAATGAGGTATTGGGTCAGCGGGCATTGGAGACGTTTGGCAAGAACAGGCTGCAGTATGAACAGTTCGACTGGCGATACCTGGAATCTGAGAATTTTGATGTGTACTTCTATCAGGGAGGTGAAGATATCGCCCGTGAAGTTAATGTTTTCCTGGAATCTGAATTTGAAAGAATAACAGATTTAATTGGCTACCCGCCCTACTCGAAAACGCGGGTTTTCCTGTACAACTCAATTGATGACATTCAGCAAAGCAACGTTGGCCTCAACAGCAGTGGTTTATCAGCGGGAGGGGAGACCAAATTTGTTAAATCCTATATTGAAGTAGCCCACCCGGGTTCAATGGCTGAGCTTAAGGAGGAGTTGCTTTACAAGGTTTCCGAGGCTATTGTAAATGAGATGATGTATGGCGGCAATCTGAAAGATATGTTCCAGAGTGCTGTACTTCTCAATTTGCCTGATTGGTTTATACAGGGTGCGTCGATGTATGTTGCAAAAGGCTGGAGCATTGAAATGGACGATTATGTGAGAGAATTGCTAAAAACCCGACGTCCTAAAAAACTTGGCCGTCTTTCCGGTGATGAAGCAGTTCTTGCCGGCCAGAGTGTATGGAATTTCATAGCGGAGCGGTACGGTAAATCAGCCATTGCGAATATTCTCAATTATACCCGGATTATCAGGAACGAAGAAAAGAGTGTTACCATTACGCTGGGAATATCCTTTGATCAGCTGATGCAGGAATGGTTAATGTTCTATACCAACATAACCGACCAGGTAGATCAGAGTTATGTATCACCTGCTGATGATGAACAATTCACAAAGACCAGAAGGGACCGAAGGCTCAATAACATTTCCATCAGTCCGGATGGAAGTCAGCTGGCCTATACCCTGAATAACCATGGTAAATTTGAAGTTATTGTACGGTCACTTTCTTCAGGCAAGGAGAAAACTGTTTTATCCGGCGGATATAAAGTGATTGATCAACCATATGTGACAAATCTTCCCCTGCTGGATTGGGCTGATTCCACGCGGCTGGGAATTATCCATAGTAAAAGGGGACGAATGACGTTTACCCTTTACGATGTCCTGTCTGATTCCAAGCTTCCCAGATATCTGGATCGTTTTGAACAGGTACGCGATTTTAGTTTCTCATCCAACGGAAGGCTCCTTGCTGTAAGTGCGATTGTAGACGGCCAGAATGACCTATTTCTGCTGAGCACTCTTCGCGACCGGACCAAACGTCTGACGAATGATATTTTCGATGATATTACGCCGGTATTTATGCCCAACTCAAATACCATCATTTTTTCATCGAACAGAACAACCGATAGCCTGGCCATCGATGCAGGCCTGGCGGCAGTCGGAAAGAATTACAACCTGTTCTCCTATAACCTGGATACGACACAAGCGGTTGTTGGCAGGATAACCAATACGATCAGTAAGGATTATATGCCCAGGCCGGTTTCTGAAAATGAGATTTTGTACCTGAGCGACCAGAAGGGGATTGTAAACCTTTTTAATTATAACACATCAACAGGTATTTACGCACAGGTATCAAACTATTCAACAAGCATTGGCAGCTATGATTACAATCGTGATACCGGTGCACTCGGTTTTACAATCCGTAAAAATGGCGAGGACCAGGTATTCTACATGGACAGATTCAACCCTAATAACCAGACATTTACACCGCAAACTTCCCGGCAGCAGATCAAACAAGCCAGGGAACTCCAGGAACGGAGGCAAAAGCAGGTAAATGAGGGTGTAACCATTGAGGAAATTGTTCGAAGGAAAATGGCCGAAAAGGAACCCGTTCAGGCCGATACAACCATTCAGGAACCTGAAGTTGAGCCGGAGAAAAAGGATGATGACATTATAAATACGGATGATTATACGTTTGACGAAGAGGTGAGGCCGCCACAGCAGCAAAGCACTGCAGACAGCTTCCTTGCCCAGTATAGAAAATCCAGGGGTGAAAAATCAATATCAGGTCCGTTTCCATATGAAACCCGTTTTAGTGCCGAAAACCTGGTAACTTCTTTTGTAATTGATCCATTGAGAGGATTCGGGGTTCTGTTGCAGACTGAAATGACAGATATGCTTGAGAATCACAAATTTTCAGGCGGTGTAATGATTACAACCGATTTACGAAGCGGGGATATTTTCGGAGAATATAATTTCCTTAAATACCTGGTCGATTTTAATGTTGGATTCGAACGTAATGTGATATTATGGGACCGTGGCCCGAATCTCCACAAGTATTCAAAAAATACGCTGAATTTCGGGGCTTCCTATCCCATCAGCCCGCGGGCACGTGTGTCTGTAAAGCCGTTCTACATGTTTACCCGCTTCGATAACCTCGAAGCAATCCCAAGTACTCCGCCTGAATTTGATCCATCTGTCGTAGATCACTACGCCGGAGTAACAACAGAGTTTATTTTCGATAATTCCTCCATTAATGGCATGAACCTGATTGAGGGAACCAGGGCGAAGGTTTCCCTGACAAATTACGGGGGTATCAGCAATGGGAATCTGAGTTTCAGCAACCTGGCGGTGGATATTCGTCATTATCAGAAGATCTATAAATATATTATCCTGGCTACACGTGCCTATTATGGTTCATTCTTCGGGAACAGTCCGAAGCAATATTTGCTGGGAGGTATGGACAACTGGATGTTCAATGATGAAAATACGACGGGCACTAATAATCCGCTTGACCCTCGCATTGAACGGAATAACAGCGACCTGCTCTTTGTTGAATATGCAACGAACCTTCGGGGTTTTGATTACGCAACGCTGGTTGGAGAAAACACGCTCCTATTCAATGCTGAGCTACGGATTCCACTGATCCGGACCATCCAAAACGGACCCATTGCCTCTAATTTCTTCAAGAATCTGCAATTCATAGGGTTCTTTGATATCGGTTCAGCCTGGACAGGTGCTTCGCCGTTCAACAGCGACAATACTATTTCTACGGTTGTTATTCCCAACGATCCTGTTTCAAGAGATCAGAGCAATTTTGTGATCGAACTTAAAAACTTCAGGAATCCATGGCTGTACAGTTATGGTTTCGGGCTCCGTACAACAATGCTGGGTTATTATGTTAAATTTGACCTGGCATGGCCAGTGGAGGATTATGTTACCGGAAGTCCGCAATTTATGGCCACTTTAGGGTTTGATTTTTAATTAAGAATAATATATGCTGAAGTCAATGACTGGATACGGATCTGTGCACCAGCATGGTGAAGGTCTGGCGGTTCATGTTGAGTTAAAAACGTTGAATTCAAAATTCCTGGATCTGAATGTACGTATGCCCCATGAGTTGGCAGAACAGGAACCTGTAATCAAGCGAATGATCTCTGATCGGCTTGTGAGAGGAAAGGTTATGTTGAATGTGGATATCGTGCAGGAAGAAGATCCGGAACCCAGCCAGGGGTATAATGCAACACTTTTTAAAAAATATTATGAGAATCTCCGTGGCCTGGCCGAGCTTGTAGGAGACGACGGTAACGACCTTTTTCGACTGGCCCTCGAGTCTCCGGATGTGATCATCAACCGGGAAGAACATCCTTTTACCGAGGCACAGTTATCCCTTATCTTCGGATCTGTTGATCGCGCAATAGATCAGTGTGATACGTTCCGTCAGGCAGAAGGAAATCGTCTCAGGGATGAACTTCGCCAGTATGGTATTGTAATCAAACAGAATCTCGAGGCCCTTGCAGCGATTGATCCTGACAGGATCGAGAGAATCGGTTCGCGAATTAAAAATAATATTTCCAGGCTTGTGGAGGAAGAGGGACTCGATGAGAACCGTCTTGAGCAGGAGCTGGTATATTATATCGAAAAGTTAGACATCACAGAGGAAAAGGTCAGGCTGTTCAGTCACATTGATTTTTTTCTTGAAACGCTGGAAAGTCAGGAAAATGCGGGAAAGAAACTTGGATTTATCTCCCAGGAAATGGGCAGGGAAATAAATACGATTGGTTCCAAAGCAAATGATGCTTCCATTCAGAAACATGTTGTCGCTATGAAGGAAGAACTTGAAAAGATCAAGGAACAGGTGTTGAATATTGTTTAATTATAATTCTTCAAGTACATCTTCGAGACCCATACTGCGGGAGCCTTTAATTAAAAGGATGTGATCTTTGAATTCTCTTTCACCGATTTTCTTCCGCAGTGAATTCTTATCGGTGAAATGATGTGAAGCGGGACATTCTTCCGCAGCGAATTTCATATGATCCCCGAAAAGATAGATCTCATCAAATCCTGAGGCATTCAGCCATTGGCCAATATTCCGGTGTTCTTCCTCACTCGTGTCGCCTAACTCCTTCATGTCTCCCAGAATTACAGCCTTCTTTTTTGATTCCATTGAGAGGAGGTTTTCCAATGCTGATTTCATGGATGACGGATTGGCATTATAGGCGTCCATGATGATGGTATATCCCTCTTTGTGGATTACCTGTGACCGGTTGTTTTCCGGATTGTAGGCAGCAATGGCCGCTTCGGCATCATCCGCCGGAACCCTGAAATACTTACCTATGCAAAGCGCTGCCGCTATGTTTTCAAAGTTATAGCCACCGATCAGCTGTGTTCGAACAATATTTCCGGATTCGGCTTTCAAAACGATGAAGGGATTCGCTTCCCTGAATTCACAGTGATAAAAATCACCTTCATTAGGATAGAACAAAGGAGTTTTGAATCGCTTTGCCATGTTGGACAAAATAGGATTGTTTGAATTGATCCAAACAACCCCGTCATGGTTGATCAGGTGCTGATATAGTTCACTTTTCCCTTTAATGACTCCTTCGAAGCCCCCAAAACCCTCAATATGCGCCTTACCTATGTTGGTGATCAAGCCATAATCAGGCAAGGCAATTTCACAAAGCCGGGCGATTTCACCCTGGTGATTGGCCCCCATTTCAATGATGGCGATTTCATGTGCGGGCTTTATCGACAATAATGTAAGCGGAACACCGATGTGGTTGTTCAAATTGCCTTTAGTGGCAAGTGTCCGGTACTTTTTACTCAGTACCGCATTGATGAGTTCCTTGGTGGTTGTCTTTCCATTTGAGCCCGTGAGTCCGATGACAGGGATATGCAATTGCTTGCGATGATGGGTGGCCAGGTCCTGCAGCGCTGCGAGTGTATCTTCGACCACGATGTATCGTTCATCCCTGGCATAGTTCTCATCATCGATCACCGCCAGGGACGCTCCTTTTTCAAGTGCCTCATCGGCAAAAGCGTTTGAATTGAAATTCGGACCTTTGAGTGCGAAGAATATATCACCCGTGCCGATCTTTCTGGTATCGGTGGAAACCCCGCCGTATTGAAGGAATTTAGTGTACAGTTTATCGATCATACACGTATATTTATAGTTGCTAATGTAAATAATATAAAAATTTTGGCGGGGTTGAGGGCATCATTTTTTCTGATATTACTTTTCACAGGTTACGCTGATGTACTCCTTGGTCAGAACTTTTTGTCAATTACAGATATTCCTGTTTCAGACGCTGGATCTCAACTCAAGAATGGGTGGACCGGGGGGTTGTCCGCTCCGCAATTCAGCCTGTGCGATCTCGATTTCGACGGGGATGAAGATCTTGTCATTTTTGATCGCTACTCAGACAGGGTGCTTCCATTCCTGAATAATAACGGATCATATTCCTATACACCTTCGTATGCTGCACTTTTTCCGGAGCCACTGGAAAACTGGCTGTTGATGAGGGATTTTAACGGGGATGGAAGGAAGGATATTTTTACCAGCACTTCCCTGGGGATGGAGGTATATGTGAATATCGGCAATGCCGAACAGGGTCTGAAATGGCGAAAATACAATGACAGGTCACCCGCTCCATCACCGATCCTTACACAGGGCTTTACAAGCTTTATCAATTTGCAATTAAACGCGACGGATATACCCGCTCTTGATGATATTGATTCGGATGGAGACCTGGATATACTTGTTTTTCGATTTGCCGGCGGTTCAACTGTCGAATGGCATCGGAACATGGCAATCGAAAGAACGGGATCACTGGATTCTATGCAGTTCGAAAGGGTTACCAGTGCGTGGGGAGGATTCCGTGAATGTATTTGTGGTACTTTCGCATTTAATAATGAGGATTGCCCCATTTCAGGAGGAAGACCTGCACATGAGGGAGGGAAGACACTCCTCACACTGGATCTGGATGGTGATCATGACCGGGATGTTGCCGTGAGTGAGGAAACCTGTGATGAGCTCTTCTTCCTTCAAAACGACGGATCGTCAGAAGATGCTTTGTTTTCAACGCTGTTGGATAATCCTCTGGAAGGAGAAAGCCCCTTTTTCCCGGCGGCGTTTTATGAAGACTTTTCCGGTGACGGGATCAGTGACCTTGTCATGGCCACAAATTGGCCTTCCGCCCAGGAAAACAGGAAGGAAATTGTTAATCACTACGTTAATACCGGTACTACCGAAAATCCGGTGCTGCAATTGGAAACAGATCGTTTTCTGATTGAAGATATGATTGATGTTGGTTCAATGTCCCATCCGGCATTCTCAGATATTGATCAGGATGGTGATCTGGATATGTTCGTTGGTAATTATTCTGATGGTGAGGGCCCTGAAGCAAAGGGAAGTATAAAGCTTTTTGAAAACACCGGTTCAGCCACGTCACCCTCCTTTGCCAGAACCGATGATGATTTCCGGCAGCTCAGTAGTCTGCAGCTTTTTAATATTCGACCGATATTCCGTGACCTGACGGGCGATGCAATTCCCGATTTATGTTTTCTCGCGCAGAATGCCGGGCTGGGCAACCGATTGTATTTAATCCCCGGTAGCGGTGACCCTGGAGACCCTTACCCGGGCAATCCTGTTACAGTCTTCACAAGTGTAGGAAATCAGGATGTTATTTCGCTGGAAGATGTTAATGAAGACGGGATTCAGGATATTTTGGTAGGGCGCGTTACCGGAAAGGTTGAGTTGTACGAGGGTGACAGGAATGGTTCCCAGATCAGGTTTACTTTTACGGAGACGGATGTTTTTGGTCTTGGGAATGATAATTTTCGGGGTGCAACTTTCCTCACCTATCAGGATATTGACCACAACGGAACGAGGGACCTGGTGCGGGTTGACAGCCGGGGCGGCCTGGCCTGGCTGGCGGACTCAGATTCAGAACGGGATTGGGAGGAAATCAACCTGCTGGCAGGGTCTGACGGTGATGTGTATGCTGGCAGGAACCTGGCACCTGTCTTTGTGAATTTATTGAATCTTGACAGGGATCAGCTGATCCTGGGTTCCGGGGCAGGAGGGATTCAGGTCTTTAAGTCTGAATTGTCGGAGGAAAAGCCGCCCGAAGAAAGATCACTGACTGTTTTTCCCAATCCATTGAATGCTGATCGTAACCTTATCGTGTTTTCAACTGAGAGAGCTGAGCTTACGATCATCGATGGAACAGGAAGAACGCTTGGTGAATATGAGAATATTCCACCGAATATTAATTATCAAATTTCTGTAGAGCGATTCTCCGCCGGCATTTATTTTTTAAGGGCGACTTTTCAGGATGGAGAAACTGTTACTAGACAAATTGTGATCATCCGGTAATGCGCTTATTGCTTTACATAAGGATCTCCCAAACAAACCTTGAATTACCGCCCGCATTTATTCAAAAGATCAGTGTGCCCGAAATTACCGTTGCTGACCTCGACAATCAAAGTAGCAAAGAAGTAATTCAGGTGACAGCCGAAGCAATAAAAAGGGCTGATAAATGTGGGGTTTTAATTGATATCAGGGATGTTGATGCTTCCGTAGAAACACTTTATCCAATTTTCAAGGCATTGCTGGGAACTTCGGGTAATGTTACCTGGCTTCAAAACAGCCCTTCCGCATTACTTGAAAAATTCAGATTAAAAGCCTCCGGTAAAATTTTCACCACAGATGTAGAGTCTGCCACTTCAATTATATTATCATTCTTAACAGATTAGATAAGAAATTGATTCTCAGTTAGGTTTCCGTTTCGTATTTTTCATAAAAAACTTAAACCGGAAAAATATGCGCTGGCAAGGACGTAGACAAAGCAGTAATGTTGACGACCGTCGGGGGATGGGTTCAATGGGTAGAAAAGGATCTATTGGTTGTGGTGGATTAATCGTCATTTTACTCATTTCATGGCTTCTTGGCGGAAATCCGCTGGAGCTCCTGCAAAATGTTGAAATGGCTTCTCCGCAAGCCACCAGTCAAAGCTATCAGCCAACTGCCGAAGAAGATGAGCTGGCAGCCTTTGTGAAAGTTGTCCTGGCCGATACGGAAGATGTCTGGAATAAGGTCTTCATGGAAGAGTTTGGTGAGGATTACCCGGAACCAACATTGGTTTTATTTAGCGGCAGCGTGCAGTCGGCGTGTGGGCTTGCCAGTGCCGCAACCGGACCGTTTTATTGCCCCCCTGATCAACGCGTTTATATCGACCTGAGCTTTTATGATGACCTGAAGAATAAATTCGGCGCCCCGGGTGACTTTGCAATGGCCTATGTTGTTGCGCATGAGGTGGGCCATCATGTTCAAAATCTTTTAGGATATACTGATAAAGTTCATCAGATGCGTGGAAGGCTCAGTGACCGGGAGTACAATCAGCTTTCTGTTCGACTAGAACTTCAGGCCGACTTTCTCGCAGGATTTTGGGCAAATCATGCCCAGGAGATGAATGATATCCTTGAGCGAGGGGATATTGGGGAAGCATTGAATGCGGCAAATGCGATCGGGGATGATCGCCTTCAACGTCAATCACAAGGCAGGGTAGTGCCTGATGCTTTTACACATGGTACTTCCGAACAGCGTATGCGCTGGTTCCGTCGCGGGTTTGAAACCGGTGACCTGTCGCAGGGCGATACGTTTAATACCCAGAATTTATAAGGATTTACAAGGATAAATATGATTTATCCCGCCTTTCAAGCCGGGATTGTCCGCTTAATGCCTTGTCTACTTCCGCGGCTGCCTCCCGTCCTTCGGCAATCGCCCATACCACAAGGGATTGTCCCCTCCGGGCGTCTCCTGCAGAATAGATCCGTGGATTTGAGGTACGGTATTTCTTCGTTTTAATATTTCCGCGCGGGTCTGTTTCCAGCTTTAGCTGATCCGGAAGTTCCCGTTCAGGAGATACGAATCCGATGGCCAGCAGTGCCAGGTCGCAGGGGAGGATTCGTTCTGAACCTTCCTTCTCACGGAATGACCTGTTCCCGTTTTCATCTGTATACCATTCAATTTCAGCTACTTCGAGTCCGCTTACTGCACCATCACCATTGTCAATGAATTTTCTGGTGAGCATCGACCAGGCACGTTCACCGCCTTCTTCATGTGATGAAGAGGTACGCACCACAGTAGGCCATTCAGGCCAGGGGTTGTGATCTTCATCCCGTTGCTGAGGAGGCTTGGGAAGCAACTCAAGCTGCATTACAGAGGCAGCACCCTGCCGGTGTGATGTACCAATGCAATCGGATCCGGTATCACCACCACCAATCACAATGACGTTCTTACCGGTTGCTTTTATGGTGACCTCCGGAGCATCATCTCCGGCTACTTCCTTATTCTGCAGTGTAAGGAAATCCATAGCAAAATGAACACCGTCCAGATCACGTCCTTCAATAGATAAATCACGGGGTTTGGTAGCGCCTGTGCACAATAGCAGCATGTCGAAATCTTCCAGCAGCTCGTCGGGATTAATATTAATACCAATATCTGCATTTGTTTTGAACCGGATTCCTTCATCCTCCATGATTTTAACCCTGCGGTCGACAACCCATTTTTCAAGTTTAAAATCCGGAATTCCATAGCGCAGAAGACCTCCAATACGATCACTGCGTTCAAATACGGTTACCCAATGACCTGCTTTGTTTAACTGGGCTGCTGCCGCCAATCCTGCCGGACCACTCCCCACAACCGCTACTTTTTTTCCTGTTCTGAACTCAGGTAGCTGTGGTTTGATCAGGTTCAGTTCATAGGCTTTTTCAGCAATGGTCTTTTCAATATGTTCGATGGCAACCGGTGGTTTATTGATCCCGAGAACGCAGCTTGCCTCGCAGGGGGCCGGACATATTCTTCCAGTGAATTCGGGAAAGTTATTTGTCGACAACAATATCTTTGCCGCCTTTTCCCATTGCTGATTGTAGACAGCGTCATTGAAATCAGGGATGATATTTCCTAACGGGCAACCACTGTGACAGAAAGGTATTCCACAATCCATACACCTCGCTGCCTGCTCCTTGGTTTTCTTTTCAGGGAACGGTTCGTAAATCTCCTTATAATCGCCAATCCTTACCTTAGGATCACGGCTATGTGGCAACTCACGGTTAAATTTCAAAAATCCATCTGCATGTCCCATACTAAACTGCTATTTTAAGATTGCCTTCTTTTTTTATTTTATTCAAAATCGCCTTGTAGTCAAACGGAATAACCTTTACAAAATGTCCAAGTTCATCATCCCAGTTTTTCAGTATTGAAGAGGCTACCGTGCTATGTGTAAAAGCCATGTGCTCCTCAATTAATTCACGAAGTAGATTGATATCCTGATCATCAAGCGGATCAAGGTCCACCATTCCCTTGTTGCACATGGCAGGGAACACTTTGTCAGGGTCATAGACATAGGCTATTCCGCCGCTCATTCCCGCGGCAAAATTCTTTCCTGTCCTTCCAAGAACTACAACACGTCCGCCGGTCATATACT
Source organism: Cyclobacteriaceae bacterium (assembly GCA_050289805.1). Classification (GTDB taxonomy): domain Bacteria; phylum Bacteroidota; class Bacteroidia; order Cytophagales; family Cyclobacteriaceae; genus JAUILA01. The sequence goes on from JBNKGL010000021.1 coordinate 43,250, forward strand.
CACAGGCATGGTCGCCAACACCTTCGACTACGGCATGAACGCCGGAATTTCTTACCGCAAATCGCTCACCGGCCATTCCGCGGATAAATGCTTTACCCTTGGTGGCGCCATAGAAGGCGACGTTCCCAATAATGATATTTTCTTCCGTAGCGGAAAGCTTTGAATCTTCGGTGGGATGAATGATCAGCTTGCCCCCGGATAATCCTTTTCCAAAATAATCATTAGCCTCCCCTTCCAGGTGGAAAGTAATACCTGGCGCCAGGAATGCTCCGAAACTCTGGCCGGCAGAACCCCTGAATGTATAACGGATGGTATCTTCGGTTAGCCCGTCACCTTTATAAATTTTTGAGACTTCATTCGAAAGCATTGCCCCTGTTGTACGGTCGGTATTTCGTATATGAAATGATTCGGAGACACTTGCTCCGTTAACCAGTGCGTCGTTTGCGGATTCAATAAGTTTCCAGTCCAGAACCTCATCAATTTCGTGGTCTTGTTCAATCTGCTTATAAATACCAACGTTCGCCGGCACAGACTCTTTGTAGAAAATAGGAGAAAGGTCCAGGTGCTTGTATTTCCAATGCTTGATGTCACTGCGCATTTTCAGCACTTCGGTATGTCCCACCATTTCATCAATAGTTCTGAAACCGAGTTCGGCCATTATTTCACGCAGGTCCTCGGCAAGGAATGTGAAATAATTAACAACATGATCAGGATCACCTGTGAATAGTTGCCTTAATTCAGGGTTTTGTGTTGCAATACCCACGGGGCATGTGTTCAGATGGCATTTACGCATCATTATGCAGCCTTCTACTACCAGTGCGGCAGTAGAAATCCCCCATTCTTCGGCCCCCAAAAGAGTCGCGATGGCAAGATCCTTGCCGGTGCGCAATTGACCATCTGTCTGAACTACTATTCTACTACGAAGATTATTCTTAACAAGTGTTTGATGTGCCTCGGCCAGGCCAAGTTCCCAGGGTAAGCCGGCATGACGAATAGAGCTGAGTGGTGATGCACCCGTTCCTCCGTCGGCACCTGAAATTAGGACGACATCCGCGTTTGCTTTAGACACACCGGCGGCAACAGTACCGACTCCTGCCTCAGATACCAGCTTGACATTGATCCTGGCATCCCGGTTTGCATTTTTAAGATCAAAGATCAGCTGAGCCAGATCCTCGATCGAATAGATATCGTGGTGAGGAGGTGGTGAAATTAATCCCACGCCGGGTGTTGAATGGCGAACCCGTCCGATCCATTCATCCACCTTATGTCCGGGCAGCTGACCACCTTCCCCGGGTTTTGCTCCCTGAGCCATTTTTATCTGTAATTCATCAGCATTGGTCAGGTAATAGCTTGTTACGCCAAAACGACCGGATGCTACCTGCTTAATCGCTGAACGCTCCCAGTCTCCATTTTCCTTTCGTTCAAATCGAATTTCATCTTCTCCCCCTTCACCGCTGTTGCTTTTCGCTCCAATGCGGTTCATGGCTATGGCCAGCGTTGAGTGGGCCTCGTGTGAAATTGATCCAAATGACATTGCGCCGGTTGCGAACCGCTTGAAAATAGACTCTTTGGGCTCTACCTCCTCAATAGGAATGGACGGCCGGTCCTTGAATTCAAACAACCCCCGCAGGGTAAGTGCCTGTTTTGCCTGATCATTGATCTTCTCGGCAAATTTTTTGTAAAGATCATAATTGTTTTTGCGCGTAGACTGCTGCAACAGGTGAATAGTCTCCGGGTTAAACAAGTGACGTTCACCCCGTCTCTTCCATTGATAAATTCCGCCGACCTCAAGATTTTCATCTTCAGTCTGGTAAGCGTAACGATGACGGACCAATATTTCCCTGGTCAGTTCTTCAAACCCGAGACCCTCTATTCTCGAGGTGGTTCCCTTGAAGCATTTGTCTACAACACGGTTTGATAAACCAAGAATTTCAAAAATCTGGGACGACTGATATGACTGGAGCGTGCTGATTCCCATTTTCGATAAGACTTTTAACAGGCCATATCCTATTGCCTTTTGATAATTCTGAAAAGCATCCTCCATGGTCATTTCCGTATCAAGCATTCCTGACTTGTTCATATCATGAATAGTCTCGAGCGCCAGGTATGGATTGATGGCACTTGCACCGTAGCCGATTGCCGTGGCAAAATGATGCGTTTCGCGAATGTCACCTGCCTCAAGGATCAGGCCTGCCTTGGTTCGCATCTTTTTGCTTACCAGGTAATGGTGAACTGCCCCGATTGCAAGTAAAGAAGGGATCGGCGCATGTTGCCGGGTTATCTGGCGGTCGGAAATGATCAGCACCTTTTTACCCTGATTAATCAGGTTTTCAGCCTTTCTGCATATCGCATCCAGCCCGGCCTCCAGACCATTGGGATCCTCTACATCGAAAGTTGAATTTATGATGCCATAGTCAAAACCTTTTGCGGCAAGGTTTTTAAATTTCTGTATGTCGCTGTTTAACAATACCGGCTGAGAAATATGGATTTGCTTTGTATGAAGCGGTGTCTCCTCCAGGATATTCAAACTTTCACCAACCCTGGTGAACAATGACATTACCATCCGTTCCCGGATCGGGTCGATGGGCGGATTACTCACCTGGGCGAACAGTTGCTTGAAATAATTGCTGATATGCTGACTCTGGTCGGAAAGAACTGCAAGCGGCGTATCTGCGCCCATTGAGCCGACGGGCTCCGTACCTGAAGCGACCATAGGAGCAAGGATCAGGCGTAATTCCTCAGACGTATATCCGAAAACTTTCTGTCGCCGTGTTAAGGATGCTTCATGAAATCCTGAATCGTGAAGCGTGGGCTCCGGCAGCAGCCTGAGCTTTACACGATATTCTTTGATCCAGTCGAAATATGGCTTCTTCTCCACAATTTCGGCCTTGATCTCGTCATCATACAATACCCGCTTTTTTACCAGATCCGCCATCAGCATTTTGCCCGGCTGGATTCTGCCTTTCTTAATGATGAGACGTTCGTCAACCGGAAGGGCGCCTGCTTCAGAAGCGACAATCAAACGATCATCACTGGTAATGCAATACCTTCCCGGGCGCAACCCGTTGCGGTCCAGGGTGGCCCCTACCTTATCACCATCTGTAAATATAAGTGCTGCAGGTCCATCCCAGGGCTCCATTAAGGAGGCATGGTATTTATAAAATGCTTTTCTATCCGTGTCCATCAGCTCATTGTCTTCCCAGGCTTCCGGTACAAGCATCATCATCACATGGGGAAGCGGACGACCGCTGAGCACGAGCATTTCAACCAGGGCGTCGAGGTTGGCTGAATCTGAATGGGTAGGGTCCGTGATAGGAAGTAATTTATGAAGTTCCTCATCGCTGAACAGGGTCGACTTCATCATTGCCTCCTTCGACTTCATCTTGGTAACGTTACCCCGTATTGTGTTGATCTCCCCGTTGTGTGCAAGATATCTGAACGGCTGTGCCAGCTTCCAGTTTGGAAAAGTATTGGTGGAAAAACGTGAGTGAACAATGGAAAGGGCCGATTTCAACGACTTTTCCTGTAAATCCAGGTAGTAGGGCCTAAGCTGATTGGTGCGCAGCTGACCCTTGTAGATAATGGTTTTATTGGAAAGACTCGCGACATAGAAATCACCGTTATTTCCGGGTATGTTATGACCGATATAATGAGTGGAATAATTACGAAGTACAAAAAGCTTGCGCTCGAGCGCTTCTCCGGTAAGATCTTCACTATGCTTCAGGAAGATCTGTTCAATGACGGGTTCGGTCCGGCTGGCCCCTGATCCGGGGATATTTCGGTTGACAGGAACTTCCCTGTAACCCAGAATCTCAAATCCCATTTCTGCGGCATGATCTTCCAGCGTTGCGCGGCATTTCTCCCGTACCTGTTGGTTGGTAGGGAAGAAGATCATTCCAACACCATAATGACCAGGTTTAGGAAGATCAAAACCCAGTTCCAGGCATTTGATTCTAAGAAAATCATGTGGTACCTGTATCAGGATACCTGCGCCATCGCCGGTTTCCGGATCACTTCCGGTTCCGCCGCGATGTTCCATATTTTCGAGCATATCCAGCGCATCCTGGATGATCCCGTGGCTCTTTATTCCCTTGATATTTGCGATACATCCTATTCCGCATGCGTCATGCTCAAACTCAGGACGGTATAATCCTTGGGGCTTGCTATTCATCGTACCTCTTTTATTGGTTGGTGTCGTTGCTGTTTTACCGGGTGGACCGAGACGCTGATAAGACGGCCGGGAGTGGTTTTTTTTAATACAGCAATGTTAAAGGTACTAAAAAATCACTAAAATTCCGCGTGATTATTTGCAGCCCAATCACCATCCGGATCGGGCATTTGCGATTTTTTTAAAAAAGAATTAAATAATTGAATTTATTATAAATCCGGATCGGTCAATGTTTGACGATCTATAATTTTCATAAAATTTTGGCTGCTATTTTTTTATGAATTTTTTTGACGTCAATTCATTCCCATGAGCAATCAATAAAATATACGTGCCCGGCGTAAATGACGATATGTCCAGCTGTACCCGTTGGTCTGAACTCCTTCTTTCCAGTATGGTTTTGCCGTTAACATCCAGTATCCGGATCATTACCTCTCCTAAATAGGAGTGTTGAATAGAGAGGTCCTGATCTGCAGGATTCGGATAAACCTGTATTTTCGAAAATTCTTCATCGCCAATGGAAGCGACCGGATTTCCGCTGCACCATTGAGGATTCGCCTCGGTGAAGTTTAAATCAATTTCATTGGAAAGGTCTGATTGCCCGTTCACATTATTTGTAATTCGTACCTGGTATTTCCCTTCGGTAGTGGTACTGATTCCGGGTCCGTTCAGGTCACCTCCCAGGGATTGTCCGTTAAAGAACCATTCATACTGAAGGTTGAATTCATTTTCCACACCCTGGAATTGAATATTCGTCTGAAGAACAGCAGTTCCTTCCTGACATCGGATATCCAGAAGTTGAAGTCGTGCCTGCATCGGAACGCTAATACGGCCTTCATAGATTCCGTTTCCATGAGTAGCCACTCCAATATACCCATCGATGGGTCTCACTCGAACCATATCAACCGGAATTGTTCCGATAGTATTGACGGCTTCACGTTCCCAGACCGTAGAACTTCCCGAGAGCTGTGTTGATGAAATCAGGCCCACACTGGTTCCGAGTAGGTAAATATTGCCGTTCCCACCGTTGGGCATCATGGTCACCCACCGTACCGAAGGCGCACCACCACCGGATAATCCGGCATTCGAGAGGTTTCCACTTACCGCATCCCAGCTGCTGCCGCCATTCGTTGAATAAAACAGGTTGGTAACATTGTAGTTGGAAAAAGCTACGAGCACCCGGTTGGCATTTGCGGGGTCAACAGCAATACTTGTAATATATCCGTTGGAAGGAAAACCGGATCCTGTAATTTCATTGATCTGATTCAGTGATGTTGAGTTATTGACCCGAAATAATTTTCCACGTTCCGTACCGATATACATCACACTTTGAGGTGATTCGGACGCAGCCATGGCGCTTACCTTCTCATTTGCCGGAATGGTCGGGGTTCCGAATGTGTACCATTCATTATCCCTTGGATTATCACGAACATCCAGCGTATAATAAATTCGGCCTTTGCCGCCTACAAACACCTTATTCGGTGCGACGGGATCAACCAAAATAGGATTAATAAAAAGGTTGAATTCATCATCACCTCCATTGGGCGGACTAATATTGAAAGATTGCGGGGCATTGTTCACAAAGCCGATCCTGAATACATTCGCATACTGCGCCGTAAAGATTACAGAAGAGTTATCATAGTAGCAGAAACCGCCGTCTCCCGCACCAATGTTTATCCAGTCGGCAGTACGCTGAGGGTCCTGTAGAATGTAGGTTGAATTATCCTGAAGCCCGCCCATGACAGAGGGATCCCCTACATTTTCCTCTTCGAATGCAAGGCTGTAGAATTGAGTGGTCACATAACCATTGTTAAGGTTTGTCCATTCAATCAATACCCGCTGTATTACCTGGTTGTTTTCATTGAGAATTTCTGTCTGCGTGTTTTTCAGGTTATTTTCAGTAATGCTTAAACCTCCGTCATGGCCGCTGATCATACGGTTTGGGTTGGACGGGAAAAAGGCCAGTGTGTGCTGATCTGCATGATGATTGAAATATTGCGTGGCATTGTTGCTTCTTGAATATCCGCCAACCCAGTCGATCTGCGTATCATCCGCAAATGCATTTCGGGACCGGTATAGGTTGGTTCCCCCAAGGTATACTACATTTGAATTGGCAGGATGCACCTCCAAAACCATATTGTAGGAGCTTTGTGCATCATAATCCCCTACGAGGCCACCTAAATTAGGTATTGATGCGGTAAGATCCGTCCACTCGCTTCCTGCGGGTGCCGAATCGTCATATCTGTGAAGGCTGTTGGAAGTTCCCTTGTTTCCCAGGAAATACACAATATTCTCATTGGATGGATCGATTGCGATAACAGTCCGACGAAAATCTGTTCCGAAACCGGTAGGAGGCGTTATCTCTTCCCAGGAGCCGGCCAGTCCGCTTACAGAACGAAAAATACCTGCCGGTGCGGTTTTATTTCCTGATGTATTCGACAACGTTGCATAAACGATGCCGGTACTCGTAAGCGCAACCTCAGTCCAGATCCCATCATTGTTTGATACGATATTGTCATGTCCCAAAACGAGCTGAAATGACGCAAATCCGTCGGTAGACCGGTAAATTCCGCCAAGTGCGGCAGCATAAACCTCATCCTGGGAAGTATTGGAACGATCAATGGCTATGTCATGCACATAGTTGAACGGCGACGAAAGATTATCTATTGGATCGGTTGCTGTCGATGAAATCCTGCTCCAAGTAACTCCGCCATTGGTGGACTTGTAAATTCCGTTCCCCCGATAAGGGGCGCCAATGGTTCCTGCGGAACTTCCGGGTAAAATCTCGCCGGTGCCGTAGTACCATGTATTTTGTTTACCGGGTCTTGTGTCCTGCGTAATACTGCGAATATTGGGAAGTTCACTCACAGGTGTAACGCGGGTCCAGCTGCTTCCCTGGTTCGTCGATCTCCACAGACCCCCTGAAACACCGCCCGCAAGGATGATATTCTCATTGGTTACATCAATGCCGACAGCCCTGCTGCGCCCCCCGACATTGAAGGGTCCGGCAGCTGTGAAGTTTGCCTGGATGTTCCTGGCAATACCGTTCTTATCTCGAACCATAATTCCATCACTTACAGGGAGGTTTTCGGCAAAGGCCAGTTCCTTCTCGCGGATATTTTCCGGAATACGGCCTGTTACAGGATCCCGGAACCGGAGCACGTCAAATTCAAACCGGTCATATGGGTTGTCCTCTGATCCTGTTTCATTTTTAAGGGGTGGAAGACTGAACGTCTTCGCGTCTTCGGCAGATATCTGGTTGTGCACAGGTCTTTGTATATCCTTATCCGGATTACAAGCAACAACAACAACGGAAAGGACAAGAAGGAAGAATCTGAATTTCATAGGGCATAGAATAATCCTGAACATTAAAGATAGGGGATTATCGACATTGTGGTATTCACTTTTCGACAAATTTCATCCCTTAAAAAAGGGGATTTTTCCATTATACGAACGTCATGTCGGCCTGCTATCATTTTTTAACGGCACGAACCATTTCCTTTTTACCTGGTGGTCCGGGCAATGTTTCAACCACCATACCGGTGCTGGCAAGGTCGCGTTTCAACTGACCTCTGGCGGAATAAGTGACAAATATTCCATCCGGTTTGAGGGCATCACAGGCTTTTTGAATCAGACTTAACTCCCACATTTCGGGCTGCCTGGAGGGAGCGAAGGCATCATAAAAAATTACGTCAAACGTATGATCCAAGGAAAATTCCTTCCAGTCGGCGTTTAATTTTTCAAGTGTAATGCCATGTTCATAGGATACCTTTTCATTCCATGGCTGCGCGTGGATTTTTCTGAACCATTCTTCAGCATTGAGTAGTGTTCCATAGTTGAGTGATTCAGTAATTGAATCGGCTAACGGAAATGCTTCAAGGCTTGTAATGGCTACGGGTGTGTTGGTTTTTACCGACCATAATACTGAAAGGAGCACATTCAATCCGGTGCCGAATCCAATTTCCAGGATATGTATCGGGTTCGCGCGGCACACCTCCAGTCCGGCATTTATAAAAACATGCTCAGATTCCTGAATAGCGCCCCGGCTGGAGTGGTAGGTCTCTTTCAGCTGATCATTATACAAACTGTGGGACCCATCTTCAGTTTCAATGATTCTCACATTTGGATTTTTACTCATCCTGAAGTAATCAATGCTGTAGCATATGCGGAAATACCTTCTTCACGACCCACAAATCCCATTTTTTCGGAGGTGGTTGCTTTGATGGATACCTGGTCGGGATTAACACCCATGACCGCTGCAAGTACCTCTTTCATTTCGTCGATATGGGGATTTACCTTGGGTCGTTGCAGGCATACGACTGTATCCACATTTTGAATTTCCCAGCCTTCCTCATGGATCATATCCACCACATTTTTCAATAGAATTTTACTGTCAATTCCACGGTAGGCGGGATCCGTATCCGAAAAATGAAATCCTATATCCCTCATATTGGCGGCACCGAGCAGCGCGTCGCAGATTACGTGTATGAGTACGTCTGCATCGGAGTGACCGACGGCCCCCTTCTCGTGCGGTATTTTTATACCCCCAAGCCAAAGGTCATAGCCTTCTGCGAGCTGGTGAACATCATATCCTATTCCGGTTCTAATTTTCATTTTTCAGGCGTTATGGTAATGCAGAGAACTGCAATTGTTCTTTTTCAGATACTTTTTTGCTGCCGCGGTAATGTCATTCATTTGAACATTTCTGATATGTTCGACTTCCCTGTTTATTTCTTCCGTATCCCCGTGCAGCGTATGAACCGCGAGGTTCATGGCCCTGTTCAACACTTCCACTTCACTAAAAACAAGGGTTGATTCTGCCTGGTTTTTTACCTTATCAAGTTCTTCCTGAGTTATTCCGTTCTCAATTAATGAATCAATGATCTCAAAAACCGCAGCTTCTGCATCCTCAGTATTTGTACCCGGCGTCAGCTGTCCGCTGATTACCAGTAGTCCGGGATCCAGGGAACCTGTCATATAGGCATTGATTCCTGAAAACATTTTTCTTTCATAGACCAGTTCCTTGTATAACCGGCTTGATTTACTTCTGCCGAGGATATCCCCGAGCAAATCGGCGGGGTAATAGGATTTGTCGTACCGCCCGGGAACATGGAAACACAGGTATAATGCCTCTGCAGGTACATCAGCACTGCAGTCAATCCTCCGGTATTCCTGTTGAGCGGGTTCAGCTGGCAATTGGCGCTGATACCCTTCGCCGGCAGGGATCGGGCCGAACCATTTTTCCGCGAGCCGTTTCACTTCTTCTGTCTGAACATTTCCAGCTACCACAAGGATAGCCTGATCCGGCCTGTAATGTGTATAGAAAAAGGAACGTACCTGTTCCATCGTGGCATTTTCAATATGGCTGATATCTTTTCCAATAGTGGGCCATTGATAGGGGTGGCGATGATACGTTACGGGGCGTAGTTTCAGCCATACATCCCCATACGGTTGATTCAAATACCGTTGCTTAAACTCTTCGATTACAACCTTTCGCTGAACTTCCAGAACATCAGGATTGAAATTAAGGGCCAGCATGCGGTCTGATTCGAGCCAGAAGCCTGTTTCCAGGCTATGTGATGGGAGCGTCATGTAGTAGTTGGTAATATCCGGGCTTGTAAAAGCATTATTTTCACCGCCCACTTTTTGAAGTTCACCGTCATAGTCAGGGATATTGACCGATCCGCCGAACATTAAATGTTCGAATAAATGCGCAAATCCTGTTTTGTCGGGAGATTCATCCCTGGATCCCACATCATAAAGAATGTTGATTACGGCAACCTGAACATCATGATCTTCATGAACCACTACCTGAAGGCCGTTTGCCAGCCTGAACTTCTCATATTTCACCATTGCTCGTAAAAATAAAAAGAACCCTTCACTTTGCAGAAAGGGTCGAACCTTTAATTTTGTCTCCAACTCATATCCACATGAAATTCGAACGAAAAAGATATTCCCAGGATACACTCAAAAGTTTATACAGAAACCTGCTGATGCCGAGAATGATCGAAGAAAAAATGATCATACTGCTTCGCCAGGGAAAAATAAGCAAATGGTTTTCCGGCATCGGGCAGGAAGCCATTTCGGTAGGGGCGGCCATGTCGCTGAATCCGGATGAATATATACTTCCCATGCATCGAAACCTGGGAGTATTCACCACGCGAAATATTCCACTGGATCGGCTTTTTGCACAGTTTCAGGGAAAGTTATCCGGTTTTACAAGTGGACGGGACCGTTCTTTTCACTTTGGAACCAATGAACATCACGTGGTGGGGATGATTTCCCATCTTGGTCCGCAACTCGCAGTCGCGGATGGCATTTCCCTGGCAGCACGGCTGTCGGGTACGAACGGACTTTCACTCGTTTTTTCCGGGGACGGCGGTGCCAGTGAAGGAGATTTTCACGAGGCACTGAATGTTGCCGCTGTCTGGGACCTGCCAGTCATATTTGTTATTGAAAATAATGGCTATGGTCTGTCAACACCGAGTAATGAGCAGTTCCGTTTTAAGTCATTTGTTGATAAAGGTCCTGCCTATGGCATTGAGGCGCTGCAGGTAGATGGAAATAACATTCTCGAAGTGTATGATACCATTGGCCGTCTGGCGCGGAGTATCCGTAAAAAACCACGTCCCGTATTAGTGGAGGCCATAACGTTCAGGATGCGTGGTCATGAGGAGGCATCGGGTACGAAATATGTCCCTGACCAGCTCATGAAATCCTGGGCGAAAAAGGATCCGGTGGAGAACTATGAAAAATACCTTCTTGATGAGGGCGTGCTGGATAAAGCCATGATTGACGATATCAGGAATGAGATCAGCATTGAGATCGAGGAAGGATTGAAAAAGGCATATGCCGAAGAGGTACCGGCGGCAGATACAGAACGCGAGTTGGGTGATATGTACCAGGAATCAACTGAAGTCACCGTAGCGCCTGCTACAAAGAAGATGTCTGAAAAGAGATTTGTGGATGCGATTTCCGACGGGCTTAGGCAAAGTATGGAGCGATTCGATAATCTCGTTCTGATGGGGCAGGACATTGCGGAATATGGCGGTGTATTCAAGGTGACCGATAAATTTGTAGAAGAATTTGGGAAAGAGCGTGTGCGCAATACACCGCTGTGTGAATCGGCCATTATCGGTATTGGCCTGGGATTGTCAATCGCGGGCTACAAAAGCATGGTTGAAATGCAGTTTGCTGATTTTGTAACCTGTGGTTTCAATCAGATCGTAAATAACCTGGCTAAAGCGCACTATCGCTGGGGACAAAATGCGGATGTTGTAATTCGAATGCCGACCGGTGCGGGTGTAGGTGCCGGACCTTACCATTCTCAATCCAATGAGGCATGGTTTTTTCATACGCCCGGACTGAAAATTGTATACCCGTCAAACCCGTATGACGCAAAAGGCTTGCTTGCTGCTTCAATAGCTGACCCTAATCCCGTATTGTTTTTTGAGCATAAATATCTTTACCGATCCCTTACCGATACAATTCCGGATGATTATTATACGCTTCCAATTGGCGAGGCCAGGGTTGTATCAGAAGGTACCGAGGTTTCCATTATCACCTACGGAATGGGTGTTCACTGGGCCATGGAAGTTCAGCAGGAATTTGGGGACCGTTCTTTTGATATCATTGACCTGCGGAGTCTGTTGCCGTGGGACAAGGAAGCTGTTGCAGCATCCGTGAAAAAGACCAACCGTGTCCTGGTTCTTCATGAAGATTGTCTAACCGGAGGTGTCGGAGGTGAAATCGCGGCCTGGATCGGGGAGAACCTGTTTCAATATCTTGATGCGCCTGTGATCAGATGTGCAAGCCTTGATACGGCAGTTCCTTTTTCAGCAAAACTGGAAGAAAACTTTCTTCCGAAAGGTCGTCTGAGTCAAAAAATAAAAGAATTGCTGGAATTTTAATTAATTTGTTGCGTTAGAGTAATACAAGTGCCTTATAAGGGACATTTTACTGAATTGTCTTACATTACTTTTGTAAAGCAGTTTCCTTTTAGCTACTTGTGGTATTCACCCAAGCGGTGAATTTTTTGAACGAGCTCATATTTTTTGCAAAAATTAACTACATATAACCATCCGCAGCGTATTTCCGGACGACACTGGCTATTCGGATTATTCCTGATCGTGTGCATGGTACTTTCATCGGTACCGAATGAAAGCTATGCGCAAAAGAAGGATAAAGCGAAAAGCAACAGGAAGGAGTTGAGGGAAGTACGTTTCAAGACCCGAAGCCGGCAGGGTGAAAAGGCCTACAGGGGCAATATTTCCGGGAGAAGGGTAAAATCCCGGACCCCCAGAATTAAAAGCCAGGCAAAATATGCTCAGCCGAATCCTTATGCAGGGCGCAAAAGCATGAATGAAAAGCAGCGAATGAAATATATCCGTTCTTCGCCCAGGTTTTCAAACAGGAACAATGAAAAAGCCGGTGTTGGTTCTCCCTATACCGGAAAATCCAAACGTATCACATTTACCGGCAAAAATGCCTATCGACATGAAGTGGCACCTTCTGCCAGCAGAGGGTCAGAACGTAATGTTGTCAAAAAGAGAATAGTACCCAGGACAACATCAGGAGCGTATGTCATCCGAAAACGTAAACGGCCCTATGCATGGAAAGATAAAACTTTATGGGAAGATGCCCATAAAGGTGATATCGCGGGGCGTCCTGTGCGTGTAAAGCGAACGGTGGACAGGCCTTCCATTCAGGCAGCACCCCGTATGGCCAACAGATCCTCAAGCCGAAGGGGCGACAAGGCTTATTCAGGCCGTATGCGCAGCGGGTTTTTATCTATTTCAGGCGCACGTCGGGAAAAAGCATATAAAGGCCAGGCAGCTGGCAGCTATATGTCCGCCACCAAGCCGTCTGAGAGGGCCTGGAAAGGTGACATTGCCGGATTTAAAATCAGTTCTATACGCTCAAAGACTCCAAAATGGAATAAAGCGAACGGGCAGCAATATTATAAATCAGCACCGGTTGATGACAAGCCCTACAAGGGAAATATTAAAGGGCGCGATTTTATGAGTTCAAAACGCCCAAGTGAGAAGGCAGGCAGATCAATGGGTAAGGGCAACCTTACAATTTCCCTGAAGTCTTCGGTGGGAAATTTTGCGGGAAATATGAAATCCCGGAAACGCCTGAAAGGTGGAGGCAGTGTATCCAGAAATCAATGGAATAATAACGGAAACCCTGTGGATAACAGGAAGGTGCAATCACAGGATCTGAAGGTTGCTGGTTTCACAGGTTCCATCAGGGGTCGGCGAAAACCTCCTGCGAAGGGAGGAGGATCGGTAGCGAGAGGCCGATGGAATAACGATGGTAAACCTCTTGATAACCGAAGAATCCAGGCGCAGGATGTTAAAATAGCCCGTTTTAACGGCAATTTACGTTCTCCGGGCAAGCCTTATAAAGGCAGGAGAAATCTTACGGTGGGATTCCGCATGCATAATAATGGAGGCAAACCAGTTCCTTCATTAGGGCATGGCAAGCAGGATGCCCAGATCGCCGGTTTTTCAGGTAACGTCAAAGGTGGTAAAAAACCTAAAGGAGCAGGGGGAAGTGTTTCTGTGCTTCCCTGGAATAATGACGGTGAACCCCTGGAACGAAAAACTCCTTCAGCCGAAACAAGAAGAGCTACGGTATCTACAGGCACATTTAAACGGACATTCAAATATACCAAGAACCCATTGGCACATGAAGATGCGCTCAAAAAACGCCCTGCAGGTAAGAATTATTACGAAGCAGGCAAATATTCAGGCAATGTACGCCTCACCCAGCGTTATGAGAAAAACCCCAATTCCGCCGATGGCGCCTTAAAGGGTATCGGTCCTTCAAGGGCAATGGTACAGGCAAGCGCTTACCAGGGAAATATGAAAATGTCGAGGAAGAACATTGCGAATCGACATCCATCCTATAAGTTTGAGGGTGATCGGGCAAGTGCAAAATCGAATTTCAATTTAAAACTTTTCTGGTCTAAATTGTTTAAGAAACAGGAGAACCAGCCTGATGTCGTTAAAGAAAAGGTGCGTGAACCGCGCTTTGATAAAGGTGAGAAAGGGCTTTGGAATGATTAATTATGCATTGGAATTCATTAAATACGGTTTCACAGATCAATGATGTGCTGAAACAATCCTTCATCAATCCTGTAGTAATTTTCAAACACAGTTACCGTTGTGGCATTAGCAGTATGGCCTTCGACCGCCTTAAGCGATACTGGGATCCAGCTGAAATGGAACATGTGGAAGCGTATACGATCGATGTTATCGGTGATCGCGAAGTGAGTTATGCAATTGCGGATCAGCTTGGCGTTCGGCATGAATCACCCCAGTTACTTGTGGTGAAAGAAGGTAAAGTGGTTTATCATGACTCCCATATGGGCATTCAGTATGATCCCATGAAAGATGCCGTTCAGGGCTGAACCCTGTTGAAGTTAAAGGTCACATCCTGAACAAGATCCTTAGAAACACTCAACGCGACCGGACATGTCCTGGCAGCTTCAATAAGTTTGTCCACCTGTTCCTGAGTGGCTTTTAGTCCTCCGTGTGTAAAGACAATACGAACTTTACTTACCTTCCTGGGATTGCTGGCCATGATCTTCTCCACTTCTGCCTTAAGTCCTTCAAGTTCGATACCCTCCCGGTTTGCAGTTATTCCCATAAGGGTCATCATACAGGTGCAAAGTGCGGTGCAAAGTGTATCAGTTGGTGAAAAAGCCTCTCCCTTTCCCTGATTATCAGTGGGGGCGTCTGTGATGATAATACTCCCTGACCGGAGGTGTTCAGAACGTGTCCTCAGTTGTCCCAGATATTCGGATGTGATTGTGATCATTCTTTGAATTTTAAAAATCTAAACTAAAATCAGATACATTATGTTAGTATTTCGCTAAATTAGTTATTCAGACGGCAATTCATCTTATGTTAAGGTTTCTAATACTTGCCCTTATTTTCATCATACCTTCGATGCTTTTCGCACAGGAAGAGCAGCCCGACGTATATGATAATGAGTTTGTCTGGGGCGTGAGTAAGAATACTGCAGGAGGGCTTATCGGGGGTTTTATGGCCCGGAAATCGAAACGATTGAATGACCGTATGTTTGAAAGTTACGGAATTGAACTTGTGAATGTTAAGCATCCGCAGGAGATTCGGAGGAACTCAATCACCGGAAATTTTTATATCTATGGAAAGAGTAACTACCTCTATTCAATTCGGCTTCAGTATGGCAGGGAATACATACTTTTCAGGAAAGCACCGTCACAGGGCGTTGAAATCAAGGCGATTGGCGCTGTAGGGCCGTCCATTGGAATTCTCGCTCCATATTATATTGAATATACCACCAGCAGATCAGCAATTGTCAGCCGAACCGAGCAGTATAATCCAAATAATGAAGATCACAGCATAGATCAAATCCTGGGAACGGGCCGACTGTTCCAGGGGCTTTTTGAGTCGAAGCTTAGAATCGGCGGAAACCTGAAAGCGGCTTTGAGCTTTGAGCTTGGCAGCTCGAAATCAAATGTTACCGGTTTTGAGATCGGAATGTTGCTGGATGCATATGCCGGCAAAGTTACTTTAATGCCCACTGCTGAGAATAGATCAGTATTTCCCACCGCATTTATCACATTATTTTACGGATCCCGCAGATAATCGGAAACCCTTTCTGATTGTATTCGGTTTAATACCTAACTTTGAGGAACAAATTCAGGCACTATGATTGAATTACCCGTAGTAGAAAAAAAACATACCAGGAAACCTGACTGGCTGCGTGTGAAACTCCCGGTTGGGAAGGAATACGCGAAAGTGAGGAAACTGGTAGATGATCATAAACTTCACACAATTTGTGAAAGTGGTAATTGTCCGAACATGGGCGAATGCTGGGGAGCCGGTACTGCCACATTCATGATACTTGGTAATGTATGTACCAGAAGCTGCACATTTTGCGCGGTGGCTACCGGCCGCCCGCCGGAATACGATGAGCAGGAACCGATCCGTGTGGCAGAAGCGATCAAATTAATGGGCGTGAAACATGCGGTCATTACTTCTGTTAACCGCGATGAATTGAAAGATCGTGGAGCGGAGATCTGGTATCAGACCGTTGTGGAGACTAAAAGACTCAGCCCTGAAACAACCATTGAAACGTTAATACCGGATGTTAAGGCCAACTGGGACGCCCTTCACCGAATGATTGAAGGCGGACAGGAAGTTGTTTCTCACAATGTTGAAACCGTAGAAAGACTTTACCGCCGTGTACGGCCCCAGGCAAAATATGAACGCAGCCTTGAACAGATCAAACGTACGAAGGAAGCGGGAAGGCGTACTAAGTCTGGCATTATGCTTGGCGTTGGTGAAACAGTGGATGAAGTGCACAAGGCAATGGACGACCTGGTGGCTAACGGGCTTGATATTCTCACCCTTGGCCAGTATCTGCAGCCTACGAAAATGCACCTTGAAGTTGCGGAATTCATTCATCCTGACCAGTTTGATGCGTATCGTGAAGAAGGGTTAAAGCGAGGATTGAAATATGTTGAATCCGGACCCCTCGTTCGTTCGTCCTACCATGCCGAACGACATGTGAATGTGCCCATCTGATTGCAGAACAACAACGGATTCAAATGGGGATCCCGAAACAAGTTCGGGACGACGGTCAGGCATTGAATTCATGCATGGACCCTTCCAGAATTCCTAAAGAAAACAAAAAAAGCCCCGATCCGGGGCTTTTTAATTTAGGGATATTTCAAAATTCTAGTTTGATCCTGATTCGGTCGCTACATCTACTTTGATCCGGCTGTCACGATTGGCAAGTTCCCACGCTGTGTAAAATACCAACTGCGCACGCTTCGCGAGCATCTCAAAATTGATCTTGTCAACCGTATCGGTGTGCTGGTGATAATCTTCATGCACGCCGTTAAAGTAGAAGATCACAGGAATATTGTTCTTGGCAAAATTCCAGTGATCCGAGCGATAATATATGCGGTCCGGATGATTCTGGTCATTATAGGTGTAGTCCAGATCCATCTGGGTATAGGTGGTGTTGGTATTTTCACTGATGTTGTGTAATTCTGAAGACAGTTTGTCTGAACCAACCACATATACATAATTCGGGTTATCCTTGTGTTCAGGATCCACACGACCAATCATGTCGATGTTCAGATCGGCGATGGTATTTGCCAAAGGAAAAACAGGATTAGCGACATAATAGCCTGATCCAAGCAATCCTTTTTCTTCACCTGTAACCGTCATGAAAAGAATACTTCTGCGCGGTCCGTTGCCATCATTTTTAGCTTTTACGAAGGCTTCGGCAATTTCCAGGATTGCACTTGTCCCAGAGCCGTCGTCATCCGCACCATTATATACCTGACCTCCATTTACACCGACATGGTCAAAGTGTGCGGTCAAGACCAGGATTTCATCTTTCTTATCGGTTCCTTCCAGAAATCCCAGAACATTTTCAGATTCAACAGTCTTAAGAACAGAACTGATGCTGTAGCCGACTTTCTTGGATTTGATCTTTTTGATGGATCCTTCTTTCAACTCAGGAAGCTGTTCAAGATTCAGGTTAAGGATATTTGCCGCTGTGGACGGACTCACAAAGAATACCTCGAGGTTATCATCTGAAACTTCAGGTTTGTTGATGGAAAGCCGCCCGCCGGAAAGATACCCTTTGAACTGCTCTGCCATCGTTGCGAAAATCTCGTCACTTGGTGAATTAAGGATCAGTAATAAAGCCGCTCCCTCTTCTTTCAGCCGATCAGCTGCAGCACGCCAGGAACGCATTCCCTGCGCTTCGATCATAACCGCATTGCCGGAGATTTTTAAATCCGCAGTCGCAGTTTCTGAACCGTCACCGCCATAAACAACGTCAAGTCCTTCGGTTGTTTTTGTTCCGCCGGAGCCAAAGTGAACGACATCCACAAAATTTTCATAATTCTTATCACCTACGGTAAGGTATGATTCGCCGGGTACATTGGTATAAAGCGGCACAGTTTGAAAATAGGATTTTCCTCCTTCGGTAGTTACCGGGGCCTCCAATCCGAGACTTTTAAAATGTTCCCTGATATACGCTGCAGCCATCTTCTGACCTCTTTCCCCCGTTTCACGTCCTTCAAGTGCATCTGAAGCAAGAATGGTCAAATCATCAGTAAGATCTTCAACGGTAATCGTTTCGGCATATTTAACAGCCGTTTCATTTTTCTGCGCGGATGCAGCCATAACCAGGCTGAATGCAGCAATGAATGGAATGATTTTTTTCATAATACAGTTTGCAATTAAACTGCAAAGATGCGACAGAAAACTCAAAAAATTCAATAAACTCCGGTTAAGTGGCATCATGCTTATTTGAACGTTATACTTTGTTTCTGGTTAGATATGAAAAGGAAAATTTATCCTATTTTTGCACAGCCAAACAGGCGGCAGGAACTTTAAAAATTCGATAGAGAAAAATGAAATTAGAGGTTAACGATTTCGAGCGTTTTGACAGCAGGCACAACGGGGCTGATCCGGAACAGATCAATGAGATGCTTTCCTTTATTGGTGCATCATCGATGGAAGAACTTATCAGCCAAACGATTCCGGATGCAATCCGGATCCCCGGTGAAATGAATCTTCCTGCCGCACGGACGGAACATGTGTTTCTGTCTGATTTTAAACAGCTGGCATCAAAGAATAAGATTTATAAGTCTTACATCGGTGCCGGTTATTACCCTACGATCACCCCTCCAGTGATTTTGAGAAATATTCTTGAGAATCCCGGATGGTACACTGCTTATACGCCCTACCAGGCTGAAATTGCACAGGGCCGACTGGAGGCACTGATCAACTATCAAACAATGGTATCTGATCTTACCGGAATGGAGATCGCCAATGCTTCACTATTGGATGAAGGAACAGCCGCTGGTGAAGCCATGGCCATGTTCTTCGGAAGCAGGAAAGGCGCAAGGAAGAATGCCATGACGCTGGTCGTGGACGACAGCATGTTTCCTCAAACGATCGATGTATTGAAGACCAGGGCAACACCCCTTGGGATCAACCTGATAATCACAGACATCACCAAAGTAGATCTGACAAATCCGGATCTATTCGGTATCCTTCTTCAATACCCGAATGATAAGGGATCCGTCACAGATCCTTCAGCGCTTATCGCAACTGCCAAGGAACAGGATCTTTTCGTGGGTGTGGCAGCAGACCTTTTGAGCCTTGTGCTTCTGAAAGCACCTGGTGAAATGGGAGCGGATGTTGTATTTGGCTCCAGCCAGCGCTTCGGGGTTCCGATGGGTTATGGTGGACCACACGCGGCATACTTTGCCACACTTGAATCCTTCAAACGACAATTGCCAGGAAGGATCATAGGTGCTTCAGTAGATAAAAATGGAAATCCCGGATACCGGATGGCCCTGCAAACACGGGAACAACATATTCGCCGGGAAAAAGCGACTTCCAATATTTGTACTGCACAGGTACTGCTTGCCGTAATGGCTGGAATGTATGGTGTATACCATGGCCCCGAAGGCTTGCGTCGTATCGCAGGACGGGTTCATGGCCTGGCGCGGCTGTTAAATGAGGGGCTTCAGAAAATGGGCATCTCCCAGCTGAATGAAAATTTCTTTGATACGCTTTACATAGAGGCTGAAAATGATCAGAAACTAAGAACGGCTGCGGAAAATGCAGAGATTAATTTCCGCTACTTCGGTGATGGTCATGTAGGCATTTCCCTACATGAACTAAGTACGGTGGAAGATGTGCAGGAAATTCTGGATGTTTTCGCTGAAGCTTTTGAAAAAAATAACATTGATGTATCGGAAATGACTAACGGCCTGGAACTGAACTGGCCTTCAAATCTTGTTCGTTCATCAGATTTCATGACGCATCCGGTATTTAATACATACCGTTCCGAACATGAAATGCTTCGATACATGAAGAAGCTTGAGAATAAAGATCTTTCGCTGGTTCACAGCATGATCTCGCTTGGCTCATGTACCATGAAATTAAATGCAACCACGGAAATGATTCCTGTTACGTGGCCCGAATTTGGAAATATCCATCCTTTCGCGCCCGTTGATCAGGCTGCGGGATATTGGGAAATGTTTGCAGACCTTACCAACTGGCTCAAGGAAATTACCGGTTTCGCAGGAGTTTCGCTTCAGCCCAATAGTGGTGCACAGGGTGAATATGCGGGTCTGATGGTGATTCGGGCCTATCATGAAAGCCGTGGTGATACACACCGTAATGTAACGCTTATTCCTTCATCGGCCCATGGAACAAACCCTGCCAGTGCTGTCATGGCCGGAATGAAGGTGGTGATTGTTAAATGTGATGACCGCGGGAACATCGATGTGGATGACCTTCGGGAAAAGGCCGAGGCCAACAGCGATTCCCTGGCAGCCCTGATGGTCACTTATCCAAGTACACACGGCG